>CAJUQG010000008.1 GCA_910588025.1 uncultured Bacilli bacterium
CATTTATAAGTATGAATACCACTGGATTATGGGTAGGTAAATTTGAGACTGGATATAAAGGAAGTATAGATATGGTAAGTGCGCAAAAGAACGTAGTAGAACCTGGAAGTGTTCAAATTAAACCGAATGTAAACTCATGGCGTGGAATTAATGTCGCAAATGCTTTTTATACTAGTTATGATTATAAAAGAGAAATGGACAGTCATATGATGAAGAATACAGAGTGGGGAGTAGTTTCTTATTTATCGCATAGTAAATATGGAGTTCAAACAAAAGTAAGATTTAATAATTATGAAAATTATAAAACTGGTTATGTAAGTGTTATAAATCCAACTTGTGGATTTACTAATACTAATCAACTATGTAATCAATATGGAACAGACTCTAGTGTGACACAACCTTGGAATACAAGTGTTGGAAATTTGGGAAGTACTACCGGAAATATTACGGGAATCTATGACATGAGTGGTGGTGCTTTTGAAGATGTGATGGGAGTAATGTTAGATAAAAATGGTAAACCAATGAGTGGTAGAAATGCGAAATATAATTCAGGATTTAATGGAAGTTTTGGATGTCCAACTTGTGATGTAAATATAGGAAATAATAGTTCTATTTTATATTTAGAAAATGGGAAAGATTTTTTCAGTGACAAGAAATATTATGACGAATATAGGTATCAAGAGAATAATAAAGTTTTTAATCAAAGAATTCTTGGGGATGCGACAGGAGGAATGGGACCATTTTTTACTAAATTATATGATGCAAATACAGCTTATCTTCATAGCTGGTATCATGAAAAAGGAATTTTTCTAAATATGCAAAATCCTTGGTTTGTGCGTGGTGGTGTTCGCCATGTTGGAATTGAAGCCGGTATTTTTAATTTTTCTTCAGATGTAGCCAATTCTAATAACTATGTTAGTTTTCGAATAGTTCTAAGTGTATAACTAATTATAAAAAAATTCTGTAAAGATTTGAAAGAAACTTGCAACGAACAATCGTTTTGGTGTATAATTCATTTGAGGGATATTTTATGGAATACGTAATTTTAGCTTTATTAATTGTTATCTTATTTGTGCAGATTATTTTTTTTTTTAAGAATAATCATGGAAGCGATCATCAAACAGAACGCTTAGGGAGATTTGAAACGAATATTACCAAAGAAATTGGTACGTTTAAATATGAATTTACTAATAACTTACGAAATGATTTTGATAAATTAAATGAAAATGTTGAACGAAAATTATTAGAAATTAATGATCGAGTGAATCGTCGATTGGATGAAAATTTTGAAAAAACTAATAAAACTTTTTCTAGTGTGTTAGAGCGTCTGTCAAAGATAGATGAAGCTCAGAAGAAAATTGATAGTTTGTCTAGTGAAATTGTATCGTTACAAAGTGTTTTAACTGATAAAAAAACGAGAGGTATTTTTGGTGAAGTTCATTTAAATTATATTTTAAGTAGTGTGTTTGGAGAGAATAATAAAGATATTTATCAAATTCAACATAAAATGCCGAATGGAGCGATTGCTGATGCTATTTTATTTACTCCTAATCCTTTAGGAACTATTTGTATTGATTCTAAGTTTCCTTTAGAAAATTATGAACGAATGACTAATCGGGAATTATCAAAAGAAGTGAGAGATGTAGCTTTTAAACAATTTAAGTTAGATGTTAAAAAGCATATTGATGCGATTCATGATAAATATATTATACCAGGAATTACTGCTAATGAAGCGATTTTGTTTTTACCAGCTGAGGCAATTTTTGCTGAAATCAATGCTTATCATTCTGATTTGTTACAATATGCTTATCAAAAAAAGGTATGGATTACGTCACCTACTACTTTAATGAGTACTCTTACTACGATTCATATGATTATTAAAAATATGGAACGAGATAAATATGCTAAAGTAATTCAAGAAGAGCTTACCAAACTAGGAGTGGAATTTGAACGTTATCGAGTTCGTTGGAGTGCCTTATCTAATCATATTGAAACAGTTTCTAAAGATGTTAGAGAACTTAATATTACGACTGATAAAATTACAAAACGTTTTGATTCTATTAATAATGCTGAAATTGTAAAACATAATAAAGAAAAAGAATTAGAACAAATACAATAATTTTTAAATAAAAAAACCGCTTTTTAGCGGAAGAAGAATAAGACAAAGATTCCAAGGGTGAGACAGTAAATGGAAAATTTCCAAAGCTGTCCTTTTTTTACCCAATTACTTAACCAACGGTATGCAAAGAAAGTAACAATTCCAGATGCAATTAGTCCAGCTGTATATGGAAGAACTAAGCTAGTAATGTTATCACTTCCAAGCATATCGATTAATCCTAGTCCCATAGAAGCAACAGAGACAGGAAAATACAACATGAAGGTATATTTTAATGATGTTTCTCTTGATAATCCACAAAGAAGACAACCTACTAAAACGGTTCCACTACGACTAATGCCTGGAAATAAAGCGACCATTTGCAGTAAACCTATGATGATGGCATCTTTATAAGTAATATCTTTGTCTTTTTTGATTCCTTTGGAATTTCTTACTAAAAATAAAGCTAGTGCTGTGATTAAAAAGGCAACTCCTAAAATACGAGGACCAGACAAAATTGTTTCAATTTTATCTTTTAAAAGTAGTCCTGTAATTCCAACTGGAATGGAACCAATGATAATCAATAGACAATATTTAAAATCTATTTGATATTCTTTTTTCTTTTCTTTGTTTTTGGTAAAGATAAAGCCAAAGAAGGAATGGATTAATTTTATAATGTCTTTCCAAAAAATTAATAAGATTGCTAAGAAAGAACCAAAATTTACAATGATTTCAAAGTTTAAGTCATTTTGAATGGTCGTATTAAAAATATTTTTTAATAGAACTAAATGGCCACTTGATGAAATGGGTAAAGGTTCTGTTAAGCCTTGAATTATGCCAAAAATTATATACTCAAAAAGTTTCATATTATCACCTTAATACATTATATAATAAATTTTCTTTTTAAGAAATAGAATTTAGTGGTGAGGTTATGTTTTTCATTGTTCTTTTTCTACTTGGCTTCTTTTTGAGTAGTTTGGGACTTTCATTTAGTATTATCTATTTTAATTTGATGACTATGGGGTATAGTTTTTCTCAATATGTTCATTTTATTATTAGTAGGATAGAATGTAGTTTATTATGGATAGGAATTCTACTTATGTTAATTTCGTGGAAAGGAAAAGAAATATATGAATTATTATTACGACGTTTTACTAAATTTTAGTGAAAATGAAGTGTGGAACTTTTATGAATGGGAAGAAACAGATCCTTTACTTTTTGCTAAAAAAATTCCTTTGTTTCGTGTTTCATTTGAGGTAATTCAGGATTTTTTGAAATTTTATATTTGTTTGGATTCTGATTTTGTAAAACAAATTGCTCATAAAGCTGTTTTTCAAGAGAAAGAAGATATTTATGCCGCATTTTTGGTTAGTGATGCTAAAAATTCCTTTGCTGTTAAAGTAAATGAAGAAGGATGTGTTGAAGGTATTAGTAAGTTAATGATTCGTGATGATAATAATTTAAATGAGTTTATGTATACACTTCCTATTCGAGAAATTAATTATGAGATACAGGAAAGACGAGAAAGAAAAACGAGTTTTCGTCAATATGAAAAGATGATAGAGAGTATTTTAAAGGAACTAAAGGATTTAAAAGATGAGAATGGTTTTCATAAATTAAAATATTTATATTATGAATGTTTTCAACAAGAAGAATCAGATATGGAGAAGATGTATCAAGAAATGGTGGCATTTTTACCGAAGTGTTCTGGAGGAGAATTGTCACGAATGAATTATTTTATTCAATTATCTTCTCATCAAGTTTAATTTTTTTAAAGTAGGACTTAAATGGTCCTTTTTTTCATATCCTTTGATAGGTGGAATTATGAAGAAAATCATTTTAGTAGTATTTAGTTTTTTTGTTTTTTCAAAAATGGTTTTAGCTTATAGTGCAGAAAGTATGATTGCAATGGATATGGCTTCAGGTCGAGTATTGTATGAGCAGAATGCTTATGAAGAAAAGTTAATTGCTAGTACGACAAAGATTATGACGACGATAGTGGCAATTGAACAACTTAATTTGGATACTGAAATTACGGTGGATGAGCGAGTGTTAAAAGCTTATGGAAGTGGTATTTATATTGAAGTTGGAGAAGTGATGACTTTAAGAGATTTATTATATGGGCTTATGCTTCGTAGTGGAAATGATGCCGCAATTGTCATTGCTTGTGGAGTTTCAGGGAGTATGGAAGGATTTGTAACCCTTATGAATCAAAAAGCTTATGAATTAGGAATGAGTCATACCACTTTTTATAATGCACATGGACTCGAAGAAAATGATGGTAAGGGAAATACTTCAACTTCCTATGATATGGCTCTTTTGATGCGTTATGCGATGAAAAATGAAAATTTTCGGGAGATTACGGGAACTAAAAATTATGTAGGTAAGAGTAATAAGAAAACTTATCATTGGACTAATAAAAATAAGTTATTACGTACTTATGAGTATACGATTGGAGGAAAAACTGGTTTTACAGAAAAAGCACGACGAACGTTAGTTACAGCGGCTTTGAAAGATGGAAAGGAGATTGCGATTGTGACATTAAATGATGGAAATGATTTTCAAGATCATCAAAATTTATATGAAGTGTTGTTTGCTAAATATGAACAAGTTACGGTTTTAAAAAGAAATGAATTAGAAATACCAGATTTACAGAATTATCAAAATGATCAGTTATATCTTGAAAAGGATATTGAGTTATTAGCTACGAAAAATGAAATATCATCTCTTCGTGTAAGTTATGAGATGAATGCAGTAGAACATTATAAAAGTGGAGATGTTGTCGGCTTAGCTCATATCTTTTTAGGAGATAAAGAAATCATGTCAACGCGTATTTATGTGAGAAAAGAGGCGGAAGTACCTAAGGAAGGATTTTTACAAAAATTATTTGGGTGGTTGTTTGGATGGTAAGTATAATCTGGGGGTTCTTTCTGGTTGTCGGCGTATTTTTTTCTATTTTTACAGGTCAAATTGAACCATTAAACAATCAAATTTTAAAAGGAGCTAGCGAAGGAATAGGTATTCTTATGGAAATGTTACCTGTCTTAGTTTTATGGACTGGGGTAATGAAAATTGCGGAAGATGCTGGTATTTTACAAAAGTTTTCGAATTTAGTACGACCTATTTTGCATTTAATTTTTCCAAGTCTTGATAAAAATGATGCCGCACTTGGATATATTGCTTCTAATATTGCTGCAAATGCTTTAGGACTTGGATCTGCTGCTACTCCTTTTGGATTAAAAGCGATGGATGAATTACAGAAGAAAAATCCAAAAAAAGATACTGCAACTGAAGCGATGATTACATTTTTAATTTTAAATACGGGAGGAGTTACGATTGTGCCGACAACGGTGATTGCGTTACGTTTGATGCACGGAAGTGCGAATCCTTCTGAAATCATTATTACTTCGATTTTAGCTACGGCATGTTCTAGTATTTCGGGATTGTTTTTAGATTATATTATACGAAAGAGGAAACGTTCATGAATTTAATTTCGTTATTTATTATTCCCATTTTTGTGGTAGGAGTAGTATTTTATGGTTTTGTGAAAAAAGTTGATATTTATGAATCTTTTTTAAAGGGAGCAAAGGAAGGACTTATTATGACGTTTCATATTGCTCCTGCAGTTATTGCAATGGTTTTTGCAACGAATTTATTTTTGAATAGTCATTTTATTGAATGGGCTTTTCAGTTTATGCGGCCAATTTTTCAAATTATTCATGTTCCCATTGAAATATTACCGATGGCGTTAGTAAGACCAATTAGTGGAACAGCTTCTTTAGCTATTTTAAATAATATTTTACTGGTATATGGTCCTGATTCTTTTGTGGGCAGACTTGCTTCTACCTTGCAGGGGTGTACAGATACCACGATTTATGTTTTAGCTCTTTATTTTGGGAGTATTAAAGTGACAAAAACTGGACATGCTTTGGGGGCAGGGTTATTTGCAGATTTTGTGGGAATTTTAGCTAGTTTTGTGATTGTTTCCTTCTTTTTTGGTTAACGTTATTAAGAATATTTTTTCTTTTTTTGGATATATTATCATTGGAAGTATTTGGGAGTAAAAGGTAAATTTTTGGCTTAAACATTAGGAAGTTATGGTATATGCTGTAGAAAAATGTCAAGCTAATTTGCTTTTTCTCATAAGATATGGTAGTATTAGTTTTGTTTCCGCAAAAAAAGAGGTAGAGATTAAATGGAAAAATTACCGTCGGTTAGGGCTCTTTTAGGGGCCATAATCGTCATCTTATCACTTGTTGTTTTGAGGAGTCATTATCAATTTCTTGCGAATTTACCAATTCGTAGTGATGTAAGTATACTGGGGAGTTATTTACGTGCAAGTTCTAAAATTCCAATGAATATGATAACCAAGTACTATCAAGAACCAATCAGTGATCAAATTGAAGTAATTGAAAGTGTTTTAGAAACACCCTTAGCTATCGAAGTCGTTCCTACAATCGTCTATGAAGGAATGTCGATGGAAAGCTTAAGTGCCAAACTAAATCGTAGTTTGAAGTCTACTTTAAGTGGATATGGAGAGATGTTTGCTCATTTGTCCATTGAGTATGGAGTAGATCCTTACGTTGCAATTGCAATTGTACTATTGGAGACAGGATGTTATTCTGGAACATGTAGTACACTTACAAGTCAATGTAATAATGTCGGGGGAATGAAAGGCAGTCCTGGATGTGGTGGAGGAGCTTATAAACAGTTTGCTTCTTTGGAAGAAGGGATTGAAGCTTTTATTAAAAATTTGTCCAAGAATTATTATCGAAAGGGACTTACGACTGTAGAGCAAATAGGAAAAAAATATGCGGAAAGTAATACATGGTCTACAAAAGTAAATAATTATATATTAAAGATAAAAGCAAATTAGAAAGAAAGGAAGGACTTTCTTTTTTTCTTGCTTTTTTGTCAAATAAAGGTATAATATTTAATATAGTAAAGGGGTATGATTATGAATAATAATGATACAAATAATCTTGGAAATAATGGGATGACTCCAAATAGTTTAGGAGGAACTACACCTTCTTCTTTTGGGCCTGTAAATGGTGGGCTAGAACAACTTGGAGGGGTAAATCCTGTTAATCCACCAATTAATAGTATGCAAGGAGAGAATCTTGGTAATTCAACTTTAAATATGAATACGCCACAAAATACACCACCATCTATGATTACGCCAGAGGTACCAACAAATCCTGCTCCTGTAAATCAAGGTATTAATTTATTGAATACAGATGTTCCTGTTTCACCAGTTCCAGAACCAGAAGTAGCAATGCAACAACCGCAAGATATGGCTAATATGACGCTTGGGAGTATGACAGATAATGTAGCACCTATGGCACCAGTGAACAATCCAATGATGGAAAATATGGCACCGACTGCTCCAGTAGATGCAGCATTTAATATGGGTTCTCAAACAAATCCTTCTGTTTCTATGAATTCAAATATGAATTCAATTCCCGATGCAAATATGAATCCTATGGGAATGAATTCTATGAATCAATCTAATTCGTTTGATATGCTTCAAAGTAATAATAATTCAAGCCCATTTGGAAATACAGGGATGCCTCAACCAACACCAATGGGAGAAAATCCTTTTGCTCAACCTAATATGGGGATGAATCCAAATATGAATGGTAATGTATTTGGGTCTGTACCAACTCCTCCTGTGGGGAATTTAGATGGTGGTAAGAAAAAAAGTAAATTAAAATTTTCAAAGACAACTATTATTTTAATTGTGGTTTTAGTTATTGCAATTATTGGTTGTGGAGTTTACCTTATTTTAACTAAGGCGAGTCAAACAAAAACAAAAGGAGATATTAGTACCAAAGATCTTGTTTTAGAACTTGGCAAACCTTTATCTACTAATATTACAGATTATGCTTTAATTAGTGGGTTTAATGCTTCTACTTGTACATTAGATACTTCTAAAGTGAATACCAAAAGAATGGGAAGTTATGAATATACCATTACTTGTGGATCTACTTCTAAAGCAGGAAGTATTGTTTTACAAGATAAGACAGCTCCAGTGGTGGCAGTAAAAGAAGTTATGGTTACACCAGGTACTTTGGTTTCTTTTGAAGATTTTATCGTATCTTGTGATGATTATACAGATTGTTCTTATGAGTTTGAAGATCAAAGTCAATCTTTAGAGACGCTTGTTCAAACGGTTGGAGATTATAATCTTAATTTAGTAGTTTCTGATGATTATGATAATAAAACGACAGTAAGTCTTCATTTGATTGTATCTGATGATGCTCCAGTTAGAAATATGTATTGTACACCAACACCAACTGAAGATGATGATTTAAAAGCATCTTTAGAAGTTTCTTATAATTATGGAATTAATACTAGTGATATTTTAGCTAGAACGGAAAAAACTTATTTTTATACGTTTGATAATGAAGAAGATTATTTAGCAGTAAAAAATAATTATTCTGAAACAACTGGTATTAATGGAGTAATTGGTCAAACGGTATTTGATGATGAAGAATTTACTATTACGATTCTTGTTTCTATGTCTGAAACTGATTTGGGTAATGATTTTAATATGAATCCATTTCCAACAGATTATGAGGGATTAAGACAATTTCATATTGATCAAGGAATTACTTGTAAAAACCGTTAATATTTCTTATTAAAAGCTCTAAGTGATTAGAGTTTTTTTGTTTCTAGCTAAAATAATAAGAATCTATGATATTATTAATAATAGTAGCACAAAGTAATATTGGGAGCTGTTTCTTATTTACAACATAGTAAATATGGAAGTATGAGTAGTGTAAGAATTAATAATTATAGTGAGTATAAAACTGGTTATGCAAATGTATTAGAGCCGACTTGCGGATATACCGGGAAGAATGAAGAATGTAATCAATATGGAAACACAGAAGATATCACAAAGCCTTGGAATACAAGTGTTGGAAATTTGGGAAGTACCACCGGAAATATTACGGGAATCTATGACATGAGTGGTGGAGCTTGGGAATATGTGATGGGCGTTATGGTTTATTCTAATGGAAGGTTAATGAGCGGACGAAATAGTAAAAATAATTCGGGATTTAACGGGATATTTGGTTGTCCAACTTGTGATAGTGATACATCTGATTTAACTGAATTAACAACAGGAGTTTCTTTTCCGGAAGATAAATATTATGACCAATATCAATTTGCTAACAATGATAAAAATTATCAAAGAAGAATCTTAGGGGATGCGACAGGAGAGACGGGACCTTTTTCTTTAGCTACTTATGGTTCTCAAATAAGACAAATTAGTTCATGGTATAGTGATGAAGCATGGTTTGCTTAGAATACTGCTCCTTGGTTTCGTCGTGGTGGAGGAATGTATGTTGGTATGGAAGCAGGAAATTTTAGCTTTTTTAAAGATAATGGGCGTGCTCATATTTATTTTAGTTTTCGGGTTGTGTTAAGTGTTTCACATGATTAATTGGTTTAAAGAGGAACCAATTTTTTTCTTTTTTCATATGTTATTTTGAGGGATATTATGAAAAAATTAAAAGTTTGTGTATATGCAATTTCTAAAAATGAAGGCAAATTTGTAAAGCGATTTGTTGAGTCGATGAAAGAAGCGGATGAAATATATGTTCTAGATACAGGATCTACGGATGATACGGTTAAATTATTAAAAGAAAATGGTGTAGTTTGTGTATCTAAAGAAATTAAACCATGGCGCTTTGATGTGGCACGAAATGAATCTTTAAAATTAGTTCCAGAAGATACGGATATTTGTATTTGTGTTGATTTAGATGAAGTTTTTGAAAGTGGATGGAGAGAAACTTTAGAACGTATTTGGCAAGAACATGATATCAATTGTTTAAAATATTTATATCATTGGAGTTTTGATGAGTATGGAAACCCAGCAGTGACTTTTCATATTAGTAAAATTCATGCGCGAAAGGGCTTTTATTGGAATCATCCTGTTCATGAAGTATTAACGTGTGAAGAGGGTTGTACTTTAAAGGAAGTATTAACCAATGATATCGTTGTGAATCATTATCCAGATTATACAAAATCTAGAAGTAGTTATTTACCTTTACTTGAGATGAGTGTAGAAGAAGATCCTTTGGATGATAGAAATATGCATTATTTGGGTCGTGAATATATGTATTATCAAAAGTGGGATCAAGCAATTCAAACGCTTCATAAGCATTTAACTTTACCGAAGGCTACTTGGAAAGATGAGCGATGTGCATCCATGCGGTTTATGGCAAGGTGTTATGCGAAAAAGAATTATATGGAAGAAGCAAGAATGTGGTATGAAAAAGCAATTTTAGAAGCACCATATTTAAGAGAAGGATATTTAGAGTTAGCTTTTTTAGATTATGAACAAAAGAAGTATGAATCTGGTTATAATTATGTTAAACAAGCTTTGCAAATAAAAGAAAAGAGTAATAGTTATATTAATGAAGTGTTTGCTTGGGATTATCATGTCGATGATTTACTTAGTATTTTAGCTTATCATTTAGGATATTATGAGGAAGCGTTTGAAGCAGTTGATCGAGCATTAAAGATGAATCCAAATGATGAACGATTACAAAGTAATTATCAACTTATGAAACAATTTTATACAAAATAAAAAATAAGGTTTTGCGCCTTATTTTATAAGTTTAGCGTGAACAACGAAACGTTGATTGTCACCTGTACAAGTGGATAGGGTAAGAACTTTATCATCTTTAGTTATCTCTGTTTGAAAGTCAGTGATGCTACGATCCTTTATTAATTTAATGTATTCTAAAAAATCTTCATCGGTTGCAAATTCTGTTTTGATATAATCTGAAGTTTTGTTTACTTTGTAAATTGAAAAAATTCGCCAATTCATCGTTTCATAAAGTGTATTAAATGAAATGATTAGATTTTCTTCTTTGCTATACCAGCTTTTGTTAGCTGTTTTATGAAGAGTACCAAACATAATACCACTGTAATACATATTATGACCGTAAATAATTGTGTTTTTTTTAAGTTCTTGATCATCGTTACGATAATCCATATAAATCCAACCATTGATATCACTTTGTTTATACAGATTATTTTTTAAATAATAATCATTATCTGTAGCTTGGACGACTGGATAATCAATCTTGGTATCATTTACTTTTAACCAACCAACTGTATCAGGATTTAATGTTAAAAGGGACGCGATATAGTGATTTTTAATTTCATATTTGTCAGTGGTAATATTAGTAGAACCAGATTGGATTGGGTTATTTTTATTATCATTTATGATTTTGTCGACATTTTCTTGGATGGAATCAATTTTTCTTTCGGCGAAGTAATTTCTTGTTCCAACAAAAGCCATGATGGAACCGATAATAATAAAGGTAATAATGCCACATATTTTTATGGTATTGATGATTAATTGTTTAAAGATATTATCTTTTATGTAATCATCTGAATAAGAAAGAGAACATTTTAAATGGGCTTTTTTCCAGGTTTTATTTAGTTCTTTTAAATATTCAACTTCTTCTAGCTCTATGGTGTGTCCAGGAATTTGAATGATAACATTTTTTAAGTGATTTTCTTTTAGTGATTTTAAAAGAAATGATATATCTTCGGAATGAAAGGCATTTACTCGTATGTTTTTTAAGTAGCGATTTATTTTAGAAAAGGTTGTAAAATCGGTACGGTCTTCTTCGTTCATTGGTAGAGAAATTCTAACATTCGTTTTGTAATATATTTTGGAATATTGAACTAAATTATTTTCTTGCATAAAATTGCTGATGTAAAAAAATTCACTACGAGTTTCTACTTCAATATATTCTTGGTCTAACATTTCTAACATAAAGGAAGGGATATTATAACAATTTATTTTGTTAATATATTTAGAGTCGATAATTTGTTCACAAATTGCATAGGTTATGGTTTCGTCATTTTTAATTTCTAATGAAGTGATAACACTGATTGTTTTAAAAAATGGTAATAGAAAAGAGGTAAGTTCATTATTATCAAAAATGACATTGGTTAAATGTTTCATTTCACATAATTCTTTTAAAAATAAAGATACTATTTTTTGATTGTTTTGAAGATAATCAATGCCAAAGATTAGTTCATTGTCACTTATAATATTGGTGTTGATTAAATCTTCCCGCATTTTGCGATGATTTTTATAAGATAGTTTTAAGTTATTATTATCAATGCTAATTAAAACTTTTTTCATGTTATCACCACTTTTATTCTTATTGTACCCATATCATATCATAAATTACGTTTTTCTTTGAAGATAAATTTATTACTTTTTAAAGGTATTTTCCGGATAAAAAAAATTTTATATGTAAAAATTAGGAAAAAGTATAGAAATTTTGTATTTTTATGATATAATCAGGTTATAATAATTTTAGAAATTGAAAAGAGGTTTATATGCTTATGAAAAAGAAAATATTTGGTTTATTAGCAATCTTACTAGTGTTGGTTCCTATTCATGTAAATGCAGCAGATGGAATTAGTTACACTGTTTTTGGAAGTGAAGATCAAGCTATGACAAAAACAACATTAAATGGTGCCATTACTTGTCCAAAATCAGCAGATCGTAAAACTGCTACTTGTTATATAGGAGTTAAAGTAAATAGTGGAACTGTAAAAAGTTTTAAAGTAGAAGGAACTTTAAAGAATTTAAAATATGATTCTTATGAAGATTTAAATGGATGGACAATGAAATCACCTACCATTAGTGGAAAGAATATTACTTATGAATTTTCTAGTCGTACTGGTGTAACTGGTGGGAATAAAGTAGTTGTTGTTGGGGTAACATATTTAGTTGAAAATCCAGCTGAAGAATGTAGTCTTGAAATAAAAACTTCAACTCCTACCAATCCAGATACTCCACAAGGATGTCGTGTTGAAAACAATAAATATTATTGTGAAAATGGTGTAGAATGTTCTAAAGCTGAATACGATGAAAAATGTGTTCCAAATAATCCACAAACAGGAAGCTTTGTTCCTTATGTTATTGTTTTAGGTGGACTTGGTGTTGCTGGAGCTTTATATTTTACTACTCGTAAAAAAGCAAAAATCTATCATGTATAATTATGAGCTTTCGTTTTAGAAAGCTTTTTTTTGTGTAATCTTTTTCCTTTTAAATTTATAAAAAATGCACGTAGTTGATAAATAATCGTGCTAAATCAAAAAATTCGTTCATATAGTTTAACCGAGGAGGATCTACAACTCTATGAACGAAAAAGGCGTGAAATCAGAAGATGTAGCAGTTTTAAGAAAACAATATGGAAGTAATGAACTTAGTAAAGTAAAGGGGAATGGTTTTTTTAAGTTATTGTTGGAATCCCTTGGAGATCCGATTATTAAAATTTTATTGGTTGCTTTAGCAATTAAAGTAGTTTTTCTTTTTCGAGATTTTGATTGGTTCGAAACGTTGGGTATTTTAATTGCCGTTTTTTTGGCAACTTTTATTTCTACTATTAGTGAGTATGGTAGTGAAGCTGCTTTTCAAAGACTTCAAGAGGAATCTAGTAAAATTCTTGTTAAAGTTATTCGAGATGGTGTGATAAAAGAAATACCAATTGCTTCGGTAGTCGTGAAAGATTTGGTTTTGTTAAATAGTGGTGATAAAGTACCTGCTGATGGTTATTTAATAAGTGGTAATTTGAGTGTGGATGAGTCTTCTTTAAATGGTGAAAGTAAAGAAGCAATGAAATATGCGGCGTTATCCCAAAAAATTGCAGTGCAAAATGAAGTGTACCGGGGAACGGTTGTTATTAATGGCGAAGCGAAAATGTTGGTTACGAAAGTTGGAGACCAAACTTTTTATGGGAATTTAGCTAGAGAAGTTCAAGAAAGTGAACCAGAAAGTCCTTTAAAAATGCGGTTACGAGGACTTGCTAAAGTAATTAGTCGAATTGGTTATATTGGGGCTTTTTTTGTTACCATTTCTTATTTATTTTCTGTAATCGTGTTGCAAAATAATTTTGATTGGACTAAAATTTCTTCTATGTTACAAAATTTTCCTGTGATGATGGATCATTTAATTTATGCTTTAACACTTAGTGTTACGATTATTGTGGTAGCAGTTCCAGAGGGATTACCGATGATGATTACTCTGGTATTATCTAGTAATATGAAACGAATGTTAAAAAGTAATGTACTCGTTCGTAAAATGACGGGAATTGAAACAACGGGAAGTTTAAATTATTTGCTAACAGATAAAACGGGAACATTAACGAAAGGAAAATTAGAAGTAACTGGTTTATATGATGCTAATTTAAAACGCTATCAAAAAGAGGAAGATATTCAAAAGAAACCAAAGTATTATGAAAAAATTTTTGCATCGATTCGTTTAAATAATTCGGCGATGTATAATGAAGAACAGAAAGTAATTGGGGGAAATTCTACCGATCGTAGTTTGTTAGCTTTTGTTCATGATAGGCCAATTTCGGTGCCAATTCTTTCAACAATTCCGTTTGATAGTAAAAATAAGTATTCTGCTGTAACGGTTTTAGATGCTCAGCAAGAATTGACTTATATTAAGGGTGCTAGTGAAAAGTTGATTCCTCATTGTACGAAATACTTAAATGAATTAGGAGAAGAAAAGTTTTGGTTTCATAAGGAAGATGTGCTAGATAAGATGTCTACTTTAACTCATGAAGGAAATCGTTTGCTTACTTTAGTTTATCAAAAAGGAAAATTAGAACAGGATTCTTTTCATGATTTGGTTTTCTTAGGCTTTGTTTGTATTCGTGATGAACTAAGGGAAGAAGCTCGTGAGGGAATCGAAAATATTAAAAGTGCGGGAATTCAAATGATCATGATTACAGGGGATCATAAGGATACAGCAGCATCGATTGCAAGGGAATGTGGTTTGGTTACGAGTAATAAGGATTTGGTTATGACAAGTAGTGAACTACAGGCTTATACAGATGAACAAATTGAAGAGTTTATACCAAGACTTAGAGTGGTAGCAAGAGCCTTACCACAAGATAAAAGTCGGTTAGTTAAAATTTTACAAAATATGGATCAAATTGTGGGGATGACAGGAGACGGTGTGAATGATGCACCAGCCTTAAAAAAAGCAAATGTTGGTTTTGCTATGGGGAGTGGAACTGAAGTAAGTAAAGAAGCCAGTGATATTGTGATACTTGATGATAATATTTTATCGATTAGCATTGCCATTTTATATGGTAGAACTATTTTTAAAAGTATTCGAAAATTTATTATTTATCAATTAACTTGTAATATGTGTGCATTAACGCTTTCAATTATTGGTCCTTTTATTGGAGTAAATACACCGATTACAATTATTCAAATGTTATGGATTAATATGATTATGGATACTTTTGCAGGGTTAGCTTTTTCTTTTGAACCAGCTTTATTAGAAACAATGAAGGAACCACCTAAGCCCAAAAATGAACCCATTATGAATGGTTATATGTATAGTCAAATTGTACTTACAGGTATTTATTCGGCGTTGTTATGTATCTTTTTCTTAAAAGCACCTATTGTAAGAGAGTTTATTCGAACAGGGGAAGATTTTAAATATTTAATGACAGCTTATTTTGCTCTGTTTATTTTTATTGGAGTTTGTAATGCTTTTAATGCTCGTACTCATCGTTTAAATTTACTTGCTCATTTACGTAAGAATATTGTGTTTGTGATTACAATTTTGTTTATTTGTACAGTACAAATTTATTTGATTTATCATGGGGGAGATTTATTTCGAACTTATGGACTTACCGCCATGGAGTTTGGATTTGTTTTAGTTCTTGCTTTTACGGTAATTCCGTTTGATTTTCTTCGAAAATTTGTGATGAAGAGAAAAGGTTTTAAAATTGGGGTTTAATATTTGTTCAAAATGTCTTTCGGGACATTTTTTTGTTTTTAATTACCAAATTCTTACAAAATTGTAATGCCTCTCATAGGGAGCTAGTGGTATAATTATATTAGTAGGTGGAAACGTATGAAAGATATTACACGATACAATCCAAGTGAAGAAATGGGTCTTAGTAAAGAACAAGTTTTAGAAAGAATGGCTGATGGTCTTGTCAATTTTGATGACCAACCAAAAACGAAATCGATAAAACAAATTATAGCTTCCAATTTTTTTACTTATTTTAATTTTTTAAATATCTGTTTGGGGGTTGCTGTTTTTAGTGCCAGTCTTTTTAGTGGGCAATTATTTCAAGGAATTAAGAATTGTCTTTTTATGGGTGTTATTATAGTCAATTCGATTATTAGTATTATAGAAGAAATTATATCTAAAAAGATTATTGATCAGTTATCCATTTTATCGGAATCAAAAGTAAATGTGATTCGGGATGGAGAAACTCAAGAAAAGGCTATTGATGAAATTGTTTTAGACGATGTTATTTTATTAAAAAGTGGGCATCAAGTAGTATGTGATGCGATTGTTTTAAGTGGCGAAGTGGAAGTCAACGAAGCTTTTGTGACAGGTGAGAGTGATGCGATTGTTAAGAGTACTGGAGATATGATTTTAAGTGGTAGTTTTATTGTGAGTGGTATGGTGCGAGCTCGGGTAGAACATATAGGAAGCGAAAATTATGTTTCAACCATTTCTGCTGGTGCTAAATATATGAAGAAAGCAAATTCTGTCATTATGGATTCGTTTGAAAAGTTATTGCGAATTATTTCTTTCTTTATTGTACCAATTGGAATTATTATGTATTTTAGTCAATTGAATGCGACGAATTTTAATGTGACAGAGGCTATCTTTGCAACCGTTGCGGCTTTAATTGGAATGATTCCAGAAGGATTGGTTTTGTTAACGAGTTCAGTGATGGCTGTTAGTGTCATTCGGCTTAGTCGTTATAGGGTTTTAGTGCAACAACTTCATTCTATGGAAACGCTTGCTCGAGTTGATGTGATTTGTCTTGATAAAACAGGAACACTTACAGAGGGAAAGATGGCTTTGGTTAAGATTTGTCCTGCGGATTCATGTAGTAAAGAAGAGATGGAAGAGATAATAGGGGCAATTACTGTTAGTTCTATGGATGAAAATGCAACGATGAAGTGTTTGAAAGAAGCGAATGAAACGAAAAGTGATTGGGTGTGTCAAAAACAAATTGCTTTTTCTTCTTCCCGAAAGTTTTCCGCTTTTGCTTTTGAAAAACAGGGGTCATTTTATTTGGGGGCTCCAGAAATCTTATTTCGAGATAATAAAAAGATAAGGGAATTTGTAGCACCTTATCAAAGTGATTACCGTGTTCTTGTTTTAGCAAAGAGCAAAGAAGATTTGACAAATACTCCTTCTAAATTACAATTTCTTGGGTATTTATTGATTGAAGATGTCATTCGTCCCGAAGCGAAAGATACGTTATCTTATTTTAAAGATCAAGGCGTTAGTGTGAAAATTATTTCTGGTGATAATGTGGAAACAGTATTAAGTATTGCGAAACGAGTAGGGCTTTTGCATGTTTCGGGGATTGATGTTTCTTCTTTCAGTGATGACGAGCTATATGATGTGATTTGTGATTATGATGTCTATGGAAGAGTAGCTCCAAGGCAGAAGCAATTGATTATTCAATATTTACAAGAAATGGGGCATACAGTGGCTATGACTGGAGATGGAGTGAATGATGTTTTAGCTTTAAAAACGAGTGATTGTGGAATTGCTTTAGCTAGTGGAAGTGAATCAGCTCGAAATGTTAGTCAACTGGTTTTACTTGATTCAAATTTTGATTCGTTACCAAAAGTAGTAGCAGAGGGAAGAAGAACGATTAATAATATCGAACGATCTAGTTCTTTGTTACTTGTGAAAACGATTTATACTGTATTATTAATTTTGTTTAGTATTTTAATTTCAACCAAGTATTTTTTTGTTCCGATACAATTGACACTGATTACTGGTTTTACCATTGGGATTCCTTCGTTTATTTTAGCTTTGGAACCAAATCGAGATTTAGTGACAGGTAATTTTTTACTAAAAATTGTTAGTAAGAGTTTACCCGTAGCTCTTACCGTTGTTTTTAATATTATATTAATTACCGCTTTTCGAGAAACGTTTCAGTTATCTTATAGTCTATCTAGTACGTTGTCTGTCTTTTTAACAGCTACAACAGGATTTCTTTTCTTGTATCAAATTTGTAGACCTTTTAATTTTTTAAGAACTGTTTTATTTTTATCTTTGTTATTTGGATTTGTTTATTGTGCGTTGTTTCAATATGAATTTTTTAATATTTCAGAAGTTACAAATGAAACTTTTTTGATTTTTTTGGTTCTTTATATTAGTTCGATGTATATCTATGATAAGTTAAATCGATTTAGTCGTTATCTTTTTCATAAATTTGATCCAAGTATTGTTTAAAAAAAAGTAGAGTTTTTATGATTTTTTCAATCTTAATTCTCTACTTTTTTTATTTACAGCTATATCCCTCTAAACGTTCTTTTTTAAATTCTTCAATGTCTTGATCTTTGGCTTTGATATAGTCTTCTTCATTCCAATCATCGCCGAATAGTTCTTTTAATTTGTTCATATCCATTTTACTGTAATCCATAGTTATTTGGTATTTTACAGAATTGTTACTTTCTTTCGAATAATTTACTTCAAAACCATCCACTTGATTTAGGGTACTAGCAAAATTTTCGCCGAAAGAAATGGTCGTATCAATTAAATCAGGATCCATTTCTTCAATGGTTGTTTGAGTAATTTTAAATACTTTATTGTTTTTATAAGAAACAAGCATTTCTTCAGAAGTTTTTAAATTATCTTCTACAGATTCTTTCGTACAAGTTAATGTTTTGGTTTTTCCCTCACAACCTGTTATTAGAAGTACTAAAATAAGAACCGATACTATCACTATTTTTTTCATCAATTTTCACCTCACTTTTTTCTATTATAACGAAAAATGAATTTTTTGTCTCTATCTAGGTAAAAGTATTAGTTCGTTTTTTTTCTTTGCCATATCATATGAGGGAAGGGGGAAACAAGATGTTATTTAACAACAATGATTTTGATTTTTCTTTTTTTGAAATACCAGGGAATGATTTTAAATTAGAAATTGATCGAAATCGTTTTGTAAATCCAAAAGAAGGATTTCAAAGAGGAAATATGATGGCAAGCGAATATGAGCCATATAAGAATTATTCGGATTTAAAATTATTACCAAAAAGTGATCGGGAACAAAAGCTTTTGAAAGTCATGGAATATGCTTTTGCTGTTACTGATTTGAATTTGTATTTAGATATGCATCCAGAAGATAAGGAAGCATATCGCTTATTTCAAAAATATATTGATGAAGGAAAAAGAGCAGCGAAAGAATTTACGAGTGTTTATGGACCGATTGTTATGACGGATGCAAGTTATAACAATTATGAATGGGATAATAATCCTTGGCCTTGGGATGATGAAGGAGGTAATCTGTATGTTTAAATATGTAAAACACACGAATTATCCAATTAATATTAAGAAAAAAGATTTAAAGATGGCAAAATATTTATTAACACAGTTTGGTGGAGCAAATGGAGAACTTGCCGCAGCAATGCGTTATTTTTCACAAAAGTTTAATATGCCAGATGAAAAAGGGAAAGCTTTATTAAATGATATTGCTACTGAAGAACTTGGTCATTGTGAAATGATTGCTACTATGGTGCATCAATTAACGAAAGATGCTACAGTAGAAGAAATGCAAAATTGTGGTTTAGGTAGTTTATTTACAGAGCACGGTAAAGGCGTTTATCCAAGTGATTCGAATGGAGTACCATTTAGTGTAACTTATTTTGCAGTTACTGGAGATGTCCTTGCCGATATTTCTGAGGATATGGCAGCAGAACAAAAGGCAAGAGCTATCTATGAAAATTTAATTGAAATGACCGATGATGAGGATTTGATTGGACCACTTTTATGGTTACGTCAAAGAGAGGTAGTTCATTTTAATCGTTTTAAAGAATTATATGAACATTATAAAAAACTAGGTTATTAATTTTTAATTGATCCTTGGTAATCCGTGTGAGCCAAGGACTTTTTTGGATAAGATTGGATTTTTTTACTATGAAAAGTTTTAAACTCTAGGAGAACAAATGATAATTTTACAAAATTGAAGTATATTATTGAAGCCGAAGAAGTTGTTACAAATAGAACTAGAAGATTTCTGCTGTAAATGATATATTATTAAAGAAGTTTAATCCTTTTTTTGTTGGATATTTCAAATAACAGAGATTTTTTATAGAAGGATTTCCTTGACCAATCAATTTTTATATGTTTTCATTGAATAATTTTTATGAAATCGAATTGTATTTCTTTTAAAGGAGGTAGATTATGTCACTTGAAGAAACGTTTGCTTGTTATGTCGGAGCATATTATGGAGTTAGAGAAATGGATGAATATCAATTAAAAGAGTATGTTTTACATGATTTAGAACATCTTATTGAGGAATTTGTTAAAAATAATCCTTTATATGGGATCAATTTGGAAGAAAAAGCTAATGAGATTGATAATAATGTTTCTTTTAAAACAAAACTTCACGATGCTTTGCTTGTTTTACCTAAAATAAATGGGTCGTTAGAATTGATTTTGTTAATTAAAGATCGAATTCAAGAATTAAAAGAAGAATGCTAAACTTGAGAAAACCTCAATTTTTTTGGTAATTTTATTAACAAATACCTTTTAAGGGAGTAAGGTTTTATGAAAGATGTTAATATACAAAATGAAGATATTTGGATGAGTCAAGATGTAATGGCTAATCTTTATGATACAACTAAGCAAAATATAAGTTATCACTTAAATAATATATTTAAGGAAGAAGAACTTATTAAAAATTCAGTTGTCAAAAATTTCTTGACAACTGTTACTCATGGCAACACAGCAACCGAAGTAATATTTACACGAGTTGATTCTAACTTTTCAAAGGATTTTATTTGTGTTAAAATAAATAAACAAAGGAATGATTTTTTATGGATGAAGAAAAGAAAGTAAAAAAAACGACAACGAAGAAAGCTGGAGCCAAAAAAGCTACAACTACAAGTAGTAAAACGAAAACATCTAGAGCAAAAGCTGGGAAAACGAGTTCTACAAAACAAAAAAGTACGACAAAAACAAGTGAATCAAAAAAATCTTCAAGTGTAAAATCTACTACTGGGAAAGCAGAGACGAAAACTAAAAAAACGACTACAAAGAAATCTCCTGTAAAAAAAGTTACAAAAGAGAAAATAGAGCGTGAACTAGAAACGGTTTTAAAAGAAGATGTTTTGAATGAAGAAAAAAACTATAATGTGTTAGAAGAAACGATTGTAGAAGAAGAAAGTCCACGCAAAGAAGACCATGAAAAAACAGAAGAAACTCCTGTTTTTGAAACAAGAAAAACGATAAAAAAAGTAATCCCTTTGTCAAATTATTTGATTGCGGCAATTATTCTTGTCTGGATTGCTATTATTGCTTATGTGGGATATGAGCTTTCTCGTAGACATCAAGAAAATTTATATCAAGAGGGTTATTTTATTCATGAAAATATAGATATTAAAAAGATTTCCTTAGCAGAAGCAAGTACTGTCGCTCATGATGCAAAGGATGCTGTGTTTATTTTATTTAATTATCGTGGATATGAAGAAACGTATGAATTAGAAAAAGAACTTTGGCGTATTATGAATGACTATCATATAGAACAAAATTTTTATTACGTTGATTTAACAGATGAAAATGGTACTTTAAATTGTGATATGACATGTGTTTTAAATACTGGACTTCATGTTACTAATTTTAAAAATGTTCCAGCTATCGCTTATTATGAAAGAGGTACACTTATTGATGTGGCACAACGAGAAGATAAAAAAGTATTAGAAGCTGCTGATTTTGTCAAGTTACTTGATATTTATGAGTTTAAACGTTAGGATATTTTATGATTCATGTTGTTTTATTTGAACCTGAAATACCAGGGAATACAGGAAATATTATGCGTACTTGTGTGGCAACACATACGAAGTTACATTTAATTAAACCACTTGGTTTTTCACTAGATGAAAAATATATTAAACGTAGTGGAGTCAATTATATTGAACATTGTGATTATACTGTATATGAAAATATCACAGAATTTTTTGAAAAAAATAAAGGAACGTATTATTTTTTAACTCGTTATGGACATCAACCTCATACTAGTTTTGACTATAGTAATCCAAAAGAAAACATTTATTTTATCTTTGGAAAAGAAAGTACTGGTATTCCAAGAGATATTTTAAAACCTTATTTGAGTCATTGTATGCGTATGCCAATGACGGATAAAGTAAGAGCTTTAAATTTATCAAATGCTGTAGCGATTATGGTTTATGAAGCTTTACGTCAGCAAGATTATTTGGATTTATTACGAGATGAACCACATAAGAGCAGTACTTTTATTGAAGAAGCTCCAGATGTTATCGATTAAAAGAAGAAATAATAAAGTTATGGATACCCATTTGGGTATTTTTTTTAGCCAAGGTGTAACAAGAGGATAAATTACATATTCTAGAAAAAGTCCAGAAAGTCCCCATATTAAGGAAACTAAAATGTTAATGTAAGGACCAATGGAGAAAGGAAATGCTTCATAATTCCAAAAAGAAGTTTGATAGAAGTATTCAATATACAGTCCTCCTAGTTCTTCTAGAATGGTTATAATAATGACACTAAGGATAAAGCAATAAATTAGTTTCTTCTTGCCTTTTATTTTTAATTTTTTCAGAAGAAGATTTAAAAATTCGATGGTCAACATTCCAAATCCATAGATAGGCATCCAAGGACCTAATAAAATGTTATTGCGCATTTTATGTTCTAAAAAATGAAAGAGTGTTTCATAACTCCATCCTAGTATCGAAAAGAATAAAAAAGTGTTTATATAAAACATAGTTATCACTTTATTATTATGGAATAGAAATTGATAAGTATTCATGCTATACTTATTTATAAGTGGGTGATGTATGTGGTTTGTAAAAATTGTGGTAAAGCTCTTGGAAATGCGCAAGCGACATGCCCTTTTTGTGGTTCTTTTCTTTCCAGTGATCAAATTAATCATTATGTTGAAATGAAAAAAGAGCGCGAAAAGGATTTAAGACCGCGTTTGGTGAGTGAGAGATATGGAATGGATCCAATTAAATATGAAATGCAAACTTCTAAAGTAGGAAGTAAATTAATTGTCATTTTACTGGGTGTGGGTATTTTAGTAATTATCTTTTTAATTGTGGTTCTTATATTATTTTAAAATGGGGGTATATTAAAAACAGGTGAATCGTATGAGCTTGTTTTTTGTTTGTATTAAGATTTTTTTTGCCCGTATTTTAGATGTTACAATTGGTACCGTACGTTCGAATGTTAGTTTACGAGATAAAAAATTTATTGCGGCCATTTTAGCTTTTTTTGAAACTTTATTATGGTTTTTAGTAGCAAGAGAAGCTTTGAGAATTGATATTTCTAGTATTTTAATTCCTATTTCTTATTCACTTGGATATGCTTCTGGGACGTTAATTGGGAGTTTTATTTCTTCTAAGTTAATTCATGGAGTGGTAATGGTTCAAGCGATTGTTGATGAGAATAATGAACGTATTTTAAAAGAGTTGAAAGCGAAAGGTTATTTGGTATCGATTATTGAATTAAAGAATAATTTTGATGGTAATCCGAGAATGATGATTTATTTACAGGTAAATAGTCAGACGCTTAAGAAAGTAGAAAAAATAATTCGTCGGTGTGATAGAGATGCCTTTATTGCTATTAGTGATACTAAGAAAGTTATGAATGGGTATGTAAAATAAATCGTTTTTTAGATGGAGAATTTGGTCTTAATTTGTTTCGTTTTGCAGAGATTTTAAATAAATGTTGCGAAAAGCGTAAAAAAAAGTTATAATGAGTTTACAGATTTAAGTGGGCAGAATATCCCACTTTTATTATTGGTTTTGAGGTGATTAGAAAAAAATGGATAGTCGATTAGAAGTATTAAAAAATGCTTTGGAGCCGGTTTTAACACCAGAAGAAATTGTGATTGATTCTATTGAATACGTGAAAGAAGGAACTTATTTTTTTCTTAGAATTGTGTTAGATAAAATCAATGGAATTGATTTGGATACAATCGTAGAAGCTACTAATTTAATTAATCCTATTGTGGATGAGTTAGATTTATTTGAAGATTCTTATATTTTAGATGTACTTAGTAAGGAGAGAGAATAATGAATGCAAAAGAATTTATGAGAGCATTAGATCATATTATTGATGAAAAAAATATTAGTAAGCAAGTTGTTATTGAAGCAATGGAACAAGCACTTTTAACTGCTTATAAGAAAAATTTTGATTCTAAGACAAATGCGAAAGTGGTAATTAATCCAGATACGGGAGATATTAAAGTATTTTCTTATTATGTTGTTGTTCCAGAACTTGATTTTGGAAGTGAAGAAGAAGACGCAGAAGGAAATATTGTTAAAATTCCACCTGAAATTAATTTAGATGCGCAGATTACATTAGATGATGCAAGAGATATTGTCAGTGATATTGAAATTGGTGAAACGATTGAAAAAGAAGTGACTCCAAAAGATTTTGGAAGAGTAGCAGCAGGAACAGCGAAACAAGTGTTAACGCAAAAAATTCGAGAAGCGGAACGAAATAGTATTATGGCTGAATTTGAAGGAAAAACCGGAGAAATGATGGTTGGAATGCTAGCTATGGAAGATGCACGTAATTATTATGTAGATCTTGGAAGAACGAGAGGAATACTCCCAAAAACTGAAATGATTCCAGGAGAAACTGTGGTTATGGGTTCTAGTATTAAAGTTTATATTACTAAAGTTGAAGAAACAACCAAAGGACCTTTTATTTTATGTTCGAGAAAACATTATGGGTTTGTTAAACGTTTATTTGAAACAACAATTCCAGAGCTTGTAGATGGAACAATTGAGTTATATGCTGTAGTTCGTGAACCAGGAGTACGTAGTAAAGTAGCTGTTTTCTCAACTAATGAGAAAGTTGATGCTAAGGGTTCTTGTATTGGAGAACGTGGATCACGTATTGGAAGTATTTTAAAAGATTTAAATGGCGAAAAAATTGATTTAGTTTTATATCATGAAGATGCTAGTGAATTTATTCGTGAAGCATTATCACCAGCAAAAGGTGTTATTGTAAATATACTAGATCCAATGAAAAAAGAAGCTTTAGCTATTGTTCCAGAAGATCAATTATCTTTAGCAATTGGTAAAAAAGGAATCAATATTAAATTAGCAAGTCGTTTGACAAAATATAAGATTGAAGTAAAAACATTGGAACAAGTGACTAAGGAAGGTAATGAAGCATAAGGAGGACTTATGAAAGTAAAAAAAATACCAATGCGTACTTGTGTGATTACAAGAGAAAAGTGTGAAAAGAAAGATTTAGTACGTGTGGTAAGAACCCCAGAGGGTAGTGTCATTGTAGATGTAACTGGAAAGCAAAATGGAAAAGGAGCTTATTTGAAATTATCTTTGGAAGTGATTGAAAAAGCTATGAAAAATAAAGCTTTGGACCGGGCTTTGGAAGTAGAAGTACCCTTGGAAATTTATGAAGAGTTAAAAAGTTTATTAAAATAAAAAAAGAAAGCGAGTGAGAGTATGAACGTTCGAGAATATGCCGAAAGTGTCAATTTATCTGTAGCAGAAATATTAAAAAAGTGTGAAAGTTTAGGAATTGATGTTAGTGGATCTGATTCTTATCTATCCGATGATGACGTTATCAATTTGGATTTTGCTATTAATTTAATTAGTACAGATGAAGATACTACGATTGAAGAGGAAGAAGATATTGCAGAAGTAGTGGAAGATATTATGGAAGCAAGCAATTTGCAACATATTAATGACCATACGAAAAAACAAAAATTAAAAAAGAGAAGTGAACTTCAAAGTAGTAAGGAAGAATACTTTAATAAGCGTAAAGCAATGTATAAGCATAAAGAAAAATTGCAACGAAATATGAAAGATGAAAATGTTGTCGTTTATCAAAATGATATGACAGTTTCTAGTTTAGCTGAAGCTTTAGAAGTTAGTGGAACAGATATCATTAAAAAATTAATGGGTTTAGGTTTAATGGTTACTTTAAATCAAGCAATTGATTTTGAAAATGCTGAGATTGTAGCCATGGATTATGGAAAAACTTTAAAAAGAGAAGAAACACAAAATGTTGCTAATTTTGAAGAGTATGAAATCAATGATTCAGAAGAAGATTTAGTGTTACGTCCAGCGGTTGTAACAATTATGGGTCATGTTGACCATGGTAAAACTACTCTTTTGGATTACATTCGAAATAGTAAAGTTGTTGATAGTGAGTTTGGGGGAATTACACAACATATTGGTGCTTATCAAGTAGAACATAATAATACAAAGATTACATTTATAGATACTCCAGGGCATGCTGCTTTTACAGAAATGCGCGCACGAGGAGCAAGTGTTACAGATATTGTTATTATTATTGTTGCAGCGGATGATGGAGTAATGCCACAGACGAAAGAAGCAATTGATCATGCGAAAAGTGCTGGAGTTCCAATTATTGTAGCAGTAAATAAAATTGATAAACCAGAAGCTAATATAGAGAGAATCATGCAAGGAATGAGTGAAAATGGGATTACACCTGAAGCTTGGGGTGGAGAGTATCCATTTGTACCAATTAGTGCAGTGACTGGTGAAGGTATTGATTTATTACTTGAAACAATTAGTACAATTAGTGAAGTAAATAATTACCGTGCTAATCCAAATCGATATGCAGTTGGGACTGTTATTGAAAGTAAATTAGATAAGAATATTGGGGGCGTAGCTTCTTTATTAATTCAAAATGGAACCTTACGTTTAGGGGACCCAATTGTTGTTGGAACATTCTTTGGTAAAGTTCGTACTATGAAAAATGATCTTGGAGTTTCGATTGTTGAAGCTGGACCATCTACCCCAGTAGAGATTACAGGAATTAGTGATAATCCAAGTGCTGGAGATAAATTCATGGCTTTTGAAACAGAAAGTGAAGCTAAGAAAATAGCTGAAAAACGTGAGAGTGCCAAAAAAATGAATTCTGGTAAGAAAGAAGTTGTTTCTTTGGATGATTTGTTTGCCCAAATTAATGCTGGTCAAAAAGAAATTAATGTTGTGTTAAAAGCCGATGTTAGAGGTAGTGAAGAAGCGGTAAGAAATGCTTTAGAAAAAATAGATGTTGAAGGGGTACGTGTTAAAGTCATTCGTTCTGGTATTGGAACAATTACAGAAAGTGATGTTGTCTTAGCAAATGCTTCAAATGCAATTGTGATTGGATTTAATGTAAGTCCATCGGCAATTACAAAAGAAGTTGCCAAAGAATATAGTGTAGATATTCGTCTTTATACGATTATTTATAAAGCTGTTGAGGAAATGGAACTGGCGATGAAAGGTATGTTAGATCCTGAGTTTGAAGAAAAAGTTTTAGGTTCTGCAGAAATTCGTAGAATATTTACCTTTAGTAAAGTTGGAAAAATTGCTGGATGTTATGTTACCGATGGTGTTATGAAAAATGGTGCTAGTGTACGTGTAATTCGTGATGGTATTATTATTCATGATGGTAAAATTGCTAGTGTTCAAAGAGAAAAAGATACTGTAAAAGAAGTGAAAAAAGGATTTGAATGTGGAGTAACTTTAGAAAGTTATAGTGATATTCGTGAACGCGATACTTTAGAAGCTTATGAAATGGTTGAGGTGAAACGCGTTTGAATCAAATCAAATTAAAGAGAATTGAATCAGAATTAAATAAGACGGTTGCAGATATTTTATTTCAAGAATCAACAGATGATTTTATGAAAGGTGTTACGATTACGGGAAGTGAAGTTTCAGCCGATTTATCTTTTGCTAAAGTTTATTTTACGCATTTTAAAGATATGAATCATAAGGATGCAGAAAAAGAAATGAATGAAGCAAGTGATTTTATTCGAAAGTTTGTTGCGTCAAAAATGGATTTAAGACAAACACCAAAACTTAAATTTGTTTATGATGAATCTATTGAGTATGGAAGTAAAATTGAGCGTATTTTATCAGAAATTCATGAAGAAGATAAGCATTAAAAACGTTTTATAAACGTTTTTTTTGTCAAGTATTTGCAAAATTAGTACAATTATAAGAACTAATGTTATACTGATTTTAGTTGGTGATTTATGATGAAATACGAAATTAAAAGTCTAAATAAAGACTTCTCCTTTTTAAAATCACAACCAGTTTTGAAAGGAAGTCGAGTGAAACGATTAGCATTTGATGGTAAGAAATATGCTATTTTTAAATATGATCATCCTGATTATAATGTAAGTGAAATTAGTTCTGAAAAAATGAGTTATGAGATAGCAAAAGTAATTGGCTTTGATTGTGCACGCATTGAACTTGCTAAAGATGAAAATGATAAAATAGGTGTTTTAAATTATCTATTTACAAACAAGGATTGTGAACATAGTGATATTATTACTATCTCAATGATAATATTCTTAATCGAAAAGAGTTTTATACATTATCAAATATTAAAAAAGTTTTAGATGGTTTAAATCCTATGTTATTTTCTGGTTTTATTGGTATTATGATATTTGATGCTTTGGTAGGTGAAACAGATCGCCATGAAGAAAATTGGGGAATTTTAAAATATCAAGATTATTATCAAATTTCTCCTTTATATGATAATGGATGAAATTTATTGCGAGAGTTTAAAGATGAATCTTTTGCTGAAAAAAAGATTATTAATTTTGAAAATTATATTATGAAAAGTTCGACTTGTATTTATAAGGAAAATGGTCACGGAAAATATAAACATTTTGAATTGATTGAAATATTAAATCAAGAATACTTTGAAATAGTTCAACAATATTTATTAAAAGTTAAATGTTTAACAAATCAAAAAATTAAGAACATCGTTTTTTCGATTCCTAATAATTTATTGACGATGAAACATAAGGAATATATAATAATGTATTTAATTCGGCGACGCGACATATTGTTAAAAATGTTAGAAGTGAGTGATGAAAATGAAGAATGAAATGTGGTTAATTTGGAAAGATGTCCAAAAGAGGAGATATAAAGTAGGAATTTTAAGTTATCAAGAAAGTAAATATATTTTTCGGTATGTCAATCCAGAGCTAGATGATGCTAAAAAAGTAGGTTTTGATTTTTTTCCAGGGTTTGAAGATTTATCTAAAGTTTATGAAAGTAGTGAAATGTTTTCTAGTATTGAAAATCGACTTCCTAATGTGAATCGTCCAGATTACTTAGATATTTTAAATGTTTATAATTTAAATCAAAATTCAACCAAGTGGGATATTTTAGTGTCTACAAAAGGAAGGTTAATTACTGATAATTATGAATTTGTGAAACCTTTTGATTATTCTGAGGTTGAATTTGATGTAGCTGGAACAAATTATGCTAAAGATATTAATGAGTGTAAAGATTTATTACATATTAATGGCAAAGTTTTTTTAGAATGTGAAAATGATAATACTATGGATTCTTATGCGATTAAAGTGATGCTTTATCATAATAATAAACAATATCACTTGGGATATGTTCCACGTTATTATTCTAAGGAACTTGCGGGAATTTTAAATCAATCGATTTCTTATTCTGCTTTAATTCAAAATTTGAATTTTGAAAGTAATTTTAGAGATGAAGATATTACAGTAAATGTAAAGTTGATTTTTGATCGTTCCTATTAGGAGGTTTTATGCACGGAATTTTAGTAGTTGATAAACCAAAAGGTTATACAAGTAGAGATGTTGTTAATATAGTTTCTAAAAAGTTACATACAAAAAAAGTGGGACATACAGGAACGTTAGATCCACTAGCAACTGGAGTTTTGGTCTTATGTGTGGGTGATTATACGAAATTGGTATCTCACTTGACGAATCATGAAAAAGAATATATTGCTACTATTCGTTTTGGGATAGAAACGGATACATTAGATATTACAGGTCAAGTGTTAAAAGAATCTGATGTAATTCCTAGTCGTGAAAAGTTAGAAGCAGTTTTAGAAAGTTTTTTAGGGTGTCAACCACAAGAAGTTCCTATCTATTCTGCTAAGAAAATAAAAGGAAAGAAATTATATGAATATGCAAGAAATCAAGAAGAAGTAACTTTACCAATTCAAAATATTGAAGTGAAAGAATTAGAGCTGCTTTCATTTCAGGGTAAGGAAGCTGTGATTCGAGCAGTTGTATCAAAAGGAACTTATATTCGAAGTTTAATAAGAGATATTGGGTATAGATTAGAAACTTATGGTGTTATGTGTGAACTTAGAAGAACGAAATTAGGAAGTTTTTCTATTCAAAATGCTCATCGGCTTGAGAAAATAGAAGATGACATAATTCTTCAGGATTTTACGTCGTGTTTGGTGTATGATAAAAAAGAAATAACAGAGGAAGAGCTAAAGATTGTGAAATATCGAAATGAACTTAATCTTTCATCTTGTGCTGAATATGTTTTGTTAACTTATCAAAATCAAAATGTATTTTTGTATGTAAAGAATAAAGAGCGATATAAGCCATTTCTTATCATTGACAAATCTCTTTAAAATTTATAGAATAAGTACTTATTTGTGGGGTGAAAATATGAATACAACACTTTCTTTATTCTATGGTATTGGAAGTCAAGCAAAAACCCGTGAGTATTTACTATCTAGTGAACATTGTTTAAAACCTTTGCAGAAGCAAAAAAATTTATCTTTTCCTTTAATTACTTCGATTACAGTACGAGCTCTTTCTAAAGATTTGCAAAGAAAAAGTAAATTGTTTTCTATTTATGTAGGAAAAGAGTTAAGATTACATGCTTACAATGATTATTATATTGAAAAATATGGACTGGATGAGGAAGAATTAATACGATTACGAAATGAAGGATATGAACGCGTTTGTTTACTTAATTATAAGAAATATGATGTTGTGATAGTTCCTCTTTGTAAAGAAGATAAAGTAGTTCCAGATTATTTTGCTTTAAAACGAGATTTGACAAAATTAAAACAATTGCAAATGATTACTTCAAACTAGAAAATTCTAGTTTTTTCTTTTATAATAATGTAAAGGTTTGGGTGTTGTTGTGAGATTTTTTTTAAAATATAAATTGTTTTTGGGGGGAATTTTGCTTATCCTGCTAAGTAGTATTAGTGGTTATTTTGTTTATCAAAATTATTTAGAGCGTTTAGCAAAAGAAAAGATAATAGAAATTAAAAGTCATTATGGGGATTGGGTTAAGGTTTTTTCACAATCTAAACTTTATGAAAAACAGGAGAATGGTTTTGCAGAAATTGGAGAAGTTCACGAAGATGTAGTTTTAGCTCTTGCGCCAATGGATATTCAAAGTGAGTTTGATACAAAGTTTTTAATTCAAGATACTAATTATTATGTGGATTATGCACAAGTAGAAGTGGTCGAGCAAGATTTTGAAGGAGAGCAAAATGGTCATTATTTAGCTTTGGAAAAAGATTTAGTAACGCGTGAAAAAACGAATTTGTATCAAGATAATATGTTGAAAATAGAACTTTATGATTCAGCGACTTTTCCAATTCTTTATGGAACAGAATCTTTTTATCGTATTATGTATATGGGAAATTTTTTTGATATAAAAAAAGAAGAAGTGGAAGTCAAAGCGAGTAATTTAGATAGTTCTATCAAAGATGCTACTTATATTTCAACGGTTCAATTTGCAAAATATGATGAAAATTGTTCTTCTAATACTTGTATTAGTAAAGCGAAAGTAACAGAACTGTTAAAAGAATGGCAAGAAAAAGAGATTTATTCTATTACAGAAGCTGAGTACTTGGCTTGGTTAAATGGAGATTTAAGATTAAAACCTGGAGCTATGTTAATTACCTTTGATACCGAAAATGAATTTTTACAAAGTATGTTACATGAGCAAGGGTTTGATGTAGTAAACGCTACACAATTAACTTTTGTCAATAATGATAGTACGACAAGAAAAGATACAAAAAAAGAAAGTGTTAATCGGTATGTGCTTCATCATAATTTTACGAAGGAACAGAATCAAAAAATGCTGGCTGGAGAAACAATTTTAAGCCAAAAGTTAATACGACTAGTACACGTGGACTTCCTAGTATGGATGCTAAAGCGACAAGTATTGCGGTTCTTAATTATCATTTCTTTTATGATTCTAGTATTGGTGAAGTATGTCGAGAAGGAAATTGTTTGGAAGTGAAAAAGTTTCGAGAACAACTAGATTATTTAAAAGAAAATCATTATAAAACCTTAACGATGGAAGAGTATCGGGCTTGGATGTATCATGAAATAGAGTTACCTGCTCGTAGTGTCTTATTAACCATTGATGATGGTGCAATGGGAACCGGGAAACATAATGGAAATAAATTAATTCCTATTTTGGAAGAATATCAGATGCATGCAACGTTATTTTTAATTACTGGTTGGTGGGATATTAATAATTATCGTTCTCCTTATTTGGATATTGAAAGTCATACTTATGATATGCATACGGAAGGATTATGCAAAAATCAGACGAGAGGAGCAAAAATGCTTTGTTCTACGAAAGAACAGGTTTTGGATGATTTACGAAAATCTTTGTCTGTAACAGGATCAAATAAAGCGTTTTGTTTTCCTTTTTATGCTTATAATGATATGGCGATTCAAAGTTTAAAGGAAGTAGGATTTCAATTAGGTTTTGTTGGAGGATATGCTAAGTCGAATCGAAATCAAGATAAATATAAGATTACGCGTTATCCAATTCATAGTAATACGAGTTTAAATCAATTTATGAATATGATTCATTAAAAAAGGAAAGGTGTGGTAGTATGGAACAAAAAGTTCATGTTGATTTTTTTCCAATTAATCCATATTATTTTGGAGCGATTATTCGTTATGGAAAGGGAAGTTTATCTTTTACCGTAAAATATCCGAATTCGCTAGATGAACATGAGTTTTTATATGATAATCAATATGTAAGAGATATTTCAGGTTTGATTGAAGATTTCACAAGTTTTGCTAATTGTCCTTCTTTAAGTGAAGTTGGTCATATTTTTGGCAATCATATGTTAGTGCCTTGGGTAGAAATTCCAATATTTAGTGTAAATCGAAGAACACAAGACGGATTTCAAGAAAAGGTTGTATTACAAAACAGTGTTTTAGTTGAATTTTTATCTTATGATCGTCAAAATCAAATTAAAGTTTCTAAATTTGGAAGTGAATGGGTTTATCAAACTAAGCAATATACTTTACAATATCACACAAGAGAAGGGGTAAAAATGGAGTTTCTTCATTGTCCATTTTGTGAAGAAACGGTTCCACAGATTATAAAAAATTCTGAAAAAATGGTGGAGGAAACAGGGTGCGCTTTAAAGAAAAAATTATTATTTCAAAATGGTTGCACTTCTTTTTCTAATTCGTTATAATAAGGCTTGTTTTGAAAGAGTGATTTGATGATTAAAGAGAGAAAGTCTATTGATGATGATAGACTCATTGGAAAGAATTATTTTGGAGGAAACATTCATTATGATCAATCAGAGATTCATTTTGCTTTTCAGTATCCAAAATCATTTCATTGTCGAAAAGTAGGAGAAAAACCGATTGCTAATGATTTGTCAGGGTTATTAAGAAAATTTAAAGATTTGGAAGAGTGTCCGACCTTAGAAGAAGCGTATTACCGAATATTCAAACACTTGAATATAACAAGAAGTGAGATTCCTTTTTTTCAAATACAAATTTTAAATCAAAAAAAGGAAGTTCAAGAAGCGATTTGTATAGAAGCAGGAAAATTTAAAAGTTTTACGACGACGGATGTTTATCGAAAAATAGTGGTAAATGATTTTGGAGAATCTTGGGAATTTTTAACTCATAGTGGGAATGCGATATATTGTTATTGGGAAAATGGTCTTGCTACGTTTTTCTATCAGATTCAAAGCTATTACTGTGGACAAAAGATTCCTACAGAATTGTCTCTTCTTCATAGTGTTCATGAAGAGGAGTATCAAATGGTAAAAAAATTGACTAAAGAAGATTTTAGTTGAATTTTTTTAATATTTATAATATACTTTGGTAGTAAGAAGTTTATTCTTGGTATTTAGAAACCTCTATCTAATACTCAGTTTAAACCGATTAAAATAAATAAGGAGGAAAAATTATGGCAAAAATGACAAAAAGCGAAAAAACTGCTTTAGTAAAAGAATTCCAAAAGAATGAAAAAGATTGTGGTAGTGCAGAAGTTCAAATTGCAATTTTAACAAAAGATATTAACAATTTAACAGAGCATTTAAAAGAACATATTCATGATTTTCATTCTAAAAGAGGACTTCAAATGAAAGTTGGTAGAAGAAGAAAACTTCTAGATTATTTAAAAGAAAACGATGTTGTTGCATATCGTGAAATCATTAAAAAATTGAATATTAGAAAATAGGGCACTTAAATTTTTTAAGTGTCTTTTTTAGAGATTGGAGAGACTTATGAAACAAGTTTACGAACATAATTTTTTAGGAAGAAAATTAGTAGTAGAAGTAGGAGAATTAGCAAAACAAACCAATGCTTCGGTTTTAGTACGTTATGGAGATACAGTAGTGTTATCTGTTTGTGTAATGGGAAATATGGTAACTCAAGATTTCTTTCCATTGCAAGTACATTATCAAGAAAAGCTTTATTCCGTAGGAAAAATTCCAGGAGGATTTATTAAACGTGAGGGAAGACCAACCGATGAAGCAACCTTAGCTGCAAGAATCATTGATCGTCCAATTCGTCCTATGTTTGATGAACGATTAAGAAATGAAATACAAGTTATTAATACGGTTTTATCAGTAGATCAAGATAATTCACCAGTGATGGCAGCATTATTTGGAGCATCTTTATGCTTAGGAATTAGTGATATTCCTTTTGATGGTCCAGTAAGTGGAGTTGTTGTAGGAAAGATTGAGAAAGAATATATCATTAATCCTACGGTACAACAATTAGAAGAAAGTAGTCTTAATTTAACTGTGGCAGGAACAAAAGATGCCATTTGCATGGTTGAAGCTGGAGCTCAAGAATTAAGTGAAAAAGAAATGCTTGAGGCAATTTTATTTGGACATGAAGAGATTAAAAAACTTTGTGCATTTCAGGCAAAAATTATGAAAGAAATTGGTCTTTCGAAAATGGAATTACCACTTGCTTTAGTAAATCCAGATTTAGAGAAAGCAGTAGAAGAATTTGCTAGTGCTGATCTTTTAGCAGCGATTCAAATAAAAGAAAAATTAGAAAGCTATGCTAAAGTAGATGAAATTAAAGAAGCGACTCTTACTCATTTTGAAGAAATCTATTCAGAAGATGAAAATTTAGAAGAAATTTTAAAACAAGTAAAAAAGATTTTAAATGAATTAGAGGGAAAACAAGTAAGATATTTAATTACGAATAAGAAAATTCGTCCTGATGGAAGAAAAATGGATGAAATAAGACCTTTATCGGCTTGTATTGATTTACTTCCAAGAACGCATGGTTCAGCAGTTTTTACAAGAGGTCAAACACAAAGTCTTGCGACAACTACGCTTGGAGCAATTGGAGAACATCAAATTTTAGATGGTCTTGGTATTGAAGATTCAAAACGTTTTATGCTGCATTATAATTTTCCTCCGTTTTCAGTTCATGAAACGGGACGATATGGAGGTCCTGGGCGAAGAGAGATTGGGCATGGAGCTTTAGGAGAAAGAGCACTTGCAGAAGTAATGCCGAGTGAGGAAGAATTTCCTTATACAGTAAGAGTTGTTAGTGAAATTTTAGAAAGTAATGGTAGTAGCAGTCAAGCAACGATTTGTGCTGGTTGTTTATCATTAATGGCAGCAGGAGTTCCAATTAAAGCTCCTGTAGCAGGAATTGCAATGGGTTTAATTGCTAGTGAAGATGGTAAGAAACATACTATTTTAACAGATATTCAAGGGTTAGAAGATCATATGGGAGATATGGATTTTAAAGTAGCAGGAACCAAATCTGGGATTACAGCTTTACAAATGGATATAAAAATTAAGGGTGTTACAGAAAAGATTTTAAAAGATGCTCTTGCTCAAGCGAAAAAAGCTCGTTTGGAAATTCTTGAAATGATGGCAGGAATTATTTCAGAACCTCGAAAAGAACTTAGTCCATATGCACCGAAAATTGAGACCTTTAAGATTAATCCTGAGAAGATTAAAGATGTAATTGGTCGTGGCGGCGAAATGATTACTAAAATTATTTTAGAAGCAAGTCATGTTAGTACGGTAAATGATAAAGATGCCGTTAAAGTCGATTTAGAAGATGATGGAAGAGTTATTATTTATCATACTGATGCGGAAATTATAGAAACAACGAAAGAAATGATTTTGAATGTCGTTAGAGAAGTTGAATTTGGAAAAGTTTATTCTGGAAAAGTTGTCAAAGTAGAGGAATTTGGATGTTTTGTAGAATTGTGGCCAGGATGTGAGGGACTTGTCCATGTATCACAATTAGACCATAAACGAGTTGAAAAACCAAATGATTTTGTCAAAGTCGGTGATGAAATTATGGTCAAATCAATGGGATATGATAATCGAGGACGTTTGAATTTATCTCGTAAAGAAGCATTACCAAAACCAAAAAAAGAAGAGAAAAGTAAGTCGAGTGAAGAAAAGAAATGAGAATAAGAGGGTTTGAAATTGTAAAAGGGTATGAGAATCAAGATATTCATTTACCTATCCGTAAAACAAAAAATAGTGCAGGATATGATGTTGAAGCAGCAGAAGATGTTATTATTCCACCTTTTGAATTTGGAATGAAACCAACGCTTATTCCGACAGGATTAAAAGCCTATTGTCCAGAAGATGAATTCTTTATTTTGGTCAATCGAAGTAGTGGTCCGAAAAAAGGTTATGTTATGGCCAATAGTATAGGGATTATTGATGCTGATTACTATGGAAATATTACCAATGATGGACATTTCTATTTTCAATATTATAATTTTTTGAAAGAAGATTTAGTGATTCATAAAGGGGATATTATCGGTCAAGTTATCTTTTTAAAATATTTTAAAGTTGATGATGATATAGCTGATGGTGAACGTATTGGGGGATTCGGAACAACAGATAAGAATTGAGAGAGCATCTCAATTTTTTTATTTGGTCTAGTTTTTTCAAGAATTGACTTTGTATAAAAAGCATTTTTCTTTAAAATAATTACATTAAGTCTCGTTTTCTGTTTGCTTGTTTTCTTGATCTTTTAAATATAGATCATAGTACTCGTCGAAAGTTATATTTTTTTCATAAATATCTTTGGCAATCTCTTTTCCAACGTATCTTAAATGCCATGGTTCTTCTATATATCCTGTGATAGCACTTGTTGCATAAGCGTATCTAACAATAAAACCATATTTGTATGAGTTTTGTAACATCCATTTATAATCATTTTCTGTTAAGTTATCTATTAAAGTATTGCTTCTTACGTCAATAGCTAATCCTGTTTCATGTTCAGAGTGACGAGGTCTTGCTGAATAGGTATCGGCGATTAACACTCCATCTTTATTTTTGTAGTTGGTGTATAATTTATTTTGATAATCTTTGGTACGAAAAGCACTAAATGGAATTATAATCACATGATCTATTAACGCTGCACTTTGAAGTTCTTCATAAGCTTCAGCAGCTTTTTTTCTTAATTTCATATTGGGATTTATACTTAATGAGGTTAAATCACTAGGGATATAATCTTCAGGTAAAGAGCGATATTTATTAATTAAAAGGGTATAAGAATTGGGATTGGAAATAGTTGTTATGTCAGTATAGAAATCTTTATCTAAGCCAATATTTACTTTGGTAACGGCTTCATCTAGGGTAGTGTTATTTTGATTTTGAAATTCTTTATAGCGATTTATTTTGTCAACTTCCACGTTACTTATTTTAATATAATCACCTAAGTCGATGTAATCTAAAGATTTTAGTTTTTCGATATTTTCGTCATTTAAATATTCAAATATATTATTAATTTCATAAGAGCTATAATTTTTTTCTAAAAAAGTATTGATTAAATATGGCCAGTTATGGTTTGTTTGATAATTAATTTCATAATAGGTATTTAGATATTTTTCATTAAAGTAGGGTGATGTTAACATCGTTTCGACAGTTTGATTGTAATCTTTCGTTTTTATCTTTTTCTCTATTTTGTGTTCCTTCATAATCATTATCGCCTCTTTAGAGTACTTTATGAGAGGGGATTTTAGTTTATGAATGATTAATAGAATAAGAGTTAAGAGAATTAAAATGAATATGAGGTTATAGAATACATTTTTCATATGGTCACCTAATCTAATTTATGAAAATGTTTCAAAATCATTAATTGTAAAAACAAGTTTTTATTTATTCCTAATCATATTAAAAAAAAATCTTCATATTTTTTAGTAGAGGTGGAGTATGAAAAAGATTTTATTAGGTCTTGTTTGTTTTTTTGCTTTTCTTCCAGTATTTTATGCGGAAGAGGATTTAGCACCCAATAGTAAAAGTGCAATTTTAATTGAAGCAAGTACAGGGCGAATTTTGTTTGAAAAGAATAGTGATGAACAATTAAAACCAGCATCGATGACTAAAATTATGAGTATGCTTTTAATTATGGAAGCGATTGATAGTGGGAAGTTAAGTCTTGAAGATTCGGTAATGATTAGTAAAAATGCTTCTAGTATGGGCGGAAGTCAAATTTTTTTACAAGAAGGCGAAACTTATAAAGTTGCTGAGTTATTAAAAGGAGTTGCAATTGCAAGTGGAAATGATGCAGTTATTGCTTTATCGGAAAAAGTCGGAGGTAGTGTCGAAAATTTTGTTAAGATGATGAATGATCGAGCGAAGGAACTTGGACTTAGCAATACACATTTTGTTAATCCGCATGGACTAGATGCTGAAAATCATTATAGTAGTGCAAGAGATATGAGTATTATGGGAAGAGAACTAATCAAGCATGAAAAAATTTTAGAATTTACTAGTATTTATGAAGATTATTTAAAGAAACCAGATGGAAGCAGTACTTGGCTTGTAAATACTAATAAATTAGTGCGTTTTTATAATGGAGCAGATGGGTTAAAAACAGGATTTACAGAAGGAGCAGGTTATTGTGTGACAACAACAGCTAAGAGAAGTGAAATGCGTATTTTATCTGTTGTTATGGGCGTTGAAACACCAGATAAACGAAGTAGTGATACGACAAATTTGTTAAATTATGGTTTTAATACTTATCAAGTAGAATCTATTTTAAAAAAGGGAGAAGTTTTAGGTTCTATTAAAGTCCTTGGAGGTAAATCAGAAGTAGTAGATGTTGTTCTTTTAGAAGACATTCGCGAAATTGTACGAGTAAATGAGGAGAAAAAAAGTTATCAGCATGAAGTGATATTACAAGAGATTTCAGCACCAGTACGGGTGGGTGATGTTGTTGGTCAGGTCATTATCAAAGATAATAATGGTAAAGAAGTCACGAAAAAGGATTTAACGGTCAAGGAAAATATTGAAAAAGCTAACATTTGGGATTTATTTCAAAGAAACTTACGATTTTTCATCTCGTTTGTTTAAAATAAAAAAATAGTCTATCTTTTTGGACTATTTTTTGCATTTAAATCATTTCTAGCGTTTTGAATTGCTTGCATGTTAAGGGCATAATTTTGATTTTTTTCCATGTTATCAAAATTAATATTAGCAAGATGACCATAAATGGATGCAGCAGCATTCATTATAATCATCGGATCTTTTAAATTCAATAACTGTAATGATACTAATTGAGCAGTTAAATGAGCAAGCTCACTATTTTGATAACTAGCTAAAAAGTTAATGTCTTTCTCTGTTAATTCTTGTCCAGTTAAAAGACGATTTAAGGTATTAGCTACAATCGGATTCATTGCTTTTTGTTGATTTTCTTGATTCATTTTTTTATCCTTTCTATGATAGTTTTATTATAACACTATATTTTGTAGTTGCAAACTTACTTTACTCTTTTCTTGTCAAGTTTTGGTGATTTTATTTTATTCTAAAAGTCAATTTAGTATAATTTAGTAGAAGGTGAAATATGTGGCTAAACAAGTGAGAAAAAAAATTAAAAAAACAGTTATTTTTCGATTTATTTATTTTGTTTTTGCACTTTTAAGCGTGGTTTGTTTTTATCTTATTTATCAAATAGGCATTTTGCCTTTTAAATATTTATTGTTATTATTTGTTCTTTTTTTTCTCATTCATTTTATTTTATTTCGTTTAATTGTTAGTAAACATTGGCAAAAAAGGATGATTGGATCTGTATTGTGCATTTTCTTTACTATTTTTTTAGGAGTAGGAATCTTTTATGGAAATGCTACTTTAAATTTCTTTCAAAATGCTTTTCAGAATCGCGAAAAGATTGAAAATTATCAAGTTTTGGTTTTGAATGATAGTAATTATGGTAGTTTAAAAGAATTTAAAAACGGAAAAATTGGAGTACCTAGAACTAATTTTTCGGAAGGTGCGAAATTATTGCAATCTGAAATTAAAAGTCGTACTAGTTTAACTTTACAAGAAACGGATAATTCTACCTTGGTTGATTCGCTTTTGAATAAGAATTTACGAGTGATTGTAATGGAAGAGTCACAAAAAAATCTTTTTGCGGAAATCAATGATGATTTTAAAAGTAATGTGAAAGTTTTAGAGACAATTGAAATTAAGTTTAAAAATGAAGTGAAACGTAAGGATACGAAAATTACGAAACAACCTTTTTCTATTTATGTTTCTGGAACAGATGATTATGGAGTGATTAATAAAGTTACTCGTAGTGATGTTAATATGATTTTAACGATTAATCCTATTACTCATCAAGTTTTAATGACGAGTATTCCAAGAGATTATTATGTTTCTTTGGAAGGAATGACAGATGCAAAAGATAAGCTTACGCATGCAAGTTTGTATGGTATTGATACATCTGTGAAAACGTTGGAAAAATTATTAAATACTAATATTGATTATTATTTGAAAATCAATTTCTCTTCTTTGGTTAATTTAGTAGAAGCCGTAGATGGTATTGATATTACAAATGAAGAAGAGTTTACAGCTCATTATTATGATGAACCAGTTAATGAGTGGGTGACTTATCATTTTAAAGAAGGTTTAAATCATTTAAATGGTAAGCAAGCATTAGCATATTCAAGAGAACGAAAAAGTTTTGTACTAGGAGACCGGACTAGAGCACTCCATCAACAGCAAGTCTTATCTGCTTTAATAGAGAAGATTGCCAGTCCAGCTATTTTGAAAAATTATACAACTATTTTAAATGCTTTGGATGGAAGTTTTGATACGGATTTAACTTTTGATGAATTGATGTCATTTTTACAAAAACAAATTGATGATGGAGCATCTTGGAATATATCTAATCAAATTTTAGAAGGAACAGATGGTAATAAACATGTTTATTCGATGTCTGGAGTTACCACATATGTTATGATTCCTAATCCAGAAAGTGTAGAACAAGCTGAACAAAAAATAAAAGAGATTATAAAGGTCAAGTAATTTTGGCCTTTTTTTCTTTTAAATTAACAAATTTAGACAATTTTTGAAATAAAATTTTATAAAGTTTTATCTTGTTTTGTCGAAGCTGTTTATCCATTGGTTTTTTTGTTCTATATTTTTATTGTAAGGAGCAAATTATAATCATGTTATATATGGACTTAGAATATCGTAAGGGTGTTTTGTTTGTAAGACTTGATGGAAATTTGACCAGAAAGAATACTTATAAATTAAATAATTATTTAACTCCTGTTTTGTTAAAACATCGAATTAAATTTTTAGTATATAATTTATTTTCTGTTATGAAAGTTGATGAGTCAGGCTTAGATTCGTTGTTACGAACGAAACAAGCTATGAAAAAAAATCAAGGATCTATTTATTTATGTGAAGTACCAGAACATTTAAAAAGAGCGGTGAAACGTTTACGAATTAAGGAAACGGAAAACGAGTTGTCAGCGTTAGATATTTTGAAAGTTTAGGTGAAACCATGGAATCAAATGATATTGTAAAGTTAAATGAGTGGTTGATTTGGAAAGTAGCAAAATGTTTTTATAATGCGGATTTGGAAGATTTATATCAAGCGGGAGCATTAGGAATAGTGAAAGCATATCAAAATTATCGAGCAAATGGAACAACTAAGTTTTCTACTTATGCTTATGATTATGTCTATGGTGAAATGTATCAAATGGTTTATAAAAATCAAAGTATTAAGTTAAGCAAAGATATTTTGAAAACGTTTCAGCGAATTGAAATGACTAGAGGAACTTTGGCTCAAAAATTAGGAAAAGTTCCAAGTAATGAAGAAATTGCTCAATTTTTAGAAATGGATGCTACTTTTGTATCACAAGTTGTTTTAGCTGGTACTCAAATTATGGTAAGTATGGATGCAACTAATCAAGAAGAACGTAGTTATTATGAAACAGTAGCAGAACCTGAGAAGGTAAGTTTGGATGATTCTTTAGCTTTACAAGAATGTATGAATCAAGCCTTAAATCCAGAAGAGAAAAAAATTATTACTTATCGCTATTTTGGAGATATGACGCAGAGTGAAATTGCGAAAGCTTTGAATATGACTCAAGTTATGGTATCGCGATATGAAAAAAAGGGTTTGCAAAAAATGCAATCTTATTATGGTGAATCTGTAAGATAAAACAAGAGAGTATCGATTATAATACCTTTAAAGTTCACACTAAATAAAAAGAATGATAAAATTTATTT
>CAJUQG010000009.1 GCA_910588025.1 uncultured Bacilli bacterium
CAATAAAAAAGACAAATAAGTAAAAATTTATACCTATTTGTCAACAGTCTGAAAACACTTCAACCAAGAAGTGTCTTTACTTATTTTAAATTTGCTAATAGCTCATCTTTTTTCATAGAACTATAGCCTTTGATTCCTTGTTCTTTTGCAACAGCTTTTAATTCTGTTAAATTCATAGAACTATAATCTTTTGCAGCACTTTTTTCTTCTACTGCTTTTTTTGGAGTTTCACTTGCACTTTTTTTAACTTCTTTTGGTGCAACTACTTTTTCTACTTTCTTACCTGATTTTAAGGCATTTTTTGCAATTTCTACTAATCCTTTGAATGCCTCCATATTATCAATTGCAAGTTCAGATAACATTTTTCTATTTACTTCTATTCCTGCAATAGAAAGACCATTCATGAATTTTGAATAACTAATATCATTCATTCTACAAGCTGCATTGATACGAGTAATCCATAATCTTCTAAAGTTTCTTTTATTTTGTTTTCTATCACGATAAGCATAAGCTCCACTATGGAATAATTGTTCTTGTGCTGTTTTATATAATCGATGTTTAGATCCAAAATATCCTTTTGCTTGTTTTAATACTTTACGACGTCTTGTTTTTGAAACAGACCCACCTTTAACTCTTGCCATTGTTACACCACCTTACTAGATGACAGACTTAATTCTGTCAGCTTCTCCTTTACTTAATACTCCCTTAGTTCTTCTTTGTCTAACTTGTTTTGAACTATCTTTATTTGTTTTATGGTTACCATTTGATAGCTTATAAGTTAATGTTCCATTTTTTTTCTTTTTAAAAACTTTGCTACTAGCTTTATGTGTTTTTTGTTTTCCACCTTTTGCCATTTTAACTTCCTTCTTTCTTTATTTTTTCGGTGCTAAAAGCATGTACATAACGCGACCTTCCATTTTTGGAGCCGTTTCAATGATACTTACTTCGCTTAAATTTTCAGCAAATTTATTTAATACGTCACGACCTAGTTCTGGATGAGCCATTTGTCTTCCTTTAAAACGAACTTGAGCTTTAATTTTATGACCTTTTTCTAAGTACATTTTGGCATTTCTTGCCCGCGTTTCAAAATCATGGATATCGATTACAACTGAAAGACGATACTCTTTTATTTCTTTATTGGTTTCTCTTTGACGTTTTTGAGCTTCTTTTTGTTTTTTTTGTTTTTCATATTTAAACTTGTTATAATCCATAATTTTTCCAACTGCTGGAGTACTATTACCACTCATTAAAACTAAATCAAGTCCTGCATAATTTGCAAGTGTTAGAGCATCCGTTATATTTTTTACACCCATCTGCTCTCCGTTTGGACCAATAACCATAAGTTCGCTTACTTTTATTTCTTCATTCACTTTTAAGTCGTTTTTGTTATTTGCTATTGTAATGCACCTCCATACATTATAAAAGGCAGATACTATGTATCCACCCTAAAATTAAAATTCAAACTCAAATTTTATCTTTGGCATATACCCATGTTTATACAACATCAGGTGAATGGTGGATCCATTTCTTTCCTTTTTCATAACGATATTCATTATAATCACTAATTATGACTTTGTCAAGAATTTATTTTAACAAATAAGATTTTCTCTATTTCAAACCCTTTGATTTTTTCATTCAAATTTGGTTATATCGGTCTAATACTTTTCTTATTCCTTTGTAAGGAAGAAGTGCACAATTTTTACGATTATTTTGTTTATAAACTTCATTATATGCTAACGCTTCTTCTAGTAATTCTTCGTCATACGCTTTCTCTTCTATCATCGCTTCAAAATTTTGAACATATTTTTTTGCTTCTTCCACTGTTTTACCAATTAAATTAGTAATCATAATCGAACAAGAAGACGTACTAATGGCACAAGCTTCTCCATCAAAACATATATCTTCAATTATCCCATTTTGAATTAAGACATAAAGATCTAAATTATCAATACAAGAAGCATTATTGGTATTTACTTTTTCATAAGATTCATCATTTATCCGTTTTCTATGACGAGGATTTTGATAGTGTTCCATGATAATTTCTCTTCTTAAATTTTCGTCCATTATAACATCTCTTTCATTATTTTATCGGTATCTCTTAGTAAATCTACTAAAGCATCTACTTCTTCTTCGGTATTATAAAAATATAAACTAACGCGACAAGTATTTGTGACACCTACTTCTTTTTTTAAAATTTTAGCACAATGATTTCCAGCTCGCACACAAATATTATATTTGTTTAGATAATACGCAACATCTTGACTAAAAATTCCTTCGACGTTAAAGGCAACGATACCACTGTCACTTTCAATATTAATAATATCAATGTGAGGAATTGTAATCAACTTATCAATTAAGTATTTCCGTAGTTTGCTTTCATAGTGATTGATATTATCCATTCCTATTTTTTCTAAGTAGTCGATGGCTGCTCCAAAACCAATTACCCCAGCAATATTAGGAGTTCCTGCTTCTAGTCGTGTTGGTAATTCTTTTAAGTAAACTTCACTTGCAGAATCAAACGATTCATTCATTCCTCCACCCATGTTAAGGGGTTCTACTGATTCCATTAAAGCTCTTTTTCCATACAAAACACCAACTCCAGTTGGACCACACATTTTATGAGCTGAAAATGTTAAAAAATCGACATCTAAATCTTGTACGTCTGTTTTACGATGTGCTATACTCTGCGCACCATCGACTACAACAAAGATATTGTGTTGATGAGCAAGTTCACAAATTTCTTTGATTGGTCTTATGTCTCCTATGACATTGGTAATATGAGCTAAGGAAATAATTTTAGTTTTTGAAGTAATGCTTTTTTTAACATTTTCTAAGGTAACGTAATGATGATCATCTAATGGAATATGTTTTACTTGGCACCCATATTTTTGACTTAAACGAAACCATGGCAAGACATTGGACGCATGTTCACTTTGGGTAATTAATATTTCATCATCTGGTTCAATGATATTTTCAAAAAAACCGCGAACTACTAAATTAAGGGCTTCTGTATCACCACTTGTAAAAATAATTTCTTCTTTTTCTTTGGCATTAATAAATTTTCTTACTTTTTCTCTTGCAGATTCGTACATTTCATCAACATGAAAAGAAATATCATAATCACCTCGATGTGCATTCGCACAGTAATTAGAATAATAATCAGTGATGGCATCAATCACTTGTTTTGGTTTAAAGGTTGTTGCACCATTATCTAGATAAATTATGTCTTTTTCTAGCATTGGAAAATCTTCACGATTCATAGTTTTCACCTCCTTGATTTTTTAATTGTAAGAATCCGTCTTTGATCAAATCAATGGCGAATTTTTTTGGTATTCCTTTACTTTGTAAATAAAATAATTCCATTTCATCGATACATTTGATGGTAGCATTATGAATGGCATTTACATCATCACTTTCCACCATTAAATCTGGGAGAAAAATAATGGGTTTTTGTTCTAGTATCAAACCTTTTAGTTCTTCTAAAAATTCATTATTTTGAGTATGAGACGCAATCAAACCAGTACTTTTTAAATAAATAGAACCACTATGATTTGTTAGTGCATGAACTTGAATGTTTGAGTGATTGTTGTTTCCTAATACATTATTTTTTAAGGTTAAATGATAATCTCTTTGGGCTTCTATTACTAAGTTTAAAAAGATTTTTGTATCGTTTTCGGAATTGATGATTAAAGTAATCTGGCTATTTTCTTTGAACCAAACATCTTCAAAAGTTAAAGATGATTCGTCGTGAAGTTGGAGCGTTAATGTACTATGTTCTAAAAGATTTAATTTAGTTATTTTATTTACGCCATATAGATGAAGCAAGCAATCATTTTTAGTAATTTGTAACTCACCTTCAAAATGATTTAAGGAATCTACTTGTTCATCTATTATTATTTTATTCTTCATCTTTGTTCTCACCTAATTCCTTTGTCACAAATTGGTTTTGAAAACCATTTTTTTCAATGGATTGGGCTAGAGATTCGTCACCACTTTTGATAATACATCCTTCTTTCATAATATGAACTTGATGGGGATGAATTATATTTAACAATTTGGTATGGTGAGTAATCAATAAGATGCTAGGTTTCTTTTCTTCATAATATTCCATAATGGATTGAGCTACTGTTTTTAGAGCATCGACATCTAAGCCAGAATCAATCTCGTCTAAAAGGATTACTTTTGGTTCTAAGACCCATAAATGAAGTAATTCATTTTTTTTACGTTCTCCTCCACTCATTCCATCATTAATAGCACGATGTAAAAAACTTTTTGGTAAATCGATTTTGGCACAAATTTCATTGCATTTTTTATTAAAAGCAAAAATATTGATTTTTTCACCCGTTTTGTTTGAAAGCGCTAAGCGAAGCATTTCCGCATTGGTTACACCTTCAATCGCTGGAGGATTTTGACTAATATAATATAGACCTAGTTTACTAATTTCTGCGGTGTCTAAGTGAGTCATATCTATACGATCAAAAAAGATTTTACCATTTGTTATATCATATCCTGGGCTTTTCATTAAAGCTTTGCAAATCGTCGATTTTCCAACACCGTTTGGTCCCATTAATACATGAATTTCTCCGGGTTTGATATCTAAATTAAAATGTTTAATAATTTCTTTGTTTGCGACAGACACGGATAAATCTTGAATTTTTAGCTCCATAAAAAATCACCAAGATTATTGTATCACAAAATTGGTGATTTCTTTCAAAAACAAAAGAAGCTTTTTTAATACTTATTATTTTTATTTTTTTAATTCATCTATTTTCTTTTGCAAATGAAAAAAATTGTTTCTCTTTTTGATTAAGAAACAAAATTTTTAGAAGTAACTTTTTATCGACTTTTTTTACCAGTTAAGTTATCAAAATTATTTTCTATACTTGTTTGGTAATTTTGATAATTTTTTTCTCCCACAAGAGCAATAAATTCTTCTCTAGTAAATTTGTCAACGGCATCTAAAATAAGAGCAATTTGTAATGTATCTAAGACTGGTTGGATGACTTCTTCACTGCCATAACAATATTGGTCATCTATTAAAGATGAAGATTTAAATTTTCCCAAATCAGTAGCATTACCATTATTAAGCCTTAATGGGGACGCACTATAATAGCATAGACGGTCTAATGTATGAATTTCAGCCGTTTTTAAATGCTCAGGAATAGAAGCTTTTATTTGCTCTATCTGGCTCTTTTTTTCGTCATCTGATAACTTAGAATCTTCTTTTATTTCTTCAATTTGTAGCAATTTTTTTAAATTTTCAGATTTATGTTCTTTAAAAACCTCAAAGACAAGATAAATATTGGCATGATTTATACCCAGAGGATCTTTAGTCAAAAAGTCATTTTTCCCTGAAAAAAATCTCGTAGAATTTAACATTGGCATCTTTGGACTATTGAATATTTGCATTAGCACTTGATTAATCTGTTTAGGAGGTCTAGTCATCACTTGATGTTTAGACAAAAATGATTCTTGATGTATTTTGGCTTCTTCTAAACTTTTTTTGGTTTTTTCAATTTTTTTATCAATGCGACCCGTATAAGATAGTTCTTTTCTTTTCTCTAAAAGTAATTGCAAACGATGAGAGTATTTGTGGATATTTTCAATCAAGTATTTTTGATATTCTTGAATCATTTCTTGGTTATTTTGAAGAATTTCTAAAGATAACTTGTGTAAAATATGAGCACGAATATAAATCAATGTTTCTTGTAATAATTCTAGATATCGCTCATCTGTTTTGTTAAGTTTTTTCTGTTTCTTTTTCGCTATTAGATCAATTATTTTATGGCGAATTTCTACAAGTTGCTCAGTCATTTTCTACTTCACTTTCTAATAAATCATTGATATTATCAATCATTTCATCAATCCATATTAGTATTTTTGTCATAACGTTCCTATCCTTTCGATGTTATATTTTCTTCTATTTTTATTTATTATCTGGCAAAAAGAAAGAAAACGGCTATAATTGATGTTATCATTTCAAAATTTTATAAAAAAAGATTAGATTTTCTCTAATCTCTAAAGTCTTCTATTTTTAGTGTCATTAAATCTTTTTTGGTAGGACAATCTATTTCGATAAGACGGCTAGCTTGTCGTTTCATTGCTTTTTCTAGCATATTTCTAATATAGCGACCATTGGAAAAGGTTTTTTCTTCTTTTTTTATTTTAGAAATCATCTCTTTGATTACTAGTAAATCTTCTTCAGCAATTTGATAATCGCTAGATTTTATTCTTTTTTTTAAAATTTCTATTAATTCATCCGTAGTATAATTTGGAAAAGGTAGAATGGTATTAAAACGTGATTCTAGACCAAGATTTGATTTTAAAAATTTAGTCATTTCGTCTGTATACCCAGCAATTATAATTAAAGTATCATCACGATGGTCCTCCATAAATTTTAACAAAGTATTGATTACAGATTTTCCATAATCATCTTCGCTATCGCTTAAGGAATAAGCTTCATCAATAAATAAAACGCCTCCTTTGGCCATTTCTAATACTTTTTTGGTTTTGATTTCTGATTGTCCTAAATATTCCGCTACTAAATCTTCACGAGCTACTTCAAGAACTTCTTTTCTCGAAATAATTCCTAGAGCAAAATATATTTCACCAATAATTCTCGCAATGGTTGTTTTACCTGTACCAGGAGGACCTTGAAAAACCATGTGCATTGCTATCGAATTAGTTTTTAAACCATTCATTTTTCTTTTTTTATTGATTAAAGCTAAATTTTGCAAATTTTTTATTTCAGCCTTCACATTTTGAAGGCCTATTAAATTTTCTAACTTGTCTTTTATGATAGAATCCATTTCATCTTTTTCATATTTTAGGTTAGGTATTTCAGCACGAAATAAAGCTAAAAGTTGTTTGTTTTCCAAAGGATTATCATTAGTATAATCTAATATTTTAGATAAGTTGTTTAAATAGTTTTCCTTCTCTTCTGGTTGTTTGGAAATGAATTTTTTATAACTTTCTAAGACAAAAATATCTTTTTGATTAGTTTCTGGCAAGGAATAGTAATCTAGTAAATACTCTAATTTGTCATGATTGATAGTATCAGAATTACTTAATACACGAAAAAAGACTAACAATTCTGTTAAATCTTTTTGAGAAGTTTGAATCGTATTTTGAATAAGCCAACTAAAGCTTATTTTAGCTTCTCCAGGAGTAATCATAAAATCGTTTCCTTATTTACATATTTTACGGTTTCATTATTACAATTTTCACAAATATAATGTTGTTCATGTAAATCAATGCGAACAGCTACCTGTTTTTCTATTCGACGATTATTAATATATTCGGTTTTTGTTCTCCATGTATCTTTGCTATCAATAATTCGATCTGACTGTAATTTTAAGGCATCCCATTTTCCACAAGTTGGACAAGTACATTCTTTTCCATTGGCACCTATAGCTGCCCAAATGACTAAAATAATAAATAAGCCTACAGAAAACCATCCACAATCTATGATAATACCTCCATCCCCAAATAGTTCCATGAAAAATAAAATAACCATCGCAATAATTAAAACAATAGGTAAGTAAAAATAGGTCCAAGCTTTACTAGAGGCTTCTCCTTGATTATTCCCACGATTAACTTGATGATTTAATAATATATTTAATTCTTTTTCAGGTTTAACATACCGATTATATGATTCTTCTAAAAATAGAAGATAAGGTTCAATTTCATCATACATTTGATAAGACTCACGATTAAAATCTTTTTGTGTTTGACTTTCTTCACGTTGTTTTTTCATTCGCATGGTAAGAGAAATGATATCCGATATAATTTGTTCATAATGGTTATAGTCTAATATTTTTAAATCTTCTTCGGACATTTCAAGTACACCATCTATTAAATTAGGATAGATGTTGCGAAAGAATTCTTTAGTTTTTTCACTTTGATCAATATTTTTATAACAATATAAAAATAAACTCATGTAAAATTGTTTTTCTGCTAATTCCATCGACGATTCGATTAGTTCGTCATTTTCTGCCTTTAAACCTACTGATAAACTCTCATGATATTTTGGACTTGCAAACGTAAAAATCTGAGCGTACTTTGATACATGGAATCTCATAAATCTTTTATTTACTAATTTTAAAATTCCTTCTTGCGAATTTGGATCAATCTTTTTTTGTTCTTTGACGATATTTAGAAAAATATTTAATTTCTTTGAAGGATTTACATAATCATTATATGCTTGCTCTAATTCTTTTAAAAAGCTTTTAAATTTTTGATAATCTGGAACACTTTTTCTTAATTCTGGTTTTATTTCTAAGGCTTGTTCATTTTTTAAAAAGAAAGTATTTACTCGTTTCAAATTTTCTTCATATTGATAATCTTTTAAAATTTCTTCGTCATTACTTTTTAAAATATCATGAAATTCATCGATGACATCTGGAAATAAATTACGGAAAAATTCTTCGGTACTTGAACTATTATCAATATTTTCTAAAATATAATAATATAATCCTAAAAAGAATTCCCAAACTTTTGATTTAACTACACTAATAATACTTTCTGTTTCATCTGTTTCAAGAGCATAGTTTATTAAAGTACTACTAGTTTCATCACTGAATACAAATAGCATTTCATTTTGTTTATTTTCTATAAATTTGTTATATGAATCTAAGATATCTTTTAGTATTTCTTCTTTTGATTTCTTTTTTGGTATTTTATTTTTCTCTTTATGATAATCCTTTATTTTTTCCTTAATTAGTTTGGCATGTTCGCTTTCTAGTTGATAGGTGTTTTCATCTGTTTCAATGCTTAAAGTATTTTCTTTTAAGGTACTATTTACGATGGAAGTAAACGGTATTTTTATAATTTTATTCTCGATTTCGATAAACAATTCTTTTTCTTTTACTTGTAATTGACTTGGTATTTTCTTTTTATTACTTTGCCAAAGGATATTAAATTTCTTCATGGTCATCTCCAAAAAATATTTGTTTTTGAATTGTTTGTTGCCACTTTTTACGGCCATTCACACGATATTCTATTTTACGACCATCTTTCGTAGTAATAATTAAAAGATTTAAAAATTTGGTCGTTACTTCTTGAATTTCTTTTAATTTTAGTTCGTTTTGCTTTTTTCCTATATTAAAAGCATGACCTTCAAAGTATAGGGATTGGTCTGTCAATATTAATTTTCCCCCTTTGGCATTCCAACCATCTACCCAATTGGCTGCTCCTTTTTTGATAATATTTTCTTGCATTACTCTCACTCCTTTTTATTAATTATCTTGAAAAAAAGGAAAAAAGTTTTCGAATTGGTGTTACTCTTTAGAAATTTTGTCAAAAAAAGAAAACTTTTTTAGTTTTCTATATAATTTAAAGCTTTTAATATTTCTTTGGTTTTTCGCTTCTCATTTTGGTTTGATAATGCTTCTAGAGGAATTGGCAAATCATTTGTTCCTTCTAAACGAATTAATTTAATATTTTTTAATAATTCTTCTTTGAAGATATCCAGCGTTAAACGAACACTATCTTTTTTAATATGATTTATATTTTCTAAAATAGTTTCAACATGCCCAAATTCTTGAATCAAGGAAACAGCCATTTTAGGACCTACACGAGGAATGCCAGCAATGTTATCTGATTTATCCCCTACTAAAGCTTTATAGTCTGCAAAAAATGGTGGAGATATTTTCCATTTTGATAAGACTTTTTCGGGTGTATAAAAGCAAGTGCTTTTTCCTTTATACGTTAGTAAGGTTACATGTTCGTTTACTAAACTCAAATAATCGGTATCCCAAGAGGAAATAATGATTTCTGTACTATTTTCATAAATTTTACAATATTCTTTGATGTAGTCATCGGTTTCAAATCCCATGGTTGTTTCAAAATATTTGATTTGTAATTCTTCTAGTACGGCTTTGATATCTGGCAAAATAGAAAAAGGATTTTTATTTTCTTCAATTTTCGTAAAATCCATACGATTCTTTTTGTAATTCTCAGCTTCTTTTTTACGATTTAGTTCTTGTTCTCCATCAAAAATTACTAAAATATGCGTCGGATTTACTTGACTCGTTATGTTTAATAAAGCTCCTGTAAATCCCCAAATACCTTCTATATTGCGACCATTTTTTCCTTCTATTTTGTTGGGCATGCCATAAAACATTTGGAAAAGGAGATTGTGTCCATCGATGAGTAATAATTTATTTTGCATAATTCACCTTTTCTAATTAAATTTATAAATCTTACGAGCAATTTTGTAACCTGGAACAGCTATAAATCTTGGAAGACACACTAAGGTTGCTAAAGATTTCCATCTAAGTTGTTGATATAATTTTTGATCATAATCTTTTAAATAAGCCCATAACTGTTTGATTTTTGATTTGCTTTCTTGCGTATTGGCAATTTTTAATAGGATGGTACATATAGTCATCATCATTGCAAGATAATGTAATTGATATTGACATAATTTTTTATTCTGCTTTCGGTCATTTAATGGAGAGCCAAATTCTATCATGGTTTTCGTGACAAATAGTTGTTGATCTATTCTTTTTATCATAATACTTTCATTGACAGATTGATCTTCTCTTCCAATAAAATAGCGATAAAAATCGGTATTTAAATAAAACATAGTTTTGACAAAAGAAAGTGGATAATATACAAAAATATTATCTACATAAAAAGTATGTTCTGGTAATTTTATTTTCGTTTCTTTTAAAAGTTTCGTGCGATAAAAAACAGAATGCATTAAAAGATATTCACCAGTTTTAAAAGGTTTCATATCGTGCCAAGTAAATATTTGATTTTCTGGAAGATTTGGATAATGAATTACTTTTTGTTCGCCTTCTTTTTCATAAACATAATTAGCAATCAGTAAATCTACTGTTTGATTTTGTTTGCTGAATTCTTTGATTTTCTTAAGAACTTTTTGTAAAGATTCTTGATTCACCCAATCATCACTATCGACCACTTTATAATATAGACCACTTGCAAGTTCTAATCCTTTATTAACTCCTGAACCATGACCACCATTTGGTTTATCAATTGCTTTTACAATATTAGGATATTTTTTTTCGTATTCTTGCGCAATTTTTAAGGTTTTATCTTTCGAGCCATCATTAATGATAATAATTTCAATCTCATCTTTACCCGTTAAAAGTGTATCAAGACAATGTTTCATATAGGATTCTGAATTATAACAGGGAATTGCAAACGTAATTAGTTTCAAAGTTAACACATCCTTAGCTTAATTATAATAGTTTATGATAGAGGATGCAATGTTTTTTCCGATTGTCTCTCGATTTTCGACGATCCAACGGGCATCTTCTTCGTTATCATGATAAGCTATTTCAATTAGTGTTCCACAAGGAATAAAGGCATCGTTTGCTTCTCCTAAAGACCCATCGGCATATTTTATCCCTCGATTGGTGTAAGGAATATTTTGTCCAGGATAGATTGCATAGAGATTTTGATAGATATTTGTAGCAATACTTAGAGATGGACTTGTAGCTTTGTCCACATATATTTCAATTCCTCTTGCACTACCGCGACCTGAAGCATTGGAATGAATGGCTAGATGAAGGTCACTTTTTACATAATTACTTTCTGATAACCAAGCATTAATATTACCAGAAGAACGATTTCGATAAACGGTAACTCCATTTTGTTTTAAAACACGTTCCACAACATCGGCAATTTTGTTCATTTCTTGCATTTCGTTGGTGAATCCCACTTTACTTACGCCATAATTCAGATATTGATTGGAAGGGCTTAAATAAACGACTAAATTTTTTTCACGAATTTGGAAATGGTAGGTATTTATTGGACTATCGTAGCGTTTAGAACTAACTGCATATGTTTTTAGGATTGTATCTTCTTCTATCAAAATGGGATTATGATATATTAAGCTTTCCGTTGTTGGATCGGTTCCATCTAGTGTATAGTAAATGGTTTCATTGGGAGTTCTAGTATCTAGGGTAATTTGCGTTCCTTTTTTGATAAAGGAAGGATTATGAGAAACATAGACAGGATTGGTTGTTTCTTTTTTGCCAACAAAAATTTCTATTTCTGAGGTTTCAGCAATTTCTTCATAATCTTTATAAATGGCTTTTACTTGGAAACGATAATTTTTATCTTCGTTTAAATACTCTGCTGGTAAGGTATATTCTTTGGTTTCTGGCGATAAAGAAATGGTATTTGCTAAATTTCCTTCTTCCCATAAAAGGATTTGAAATTCTGTTGCATTTTCTCCACCTTTTAAAAATAGTTTAATATCATTCCAACGAGTTCTAGTTATATCATCTAAAGCTGTTAGGGCAATTTTTCCAATGACTGGGGTATTAATATAAACATTATAAGTACTAATTAAGGTATGATTTTCGGTGTATAACTTAGCAGTCAAACGTCCAGCATAACCATCAATTTTTTCATATGGAATTAAAATGTTATCGGTTTCAATTTGTTCTTCATAAATTACTTGATTTAAGTATTCTAATTTTAAATTGTATTTTTCACCACGTTGATATCCATACAATGTAAGTCCCAAGCCACTAGAGGAATTAATATAACGAGTATTGAAGTTGATAAAACTGGAATAAAGCCATAAATAGTCATAGTGGTTGCTACTTTCTTTTATCGTACCATTTTTATTTTTAGCTAAAACTTTAAATTTTAAGATATCACCAAAATTAGCAGTAAAGTTTTTTAGTAAAATTAGTGTGTTATCACTTTCGGTACGAAAGATTTCTTCTCCTCCTTGATTGGAAACAATTACTTCGTATTTTACTGCATTGTGAGATTCAGAAAGCGCTAAATAAAATTGGCCATCTATTTCTTTTAATTCGTTACAAGTAAAATCTCCTAGTCTAGGTTCTAAATAATTTTGATAACCCAGAAAGAAACAAATAAAGCTCAAAACAATGGCAATGGATATTATTATCATTACTTTATCAGGATGAGTAAACTTCATATTAAGACCCCTATCTTACAAGATTATAAAGCAAAATAGATTTGATTGCAAAAAAAAAGAGACAAAATGTCTCATTATTTTTGACGAGCCGATTTCACAATTTTTTTCCATAATTTTGAACTGCTATAATTTAAAATTCCTACTTTATAAATTCGTAGACCATAACGGAAGAACATTATCGTAAAAATAACACAAATTAAAGCCGAGATTCCTAATTCTATTAAAGTTGTTTGACCAAGCATATATATAACAGGAGCAATTAAGAACGATAATAATGGAATGTATGAAACAATTTTAACAAATAACGCCCCGTCAAAGGAAGAAGCCATAATCGCAATATAATATCCTACTAACAAAATAATCATTAACGGGGTTTGTAATTGTTGGTAATCTTCAATGCTTGTTGTCATACTTGCTAAGACTCCAGCTAAAATGGCATAAGCAAGGAAGGAAACAATAAATAGTACTAAAATAAGTGGTAAGCCTTTTAATAATAGAGCTAAGACACCAGTGTCTTTAATCATTTGAAAGATTTCTGAAACAGAATTTGCCACACTGCCACTCACACTTAAGACACCAGTTGCACCAATTAGGACTCTTAATATATAAGCAATAACGCCATATAATAATAGCAAAGCGCCTTGCAATACAACAAATAGTGTGGAAGAAAAAATTTTCGAAAGAAAATGAGTTTGTGGAGATACATTAGAAATAATAATTTCCATGCCACGAGTCGATTTTTCTTCATTAATTTCAGCACCAATCATTTGAGTTAACATGGTGATTAAAAAGAAAAATGGAACAATGAAAACTAATATTAATCCAGCGGATAACATATCTTTGGATTCTGTATTTTGAGAATCTTCATTGGTAACAATTTTTGTAATGGAAACTGGACTTGTTAAAGATGCAATTTCAGTTTCACTTAGGCCACTAGTTGTTAAAACCATACTACTTTTTACTTGATTTAAAACAGTTTGAATAAGTTGAGTCGTAATTGTATCAACGGCGTCAAAACTAATTACTTCAGAACTTAAATAATTTTCTCTATCAGAATGAATGACAATAATTGTTTTTTCATCTTCTTTTTTTAAGTCATTTTTTAATGTTTCTAACGATTCATTTGTTTGTTTCACTTCATAATTTTTCATTTCACCAAGGCTTTCAGCAATCGTATTAAAACTATGTGCAAATAAGTCATAAGAACCAGTTTCATCTAACACAATTACTTCTCTTTTTTCTTCAAAGTCTCCTCCAAAAGCCGTAATGATTCGGTCAATATTCATTAAACCAATTAAACAAATAGCGATTAAAATATTGGCTACTTTAAACCATTTGGTATTCATTTTTTTGGCTAAACTTTGTTTTACTAAAAACTTTAGTTTACGCTTCATATACTTCACCTACTTCATTTAAGAATATTTCGTTTAGTGTTGGATCTTCTACCCGAAATTCCGTAACATGAGAACATTTTTTGATTTCATTAAAGACAGCATCTATGTACTCATCAGATTCGATTTTTATGACAAAATCTTCGGCATTTTCTAAAACGTCTACAACACCAGGTACTTTTTTTAGTTTGGTGATATCTAACTCAGCTTTTATATGAATATTTTTCTTGCGATAACTTTTTTTAATTTCTTTTAAAGAGCCCGATAACACACTTTTACCATGAACTAAAATAACTAATTTTTCACAAAATAGTTCTACGTGTTCCATTCGATGAGAAGAAAAAATAATACTTGTTTTCTTTTGTTTTAATTCTCTTATTACGTCCATAAATAGTTCTACGTTAATAGGATCTAAGCCTGAGAATGGTTCATCTAAAATCAATAGTTTTGGTTCATTGATAATGGAGGTTATAAATTGAATTTTTTGTTGATTTCCTTTACTAAGTTCTTTAATTTTTTTCTCTTTGTATTCTTTGATGTGGAATCGTTCTAACCAATAATCTAATCGTTTTAAAATAGTTTTCTCATCCATTCCTTTTAACACACCATAAAAAATAACTTGTTCTTTTACTGTTAATTTGGTTAACAAACTTCTTTCTTCGGTTAAAAAACCAATAGAATCGGTGATATTATAATCGATTTTTTTTCCATTTAAGGTGATTTTACCTTCTGAGCTTTCCAAAAGACCAATAATCATTCTAAATGTTGTGGTTTTTCCAGCACCATTGACTCCTAAAAGGCCAAAAATTTCTCCTTCATCTACTGTGAAAGAAAGATTGTCAACCGCTTTGAAGGTGTCATAATATTTTGTAACATTTTCTAACTTTAACATTTCACACTTCCTTTTTTAATAGTATACAATGACTTTTCAAAGAATAAAACTATTAACACTAAGTTTATTCCCGTCATGGCATTTATTTTAAACAATTCCCTTAGGGGAAGGTCAAGGAAAAATTTAATTTTTTCATCTATCATCATTAAAATGCTTTTTTATAGATTTAATTTTAATTCTATTTGTTTGATTTTTTCGTGATTTATTAGATGCGAATTGTATTTTATATTTAGAATTACTTTTTCTTCGAACTCTCCCTCAACAAAATTACTAGTTACACACTCTATCCCATCCACATGGAATAATTCCTCTATCGCATTTTTCAAACAATATTACAACAAAGATCATCAATTATGATAGAAGTATCACTTGTTTTATTTTTATAGTGTTTGTCAAATGCAAGAATAGAAGGTCTTGTTTGTAGTTCTAAAAAGAATAATATTTCCATTTTTATGATATCAGGAGTGATTAATGTTTCATCATATTTTAAGTTAATTTCTAATTTTTTTTCATTTTTTATCTCAACACTTATCATTCCTTTTAATGAATTTAAGTATTCTTGTAGTTCTTTATGACCCCAATCATCTATCATAAATGTTAACTTTTTCATCTAATTTATCCTTATCTAATTTAAAAAAATAAGACACCTACGTCTTATTTCTATTGTTTTTTTGGTAGTCTATACGGGATTCGAACCCGTGTTTCCACCTTGAGAGGGTGGTGTCTTAAACCCCTTGACTAATAGACCATGACCATAATTCTTTTTTAAAAAGATATTATTATGCTATCATAACTATATCTTTTTTACAATACTTTCAAAGAATTATTATAAAGATTTTGCTTTTTCTAACTCAATTTTTTTCTTGTTACTATTTGGTTAAAATTCGCCGAATATCTTTAAATTCGGTAATACTTGCATCTGCTATATTTATTAATTTCATTTTCTCTTTTGTTATGTCTTTAGAAAAACTAATATCATAATCTAAATAGATAGAATAAAGCCCTGCGCAATGGCTTGGTACAATATCATTTTTTGAATCTCCAATGTGTACTGTTTTTTTAGCATCTAATTGGTGTTGTTTTAATAACCATAGAAAGCTAAACTTAGAAGTTTTAAGAAAACTATCTTGAGAAGAATGAATGGCTTGAAAATACTTGATTAAATCATAACGTGCTAGTTTTTTTATTGCTTGATTTCTAAACCAATTTGTATAAGCAATCAAATTATATTTTTGAGATAACAAATCGATTTCTTCTTTCGTTTCAGGACTTAGAAATGTCTCAGAAGCTTCAAGTTCAAACATGGTATTTTTTAAATCATCCCCTTTTACTTGATGTTCCTTTAAACTATGAATATAGTTTTCTAATAAACTACTATAAATATCCTCGGACGTCTCTTTTGTAACTAATCCATGTACTTCACGGTATTTCATGGCTAAAAATAAACCATTTAAAGCTTCTTTGGTGTAAGGGACTCCTAACATAGTTAATGATTTTTGTAAAAATTTTTCAATATTTTTCCATCTGGTTATGGTTCCATCAATATCAAATATCAGGGTATTAATTTCAGATGGATTTGATAATTTATCCATTATAATCATAATAGTTCCTAACTTTCATAGTAAATTATTATATATTATTTTCTTCTTTTATCAAAGATTTTTCTTATAATAACTGAATTATTTTTTTAAAAATTTGATACGTTCTTGGACTGCTTTATTGGTAATTTTACATTCTTTATGATCAAAAGCATGCATTGTTTGTAATGTTTCATTCATAATACATTCTACTGAATGTTCTTTTAATTTTTGGGCAAATATTATTCCTTCATCATGAAGACAATCAAATTCAGCTGTTTCAAGATAAGTTAGAGGAAATTGCGCTATTTCTGGTTGATTTATAGGTGGAGAATAAGAATGATTTTTCAAATACAAATTCCACATTTTTTGGTTTAATTTGCTATTCCACATCGGCGTTTTTGTATACTTTTTCATTGAATTACTTGTCATGAAAGGATCAATTAAAGGATATATTAACATTAAGGCTTTTGGTTTTGGGAGTTTATTTTTTATGATTTCGATTGTTAAATCAATAGTGAGAAGTCCTCCAGCACTATCTCCACCAATTATAATTTCTTGGTTTTTATTTTCTTTCACAATCCACTGATAAGCACTTATACAATCTTGTAAAGGGATTGGATAAGTAAATTTGGGTGCTAACCGATAATCAATAAAAATAACTCGACATTCCCCTTCTTTGGCATATTTCTGACATAATTTAAAGTGTTTATTATTTCCTTTAAAAACAAAAGCACCACCATGAATATATAATAAAGTTTTTGTAATTTTTTTTTGAGTTGATTCAAAAATATAAATATTTCGTTCAGAGTGATCCAACAAGTTTATTTTTTCTTTGACAATAGCAATTTCATTATTTCCTTTTAATTGCCAAGCTAACATAGTTTGAAAAAAACGGATAAAAGGAAAAAGCACCTTGAAAAATGGAGGTGTTACAAATCGATAAATTCCAAATTGTTTACTAATCTTATTATTTTTCATATCTTTATTTTATCACAAAGTTTTTTCTAACTCTTGAGTATATGCACGTTTTAATATTTTCTCCTGAAAAAGAAATTTTATTGTTTTTTTAGGTACTTCTTGAAAAGAATAACCCTGTTTATTTTTTCTTCTATATAAATAGTATATAAATTGATTTGATAATTGAACACCATAGGCTTGTATAAAGATATTATTTTCAATTGAATAAAATTTACCATTACAGTACTTATATAAGTCTTCTAAAAAATATTTTAATAAGAAATGAATATATTTTCGACCACTTGTATGTTCCATTCTTTCTTTAGGAAATTGCATGATATATTGTACAGCTTTATAACTATTATAAATATAATCTTCTTTATTGGGATATTTTTCTTGTAATTCTTTTTTTAACATAGATAACATTATTTCTGTATTTTTACGATAACCTATTTGTTTATCCCATTGATTCACTATATTTTGTTGTTCATCCCAATTTTCAAAAAGATAGGATTCATCATAATCGAATAATTCACCTATTCTAATATAGATGTAGCGTGCAATTAACTCTTTATCTATTATATTTTTAGTTTTTAATTCTTGTTTCAATAATTCTAATAAATTCATAAAAACCCCTCTTTTTAATTCCAAAATATTTTAATACTTTTTTTCAAATTGTCAAGGATTAAACAGATAATTAAACTTGTATCACTGATTTTAATTTGAATTTATATCTCCTTGCAAAAAAAAGAAGAGTTCTTGCAAGTCATGTCAAACTCATTCTTTTTTCGATTTGGATTCAATAATTAAATTTAAATCATAAAGCTGGCAAATACTTCGAATCGTTTCTAAATCGATTCCAATATCTCCTTTTTCATAACGTTGAACGGTTCTTACACTTTTATTTAAATAATTTGCTAAATCTTTTTGAGTCATACTACCATATTCTCTTAAAAATTTAATAACATCTTTATTGGCATAATCTTTTAAATTTAATTTCATGTAGAATCTCTCCATTTATTTGCAATTATAAAGGAACAATGATATATTCATTTTAAATAGTGACAAAATGCGTCGCATTGAGGTGGTAAAATGGAAGTAAAAAGAAAAGACACAGATCAGGAAAACTATCTCATTTTAAAAGAAAATGAAACTATTACTATTTTAGTAGAAAATAATATGAAAGCTGCTATTCATATTTTGTGTAAAAATAAAAAATTATTCCTAGAATTTGAACCCAATCAAAAAAAGAATACTAGTTTAAAGTATCCTAAATTAAAATAAAATTATTTTTTATTATTACGATTGTATTTTAGATTTTCATATGAGAAAAACAAAACTATGTTTTTTACATCCATTTTTCAAATCGTTTGGTTATCTTTTCTTTGCCTAATATTTTTAAAATATCATAAAGATTTGGAGTTTGTTTTTTGCTTGATATAGCTACTCGTATAACTGTACTAATATCAGCGACATTCCCTTTAAACTTTTCAGGATTTTGTTTGTATTCTTTCATATTACTAGCATATCCTAGTTCATCACACATTTGTTTCATTTTATCAAACCAAATGTCTTGTTCATCTGTTTCATCATAATATTTGATAATATATGTCTTTAAGATATTAGAAATTTCTTCCGTATCTTTAATTTTATCAAATTCATATTCTTCTTTTGATACATTAAATTTTTCATCATAAATATACCAAATATTTGAATATACATCACCATAAGTACCATAATCTTTTCTTGGTTTTACTCCACCGCGTTCAATATTTAACATGGCAATAGAATTTTCTTTTTCTGTCTCTAAAAGATGAGCAAATTCTGGTTCAAATTCTTTGGCCCAAGTAAGAGTTCTGTTGTAGAATTCTTCTGCGCTTAAATGAGCAATAAAATTTTTGGATAAATTAATAATTTTTTCCATGTCGAATAATGCTCCACTAATATTCATTTTTTCAAATGTTACTTGAAAAGAATCAATATCCTCTGTTTCATGTTTTTCAAACCATTCTTCAAAATTAGAATTAATTACGGTCATTAGATATTGTTTTACTGCTTCAATTGGAAATCCTTGTTTTTTAAATTCAAAAACGTTTGCTTCTGGATCTTTTCGTTTACTAATTTTTCTTCTTTTTCCGTCTTCTTCTTTCATAATCGGTGCTGTGTGTGCGTATTTCGGAGGCTCTATATTAAGCATAGAAGCAAGTTGAATATGGATGGGTAAACTGCTTAACCATTCATCACCACGAACAACATGAGTAGTATGCATTAGATAATCATCTACTACATGAGCAAAATGATAAGTTGGAAGTCCATCACCTTTTAAAATAACATGATCAATATCATTTTCTGGCATTTCTACGCGTCCTTTTATCATATCATCAAAGGTTATTTTGTTATCAAAAGAGCCAGGTGATTTCATACGAATTACATAAGGTTCCCCTTTTTTTATTTTTTCTAATGCTTCTTCCATTGGTAAGTTACGATCTAGAGCAAATCTTCCATAATAACCAATACGGACTTTGGAAATTTCTTGTTGATGGCGTAATTCATCTAATTCTTCAGGAGTGATAAATGATGGATAAGCTAGGTCTTTTTCTATTAAATCTCTAACAAAAGCCCCGTAGATATCATGTCTTTTACTTTGAATGTATGGTCCATACTCCCCTTGTTCCTCTTTGCGGTTTAAAGGTCCTTCTGTATAGGGAATTTCATAAAATTTTATAGCTTCAATGATTTCATCTATTCCTGTTTCCGTTTCTCTTTTTTGGTCAGTATCTTCTATTCTTACATAAAATACTCCATTAGAGTTTTTTGCTAAATTGTGAGCTAATTGTGCTTGAAAAAGAGTTCCAAAGTGAACAAATCCTGTAGGACTTGGTCCAATTCTTACTACTTTGGCATCACTATTTAAATTTCTTTCTGGATATAATTCTTCGTAATATGCTCTATTATGCATAATTCCTGGAACTAAAATATTTGCAAATTCTTTTCTTGTCATATAAACATCCTTTCTAACAAAAAAAGGCGGAACCTAAAGGACGAGAAGACCCGTGGTACCACCTTATTATAACTTATTAATGATAACGGCATGACCGGAATACCTTGTATACGGTATTCAGCTTCAAAAGTTTCTTCTAAATAAGCATTTATTCGTTTCCACCGACCACGAACTCTCTTTTAAAATGATTTATTTATACTCTTCTTTTTTCTTCGCTTGTATTAGTAGTTTAGTAAATTTTTTATTGTTTGTCAACTGTCACAAAACGTATGGAATAAATGACTGGCTTGGTAATAGGAGTTTCTCCATTTGTTTTAGTGTTTGCTAGTTTATCTAAAGTATCAAGTCCTGCAATAATGCGTCCAAATGAGGCATAGGAACCATCTAAATGTGGTGAATCTGCATGAACGATAAAGAATTGACTAGATGCTGAGTCTCTATCATTACTTCTAGCCATAGAGATTACTCCTCGCTCATGTTTTAAATTATTTTCTACCCCATTTAAACGAAATTCTCCTTTAATCGTTTCTTCAGATCCACCTGAACCATTTCCAAGTGGGTCTCCACCTTGAATCATAAAGTCTTTTATAATGCGGTGAAATACTAATCCATCATAAAATTTTTCACTTACTAATTTTTGAAAGTTTTTTACTGTGATTGGTGCAATATCGGGATATAATTCTAATAACATAATATCTCCTGTTGTTTGCATCTCAATTTTGATATAATTGGTAATTTCTTCTGTTTCTTTGTAATTCATATTTTCTATTTTCCCTTCTATTTGTGGATTTTTACTTCCACAACCACCCATTAATAATACGGTTATTAATGTAAAAAATATAACTAATTTCTTTTTCATTTTTTGATTCTCCTTTTATATTTTAACATATTATCTTTTTGTTCTTTACTAATCCGAAACGATTCTCTTATTTTGCTGATCGTTTTATTCATTGTAAAATCATTTATTTTGGATATTTTTAAATACTCTTCTGTTTCATTTGGAAATTTAGTATACATTTCTGCAAGAAGCCAAGCCATAGCCATATTTACATAATAATGATCATTTTCGATTTGATCTAGTTGCTCATATATTCTATATAAATATTCTTTTTCGATATAGAAACTTAACAATATAATTAATCCTACTCGAATACTAAATGGTTCTTTTCTTTTTAATAATTTAATCCAAGCATCAAAGTATTTTTCTTTTGATGTTTCAACTATTTTTAAACTGTTACAGAAACTATCACAAATCGCCCAGTTATCAATTTTAGGTAAAAAATGTTCTAATTTTTGAAAGAAGAATGTTTCATCAGTAATACTTGATATCACAAAACCTTCAATTAGTACTTCTTCATAATATAAATCTTTGGTTTGGGATAAAAAATCTTGAATATCTGTTTTTATAATTGTTTTGGCAATCTTTCGGCATTCTGGAACATTGATTCCTAAAATAGGATACTTTGTAGTTGTCAATTTAGAGTGAAATTCTCGATATTGTAAATTTTCTTTTTGTTTTAATATTTCTAAGTAAGTTTGATAAGTTTCATCATTCCAACTTTTTATTTCTTGCATCATAATATCACGTGTTTTATTATAACAAAAAAAGACTTTTCATGAAAGTCTTAACTGAGTAAAGTCATTCCTATAATACATAATATTCCAACAATCAAGGAAATCACTTTTTTTAAATTCATTTTATCAGTTTTTCTAATTACGGAGATGATTACTACACCAAATAATTGTAGTTTGGTTAATAACGTAATTACAATTGGTGTTTCTCCAATGTATGCAAGCATATAAAGAATACTTGTAATGGTATAAATGATTCCTGTTAAAAAAATTAATTTTTGGAATTCTTTCTTTTCTTTCTTTTTTAAAGGTTTCATATTTTTTTTATCTTTTTGATATAAATAGTAAAAAAAGGGAATTGCTACTAAATAATAAACTAAATTAATTCCATATTCATTTGCGCCCTTACTACTTGCTATTTTTATAAAATATGGTTCTGAAGCATAAAAAATAGTCGAAGTTATTAAAATAAATATATTTTTTAGATCTATTTTTTTATTTTTAATTTGAGACTTCATTTTATTTGTTTCATAAGAAAATACATAAATGGAGATAAAAAATAGTAAAAATAATATTAGAAAATTTAATTGTGGTTTAATGTATCCTAAAAAGATATCACATATTAAAATAATAAAAATACTTCCTGCATCAATTAAATTTGCAAGTCCTATAGGAATAGTCTGGATGGCTTTGATGTAACAAATATCTCCTCCTATAATAGCAAAAGAATATATAACACAGACAAGAAATGAAAAGAAAGATAATTCTAATCCCCCAATGAAAGAAACAAGAGCAACGAATATTCCCGTTACAACTGTCATCCAAAATAAATATTGATTTTCATTATATTTTAATAAAATTTTCTCTTCTAATGTGTCTCCAAAGGAATGAATAATAGACCATGAGACTGCTGCATTTTTTCCCTTCATATATAACTCACCTATTTTTCATTATAAATGATTTTTTTTGAATTAGAAATATTCTTTGACAAAATTTGTCAATTGTATTTTTAAACTTTTTTGCTATAATTTTTACAGAACAAATGTTCTTTAAGGAGTGCATTTTATGAAAGAGAAAGAACGCCATATTTTATGTATTGATTTAAAAAGCTTTTTTGCATCATGTGAATGTATTGAGCGAGGATTAGATGCTTTTACTACACCCTTAGTTGTTGCCAATCCTAATCAAGGAAATGGAGCGATTACTCTTGCAGTTACGCCCTTTTTAAAGGCACAAGGTATTAAAGGCAGAACTAGACTTTATGAAATACCAAAGCATATTTCTTATCAAATTGCGAAACCAAGAATGAGTTTATATTTAAAGAAAAGTGAAGAAGTTGTTAGTATTTATCTAGATTTTGTAGCGAAAGAAGATTTACATGTTTATTCTATTGATGAATGTTTTTTAGATGTTACAAATTATTTGAATTTTTATCAAAAAACGGATGAAGAACTAGCCTATTCTATTTTAAAAACTATTGAAGAAAAGACAGGATTGACAGCTAATTGTGGCATTGGACCAAATTTACTTCTTGCTAAAGTTGCAATGGATTTAGATGCTAAGAAATTTAAAAATGGGATTGCAAAATGGACGAAAGAAGATATTAAAACGAAATTATGGAATATTACTCCCCTTTCTAAAATGTGGGGAATTGGACCAAGAATGGAAAAAAATTTAAATCGACTTGGAATTTATTCTATTAAAGATTTGGCTCAATTTGATGTCAATCGTTTAAAAAATTACTATGGAGTTATGGGTCAGGAGCTTTGGAATCACGCAAATGGAATTGACGAATCTAAAATTCAAGATTTTGCAATTCCTCCAAAAGATAAATCTTTTAGTCATAGTCAAGTTTTGTTTAAAGATTATCAAGAAGAAAATGGCAAAATGATTTTACGAGAAATGATTGATGTTGTATGTATAAGACTTCGTCAAAGTCATATGGAAGGAAGTGTGATTGGACTTGGTGTACAATATTCTAAAACAATTGGTGGTGGTTTTTTTCATTCTATGAAAATAGATATTCCAACTGATGATGCTGATTTTATTATGAAGACTTGTGAAATTTTATTTGATCGTTATTATGAAGAACTACCTATTCGAAAACTTACTGTTAGTGTAGGAAAATTAAGTCCTAAAGTAGGAATACAACTTACTATTTTTGAAAATTATGAAGAAAAGAAAAAAGAAGAACAACTTTATGTGGAAATGGATGATATTAAATTAAAATATGGTAAAAATAGTTTAATTAAAGCAGCTAATTTACTTCCCGATTCGACGGCAATTGAAAGGAATAAAAAGATAGGAGGTCATAATGCATGAAAGACCGTGGAATAATTAAATGGCAACCTTTTGATTCCCTTACTTCTAGTAAAAATATGGTTCAACATATTTTAAGTGAGAAAGAAAAAATCAATAAACCTGTTTTATCAGAAGAACAATTAAGAGAAATTCAAGAAAGGCTTTGGGAAGGTTTTCATAATCAAATTCCTCTACATATTACTTATTTTTTTAAAGGTAAGTATCAAATGAAAAAAAATGTAATTGTTTTGAATATTAGTCTTAGAGATAAGAAAATTTTACTAGAGGATTCTTCTTCTTTGTATTTTGATCAAATTATTGGAATTACTAACAATTAGAAAATTTCTATGCGGAAATTTCTTTTATTTTTATGACATTTTTCTTTTGAATGTATTCTTTTAATAAACCATATAAGATAGATGATAGTGGGACACTTACAAGCATTCCAAATATTCCAAAACAACTTCCGCCAATTGTAACAGCCATCATAGTCCAAATTGCGGGAAGTCCTACGGAATTTCCTACTACTTTAGGATAAATTAAATTACCTTCTATTTGTTGTAAGATTAAAAAGAAAATGATAAACCAAATTGTCATAGAAAAGCTTGTCACGCTAATTAATAATGCACCAATTATCATAGCAATAAATGCTCCAAATACAGGAATTAAAGCAGTAAATGCAACAAGAACAGAAACGGATAATGCATATGGAAATCTAAAAATGCTCATTCCTATAAAACATAAAATTCCTAATATACATGCTTCTAGACATTGACCACTAATAAATTTACTAAATGTTTGATTCGCAATACTTGTAATTTTAAAGAAATATCTTACATATTTACCTTTGATAAAAGAAGATAGCACAATTCGAAATTGACTTGATAATTTTTCTTTTTCTGCTAGTACATAAAACGCGAAAATCAAAGCGATAACAAAGTTTGCTATTCCACTTATTAAAGAGACAACAAATGTAAAAGAGGTTGTTAAAATACCACTTCCTGCAGTTTTTAATAAACTTTCTATTTGCATTTTTATCATTTCTGGGTTTAAATCTATTTTTTCTAACCAATTTTTAACAGTTGGATGATTTATAGAAATTTCTTTTAGAGAGTCTTCTACATTCATTATCATTGTTGGAACTTGTTCTATAAATGAAGTTACTGTTTTACCTAAATCTGGAATAATTAAAGCTACTACAAAAAATAAGATAAGTAGAACCATAAGGATTGATAAAGATAAAGAAAATCCTCTTTTCAAATTAGCATTTTTAATTTTTATTTTTTTATTTTTATCTAATCTTTTTTCAATTAAACTCATTGGAACATTTAAAATAAAAGCAATAATTAATCCTAAAAGAAAAGGTGCAAAAATAGATAAAATTGTTTTTATTAAAGTAATTACTACAGAAATATTTTCAAGCATAATAAATAAGCAAATTCCAAAAGTAATTAATATTAAGCCTCTTTTTAATTCTATATCAATTTTATTTTTCATAAAAAAACTCCTTTTTCGAGGAGTTATTATAACACATTTTTAATCTGTTTCGTTATCTTTAGTTGGAAGTAAAGTTCTTTTACTTCCTTTTGGTATTATATTTTGATAATCAATGTCCATAATTTCATCTAAATAAGAAGAATCTATATTCAAATCATATTCTTCATTAAAATCTTTTATAAATTCTTTTGCTCTATAATAACTATAGATGGGCAATGTTTTAGAACTATATAGAATTTGAAGCGCTGTTAGCTCTATCATTTTTTTTCTTAATAAAAGATTATAATTATGAGCATCCAATACTCTTTTTAAATCTTTTGTATCAATATCGCCTACATGAGTAAGATTAGTGTATAAATCTTTTGGAGAAAGCACTTTATTAGAACTAGAACAAAATTCTTTTAATGATTTTAAATCATATGGATTTATTAAACCATTTTCTATTCTAATATAATACATTCTTTTATTCACATAAGGAAATGTCTTAGGATCTAGGCGTCTTTCTAATGAAACATATTCAGCATAATTAGATTCTAAAAATTCATTTTCGTCATGATGTAATCTCATTCTTAATTGATTCATTCCTAATAATTTTGCTAATTTTAATAGTTCTTCATAATCTTCAGATTCTTTTGATACAGATCCATTAAATAAAGCATTTGGAAGCTTAAATTCATAAAATGATGTTAATTTCTGCATAAGATTATTCATGAATTCTAAGTTAACTTCTCCATTATATTTTTGATATTCTTTTAAAAGCGAAAGAAATTCTTTATTTTCTTTTAATACATATTCTTTTTTATCGAAAGAATAAAAATTGTTTATCATAACACCTGTTATATAAATCACCTTTTCGTTTTATAAAAACATCGAATAATAAAATTCGATGTTTTCTATGATTTCTCGAAAATTAACGAGATTATTTTAAAATTTGGTGGAGAATAAGGGATTCGAACCCTTGACCCCCACGGTGCAAACGTGGTGCTCTAGCCAGCTGAGCTAATTCCCCAAGTCAAGAACAAATTAATGTTACCATAAAATTATTCTTGTTGCAAGCATTTTTTGTTAAATTCCTTGAAATAAAGGGCTATTCTTTTCCTACTTGAATTTGAATTAGTCCTTTTTCTACTTCTTCAAGTGCTTTTCCAAGGGGTTTTTTATTGACATAATCTCTTTCATTCATTTGATAATGATTATTGTCTAGCATTTGTTTTGCCCTTCTACTTGCTACATGCACTAACATGTACTTTGAATCCACAATATTAAGTAATTTATCAATTGATGGATATAACATAACCTCACGTCCTTACATTAATATCATACTAAACAACCTGTAAATTATACAACATTTGCCAGATTTTTTTGACGCTCTATTGACAAAATACGTAAAGACTTTAAAATTTCGACCATTGCCCAAGTATCTTGACGGCAATAAATACGCAAAGCTTCTTGTTTTAATAAAAGTTCTTCTTTGCTCATCTTATGATAATTTGCATATTCGATAATTGCTTCTGTGCCATTTTTTACTTCTAAGTTTTCATAAGTAAGACTTGAAAAAATAGGAAGCGTTTTTTTGATGGAATAAGATCCACTTAAATTTTTATGATAATAATTTACAGTCTTTACATCTTCTTGAAATCCTAATTCTTCATACATTTTTTGATTATTATTTACAAGCCAAAGTAAATCAAAACCTCTATGATAAAGAGCCATTAAGGGTTTTTGATATTCGATAAAAATTTCAGCCAATTCTTTGATTCGACTTTTTTCAAAAGCAACATTTTGCGCAAATAACGTTCCTTTATAGGGATTTATAGCACTTAAAAGCGTCTTGATTAATTCTTCTCTTTCATCTTTAGCACTTTCTGCTAGAAAAATTACATTATCTTTTTTAAAATCACATTTTCCAGGAGAAGTTTCAATATGTAAACTAAATTCAAAAGGAGATTGTGTAAAAGGTTTTTCCCCTTTGAATCTTGGTACAGGACAAGGAAATGTTTCAAAATCCAAATGATAAATGGGATACTCTAATTGTTCTATTCCCTTTTTTATTTTTTCATAATTGATATAAATTTCATTATTTTGGTAACAATTTCTTTGAATTCTATGGTTTTCATTATGAATCCAAGATTCAGGAATATCCAATAAATCTAGATATCCTTCATTTATTAATTGTAACCCTTTATGTTTTTCTCCTTCTTCATCTTTAAAGCCTTGACCATTATGAAGATAATGCAGAGAAGAATTTTTTTGAGGAATCGATGCACCACAAATGGATTTAAAAAATTTACAACTGGTTTGTTTTTTAAACTGGCAATAATCTCCTAAAGGACAAGGAGCTGCATTGCTATCTTTTAAAGATTTATAGATAAAATCGGCATCTTTTAAAATACTTGGTTGAAGGTCTTTGGTTAGTTCATTCATATCAAACAAAGTAATTAATTCATTTCCATTTTGATCTGGTTTATAAATTGCCTCTTCCTTCTCATAAGTACCATCAAAAATATAGTCAGCATTTAATACTGCTAAATAATAATTTATATTAGGTAAGCTGGTTTCATTATGACTAGAAATATATTCTTGTTCGATGATAAATCGTTGAACAGCTAAATCATAAATATAAGAACCTATCCCAAAACGATTTAATAATTTTGCTTTTAAACTTTCATAAACATTCCATGGCATTTCTTCTTCTAAAGGATAGTCTTTTATTTCTCCTTTTAAAACATGAATATTCTTCTCTTTTTTAAAGATTGAATATTTTTCTTGTTTTGGATAACCGCCTTGTAGATTAACATATTTTTTACTAGTTGTCGCTTTTACTTCAATAATATTTATTTTTCCTTGGCTTTCATTATAAATATCAACGTAGCATAAAAATTTTAATCCACGATAAGAACAATCAAAACTTTCTTGATTTTTGGTTTCTTTGGCATAAATTGTTGTTCCAGGAAACATTTTAACTATTAATTTGCCAGCTTCTTCTTCCACTTTTTTGTAATAATCCATCATTGCTTCTAGCTGACGATTCGTAACATTTATACAATCTGTTACTTCACCATTTTCATTTTCATCAAACATAGATGCTAATAATTCTTCTAAAGCAATTTGATATTCTCTTTTTTTATAATCTTCATAAGATACATCAGCATCTAAACGGTCTTTATTGACACGATTTAAAGCAACATATCTTGGGCATCTAGAAAATTCTATAAAATCGGTTTTTGTAATTGCCATTATTCCACTACTTCAGCTTGAAAAGAATTAGATTCTTGGTGATAAGAAATTTTTACTTTCATGGTATTATACTCTTCTTTTTCAAATAAAAATCCGGCAGAAGCTACTTCTTTCGCAAAAATATAAGTTTCACTTTCTTTTTTATATTCGTCTTTTTTACTTTTTGCATAAGCGATGGAAGCTTGTTCTACTAATGATTTGGTTACTTCTTTTTGTTCTTCTGGATTATTTATCTCTTTGAAAGCATAGCTAACTTTGGTAATCATCACAAGAGCAATTACACCTAATACCCCAACTACAATTAATAATTCTGGAATTGTATAGCCATTTTTATGTTTCATTTTAACCACCATACCTTGTGATTAAATTATATCATAGAGTTTTATATTTTTATAGTTACTTCTTTTTTCCATTATTTTGTAACATGAATTGAAAATCATTTTTACTTATTTCGACTCCGCTAATATAACCAATTTTTAAATCAATTTTTTCACGGCCACCAAATAATGACTTATTTGATTGTAATATAGCTTGACAAGCTAATTTTTGTTTATCTGTTAATTCTTCATTTTGTGGTAAAAAGAGAATGCCACATCCTTCATCTTTGAATTGTCTTTGTTTGGATATTAGTTCTCTAATTCTCATTCCATTGTAAACTACACAATTCATAGTTTTGTCTGTTAAAACTTGAATTGCATCAGTAGATTGATAAAGTTGATATTTCTTTTCCAAAAACTTATGAATGTAAATACTACTTATATCGGCATGATCCATATTGTCTGGTACTATAACACAAAGACCATCAGGACGAATAATGTACCCTGGTGCTAAGACAGTCAAATAGTCATTGTAATAACATCCTTCCATTTTAAATTTATTGTTATAAAATGAAGTAAATTCTATTTCTTTCATAAAAAAAAATCACCTTTTATAAATTATAACACTAAAAAGGTGATTTTTTATTATTTTTCTTTAATACTTCCAAATCTTCTATCACGATTGTGATAAATATCTAAAGCTTTATCAAATTCTTTTTCATCAAAATCTGGAAAATGGACTTCTGGAAAATAAATTTCGGCGTAGCTTGCTTGATATAACATAAAATTACTTAAACGATTTTCTCCACTCGTTCTAATTAAATAATCGATTGGTGGTAAATCTTGATAAAAAAAGTGCATAAATTCTTCAGGAGTTAAATCGTCAATCTTTTGACCAGAAGAAATAACTTTTTTCATGGCATCTATTACTTCATATTGTCCACCATAATTCAAACAAAAATTTAAGATGGCTCTATCGTTATCTTTGGTTTCTTCGGTTATTTTATCCATAGCTTCTAAGACATCACTACGTAAGTTTTCTCTTCTACCACTAAAGACAACTTTAATATTTTTCTTTTTATATTCTGCAAATTCATTATGAAATTTTTCAACAAACAAGTTCATCAAATAATTTACTTCATCATCAGGTCTTTTGAAGTTTTCTGTTGAAAAGCAAAATATACTTAAAACTTGTATTCCTTGATCAAAAATATAAAAACTTAATTTTTGTAAATTTTCTGAACCCTGTTTATGACCATAAGTTCTTGGCATCATTCTTTTTTTTGCCCATCGACCATTTCCATCCATAATAATTGCTACATGTTTGGGATTTTCTTTCATAATCTTCCTCCAACTCTTATTAAAACTACAATCTTACATTCTTGTTGGTACTTTTATCGCTAAAATATCTAAAATTAACAAATTAATTTCATAAACTAATTTTGTTAAAGCAAGCCAAGATTGTTTTAAGTTATTATTTTCTTCTGTTAAAATACGATTTTCACCATAGAAATTGTTATAACAATTATTTAAATTATAAAGATAATCGGTTATTTCATGTAGTGACTTTTCTTGTAAAGCATTTTCTAATACTTTTTGTAAATTTAAAACTTGAAGAAGAACTTTTTTATCTGTTTGATTTTTTAATTCTTGAAAAACAAAATTTATTTTCTCTTCTTCGGCTTTTTTTAATAAAGAACGCATGCGGACTGTGGAATAAAGAATAAATGGGCCAGTCTTGCCATAAGCATCACTAAATTTTTCTAAATCAAAAATGTAATCGGTTGCTCGATGAGATAGTAAATCAGCGAATTTTAAAGTTCCAACGGCAATTATTTCGGAAACTTTTTTACGTTCTTCTCCTGTAATGGATGGAATAATTTTTTTCTCTGTAGCCGTTTCTACTTCGTCCATTAAGTTACGTAACGACATAACTCCACCATCTCTTGTCTTAAAGGGACGGCCATCTACTCCATTCATCGTTCCAAAGCCAATAAATTCTAATTTGGTTGCTGGGGAGATAATATTCGTTTTATAAGAGGCTCGAAAAACTTGAATAAAATGAAGTTCTTGTCTTTTATCAGCAACATACCATACTTCATCTGGATTTATATTGTGAGCACGATCCCAAAGAGTTGCTAAATCAGTTGTTTCATAAGATACTGTTTGATTGGATTTAATTAGTAGTAGTGGTGGTATTTCTAATTTATCTTCGGCTTTTTTTACTTCAATAACTTCCGCACCTTCACTTGGAACAATCATATTTTCTTTTCGTAAATAGTCAATCATTTCAGGAATAAAGGTTTCGGCGTCACTTTCACCTTTCCATAAATCAAACTCGACATTTAATTTTTGATAAACTTCTTTCATATCATTTAACGAAATATTCATAATAGAACGCCATAAAGCTTTATATCCTTTATGGTCATGTTGGAATTCATAAGTAATTTTTCGTGCTTGTTCTAAAAATGCTTCATCTGTTTTCGATTTTCCACTGGCGATTGGATAAATGTCAATTAAGTCTTCATTAGTTATTGGTAAATCTTTTACTATTTCGTCATTAAAATCTGATTGAAAACAAGATAGATTTGGGTAACGCATTTGAATTTCTAACATCACTAAGCCCATTTGAAGACCATAATCTCCTAAATGAATATCACCTATGACATCATAACCTAACTTACGTGCTAATCGTTTTAAAGACTCACCGATATTCGCACTTCTTAAGTGACCTACGTGTAAAACTTTTGCAACATTGGGTCCGCCATAATCTATTACTACTTTTTTCTTTGGTAATAATTCTATCATGTTATCTTTTTCTAGTAAACGATTTGCTTCTTTTAAAAGTGAGGGCGTATGGAAGGTAATATTAATAAAACCAGGGCCAGCGACACTTACTTTTTCATAATCTTCTTGATTTGTTAAAATACTTGCAATTTTAGTAGCTGCTTCTACTGGATTCTCACCATTTTTTTTAGCTAATGCCATCATACCATTAAATTGGTATTCTCCTAAATCTGGTCTTGATGAAGGAATTAAAGCAACATTTGTAACTGCGTAATGATTTTCTAATAAAATATTTTTTATCAATTCTTCTTGTTTTTTTATAAAGTTCATTTGACTCACCTATTTATTACTTTATCATGAAATAAAGTTCTAGACAAATTCTATTTTTTCTTTCTTTCTAAAAGTATAATATCTTTTCTATTTTTTCTAAAATAATTTTAACATTAACACATAATTTTGTTTTTTCATCCATTCATATTATTTCTTTTCCCATCAAAAAAATCTCCGAAGAGATTTTTAATTAACAGCAACGATTTCCATAAACATTTGAGTATTCATCTTCTTCTGAGTAAGAATAACATGGAGTATAACTATGATGATATACATGATGATTAATCATTCTTGTATGGCAAGGAATCATATGAGGTACTTCGTAATTAATTGTTCTATGGCAAACTCTTTCTTGTGGGCATTCATAAACTGGTGGACACATAGTTGGAGCACAATTTGTCATAGGACAACAAGAACCATAAGACATAGAAGGCATTGTATTCATGTTAAAATCCATATTCATAGTGCCTCCCATCATTGTAGCGTCAAAATTAGCAGTCGCATTCATATTTGCTGCTTCATTACAGCAACGATCATTTTCAAACATATAAAATCTCCTTTCTATTGTATACTATGTAAAAAAAATAACCTTGTTTAGGTTATTTCACTATTTTAGTGGTGGAAGTTTCATATTTCCACTACTCATCATTTTCATCATTTTTTTCATTTCTTCAAATTGTTTTAATAAACGATTGATTTCTTCTACTGGACGACCTGAACCTTTACTAATTCTGATTTTTCTTGAAGCTTTTAAACAATCGGGATGTTTTCTTTCATAAGGAGTCATAGAAAGTATAATTGCTTCAATATGGGCCATTTGTTTGGGATTAATATCAATATTGTTTAAACCCATTTTGCGTGCACCAGGTAACATTTTTAAGATATTTTCTAAAGGTCCTAATTTTTTGATTTGTTTTAAATTTGTTAAAAAGTCTTCTAGGTTGTAATTCCCTTTTTTCATTCGTTCTACTTGTTTGGTAGCATCTTCTTCATTGATAATACCTTCAACTTTTTCAGCGATAGACATGATGTCACCCATATCTAAAATACGTTCTGCCATCCGAATTGGATGAAATTCACTCAAACCATCAAGTTTTTCACTATCACCAACAAATTTGATTGGTACTTGTGTTAGATGTCTTACTGATAAAGCTACTCCACCTTTGGTATTACCATCTAATTTGGTTAAAACTGTTCCCGTTAAAGATAACGTGTCATTAAAGCCGTTGATAACATTAATTGCATCTTGACCCATCATAGCATCAATGACTAGAAGTGTTTCATGTGGATGAACAAGTTCGGTGATGTCTTTTAACTCTTGCATTAAAGAGGCATCAATATGAAGACGTCCTGCTGTATCAATAATAATATAATCTAAGTTGTTTTCTTTGGCATAATTCTTAGCATTTTCAACAATTTGAAGTGGAGATATTTTTCCTTCAGAATAAACAGGAATATTTAAAGAGGCTCCTATTTCTTTTAATTGATCAATTGCAGCTGGTCGATAAATATCACATGCTACAAGTAAGGGATTTTTTTTGTATTTTTTGCGGACCATATTTGCAATTTTTCCACAAGTCGTAGTTTTACCACTACCTTGTAATCCCACTAACATCAAAATAGTTGGAGTTTTATTTACTTCTAAAGGAGAAGATTCTTCGCCCAATAAGTGAATTAATTCATCTTTTACTAATTTAATAAATAATTCATCTGGTTTTAAACTTTTACCTACATCTAATCCTAAAGCTTTTTCTTTCACATTGGATACAAACTCTTTGACTACTTGATAGTTTACATCAGCTTCTAGTAAAGCCATTCTAATTTCACGCATAGCTTCACTAATATTTTCTTCGGTAATACGTCCTAAACCTCTAATGTTTTTGATTGCGTTTGATAAACGATCTCCCATATATTCAAACATTTTCTCACGTCCTTATTTTAATATTTGTTCTAAAGATTCACGAATTTTTTCATCTTTTACTTTTAAGATTAGTTTTCTAATTTTTTCAAAACGGGCATCTAAGTGAAGGGCTTGCTCATATGCTGTTAATTTCATCTCAGTGTTTTTAAGAGAAGCACCTATCGCACTTTTGCTTACTCCTTTATTATCAGCAATTTCTTGCATGGATAAGTTGTCTTCATAGTAAGCTGAAAAAGTTGCACATTCATTGGCATTCAATAATTTTTTATAACAATCGAATAAACGAGTATAATATAAAAATTTTTCCATTATTTAATCATATCCTTAAATAATCCATAAATATAGTTTTCAATATCAAAGGTGGCTAAGTCATCCATCGTTTCACCAAGTCCAATGAATTTCACAGGAATGTGAACATCTTCTTTGATAGCAAGTACGATTCCACCTTTGGCGGTACCATCTAATTTGGTTAAAACAATTCCTGTAATATTGGTAATTTCTTGAAATGATTTGGCTTGCATAATGCCATTTTGCCCCGTTGTTGCATCAATCACTAATAATGTTTCATGAGGAGCATTAGGAATAATACTGCCAATCACTTTATTCATTTTTTCAAGTTCTTTCATTAAATTAACTTTATTTTGAAGGCGTCCAGCTGTATCAATAAAAACTAAATCAGCATTCTCTGCTTGGGCTTTTTTTAACCCATCAAAAATAACGCTGGATGGATCAGTATTTTCTTTTCCGAAAAATAAAGCTCCTGTTTTATTCGCCCATTCTTCTAATTGAGGTACAGCACCTGCACGAAAGGTATCAGCGGCTACTAACATTACTTTTTTACCCATTTTAATGTATTTATGAGCAAGTTTTGCAATCGTTGTGGTTTTACCAACGCCATTCACTCCTACCATTAAAATGACTGTTGGACCATTTTCTTGAACGTTTATTTTATCTGATAAAGATTCGCCACTTACATAAATAATAAATAATTCATCAACAATAACTTCTTGTAAATAATCTAAATCTGTAATATTTTCTTCTTTGACTCTTTTTCGTAAGGCATCCATAAATTTAAATACGGTATTGACTCCAATATCAGCCATAATTAACAAATCTTCTAATTCTTCATAGTAACTTTCTGTTACTTTAGTATACTTATGACCCAGTAAACTTAGTTTTGATATAAATTCAGTTCTTGTTTTTTCTAAACCTTTGTCATATGTATTTAATGTTTTAGATTCTTCTTTTTGTTCTTTTACATGTTCTTCTTTTTTTGAAATAATATTTTTTAATTTATCAAATAAGCCCATAACAATTCCCCTTACTTACATATGCCTTCTTCGGCATAAGCGATATTTTCTACATAATTTTCTTGTGTACTTTTATAAACGATAATGATAGCATCTTTCTTACAGTGGTTTGCAGTATCCTCAAATAAACCTTGATTTATAATATCTTCTACTTTTATGTTGCGATAACAAGAGGTATTTGATCCAGGATTTGTAGGATCAAAATTACTTGGACAACTCGTTAAACGAATTTTTTTTTCTTGAATATAAGCAATCGCTGCATCTTTCAGTTTTTTTTCAGTATCATAAGCCAGTGTTTCTTTTTGTTTATTTAAAATACTTGTAACAGAAGCAGTAGCTATGGTAATTAAAATACCAATAATACCAATTACCGCTAATAATTCAACTAAGGTAAACCCATTTTTTTTCACAATCGTCCACCACCTATAGGTAATTATAGCATATAACCTTTACAAAACAAAGAAGTTGCGCTATAATTTTATCACGCAAAAGAACTTTTATTTTTTTATTTTGAAAGGAAGATTTTATGGAACGTAAAGGATATACCACGTCCGTTATTGCTTTAGGCGGCCTTGGTGAAGTGGGAAAAAATATGTATGTTGTATCCCACAAAGAAGAACTTATTATTATTGATGCAGGAGTTATGTTTCCTGAAAGTGAATTAATGGGTGTCGATTATGTTATTCAAGATGTTACTTATCTAAAACAAAATCAAGAACGAATTAAAGCTCTTATTATTACTCATGGACATGAAGATCATATTGGTGGAATTGCTTTTTTACTTCAAAATGTGGATGTTCCCGTTATCTATGCTCCACGCATTGCCACACATCTTATTAAAAATAAACTTGCAGATAATAATGTTAAGTATGAAAATGTTCAGGTTTACGATGCAGAAACAGTATTGAAATTTAAATATTTTGAAATTGAATTTGTAACAACAACCCACTCTATTCCTGATAGTTATGCTATGGCAATTCATACACCGAATGGAATTATTTTTGAAACGGGAGATTTTAAATTTGATTTAACTCCTATTGGACCTATGGCAGATATTCATAAAATGGCAAGAATTGGAGAACAAGGAGTTAAGTTATTATTAAGTGATAGCACAAATGCCTTATCAGAAGGGTTTTCTAAAAGTGAAAGTTGTGTTGATGAAACATTAAATGATATTATTGGTAGACATCATGGACGAATTATTTTAGCAACCTTTGCTTCTAATATTTACCGTGTAAAACATATTGTTGAAACTTGTAAAAAATATAACCGCCAAATTGTTGTGTTTGGTAGAAGTATGGAAACTAGTATAGAGCTTGCTTTAAGTAATGGACTTTTAACAGATCGAAGTATTTTTATCGATGCCAATAAAGCTAAAAATTTAAAGCGAAATGAAATTTGTATTTTATGTACTGGAAGTCAAGGTGAGCCATTAGCAGCGTTATCTCGTATTGCTAATGGAGTTCATAAACAAATCTCTTTATTAAATGATGATTTGGTTGTTTTCTCTTCTTCACCAATTCCAGGAAATGCTGCAAGTATTAATCGTGTTATTAATAAGTTGTATTTAAAAGGGGTTCGTGTATTTACAAATACAGAATTTAGTGATATACATACCTCAGGTCATGCTAAGGGTGATGAACTTAAGTTGATGTTACGTTTAATTAAACCAGAATATTTTATGCCAATGCATGGAGAATATCGAATGCTGATGGCTCATAAAGAATTAGCAAAAGATTGTGGTATTCCTGATGAAAATGTCTTTATTTGTCAAAATGGGGATGTCTTAAATTTAAATCAAGAGGGAATTACACGTGGAGAACCAGTTCAAGCGGGAGATGTATATGTAGATGGGTCTCGAATTGGGAATATTGGATCCGTTGTATTAAAAGATCGAAAATTAATGAGTAAAGATGGAATTTTACTTACTATTTTAAATATCAATCCCCTTACGCGCAAGTTATTAATTAAACCAAATGTAACAACCCGTGGATTTGTACTTGTTAATGAAAATGGCGAATTAATTAACCAAATTGAAAGAAAAGTTAGCGAAATTGTTAATAAATCTTTGCAAAGTGGAACTTATAATTATACTGATTTAAAAAATCAAATTATTTTAGAATTACATCCATTTATTAGTGAACTTACAGGAAGACATCCTATTGTATTACCTGTTATTATGGAAGTAAGAGAAAGTGGAAATTAAAAAAAGACTCTAATAACTAGAGTTTTTTTCATTTTATAAGTTTTCTCCACTGTCAATGAAAGGAAAATCATGAAATAAATTATAATTTGTTAAATATATTTGATATTCTTCTTCGTTTCGAAAATATATTTTTTCTTCCTCCACAAACCAACTAGCATCCTCTTTCAATAAAATAGATAATAGATTATTTAAATAAGGTGTTTTTTCGATTATTTTCTGTTTTTCTTCTTTCCAAGATTTATTTTGATCATTTTCTAATACAAAAGAAATTTTTTGATAGAAAAAATCCAAGTCAAATTCAAAGTCCGTTTGTTCTTGCGCATATTTTTTTATTGTTTCTTCTTGTAATAAGTTTTCAAGTTGTTCCAGCATTTTTAAAGAGTTTTCTTTGTGAGATTCCAGTTGTTCTTTGTATTCTTTTAATTTTTTAGGTCGAAATATTAAATCATTTATACTGTAATTCTCAAAAAAATTTACAGGATTTATTTGGTCATAATTCTTTTTTAATTCGTAATATTTTTTGAGATATTCTTTTAATATTTTTTCAAAAATAGCATTCGTCCCTTTGGATTTAATGGTATCATCTAAAACTTGAGAAGAAAATTTAATTTCTCCAATTTCTTCTTCCAAAATACTATTATCTTTTTGTAATATAAAGCTATAGATAAAGCCAATTATTAAAAATAAAAGAAGATATTTTATCCATAGACATATAGGATTTTTTTTATCAGTTTGGTTTTCTTTATTAATAATAGGTACGTTAATCTGATTTTTTTGAAAAGATTCTTCAATATGTTGGATTATCTTTGGCTCTTTAGAAAGAATTAACATTAATTTTTTTTGCCCAATTATTATTATATCGTGACAAGTTAGAATGATAAAATCAATTTCTTGCCAACTATAGGTTGTTATTTTATTTTTTTTATTAGTAACTATTAAATTGTTTTTCTCTATCTGTATCTTATCAATATTGTTTTTCTTTTGTAAGAAAAAGAGAATAAAAAGTAAAGTGCGAATGATTGTAATAATCCAAATTAAAATTAACAGAAAACCGTAAATTGTAATCCATGTGTCATCTTCTATAAAAAAATCATAGATCAGCAAAAGAGGCGCTATAGCCAAAAGAAACAAATTCATACCAAGAAGGTCATAACCAAAAGTTTTTATTTTACGTTTTGGATTTTTTTGTAATTTTCTTTTATTGATTTGAATCCCTTTGGCTAAATTAAATGATTTTAGTGAGTTATAAAAACTTTTTGTATTATTGATTTTCATAAAACATCTTTGATTTCTAGACCAATCGGACAATGGTCACTACCTAAAATATCTTCATAAATTGTTGCTTCTTTCATATTAGATAACAGTTGCTTTGAGATTACAAAGTAATCAAGACGCCATCCGATATTTCTTTCTCTGGCATGCGCAAAATAGCTCCACCAAGTATAAGCAACTTTGGTAGGATTTTGGTAACGGTATGTATCAATATAGCCACTTTCTAAAAGTCTTGAAAATTTTTTTCTTTCTTCTATTGTAAATCCAGCACTTCTTAAATTTGTTTTGGGATTTGCTATATCAATTTCCTGATGACAAACATTTAAATCGCCACAAAATATTACTGGTTTATTTTTTTCTAATGTCTTAATGTAATTTAAAAAATCATTTTCCCAAGTCATACGATAATCTAATCGAAGTAATCCTCTTTTGGAATTTGGAACATAGACATTAATTAAATAGAAATTATTAAATTCTAAAGTAATCATTCTTCCCTCTTGATCATGCTCTTCTATTTTCATTCCAAACGTTACATTAAGTGGCTTATGTTTGGTATAAATTAGGGTTCCTGAGTAACCTTTTTTTTGAGCTGAATTTAAATAAAATTCATAACCATCTGGCTTAAATTTAAGTTCTTCTTCGGTTATTTTTACTTCTTGAAGACAAAAAATATCGGCATTTATTTTTTCAAAAAAAGGGACAAATCCTTTTTTTAGGCATGCACGCAATCCAGCGACATTCCATGATACTAACTTCATAAACTCCTCCATCTTGTTTTATTATACTAAATATATTTTAAATACAAAAGAAAAAAGAAGCTTATTTGGCTTCTTCTTGAGCACGTGATTCACGTATTACTATAATTTTGATTGTACCTGGATATTGCATTTCCGATTCAATTTTTTCTTTCATTTCTCGTGCTATTTTATAACTAGTTAAATCATCTACTTCTTCTGGTTTTACCATAACACGAACTTCTCTTCCGGCTTGCATTGCAAAGGTTTTTTCTACCCCTTCAAAAGAGTTTCCAATTGCTTCTAGTTGTTCTAAACGCTTGATGTAATTATCTAGGGAATCATTTCTTGCTCCAGGTCTCGCTGCCGATAGAGTATCAGCAACTTCTACTAATGCGGAAATAATTGATGTTTTTTCATAATCACCATGATGAGATGCAATCGCATTTAAAACGATTTCTTCTTCATGATATTTTTTAGCAATATCTAAACCAATCTCAACATGACTTCCTTCCATTTCAAAGTCGATTGATTTACCGATATCGTGAAGTAATCCTGCTCGTTTGGCAATCATTACATTTTCACCAATTTCACTGGCCATTAAACCAGTTAAATTAGCTACTTCTTTGGAATGTTGTAGTGCATTTTGACCATAACTAGAACGGAAATGTAATTTTCCAATTAAATTAATTAATTCAGGATCCATTCTAGTGATGCCTAATTCATACACGGTTTCATTTCCAATTTCGGTAATTTTTGTATTGATGTCTTTAGATACTTTGTCATATACTTCTTCAATACGAGCTGGATGAATCCGTCCATCTTTGATTAGAGTTTCAATTGTTATTTTAGCAATTTCTCTTCTTAAAGGGTCAAAACTTGAAATAACAATGGCTTCTGGAGTATCATCAATTATTAAATCAACACCTGTTACCGCTTCAATCGTTCTAATATTTCGTCCTTCGCGGCCAATTAATCTACCTTTCATATCATCACTTGGTAAATTAATCGTACTAACCGTTTGTTCACTCGCAACATCTTCAGCATAGCGTTCCATACTTTCCACAATGATTTGACGTGCCTTTTCATGAGCAACTAATTTGGCTTCGGCTTCTTTTTCTTTACAATAATCTGCTACTTCTTTTGCCATTTCATTTTCAACACGTTTCATAATCATATCATGAGCTTTTTCTTTCGAAAATTTAGCAATGGTTTCCAGTAGGGACATTTCTTCTTTGTACATTTCGTCCATCTTAACTTCTTTTTCTTGCAATTCTTTTTGTTTTGCTAATAGGTTTGAGTCTTTTTCTTCTAACATACTATCTCTTTTTTGAAGCATTTCATCTCTTTTATCTAAGCTTGCTTCTCTTTGAAGTAGACGTGATTCAGCTTCTTTGGCCTCTTCTTTTTTCTGTTTTATCTCACGATCTAATTCTTGCTTTAGTTTATAAGACTCTTCTTTTATTTCTAAGAGGCGATCTCGTTTTTGCTTTTCAGCTTCTTTTTTGGCCTCTTCTAAAAATTTATCAGCTTTTTTTTCAGCACTTACTCCTCTAAAATAATTTAGTAAGGTTATAAAAAGGGTGCCTATAAAAATTCCAATGATTAGAGTTAAAATGGACATTACATTAAATTCCATTTCTTTCCTCCTATTTTTATTATAGATAATAATTCATAATCTATAATTTCATTATAAATAGAAATGAGAATTTTTACAAGAAAAAAGAAGTTTTAAACTTCTCAGAGTGTTGACAAAGCTCAATACTCTTTTTTATTTTAAAATTTTGTAGTATAC
>CAJUQG010000010.1 GCA_910588025.1 uncultured Bacilli bacterium
TATTTTTTATTGATATCTATTTTTCTCTTTTTGTATATTCCTGCTTTATACCTTGATATCGTTGAATGGTGGATTCCTAATATTTTTGCTACCTTTCTCATTGATAGTCCTTGTTTCAACAAAATATCAATTTCTACTTTCTTTTTTTCTGTTAATTGTTTATAATTCATTTATGAGCTCTCCTTGCTGGGTTGGGCTCTTTTATTATATCAAAAAACCACACCCTTGGTGGTGCGGTTCACTTTTCAATTTAGGAAAAAAATCCCTTTTGGGATTTATTTTTTTAAGTGGCGGAGCAGAGAGGATTTGAACCTCCGCGCCGGTTACCCGACCTAACGCCTTAGCAGGGCGCCCTCTTCGGCCTCTTGAGTACTGCTCCATTTGCTTTGTTCTTTATCATTTTACAATATTCTAGATTGTTAGTCAATGATAAAGCTTTTATTTTTTTATCGAAAAATGAAAATAGTATCATTCATTTCTTACTAAATACTATTTATTCTTTATGTGTTTTTTCCGTAGAAAAGGAATTAAATGTCTATGTTATCTATTTTTATTTTTTCTTTTAAAGAAATTTTATTTTTATGATGTCATAGTACCAAGAGGACGACGCGAAAACTAACCGTAGTGTTCGCATGACCGTTCGTATTATCGAAAGCAAACACCCCAGCATCTGAGCCATGGTTGAAATTCGTACCACGAATGAACCAAGGATTGCCATGATTGACAAACCAAAAGTGTTTTTTCATTTAATCCCTAAAATATTATTTTGTTCTTTTCATATAATTTAATATGACTAATTTATCGCAGGTTTTACAAGAATTAGAAACAGAAGATTTTATTTGGATCATCTATTCTTTTATTGTTATTGGAGCTATTATTTCTAATGTTTTAGAACGAGATTGGATTATTAAGCATCAAGAAAAATCTTATCGAAATTTTCATTTTATTAATACAACTATCTTTTTTGTCAGTTTTCTAATTTATCTCTATTTCGTATGGTTAAATTATAAACATTTAAAAGAAACAAAACATTATTCATCTATGAAAGAGCTTTTTTTGAATGAAGCTAATTTTGTAGCTGCTTGTCTTTTTCTAATTGGAGGCTTAATATATTTATTTACAGAACTTGCTAGTAATTCCATTACGACAGACCCTCAACAACTTATCTAAAAAGAACGATAAACCTTATGAACTTCTAGAGTTTGTCCTTTTATATTTGCTAACTCGCTAACGCTTACTACTTGAAAGCCTCTTACATACAGTTCAGGCAAAAGTTTTTCAACTGCTTCTATCGTCGTTTCGTATAAGTCATGCATGAGAATAATATCTCCATCTTTTACTTTATTGATTACACTGTCATAAATATGATTTGTATTACGATAACGCCAGTCTTCTGTATCTAAATTCCAATTAATAAAAGTGAGATTTAAATTCTGTTTCATTGTATCGTTTACATTTCCATAAGGAGGTCTTAACAATTTTAAGTCTTGACCGGTAATACTTTTATAAATTAAGTTAGTACTCTTCTCTTCTTCTAATAGTTCTTCTTTTGTCAAACGTGTTAGATTTTTATGATTGTAAGAATGACTTCCTACTTCATTTCCTGTTTTTAATACTTCTTTTATTACATTTGGAGCTGTAGCCATTCGATTACCTACCATAAAAAAAGTTGCATGCATTTTGTTTTGATGTAATAATTCCACTAATCTTAAAGTTTTGGAGCCATTTGGACCATCATCAAATGTTAATGCTACTGTCTTTTTAGTTGGGTCGAAAGTAAAACCATTTTCTCTTTCATATTCTTCTTTTAAGTGAAATGGAAAATTTACATAATCCTTAATTTCATTATAGTCTATCATTAAAAAGAGTTCTTCTAGAGGTTTTGGATTTATTTCAAAATCATAAAAATACATTATTAATTCTGTATCTTTCAAAATATAAGTGATATTTCCATTGCCATAATTTAAACTGTCGGCAATAAATTTGGGATATTTCAATTCTATTAATTCATGTACCTTGTTTTTAAAGTTTTGTTGTTCCTCAGATTTTATAATATCTTCTATATTTAATAAATTTCCATCCTTTACATTTATGAAATAAGATTTATAAGTTCCATTGTCATTTTTTAAAATGGCTTGTGTAAATTGAGACGAAATCATTTTATGCTCAACTAAAACATAATTCGCTTCTTGAGTTAAAATGTTAGTCAATGTTTCATCAGCAAGTTTTGAATCCCATACATCTTTCTGTTTATTATTTAAATTTATTTTAAAGATCAGAAGAGTTAAAAAAATACAAAAAATACCAGAAAAGATTAAAATGATTTTAATGTTTCTTTTTTTCTTCATAGACTCACCTATTATTTAGTATATCAAATTTTAAATCAAAAATGAAAAGAAGCATTTTTTTATTTTCTGCTTCTTTTTCCAATATCTATTTTTTTCAAAAAACAAGGTTTCAATCTATATTCTACGTTTTTTCTCATGAAACAATCTTAGAATATAGTAAATATCGCGAAAACTAACACTTTCGATATTGATACCACTACCATAATCAAAAGCAAATACAGAAGCATTATTGCCCACCAAATAGCCACCATCACGACGAAACCAAGGAACCCAATTGGCGACAAACCAAGTAGGATTTATAAAAAGGGAATGATTCATAAATTTACTAAATTCGCTTTTTTATTTATGTATTTATCCAGAGGAAGGGAACTTATTTTCTATGAAGTTTTTTAGTTGTCGTTCACTTATTTTTAACTATTATTCATAGTAAACATGCGAAAACTACCCTGACTATACGCTTTACCATGAGCTATATTTGTAGCAAACACCGAAGCACCCGCCCCAACATGAAAGTCATGATCACGAACGAACCAAGGTAAAACAAAATCAGATAATTTTAATAATAAGTCCCATATTATAAAATACTCCTAAAAGGAGTATTATCTTTTTTTTGGCTGCCCTGATTGGATTCGAACCAATGAAATAACGGAGTCAGAGTCCGCTGCCTTACCGCTTGGCCACAGGGCAATCATCACTATGATTATAACACAAAGTGATGAAATCATGCAATTATTTATATATTATTGCTTAGTATTTGATTAAATACTTTTTTTAAATTTTCTTTTTTATCATGATTCATACCAATAAAATTAATATGTAATTGGTAGCCACTATCTAAACTAAATAGCAATTCTACCTTTCCTGGCATGTAATTGATTGCTCCTGTTGAAATAGATTTATATGGAACAATATGGATTTTTTTATAATATGCTGCTAATGGATCTCTGTCAAATAAAACCATTTTTTTATTAGTAAAAAGGATATAATCTTTACTATTTTTATATGCTAATAAAGTATTTTCTGTTTGTGTAAGATATTCTATTGTATATTCTGGAAGTAAAGAACTATCCAAAACTTCGGTTTTAAAATCGAAATATTTTGTTAGTTCTTTAAATTTCATGTATGCCATTTTTTTAACCTCTTTACTACTTTATCTTAAATCTAATTGTAGTTTTATTTCCTGCTGCATCAATCGTTTCAATAATATAGTTACCTGGTTCAGTGATTTCTAAGGTATATCGTTGATTTGGTTTGATTGGATTATATTCTTTGTATACATTTAATACATTTCCATCTTCATCAACATTTTGAATTATTTTTAAAGATGCATCTAGGATTTGTAATGTCACTTTTTCATATTCTTTTACTTCGGTGTTATTTGGATCAATGTGTTCTTTTACTGTACCATTTATACCTTCTGATTCAACCTCTGGTGCACTTCCGTCATAAGCCATTTTAGCAGATGAGATAATATTATCATTTTTGTCGTAAACAGTAATTGTATAAGTTCCTACACTTGGTATTTCATAAGTATTGGTATCTACTTTTGTTGGAACTTTCTGGAATGCTTTTTGAATAGTCATATAAGCAAAGTCTGGATCTTTAATAGTTATCACTTTGGTATTAAAGTAACCTCCCGGAATTAATTCAAGTCCTGGTTCAACAATTACATATACTCTTTTATGTTCTTCCACGTTAATATCATCATTTGTAAGTTCTATTCCACTATTTCCTGCTTCATCCGCATAATCTTTTATTTTAATATCTATAAAATCTTCTTTGGTATCTTGAGATACTTGATAATTTGCCACATACTTGTAAGTATTTTCTACAGAGTTTTCTTCTAACATTGCTTCCACATCATGTCCACTTACTGAAACAGTAGGAAGTTTTGCTAAAGGTTCATCAAAGATGACATAAACTTGAATTGTATCATTTAAATTTGCAATATCTAAGCGTTCTGTGGTATTTAATCTAGATTGATTTAAGATGCCTAATTTTTGATAACTTGGGGCAATTTTATCGATATTAGATACTTGAGCAACACAATGCCCAATATTACCTGCTAAATCTTGAAATTCAAAGATGAATTCACCATTTTCGGTAAAAGTATAGTTTTCTTTTCCTTCATTATTGATAATAATAATTTTTTCACTAGCATTTTTTAAGGTTGCGATAATTTCTTGATTTGTTTTAGTAGTTAAGTCTTTATTATATTCAATTTCAGCAGTTGGTATCTCAGTATCAATGGTAAAAATTAATCTGGATTCATTAAATGATTGGTCGATTGCTGTAATTACATACGTTTGATTTACTTTGTTTTCTGTCATAGAATTTAAAGCTTCTAAAGTAATTACATTATTGTTTAATTTAATGATAGCATTTTCGTCATCGATTGATATCGTAACAGATTGATTCGTAAATGTATCATTTGTAATACCTGAAATGATTGGAGCTTCATTATCACTTAATATTTGAGTAATTTTTTCAATTTTTTGAATCAAATTATCTTTAGCAAAGCTATTTGGTAAGGAACTTATTTGTGTCTTTAATTCATCAACATTGTCAAGGTCTTTTACTTTATTTAACTCTTCTTTATTGGTTGCTTTTTGAATGGCTTGTTCTAATAAAGCGACTCTTTCTGTTAAGTTCTTTTCTGTTTTGATGATTTCTAGACGATTTGCTAAATTTTTCTTTTCTTCACTATCTTTTAGTGTTGCTAATAACTCTTCCGCCTTTTTTATGTCGTTTTCATCCAATGTTTTTTCGGCTTGCTTAATTGCTTCAAGTACTTTTTCGTAATTATCAGAGTCATCTGGATTTACTGGAGGTTTATCGGTATCTTCTCCTGGCTCACCTGGATTTACTGGAGGTTTATCGGTATTTTCTCCTGACTCATCTGGATTCACTGGAGGTTTTTGAGTATTACCAGAATTGTTTCCTTGATTATTGTTGTTAGACCCATTTCCAGAATTTCCTCCATTGTAAATTGGAATTTTTACATTTGTTGATTCGTCAGGATTAGATGAAACTGATTCATCTGGTAGTAATGTTCCCGAATTGTTTTCATCTGGATCATCAACTGGTTCTTTAATACTAGGATTGTCATTTTCCGTCTTATCTTTTTCATTATTCGTATTATTTTTATTATTGTTTGTTTTGTTATTTCCTTCTTCTATTTTTTGTTCTGGTGTTCCCGCAAACACAAAGGAACCCGTTCCTATAAGAAGTAATAGCACAATGGCTATAATTAAACTATTCTTTTTATTCATTATCATAACCTACCTATCTTAATCATTATACGAGTAAGTTCTAATATGTGTCAATATCAAAAAAGTGTCAATCTACAAAAACATACTTGACAGCGCAAAAAAACTTACATTTCATTTTATGTAAGTTTTAGATGTTTCATTATTAAAAGAATTTAAATGTATTTAAAGGCCAGAAGCGAAACGATATTTTACCAATGATATCTTCTTTTTTGACTAAACCTATTTCTCTACTATCTAAAGAATTTTCTCGATTATCTCCTAAAACAAAATACATATCCTCTGGTATTTTTGTAACTCCTATATCGGTTAAAGAAAAGTCATCATATTCTAATTCTTTCTTTAAGTATTCTTCATTTAATTTTTCTCCATTAATCAAAACTTGATTATTTTTTATTTCAACCATTTCACCAGGTAAGCCAATGACTCTTTTGATTAAATATTTTGTATCAGCATATTTTAAAGAGATAATTTCACCACGATTTATTTTACCTATACGATATTTTAATTTATTTATTATCATAATTTCTTCATCTTTTAAAGTTGGATACATAGAATTTCCTACTACTTTGGTAATGGAAAAAACATATTGTATTAGTAATAATATAACAACAAGTAAAAGTATTACTTTACTTGTATCTTTCAGGAATTCTTTGATATCTCGCCAATCCATTTTTTATTCTCCATTCAGGGCTTTAATTTGTTTTTTGTTCTGCACTAATTTTTACGATAAGTTTTACGTGTGGTTGATTTTTGTAATTTGGATCTTTTGGGTCAAGAACAACTTGATTAATTAGTTTGGAATCTTCTTCATCACTATCAATTGCTGGCCATTCCCAACGAATTGTATATTCCATATCTGTTTCTGTTCCAGGTTCATAAGTTTCAATCGGAAATAAGTTCATTGCAATATCGTTCATTAATTCATCTAAGTTATCGTATGGATATTCATCTATTCCATCTACCAAGTAGTATTTTAAGCGACCAATCGTATCTTCTGTTTCAACATCAAAATTAAGACGATAGCTTGTTTCAGCAGTTCCTGCAATTTTAAAGGTATAAGTTCCAGAAGTTCCTGGAGCAATAATTTTTGCCCCATTTAATGATTCTACACCATTTAAACTATATGAATCTTTAAATAAATCGACGACCTGAGTTGTGTTTATATCCCATGTTGCAACTCTTGTTTTGTCTGTTAAGTCAATGCTTGACTTATATTTTGCATAAGTTCCTCTTATAGAAAACGATGTTATGATAACTCCTATTACAATTAACAATGCGATAAGACGTTTTTGATTCATTATAAAATCCCCCTTGTCGTTTTGGGTATTATATTAGCATATTTTGTTAATTTTGCCAATCTTTTCTTAAGGATTTTATCATAAAATTTGCATTTTGTACATATTTTAATGAAAATGAGACCTTCTAGTATTAATTATTATTGGGCTTTAAAATAGTCAGCAACTTTTTTTGCTGCTTTTGTAGGACTTTCTATATCATTTAAAAAAATCAGAATAAATCATTTTTCCTCTTCCTGTATATGCTTTAATTTCTTTAAAATATTGTTTTAATAACCAAATTTGATCAGTAAAGCAATTTTGTAAAATTTCATATAAATTTTCTTTATTACTCCATTTCACCTCATGCTCCTCTTTTTCTTTTTGGCTAAGTGCTAAACAATTGGAGTTTTTTAATTTAATATAAAATGCAGTAACCGTTGAATATCTATTTACATCTTTGTGGGCTGCATAAAAAACATTGGCCATTTTAAAAGGCAATTCTTCAATATCTTTAATAGAGTAAAAACCACTTTCTTCTTTTAATTCTCGAATTGCTGCTTCTTTAAAAGTTTCATTTTCTTCTACGCCACCTGAAATAAAACATTTCCAATTATGTTTTTTATAATCTATATATAAGTATTTATTTTCAGACCAATGCTCCACAATTAATACAACATTTTGTCTATAAGACCATTCTTTATCTTTACGAGGTTTGTTACTATCTAAACTTGCATTAACTGGCATGACTACTTGTCTTATAGGTATTTTATTTAATGTTGCAAAATCATAATCTTTATTATGGTGAGCTGGAATACCTAAATGTGGCTCACAAATGTCATCTAAAAATATCGGTATATCTTCTTTTGTAATAGGATGTAGTATATGTTTTCCTTCTAGATTTGTATTACTTTTTGGAACTAATAAAAATGTGATTCCAAATAGAAGATCTGGTCTATCTAACTGAATTAATAAGGTTTCTTTTGTTTCTTTTACTTCAAAACTTATCGTTAAGGGTTCTAAATTATAAGTAGTTTTCTTTTTACTCAAAAAATCTTTTACATCATTTCTCCACATAATAAAATTCCTTTACTCTACAATATTTTTTATAAAATATTAATGCTTCATTAAATAATCAAAGTATTGCTTATCAAATTTTTTTTCTAAAGTACGAGATAATACTTTCATATTTTTTTCGTATAATTCATAATCATATATTCGAGGAACTATATCATATTTAGTCGAATAATATCCGTATTCAGTCCCATAAAAAGCTAGCTTTTCTTCAAATCTTAAAAGACTTCTATTTTTTTTACTCATGATACTATTATATAAAGCAATTGCCATTTTCTCAGTTAATACAAATTTTTTTAAAGAAACTTTATCTCCATATTGTATTGATTCAGGACATAACAAATCATCGCTTATGTCACAAAAACATCCTACTCTAATATAATATTGAATTATCTTTTCTTTTAAATGCAAATAACTTGCTAATTTTCTATGATCTGGCCATTTAGAAGAAGAGATTTTTAATCTTTCGGAAGTGTGAAAGGTCCCAAATGTATCGATTATACCAAGATTTACTTTGATATTTTGTAATTCATTCTCACTAAAAATTTTTTCCCCCAAATTTAATGGTTCATAGTTTAATAAAATCGTTTCGTTTTCGATTTTTTCCTGTTCTTGTTTTGCATAGTACTTTCCAGATAATTTATCGGTTTCCTCTCTTATCATTTGCCATGCTAATAACCAAGAATTATTGTGTATGCCTGAATCTAAACAATTGAGTAAAATATCTAACGAACTATCTTTATTTGCTAAATATTTGTCTATTATTTGATAACAATTGGCTATTGTTTCAGCATTATTACAATTACGAAGATTACAAAGTTTTATAATTTTTGTTCTAATTTGTTCTTGTCTATATTTTTCCATTTTTATTTCCCAATCTAATAATTTTTCTTTCATCTAATGTTAAATGTTTACTGTCATAAGTTAGTTATTTTTCAATACTTCTCTAATCTCTTTCCAATTGTTAACTCTAATAATGCCTTGTTTTTTTAATTCTTCGTCAGATAAATCTTTATTATGCCATGCAGTGAATAATAGCATAGTTTTTGCGTCTTCTATATTATTTATCCTATCATCAATTTTTATATCACAATTAACTATAGATTTATCGGCAGTAAATATAAAATTTCTAGGATTTATAAAATCCAATTTTTCATATAAGAAATTATATTTATTTTTAAGATTATTTCCAGCATATTCAACTATTTCTCTCCAAATATAATCTGTGCATATATAAATTTTATAGTGTTGACTTAGTTCTTTTAGGACATCATAACAATCTGGTAATAAAGTAGCATTTGCATACATATCCATATCTTTAAATTTACTAAAAAAGTCACCTTTTTTATCACCTAGTATATCTTGCATGTAGTAATTTTTAATATTATCGTAGTCAGGTCTATAACCAAGATAATCTTCTAATATTTTAGAAAAATTTCCATAAGTAAGGACATCATCCATATCAACCATTATTGTTTTCATTAGAATACCACTTTCTTTTATTTAACTCAGACTTTAATTTATGACATTTTTCTAAATCTATATCATAACAATTTGCTAAAGCACATACATAGTAGAGTACATCATAAAGTTCTTCTTCAATAGAATCTTTAATATCATTGCCATTCATTCTTTTATCTTTTCTAATAACTTCAGATAATTCTCCAACTTCCTCAACAAGTTTCATAAAATATTTTTCTTTAAGTTCAGGTTTATAATCTCTTTCCTTTATAAAACTTTGTAATTCTATTATTTGCATATTACTACTCCTTACATCTTTCTTATTTCATATTTCAAAACTCTGCAACTATCATCTAATAAAAATTTTCCTTCAAATAATTCATTTTTAAATAAATATGGTATAAATTTTTCATTTTGATCAAATTGTTTGATTTTTGATAAATCTTCTAATCTTATCCATTCTAGAGTTCCTTCTTCAGATACTGCCCTCAAATCTCCTTCAAAATCATCAGCAGTATACACAAATATTATTCCTTCTGATGAATCTTTCCAATAAGAAATACCTTGCAATCTAGGATTAATTAAAATTAGTCCAGTTTCCTCATAAAACTCTCTCATTATACAATCTAATGGCGTTTCTCCACTTTCAAATTTTCCTCCAGGTGGAGCATATACTTGTCCCCATTTTTTTGAAAATTTTATCATTAACACCTTATTATCTTTTTTTAGATAACAAGCTGTAGCATTTGCATGGGTAATTCTATGCTTTTTTATTGTGAAAATTACACAACCATTTTCTTCTGATTCTTCTTTAGAATAGTATCCACCATCATAAGTATCTTGTACGACAGCATCAATACTATCATATCTATTTTTGAAATCTTCTTCATAATATTTTGAATAACAATCAAACCAATTATCAAAAGTTTCTATATTTGTAACATCTACTACAAATTCTTCATCTAAATTAGGAAGTTTTAAAAATTTAATAGTATCGCCAATTTTAACTAATTTTCTTTTATCATCATTGAGTCTGTATTCTCTTTTCTTCTTTCCAGATTTTAAATCATTAAAATTGAATTCATAAAGTTTCATTATATGTTCCATAGTAGCCTCCTAGCATTTTCTTTTTTCTATTCTCTTGGAATAAATCAATTTTATTTTACATTTAGGAAGTTTTATTATTATATGTGTTATTATTAATGATAAATGTATATTTTGTAAAGTAAAATTCGAAGTTTTAACTTAGTACTTTTTTCTATTCTTACTTGCTCCTACATTTACATATATAAGTGACGATGATGCTGTTTTTTCAATATAACTAGACCTTATGATTTCATATCTTTTAAATAAATTGAGGTTTTATTATAACAAATTTTACGAATCATTACTATATTAATATTTAAGTTTCTATCTTAAAATTATCACTATTTCTTATGTAATGTAATAATGACTTTCCTTTTTCTATCTGTTCTTGTGCACATTTGAAGCTTTTCTTCTATTATTTTTTTACAATAAAAATTAAAATAATGATTGTTGAAAAAAAGAGTTTACTATAAATTGGTAGACTCTTTTACATTTAGTTTCTTTATCAATCTTTTATGAACTGGTCTTATAAAATCAACTATGTTATCTCCTGTTTTTTATATGGCCAATAATAGGAGAAGCAGAAATTGCAAAAATGGAGTCATCTAATACTTTTGTTTTTAATCCTGTTTCTTCTTCTACTTCGCGAACTGCAACAGACAATAGATTTTCTTCGCCATCAGCATGCCCTCCTGGGAAAATCCAATCATCATATATATTATGATATACAACAAGCATTTTTGTTCTATCTTTATTTACTACAAATGCAGAAGAAGCAAAATGTCCAAATTCATTTTCTCTAGTTAATATGTCATTAAATGTATCAACCCATTTTAACATATATGGTTTTTAATTGTTTCCTCTGCTTCATCAAAAAGAATATAGTTTTTTATTTGTTCTCTTAAATTCATTATTTTTCCTCCCTATAAAGTTTTATCCATCCAAGTTTTAACCATAAATCGATTTCTTCATAACACCCAACATCCTGACTTGGTGTTTTAAAAATTATTAGTTCAATATCTTTATTATAAATTAATTTTTGTGATAATCCAAAAAGCAATTCAGCATACGCTTCATAACCAATATATCCAACTATGCCATTCTTATCTTCATTCATTAAAAACAACATATCAGTTTTAGTAATATTTTCTAAAAATTCAATATGTATATTTGGATATAATTCCATAAATTTTGATTCTTCGATTGCTCTTGGATAATCCAATATTTCATAATTCTTACTTTCAAAAATTTTTAGCCATTTATTTACCTCTTTTTGAAGTTTGGCACTTCCAGCAATTACAACTTGCTTCATCTAAAATCTCCTATTATAATTCAATTATTTTCCTAACATTATCTTCAACATTTCCTATTAATTGAGTAATTTTTGGCAATTCATAAAAAGCAACAGTATTTTCAATACTAAATTCTTCTTCTGTAGTAGAACATAAAAATATTTTTTTATTTAATGCCATTGCCATTCCTAATTCAATATGTGCACCTCTTCCTCCTGGTAATAACATAATGACAACATCTGCATCAGCAACACCTTTTGATTCTAAGCTTGCATATTTTATCATATCATCTCTAGATATATCATCACTGATATTTTTTACCCAGTCGTGAGTTTGTTCCCAACCATTTTCTTTTAATAGCTTTGCGTAGTAATTTACTAATTCACAATTTTTCATTCCTGATCCAACATAAAACTTCATTGTAATACCTCCATTTCTATATAGATTATACTAAAATTAATGATTTTATTAAATACTTGTCCCTAAATTTTCTTATAATAAAAAATAATGGCATTTATATTTATATCTAATACTATATTATTTTCTATCCACGAGATTGTAAGTAAAATAGAGGTTAAACTAAAATAATTACAACATTTTTACCAACAAAATATCAGACATTTTATCCTTAATGACCATAGAAATCTGCGTGATACTATATAGTAGAATATGAAAAAATTGTATCTAATGATGTTGTTTTTATTGAAAAGACGATGAATTTAAAATCTATGCTTCAAAACGGCATAAAAAACAATGTTTGGAAACTATTCGACAAAATTTTAATAAACATGTTTTACCATACTTTTAAAACTCTAACATCAACGACTTAAACATCAGAAAGATTATTGAATGGCAAAACATTATTTTAGAAAAAAATTTAAAAATAATTATAACAAGAATATTTATTCAGCTTTTAATTCATTTTTAAATTTTTGTGTTTTGAATGATTACACACCTACTAACTATTTATCGGTTGTAGGTTCATTCACAAAAAAGATTGAATTTAGAGAATATCATACATATAATCTATTTCAATTTTGGAATTTTAGAAAAGGATTAAAAACAAAAATCTATAGGTATTTTTTCGACTTCTTATTTTATTATGGCCCCCGATCAGGTGAAGCAATGGCTTTACGCTATAGTCAATTAAGTTGGAGATATGCACACATCGGACCAAACATGCAAAGACATGGTAAACGTGAAATAGATACTGGAAAAACTAAAAATTCTTATAGAACATTAAAACTTAGTTTAGTAATGGTTTTTAAAATGTTATTATATTAAAAAATATGGCGAGAGTGATTATGATTATTTTGTTTTTGGTGGAAAGACACCACTATCACCAACATCTATTAGAAGACACAAAACAAATGCTTGTGTTAATAGAAATATTTTCGAAATCAAAACACATGAATTTCGACATAGTTATGCTACTAGAAAAATTAAAATGCACGTTCCAATCGGAATTGTATCTAAAAACCTTGGACACAGCAGTATTGCCATAACTTTAGATATTTATGTTCACAACGAAAAAAAAGAAAAGCAATTGCTTTTCTCTCGTGTAAAATTTTTTGAAACTATTCGACAAAATTTTAAAAAATTTTTACAATCTATTATCACACATTATGTGTAATAAACTAAAGTTGGTGCAGGCGAAGGGACTTGAACCCCCATGGATCACTCCGCTAGATCCTAAGTCTAGTGCGTCTACCAATTTCGCCACGCCTGCATTTTTAATGGTGGACCTTGTAGGACTCGAACCTACGACCGACCGGTTATGAGCCGGTTGCTCTAACCAACTGAGCTAAAGGTCCGCTACTTCCTAATAATATCATAAAGTAAATTTCGTTGCAAGTAAAAATTTGTATAAAAAAAGATAAGAATTACTTATCTTGTAACATATTAATTAAGTCAATTTTGAAAATGTCTTTTGATGCGTTTGCTTTTGAAATCATGATACCTTTATAAGTCGTTAATTCTGATTTATGTCCTTCTAATAAAATATCAGTTGGAGTAATTTTGTCAAGCATTACAGTTTCTTCTTTTTTGTAAACTGTATATACTAACTTAACTTCACCATGAACTTGAGCAAACATTTTATCACTTGGCAATTTTAATTCGTAAGTTTCTGTGCCATTCTTTTTATTTTGAGAAATCATTTCCCCTACGAATTTTCCATTTCTTAATGCTGGATAATATTCAAAGTTTAATTTTTTAAAAGCAAGCATATTATATTTTTTTAAAGCTCTTTCTAACTTTCTAAACTCATTTTCATCAATATAATCTAAAACATAACCTTTCATTTTTTACCCCCCAAAAAATTCTTTGATATGTTAATTATAGCACAATTTTTCTTTTTTGTCAAATTTGTGTATATCTGTATTATTTCCTCTTGCTTTTTCAATATACCACATATATAATTATTTGTCAAATTTCGACGATATCTTTAATACTATCTCTGTAGCACCTAAATTCATACCATCTAAGTAATATTCTAAAACAAAAGGATTCTTTTTTAATAACTCATGAACTTTTTCTTTTAAAACTCCCTGTCCTTTTCCATGAACAATAACAATATGCTTATTTTTTAATTTTATATTATCGCTAATAAAGCTATTTACTGGATACACAACAGTATCTCTAGTCTCCCCGTGAACATCAAGGGTAGGATAACTTTTTAAAATCATGGTGTATTAGGAGGAGTTTGAGAATTATTTGGTGTATTAACTGGAGCTTGATTATTTAAAAAAGCATTCATGGTAGGATTTATAGGAGGCATCCCATTATTTTGTTGGGTATTTATTTGACTATTTGTTGATACATTGTTAAAAGATGGTGAAGTTACAGAGGGGTTATTTTCTATTTCTTTTTGACTGTTAGAATCTATTTCATTTTTTGTTTCTATAGGGCCAAAGCGTGTTTCATAATGATTTTTTATTTCACTTAAAGTTGGAATAGATTCCTTTCCTCCTAGTTTAGCAGTTGATAACCCTGCCGCAATATTTGCAACTCGAACTGCTTTTTCTAAATCATAATGGGACCCTATGGCATAAGAAAAGGCGGCACGAAAAATATCTCCAGCTGCGGTACGATCGACTTCTGCAACTGCTAAAGGCGGCATTTGTTTTACTTCATTATTTACACAATAAAGTGCTCCATGTTGTTTTAATGTGATAATTATTTCACTTTTTGGAAAACGGTCTTTTACTCTTTTGTAAACTGTTAAAAGAGTGACAGGATTATTAAAATCTATTTTAGCTCCTGCTACTCCTTCAGCGAATTCTATCGAACATAATAAATATTTTACATCACGCGCTAAAGCCATTAAATTTTTAGTTGGTAAGGACGCATCTAAAAAACTTATCGCATTAGAATATTTATTCATTGCTGTTACACTGGCAGAATATTCGTATCCATCTAAATATATCAAATCTGGAACCATATCATATTCATATTTTTTTAAATGAAATTCTTCAGGTTGAACATTAAATATCGTTCTGGTATGGTTTTCTTGATTAATCAATATAAAGGAAGTTGATGTTTTCTTGTCATAGTTTGTTTCTAAGAAAGAAGTTTTAATATTCCCTTTTTCCATTTCTTTTTTGATAAAGGTTCCAAAATCATCATAGCCAACAACACCTGAGAAAAAAGTTTCTACATTCCATTTAGCAAGTAGAAACGCAGCATTAGAAGCTCCTCCTCCACTACTTTCAAACTTTTCTTTTAGATAATATTTTCCGTTTTCTAAAGGATACCCATTTACTGGTAAACTTATATCATATGTAGTATGGCCAATACATAAGGCTTTCATTTTCATCATCCTATCTATATTTATTCTATTTTTATTTTAAAGCAGATTGCGCTGCGGCAAGTTTAGCAACGGGAATTCGGTAGGGACTGCAAGATACATAATCTAAACCAATTTCTTGACAGAATTTGATACTTTTTGGGTCTCCTGCATGTTCTCCACAAATTCCTAACGAAATATTTGGTCGGATATTTTTGGCTAAAGAAACAGCTACTTTCATCAAAGACCCTACTCCTTCTTGATCCAAGCTTTTAAAAGGATCTTGCAGCATTATTTTTTTGTTTAAATACTCTGGGAGAAATTTGTTGGAATCATCACGACTAAAACCGTAAGTTAATTGAGTTAAATCATTTGTTCCAAAACTAAAGAATTCTGCAGAGGATGCTATTTGATCTGCTAAGGCACATGCTCTTGGAACTTCAATCATGGTTCCCACATGATAAGAAATGGTTACTTGATGTTCTTGCATTATTTTGGTAGCTGTATCATCAACTATCTTTTTTACATAAGCAAATTCTTTTTGATCTGTAGTTAAAGGTATCATGATTTCTGGAATAATTTGAATATTTTCTTGTAATAATAATATACAAGCTTCAATAATAGCTTTTGTTTGCATGATGGCAATTTCTTTATAAGTAATTGCTAATCGACAACCACGATGCCCCATCATAGGGTTTATTTCTTTTAAGTTATTAATTCGATTCTGCAAATCTTCCATTGTAATATTTAAAGAAGCTGCTAATCGTTGTTTTTCTAATTCTTCTTTTGGCAAAAATTCATGAAGTGGTGGATCTAAATAACGAATTACTACGGAATTTGGCGCAGTAGTTTTAAATAATTGGTAAAAATCTTCTCTTTGAATTGGAAGAAGCTCGTTTAAATAAGATACTCGTTCTTGTAAACTATTGGCTAAAATCATTTTTCGAAAAGCGAAAATACGGTTGGGTGAAAAAAACATATGCTCTGTTCGACAAAGACCTATTCCTTGTGCACCTAATTTTTTGGCAACGATGGCATCTTCTTTGGTATCAGCATTGGCTTTTACCTGAATACTTTCTATTTCATCTGTCCAACTTAAAAATTCCAGTAAATTAGGATTTTCGAAATTTTCTTCCATAGAAAGAGCGGTAGTGTATACTAAGCCGTTTGTTCCATCTAGAGATAAAATATCCCCTTCTTTTAAAATGGTGTGGTTTGGTAAATATAGTTCTTTTTTTACTTCATCGATTTTTAAAGATTCACAACCACTAATACAACAAACTCCCATCCCTCTTGCTACTACTGCTGCATGTGAAGTCATTCCACCCCGAATTGTTAAAATTCCTTTCGCATGATGCATTCCTTCAATATCTTCTGGAGAAGTTTCGTTGCGAACTAAAATCGCATCTTTATGTTGTTTTTTGGCTTCTATGACATCTTTTGCATGAAAATAAATTTGCCCAACTGCTGCTCCAGGACTTGCTGCTAAACCTTTTGCTACACTAGTTTCCTTGTGCGCTTTAAATCTTGAATGTAATACATTTTGTAAGTCTTGTGGTTCGATACGTAATAAAGCATCTTTCTTAGTTATTAATCCTTCATGAACCATATCAACTGCAATTTTTAGTGAAGCAGTTGGTGTTCTCTTGCCATTTCTTGTTTGAAGCATATAAAGTTTACCTTCTTCTATTGTAAACTCCATATCTTGCATATCACGATAATGATTTTCTAAAATGGTTGCATAAGATAAAAATTGATTGTAAATCGTCGGATTTACTACTTGTAGATTTTCAATTGGTTCTGGTGTACGAATTCCTGCTACTACATCTTCTCCTTGAGCATTCATTAAAAATTCACCATATAATTTTTTTTCTCCTGTGGAAGGATTTCTTGTAAAGGCAACGCCAGTTCCAGAAGAATTTCCAATGTTTCCGTAAACCATGGTTTGAATGTTAACAGCAGTTCCTAAATTATCAGGAATATGATTTATTTTACGATAATAAATCGCTCTATCATTATTCCAACTACGAAAGACCGCAGTAACAGCCTCTAGAATTTGTCGAATTGGATCAGCTGGAAAAGGATTGTGATTTAATGTTTCGTAAATTTTTAAATAATCCATCGTTAATTGCTTTAAGTCATTTGCATCTAATTCAATATCTTTGGTGACATTTTTGGCTTTTTTATATTCTTCTAAACGGGATTCAAAAACGTTACGCTCATAACCTTTAACGACATCAGCATACATCATAATGAATCGGCGATAAGAATCGTATACAAATCTCGGATTATTTGTTTGACGAATTAAACTTTCGGCTACATCATCATTCATTCCAAGATTCAAAATGGTATCCATCATACCAGGCATACTAAAAGGTGCTCCTGAACGAACACTAATTAGTAAAGGTCTTGAGCCTGATCCAAAGGTCTTCCCTGTTTCTATTTCCAATTGTTTTATATGGTCTAGTATTTCAGAAACTATTTCTTTTTTTATTTTTCCTTCATTTTCATAATAATTATGGCAAGCTTCCGTGGTTATAATAAAGCCTTCTGGTACTGGTAAATTTAAATGAGTCATTTCAGCTAAATTGGCTCCTTTTCCTCCCAGAAGATTTTTCATTTCTTTATTGCCCTCTTTAAAAGAGTAAACATATTTCATATAATTCCCTCTTTCTATTCTTTTTTTATTATAGCACGTTTTTTATTTTCTAGGCATATTATCTCGATAAGATTTACGAAGTTGGTCGTTTGTAATATGAGTATAAATTTGCGTTGTACTTAAGTTTTCGTGCCCTAATAATTCTTGAACACTTCGAATATCAGCTCCGTTATTTAGAAGTTGCGTTGCAAATGTGTGACGTAAAACATGGGGGGAGATATGATGTTTAAGCCCTACTTTTTTTACTATTTCATCTAAAATTTCACTAATTCGCGTACGTGTTAATTGAATAGTATTTTTACCAACAAAAAGATATTCACTTTGTTTTTGGTTTAATAAAAGGGGACGAGATGTATTTATATAATTATCAAGTAATTCTTGCGCATATTCTCCATAATAAACAATCCGTTCTTTTTTCCCTTTTCCCAAGGTTCGAATTGTTTTTTCAGTTCTATCAATATCTTTTAATTTGATATTAATAAGTTCGGAAACTCGCAAACCAGTAGCAAATAGCAATTCGATGATGAAACGATTTCGAATATCATAAGGAGATGTTAAATCTTGATTTGAAAAGAGGGTTTCAATTTCCATGGTTGTTAAAAAGTTAGGAAGTTTTTTCGACAATTTTGGATTTTTAATTTGACGCCAGATATTTTGAGAAATTTTCTCTTCACGCAATAAATAATTATAATAAGCCCTCACCACACTAATATTGTGAGAAATTGTAGCTTTTTTTTGTTTTTTATCATCTAACATTTTTAAATATTTTCGTATTTCTTCTTTGGTTATTTGATAAGTGTTTATTTTTTTTTCTTCTATGTAAGTAAAATACTTTATTAATTCTTGTTCATATGATAAAACTGTATTCTCGGTATAATTCCTTGTAATCTTTAAATATTGAAGAAACTTAGTAATTTCTTTTTGATTTGCTAATGTTTTTTGGTTTTCTTTTAATTTTTGTAAATTCATAATGATCCTCTAAATTAGTTTAACAAAGAAAAAGAAGAAAGTAAATTTTTACTTTCTTTGAATACGACGACTACGATCTTCTAACTCGGGTTCCTCTTGAGTTGATAGAAGAATTCTTAAAGTTCCAATTAAATCGCAATAAATTTCTTCTATGTTTTTTTCATCCCAACTATTAAGAATGGGATAATTCCTTAAATTAACAAAGTAATCTTTGACAGAATAAAAATATGTTTTGATTTGACTAATTACCACATTTATTTGAGCATCAATTTGGTCAATTTCTAATTGTTTTTGTGATGCAGTCATTTTAAGACGTTTTAATCTTTCTAATTGATAAAAACTACCTATAGCAAATATTTCGTATAATTTTTCACCTGTTACTTCTGGCAATACGGTTTCGTCTAAAAATCTTTTCGTAGATGTATCTGGAAAAGGCGCAAAATCCCTAATATTCCAACTTAATAAAAGGTCTAGCAATTCTGTTTCTTCTTTGTCTCGATAAGCAATTTGTTGTTCAAATTTCTCATACAATCCTCGAGGAACAAAAGATTCTTGAGGTCTTTTTAAACCTTCCGTTTTTAATTTCTTAGTGTATTTTTTTAAAATAAGAACTAATTGGAAATCACTTTTTTGTTGTAAGTCTTTTTTAACTTTATTTTCTTTTTGGGTTTTATTTAATGCAAGATACAATGCCCAAATAGCGTCTATTAATATTTGTCTTTCTGTTTTAGTCATAAAGAATCACCTTTTCGGTGTATTATAACATTACTAATTGTAGAAAGCAATTAACTTGCCAAATCTTTTTTTAAAATAGGAGTATGATTGGCTTGTAGATTTTGAAGCAATGATGTGGAAGTATTTTCAAATATTACACTTTTTATTTTTCGTTGATCCAAATAAGATAGTTTTTGAAATTCTTCCCATAGAAATTCACTATCCATATTTTGAAGATGTTGAATAAAGTCTTTGGCTTCTTTTGTCACATGAGAGTTGGTTAAATATCCCCCTAGTTTATTGTAAAGATTTTTACGACTTAGAATTGTCATATTTTCTTTTAAGTATTTTTCTATATCAAAGAAAAAACAACCTGGTTTTAAAATAGGAGCTGAATGTCGTTCTTTACCATTTTTAGAATCATAATGATGAATGGAAAGATGAATATCATTCGAACTTTGAATTTCGTTTAAAAAATCAAGAGCATTATCTTGACGTAATTGAGTCAAAATACATTCTTCATCGAAAACAGCTAAAAAATAATCAATTTGTTCTAAGCTATAACAATGTATTACATCATAGACTAAACCTTTTTCATCAAAGGAAAGATAACTTTTTCGGTATTTTTTCGTTTGCGAATTTCGATATTCTAAACAAATAAAGTAGTGCTGATTTTCATTGTGCATAATTAGATTCCTTTCTAAAATAAGAGAATAGCATATCACATCTTTTTCCTAATTGTCAAATCAAAAAAAAGAAGATTTACTCACCTTTTTCATCCTTCTTCTTTTTACATTCCATACATTCTAATTCATCTTTTTTTTCTAGCAAAATTCCACCACAATCGGGACATTTTTCAAGAGTTGGTTTATACCATGATGCAAAATCACAATTAGGGTATCCTGTACATCCGTAAAAAATTTTGCCTTTGCGAGTTCTTTTTTCGACAATGGTTTTTCCACATTTTGGACAGTCAATAATTGCTTCTTGTGGCTTTTCTTCTTTTTTGATATATTTACAGGTTGGATAGTTGGAGCAAGCTGTGAAAGCTCCATATTTGCCTTTGCGAATTACTAAATCACTTCCGCATTCTGGACAAGTTTCTCCTGTTTTTTCAGCTTCTTTTTTCTCCATCTTTTGAAAAGCTTTTTCTACCAGTGGCTCAAACTCATCGTAAAATTCATGAAGTACTTTAATATTATTTTGTTTATCTTCGGCAATTTCATCTAAGTCTGATTCCATATTGGCTGTATATTTTACATTGACGATACCACTAAAAAACTCTTGAAGTTTATCGGTCGTTTCAATTCCAATCTCAGTTGGACGAAATTTTTTATCTTCTAATAAAACATAGCCACGCTCTTTAATCGTTTGAACGATGGTTGCATAAGTACTAGGTCGACCAATACCTAAACTTTCTAATTCTTTAATTAAAGAACTTTCGGAATATCTAGGTTGCGGTTTCGTAAAATGTTGATATTTTAGAATATCATTTGCAATGATTACTTCACTTTTATAGTTAGCAAAGTCTGGTAATAACACATCTTTTGTTTCTTCATATGCGGAATAAATTTTTAAGTATCCATCAAATTTCAAGATACTGCCTGTGGTCTTAAAAGTATAACCATTGTTTTCTAAAATTACAGTTGTTGATAGAGATACAGCACTAGCCATTAAGCTTGATATAGCTCGATCATATATTAATTTATATAATTTATATTCTTCATTTGATAAATACGCTTTTACTGATTCAGGAGTACGATCAATACTAGTGGGACGAATCGCTTCATGGGCGTCCTGCGCATTTTTCTTTCCTTTCGGAATTTTTACTGCACCAATATATTCTGGACCATATTTCTTTTTGATAAATTCATGTGTTTCGTTAATAAATACTGGTGATAAACGTTCTGAATCAGTTCTCATGTAGGTAATTAAACCAACTGTTTCATGTTCTAGTTCAACTCCTTCATAAAGTTTTTGCGCAATTCGCATAGTTTTTGAGGGAGCAAAGTTAATACTTGTAGCTGCCATTCTTTGAAGAGTTGAGGTGATAAACGCTGGTTTACTAGACTTTTTGGTATCTTTAGAGTCAACGCTTTCTAATTTAAAGCTTTTAGATAAGCTATTTAAAATATCATCAGCTTCTCTTTCACCATGAATTTCCACTTTTTTACCATGATATTTTTCAAGTTCGGCGGTGAAATCTTTAAAATCTGCTTCTATCGTCCAATATTCTTCTGGAATAAAACTTTCAATTTCACGTTCTCGATCGACAATTAGTTTTAAAGCAACACTTTGAACACGACCAGCACTTTTTCCTCCTGTTTTTGCTTGCATTAATTTACTTAAACGAAAGCCGATAATGCGGTCTAAAATTCTTCTTGTTTCTTGACTTTTTACTAAATTATCATCAATTTTACGAGTTTCATTAAACGCTTCCTTAACTACATCTTTAGTGATTTCGTTAAAAGTGACACGTTCATATTTCCCCTCTTTGATATCAAGTGCTTCTTTTAAATGCCAACTAATGGCTTCTCCCTCACGATCTGGGTCTGTTGCTAGGTATACAAAACTAGAATTTTTTACTTCTTTTTTTAGTTCTGTAATCATTTTTTTCTTGCCTTTAATTGGAATATAATTGGGTTCAAAATCGTTTTCAATATCAACGCCTAAACCAAACTTTCCAGTAGTTGCTAAATCTCTAATGTGTCCTTTGGATGATACAACCTTAAAATCACTTCCTAGATAAGAACCAATTGGTTTACATTTGTGTGGAGATTCCACAATGACTAATTTTTTCAAAGCTTTTACACCTCTTCTTTTTTTGTCTCTTTATCCATTAAAGCACGAACTGGCTTATATGTAAATCGATAATTTTCTAATGGTCCATATTTCGACAAAAGTTCTAAATGTCTTTTGGTGGGATAACCTTTATGATTTTTAAATTCATATTCAGGGTGGAGTTTATCAAATTCTTCCATAAGGCGGTCACGTGTAACTTTAGCTATAACACTTCCTGCAGCGATACTAATTGATAAGGCATCTCCATGAATAATTGCTTCCAGTGGAGTATCAAGCTCTATTGGCATTGCATCAGTTAAAATATAATCTGGTGAGACTTCAAGATTCTCAAGAGCTAATTTCATTGCAAGACGACTGGCTTCATAAATATTTATTTCATCGATTGTTTTTGCATCAACAATCCCAATTCCGATGGCAATCGCCTCTTTTTTTATCATTTCATAGTACTGATTTCTTTTTTTCTCGCTTAGTTGCTTCGAATCATTTAATCCTTCTAAATCGTAATCTTTTGGAAGGATAACAGCTCCAGCTACTACGGGACCTACTAGAGGTCCACGCCCTGCTTCATCTACACCAGCAATTCTTCGATATCCTTCTTGCCATAAGCGCTTTTCAATACTTCTTAAATCTACTTTTTCTTTTGTTTTCAACGATCAAATGTTACTCCTTTTACATTTTCTGTTTTTAAATCATTTACGATTCTCGCACTTACTCTTTCATAATCTGGTTCACCATTTTTCATAGCTCCAATTTTCTGACCAATGATTTCATAAACTTGTTCAAAATTATCTATATTTGATACATTATAGCGTTCTTTTAAAATTTTAGGATAAAATTCATGCAATTTTTTTATAATGTGAATTGCTACATCATCTAAAGGTAGAATCTCTTGTTTAATAGCTGCAAAGGATGCTAAATTTAAAGCTATTTCTTGATTTTCTAATTTTGGCCATAAAATTCCTGGCGTATCTAATAAGAGAATGTCACTTCTTGTTCGAAGCCATGTTAGGTTTTGAGTTACTCCTGGATTATTCCCAACATTTGCTACTTTTCGTCCACACATTCGATTTATTAAAGTACTTTTTCCTACATTCGGTATTCCAATTACTAATGCTTTAATTTCTTTTTCTTTCATTCCTTTTTCCATGCGTTTTGCTTGTTTTTCTTTCATTAATTCGTGAGTTAAATCAATGATTTTTTTGTAGTCATTACTATTATTTAAATCAACTAAAAGAACATGATTTCCTAAATTTTCATAGTATTTTACCCAATAGTTGGTTGCTTTTTCGTCACAAAGATCTTTTTTTGTCATTATCAAAATTTTAGGTTTATTTCCAATAATATTATACATGTCTTTTATTTTTGATGAAAAAGGAATTCTTGCATCAACAATTTCATAGACAATGTCTATTAAATCATATTTTTCACTGATTAATCTTCTAGTTTTGGCCATATGTCCTGGATACCAGTTTATATTTGCCCTATTTTGTCGATTATTATTTTCCATTCTACATCATTCCCTTTAATCATTATAACATTAGAAACTATATATAATAGAATCTTTTATAACATCTTTATAATCAATAAAAGCTCTAATTTCAAGAGATTTTAGTTTAGTGTCAAAACGTCCTATTTTATTCATGTAACATACATCTGAAAAATTGTCAAATTTTAAATAAAAAATTATAGAATCTTTAGTGGGCTTTTCAACATATACATCAGTTGGCCAAATTAAAGCAGATTCATTATTTTCTCCAAGGCACTACTCATTAAAATCAACCTTTTGTTTTTTACCTATTTCTATCTTATTAATTTCTTTCCAATTGTATATATGAACACATAAACTATATTTATTATTTTTATCTACAATGTATAATTCGCTTTTATTTAATTCTATTCTACTTATACCAATGTTTTTGTTATTTAATTTCATAATATTTTCAAAATCGTTCATATTTAACCTCATCTATATAAATTCCTTAGTATATTTGTAAGACAATCTTCTGCTGTTAAATTGCTGTTTTCTGAAAATCTTATTCTAACTAGCTTACCATTCACCTTAAATATATAGTGATTTTTTGTTTTCATAATAAAATATAATATTTTTTCTTCTGTCTATTTTTATATTTGTTATTTCGTCCACATCTTTTAATTTTACATCATCAAAATTTATATTTCTACATCTTTCTAATTCTTCAATATTATTATTTAATCAATAATCTTACTCTCTATTTTTTGTTGTTCATCAACATATTGATAATTGAGTACATTGTCTTTAGAAATTGCAGATTTTTTTGTTTCCTTTTCATATAAATCTCTAGCACCTTTAGCAACCCCTCCACCACGTTTAGCAACTTTTAAATTTTCTGTTAGTCCTTGTGGGTGTTCCTGTCCTGCAATATCACGAGCAGCTATTTCACCTATATTAGTTAAGGCTATTTCAATATCTGTCATATTATCTCTTAAAGATTCTTTTCTTATACCCTTATATGCCTTGTATTCTGATGCTTTCATTCCAGACCAGCCTTTATATATTTCATTCGTAAGCATTGCATATTCTACTGGTTTTTCAATGCCTCCATCTTTCCATATATCAGTTAGTTTAAATCTATCAACAATTCCAACTAATCTTTTTTTGATCCATTCATCACTATATCCCTTATTACGATAATAATTAACAACTCTATTAGCAGCGATTTCAGGATCAAATACTTCATTAATTCTCTCACTACCTAAATTGGCTAACCAAACTTTAAATGGCTCAGCTTTAGGGCTAGAAACAGATTCAATTAATCTAAAAATTCCTTTAGTATCTAAAACATCTGTTAAATAACTTTTCCCATCTTTTTGAGATTTTAATTTCAGTTGTCCCAATTTTGAGGACAACTGACTTCCTTCATTATCTAGTTTTGTTTTTAAAGCATTCCAATATTTTCTTGGTCTAGGGCTTTCTGTTAATGCGCCAATAACATCTACAACTGAAAAATAATAATCTTCTTCTTCACTGTCCCAAATACTTCTTATTTCTTTACCCTCAAATAGATTTGAAATTGTTTTTAATTTATTATTCAAATTTAGCACCTTCTTTCTTAATTCCCTAAAAGGTTACATATCGTAATCACCTTTCTAAATTATCGCAAAATATCCATAAAATCTCTATATTTTTATCAAATTTTATTGATTTTGAGTGCTTTTTTGCGATTATTTTTCTAATTTTAATCTTTTATAAAACTCTTCTTGCCAGTTTATTCTTTTTCCATTCTTTCTTACATAATTTAATGAGCCATATCTGTAGTTTTTATCATTTAACATTTCTATATTCTCAATTTCATTTACATCGATTCTCCATACACAGCCTTGTAAAACATCACTATCTTCTGTAATACATCTTTCAAAGCTATTTCTTATTTCTTCACATATTTGTAAATATTCTTTATCTGTTCTATGCTTATCATATTTATCTTTTCTGACAAAAGCACGCAATTCTTCTAAAGTTATATTACATTCTTTTAGTTTTTTATCAAAAATTTTTTTATCTTTAAGATTAGATGGAATATAATTATTATTAAGTAAAAACGAATATCTTCTAAAATCTGTTATAAAAACTTCTTCTTTTGGTTTATGAAAAGTAATTTTCACATCAAATCCTTCCACAGGTTCTCCTTTATGTTTAGGCGGACAAATATTGTTGTAACATCTTACCCAGCACCATAAAGGATATTTAATATGAGTCGGATTTTTAAATCTATCATTCATTTTTTCTAAAACCCAAGAATAAGTGGCACCAACTTTTTCTAGATTTATTTTAGATTCATCACATTCCAGATAGCCTTTATTTACTAAATCTTTTAATGCTTCCATCGATTGAAATGTTACTAATTTCATTTATTCTTTTCTTCTTTCTAATTATTAAAATATGTAAAAACTTTTTTTATTTAAGTTTTCTTTATTTGTAAAGATTGAAAGGATTTTTGCAAAAATCTGATTGATAAAAAATACTCTTGTACAGTTTTTGCTAACTCTTAAAACATCTATCATCGTTTTACTGAATGGAAAAATCAAAACGCTTTATTAAATTTTCTATTTCTTTATTTTTTAATAATCATAATCCCAAAGACTTAGTTTGCCATTTATTTCAATTGGATCTATTTTTTCAACATTTTCTAATTGGAAGCCATACCCGTCCCAATCATCTTTATTAATTAATCCTTTATATACAATAGGATCTTTTTCTATTAATATACTTCTTAAATGGTCATCCACTTTCACGCAATTTGTTATTGTTGCTTTGGCAATAATTTGTCCTGTAGGATAATCTAAGTGCAAATGTTTGAATCTTTCTAGCGCTTTTTTATCGATGCTTTTACCAGCGTGTATTAAAATCTCGCCTCGATATTTAGTTTTCCAAGTTCTAAATTCATATTTTTTATAGCCTTCTAAAATTAATGTTGCCCAAGGTTGTTTTATTGTAATTACTTTCATCTTATCCTCCACAAATTAACAATCATTTTGTAATTAGCTTTATTTTTTACGGTGTTAATGTTATTAATGATTTATCTATTCTTTTTTAGAAAAAGACTTCATGATGTTTTTTTTCGTCTTGGGGTAATCCTAATTTTAAGCAAAGTTTTGGACTAGCTACAATTTGAGAGTCCACTACATATCTAGGAACAAATAAGTATTTTTCTCTTCCAAATTTTTGGTGAAATTTACCAATAGGATATTCATACATAGACATTGGTATAATATTGATAGCATCTGGATTTTCTGCTATAAATTCATAACAACTATCATCAACAAATTCAAATTCGGCAATTATAAGAGCTCCTTTATTTAGATAGTGATTTGCTTGTTTTTTCACTTCGTTTTTTTCGGCATACATACAATTTATTTTGGAAAAATTTTTCTCTAATTTAGGAATCAATTCTAAATTATAATGATAATCTTGAAATTCTTTAGAGTAATGTTGAGATTTTTCAAACAAGATTGCTTCTAATTCTACATCTTCGTTTTCACAAAGTTTTTCTAAGTATTTTATGTGTCTCCAAGGTCTGGCTGACATTAAAACTATTTTTTTCATAATTCTTTCTCCTAACATTTTACTGTCGTCTCCCTTTGTTATTCCTTACTTGTTATTGGTTTTTTATTTTACCAAATTTTGAAAACGGATATAAGATAAAATTGGTTGTGCCTTCAATTTGCTCTTTTTTAATTGGACCTATTTTTCGACTATCTAACGATACTAAACGATTATCTCCCATAAGAAAATATTCATTTTCTGCCAAAGTTATTTTTGGAAAGTCTTCTGTTTCTCCAAAAGCAAAAGTGTCTTCAATCACTTCATCGTTTAAATAAATTTCTCCATTTCGGCACTCAATACTCTCTCCTGGAAAAGCATATAATCTTTTGATTAAGGTATCTTCTTTTGTCTTAGCTACGACGATATCATACCTTTCTAAATTTCCTAATTTCCATAGTAACATTATTTCTTTTCCATCTAAAGTATTGTACATACTAGAGCCATTTACTTTAATTGGAGTTATAATAAAACTACGAACAAATATTACTACAATTAAAATAATAGCATAAGGAAGTAAGTCTTTTATCCATTTCATAATTATCCTCTTTTCAATGATATTATAACTTATTTTTGTTAGTTTGACAAAGTTCTTCATTTAAAAAAATTAGGATTTCTTTTCCTAATTTCTTTCTTTAACTTTGTATTCTTTACGCATTCCTTTAATGAAGTTAAGTTTAGCACGACGAACCATACCTTTTTTCACAACAACAATAGAATCAATGGTTGGAGCATTTACTGGAAATACTCTTGTTACACCAATGCCTCCACTTTTCTTACGAACAGTAAATGTTTCTGAAATGCTTCCGCCTTTTTTGGCAATTACTAAACCTTCAAAGGCTTGGATTCTTTCTTTTTTTCCTTCTTTTACCCATACATTTACACGTACTGTGTCCCCTACACGAAATTCAGGAACATCTGGGCGAATATGCTTTTTGTTAATTTTGTCTACGAGATTAGTCATTTAATCATTTCCTTTCTTTATTTTCTCTATAATCATGAAACTCATTTCAGCGGATTAAAGATTTAAAAAGCTATTTTAGTATAACATAAAATGTTTTTTCTTGACAACACTTTTTTATTGTTATCGTCCTCTACCTTTTTCTTCTTGGTAATCCATTGCTGTATTCATTTGTTCCATCATAATATTTGTTCTAATTTCTAATAGTTTTTGTCTTAATTTGTTATCTAATAACCAACATTTTTTCAGTAATTGATCTAATTCTTTCTTTTGTAAATCTTTTTCATATTTTCGTTCTAACATACTTGCTGTTTTCGTTACTTCATTTAAAGCTATGACACAATCTGAGGCAGTAGAACTGCTTGATTCAGTTACATCAAATACCATCGCTACCAATTTACGAAAAGCTCGATTAAATTGTTTTTGAATCATTTCTTTTTTGATTTGGTCTTCGACAATTGTTACTTCGGATACGTCTATTAAAGAGGGATGTTTTTTTAATTTAGGTTTTAGTTGTAATCCTTCCAAAGGGTTCGGCGGATTTTTGATTTTCTTTTTTTTCTTATCTTTTTGTAATGAAAAGTTACTCATTTTCATCTCTCCTTAAAAGGTCTTCACGCCTCTTTTTTGTTCTTTCTTCTTGCATTTGTTTTCGCCATAGTGCTATTTTGGCATGGTCTCCACTGATTAAAACATCGGGAACTTTTTGACCTCGATATTCATATGGCTTGGTATATGTAGGATAGTCTAAAAGATTATTTTGAAAAGATTCATTTTTATAAGACTCTTCTTTTATTACCCCATCAATTAAACGAATCACACTATCTGATATAACCATGGCAGGCAATTCACCACCAGTTAAAACATAATCCCCGATAGATAATTCTTCATCGACATAATCACGAATTCGTTCATCAAATCCTTCATAATGTCCACAAACTAGGATAATATGAGTCTCTTTTTTTAAACTTTCTGCTTTTTTTTGGGTAAAAGGTTTTCCTTGAGGACACATTAATATTACTTTAGAATTCTTTTTTTTCACAGATTCTATAGCATCTATCAAAGGCTCACATCTTAAAACCATTCCACCACCACCACCATATGGTGTATCATCCACTTGTTGATTGGAAAGCTTTGAAAAATCACGAAAATTAATTAAATTAATCTGAACTAATTCTTTTTGAATTGCTCGGTGAACGATAGATTCTTTTAAAAAACCATCAAACATTCCTGGAAATAATGTTAATATATCAATTTTCATATAATCAACCCTTGAATATTTTGCCCTACTATTCTCTTTTTTTCTATATTTACTTCTTTAATAAAAAATTCATTTTTAGGAATATAAAAAATTTTTCCATCTAGTGTTTGGGCTTTTAATAAAATATTGGCTTTATTATACACAATTTCTTCTACTTGTCCAATTATTTTATCATTAAAGACAATTTGACAATTAAGTAATTCTTCTAAAACATAGTCATGTTTTGATAAATTAAGATCCTCTTTTTTAATATACACTTTGTGATTTAGGTATTTTAAAACTTCATTTATATTGGTATAACCTTTCAAAGTAATCATATCAAAATTCTTATGAGTTCGATATGTCTCTATCGTTTCAGATAATTTTTCTACTCCGATAAAAATTGGAAAACCTTCTTTAAAAACTAGCTCTTTTTTGTCAAAGTCGCTCATCATACGTAGTTCTCCTTTTATGCCATGGGTATTGACAATTTTCCCAAGATATAAATATTCTTTCATGAAATCCCCTCTTTTTTGTGCATCTCATAAAAAATAATACTTGCGCAAACACCAGCGTTTAAACTTTCGCATTGATTCATCATAGGAATGTAGATTAATTTATCACAATCTTGTTGTAAAGCAGGATTCATTCCTCTACCTTCATTGCCTATGATGATAGCACTTTTTGATGAAAAAGATATGTCTTTTAAACTTTGACCATTTTGAACATTAGTTCCATAGATACAGTAACCTTGTTGTTTTAATGTTTTACAATACTCAGCAATATTTCCTCTTAATATATTTAGGTGGAATATCATTCCTTCACTAGCACGCAAGACTTTTTCGTTGTACATATCCACTGTATTGTCACTTAAAATTATGGTATCAATTTGAAAGGCAACCGCACTTCTTATGATAGTACCTAAATTTCCAGGGTCTTGAATATCATCTAATAAACAAACGTTACCATTGATGTTCTTTTTTATAGCTTTTTTACAAATTGCAATTACTTTTGGGATGCTCTGCTGTTTTGAAAGTTTTTTCATAATATTTTCTGTTACTTCATAATATGGGATATTTTCTTCTTTAAATTCTTCTGTCAACGCAATAATTTCTAAGACTTGTTGCGTTTTTAGGGCTTCTTTGAGTAAATGATCTCCTTCAATGATAAAATGAGAGGTTTGATCACGATATTTTTTTTCTTTTAATTTATTCCATTCTTTTACTTTAGCATTTTGTATTGATTCTATTTTCATACTAGCCTCTCAATCTTTTTCGTGCTTCTTTATATTTAGGATAATATTCTTCTACATGTCTCCAAAAAGCTGGACTATGATTTGCCTCATAAAAATGACATAGTTCATGAATAATAACATAATCTAATAAATCTAATTCTTTTTTTAGTAATTCACTATTTAATGTAATGGTATTGTTTCCACGATTATTCACGCCCCAACGCGTTTTCATATTTCTAATTTTTAAAGTAAATCTCGGAATATTAGGAAAATAAGGAATAATGCGGTCTATTTCATTTTGAAAAATACGAACACACTCTGCTTGATAAAATTTTGCTAATACTTTTTCGTCTTTTGCCATAATTTTATTTTCATCAAAATATGGTTTTGTAGTGACTTTATCAAAGCAAAACTCATAAGGTATTCCTAAATAATAAAAATAATTATTTTGCTCTTGTTCACGCTTTTTTTGACTCTGCATTTTTAATAATTGCTTTTCATTATTAGATAAAATTTTTTTAATTTCGGTAAGGGTAACCCACTTGTTACAAGTAATAATTAAAGTATTGACGTTTGCAAATCGCATGTATAAGTTCTTGTTATTTTTTTTTATAATCTGTAATTCAATGGGGACGCCATTTAAAAGATATTCCATAAAACCACCATATTTTTATTTTAGCATAAAGTGAAGTTTAAAAAAAGAAGCCTATTTGGGGGCTTTTTCTTTAGAATCTCTTTTTTTTGGAGTTTTCTTTACGGCCTTCGTATCTTTTTTAGATAATAGATCACGAATTTCTTCTAATAATATTACTTCTTCTTTTTTAATTGGAGGTTTCGGTGCTTCTTCTTTCATTTCTTTTTTTCCGACAGACATCAATTTGTTTAAAACTTTAATTAGTATAAATATGCAAAAAGCAAGAATTAAAAAGTCTATGATACTTTGGATAAATAACCCATAATTTATGGTAGCATCTTTTATATTAATGGAAAGACCACTAAAGTCGATTCCTCCTAAAAAAATTCCTAGAATGGGGGTCAAGATATTATTTACTAGAGAGGTTACGATGCTAGAAAAAGCTCCTCCAACAATAACTCCAACCGCAAGGTCCATTACATTTCCTCGTTTAATAAACTCTTTAAATTCTTTTATCATAAAAACTCACCTACATTTATTTTATCTCACAGAAATTATTTCTACAAGAAAAATCGTTTTAGAAGCCATGACCGCCACCACCGCCACCGCCAAAGCCAGCACCGCCTGAAAATCCGCCTCCACCACCTGACACAGAATTTCTAGAATTTGCAATTGCACTAGCGTTTACACTCGATGATATTGAGTGACTAATCGATGAGTTCACGGAATTATAAATATAGAAGTCAAGAGGATCCCAGCCATTTAATCTTTCGATTCCTTCCATATCTTGGAATTCAGACATTTTTACATTCATACTTTTTCCAACGGTTTCAGCTAAGCCAAATACAGTTGCATAAACTAAATATTTTTCCCACAAAACAATTTCAGGTAGTTCTTTTATCTTAAACGAACCAAAATCTTTTAAAAAGTTTTTAAAAGCTTTCCACTTTAAATAATCTTCATTGCCTTTTTTTGTTCGTTTTTTTATACATATCGTATAAATTAGAAAAAGTAAACCAACTGGAAAAAGAAAATAACTAGGTAAAAAATTGACATGATAATATAGAATTACCATAAAGATTAAAATAGTTACAAGTAAAAGCAGAATGCCCAAGACCACTGGAATGCCATTGGTTTCATAAAAACATTCTCGTTCAGCATCTTTGACAACACAATTTTTCCACTCTGTATAACTTTTTGAAAATTTCTCACAAGTTCTGGTGGAAGAGGCATATTTTTCTAAATCTTTCGTTGAAAATTGATTATTTTTCCCTACTTTTTCAAATAAAAAATCTAAAAGTATTTGTTCCGTGTTTGTAACATTTTCATTATTTAATAAAGTAAAAAGATATTTCTTTTTTGAACTATTGTCTTTTAATTCTTCGGCTTTGATATTTTTTTTATAAATTAAATTCATGATAGATGCACTCATTGCATTTGGTCCAATATTTTTATTCATTAAATAATCAATTACTTCTACATTATAGTTTCCTGTAAATTCACGATAATATTTAGAATTAAAATCACTTTTGTATTCTTTATCATATTTTATATAAATAAAAATCCATAAAAATATTAAAGCAATATAATAAAAGATAGTCAATCCTTTGGCAAAGTTTACTACTTTTCTCATTAATTCTCTTTTACGATTGGCACTTTCAATTAGTTCTTCTTCTATTTTACAAATATCTTGAAATGCGTCAGACTCAGAATTTCTTAAACGTTCTGGAGATGTAATTAATTCTTTTGGAAAAACGATTCGAGCGTCAATAACAGATTTTTGATCTAAAGATTTCATTTGAGCAAGAATAGTTTGATTATCGATTCGATTTGATTCACCAGTTAAATCTCCATGAAACCAAAAATATATATTCTCATCACTATTAAAAGGTGTATGAACTTTAATTTGTAAATTATTAATTTGATCCGTAAAGCCATTTCCGATAAATGTCCAATATAACTCTGCTATATCATTATGTATGACAACAGCTTTATCGATTGTATAAGAAATTAAGAAAGCAATGGATTCATCATCAGCACTTTGATACATTTTATAACTATGTATATTATTGTCTTTGCGGTAGATATAATTTCCGTTGGAAGCGTTTTTTTCACTCACAACTTTCGTTAATGTTTTAAAGTCCTTATTAAAAGTATCAAAATTAATTTCTTCTTTTGTGACATTTCTAGTTTTTAAAATTACATTCTTAATTCCTTCTGCATTATAAATTGCACTATTCGCATAATTAATATTCCCTGGCTCATAATTATCTAATTTCGTATTTTTATATTGTAATTCTCGAACATAACCATTAAAGTTACCATCTAGAACAATCAATTCTTGAACGGATAAATCGCCATTCGACTCAATTGTTGCATCAATTAAAAAATTGGTAATATCATAGTTGATGGAAGATGCTTCTACACAAAGAGGGAATAATATCAATAACATTCCCCATAATATTTTTCTCATAACTTTATTCCCCTTAAAAAATATAAGCTTACAATTTTTGTAAGCTTAAAATTCAACTTTTACATTTTCTCTTTCTTTTGAACTTGCTTCAAAGAAAGTTTCGCTTTTAAAATGAAATAAGGCTGCTACAATATTACTTGGAAAAAGTTCAATTTTATTGTTGTAATTTAAAACTGTATCATTATAAAATTGTCTTGAACTAGCTATTTTATTTTCAGTTTCTTTTAATTCATCTTGTAATTTTATAAAATTTTCATTTGCTTTTAATTCAGGATAACTTTCTGTTAAAGCAAATAATTTTGAAATAGCATTTGTTAATTCACCATCGGCTTTTATTTCATCTTCTTTTGTTGAAGCGCTCATAAAAGTATTTCTTGCTTTAATAACATTTTCTAATGTTTCACTTTCGTGTTTGGCATAGCCTTTTACAGTATTTACTACATTTGGAATTAAATCAAAACGTCTTTTTAATTGAACATCGATTTGAGCCCATTGATCTCTAACGCGATTTCTTAATACCACTAAACGATTATAAGTAGATATTATAAATAGAATAATAATTAGCACGAAAGCTATAATACCAATAATCCACCACATACATATTCCTCCTTATATTTATTATATTATCATATTATTCCTTATACTTCTATCCTTTTTTTACTTCAATGACTGGACGAATCGTAAAGGTTTCAGTAGTTGATTTGACATTTCTTTTGATATCGTACACATAACTTTGACCATTGGTTTTATTTTGAAGAGATAAACTCCAAGCTTCTGGTGCTAGATATCCACCATTATTCAAAACCCAAGAACTTTGACCAAGATTGGCTTCTTCAATTGTTGCTAAGCGAATATATCCTTCATTCATTTGAACTTTATCAGAAAAAGTCATTTTTATGATATTTTCTTTACTACAAACTTTTTTTGAGGTATTTTGATCATATTGTAAACGACAGGCTTTTTGTAAATTAACATTGTTTTCAAACCATTGCTCTACTACTTTTTTGCCAATACTTCGGTCCCATGTGTAATATTCATAGTTTGAAGCGGATTGATAAAAGCAAAAGCTTGAATGATACTTATTCATACACATTCTAATTTTGCAACTTGAATCATTACAGGCACCATTAAAATAATCATTATTATTAACATCTATTCCTAAAGATGAGGTAATCTCTTCCTTATTTAGAGCTCTTTTTAAAATAAGTACTACTGAATTTGATTTGTTTTCAATAACTAGCCATGAATCGCCTACAAAATTCACTTCATCTCCCCTTTTATAATCAACTAATGTTATAGGGTTTTTGTTTGGTAAAGATGTAATAATAAACTCTTCTTCCTCATTTAGAGTTTTTTTAATATCTTCTTTTATCGATTGAAGCATTTGTCTGGTTTCCGCATTTTTCACTGAGCTTGATAACATTATCATTAAAAAGACTAAAAAGAAGGAGTATATTAAAGAAACTGCAATCAATCCATTTTTCTTTTTCATGATACGCCTCCTTATTCTTTTTTATTATATCTTTCTTTTTATAAATCTTCAAGTTTAGTGACAAACATTTCCACTGCTTAACCGTGCTAATGATGAACCAATTGCCCTTCCTACTTCTAAAATAGATTCAATACATCGTGCAATCGCATTCAAAAAAGTAGCAGTAAGTAAATTCGCTCCACCATATATGTTTAATAATTCTTCTTTCTTTAGGTTATTCATTGCATTTTAGTGGTCGTGTGAATCCGTCAATAATACCAGCAACTAGTGTAATTAAAGCAATAATTCCTAACACTAGAAGACCACTACCTCCTCCCCCATAAATTTCTATTAATTCTTCTTTTTTTAAATTCATAGTTTCTCCTTTTTCAACCAACGAAAAATTTTTAGGATTATTCTTTCTTTTTTATCTAATAATTTTATTTGAATGACTTGATTATTCAAATAAGTATTTGGGGAATATAATTCGACTTTTTGAAAATTTTGATTTGTTTGATTATCGTAGAGAATTTCACTCATATTTAGAATTTGAAAAGGAAATCTTTGTTTTTCTATTTCTATTTCTTTCATATTTAGCAAGTCGTTTATATTATTTAAATTATAATTAATTATTAAAACACTATTTTCTTTTTGATATACTGCATAGATAGGAGACGTTAATTGTATTTCTAAGATACAACTTAAAAAGAACAAAATTGACAAACAAAAACTTAACAATAAAGGAAGAATACTTGTTTTTTCTAATTCTTCTTGAAAACAAATTTTGTTAAGATATAGAGACTCGTTCATTTGTTACCTCCAATTTGATTATTTCGTCAAATAATGCTTTGTAATTTTTATGACTAATATAAATAAGCGTTTTTTTCTTTAAAAAGACTCGCATATTTTTAATAATTTCTTTTTCCATTTTTTCACTTATTTCGCTTAAAGATTCATCAAAGAGAAAAATGGTAGCTTCTGAATATAATACTCTTGCTAACATAATTCGTTGTTTTTCTCCGCCTGAGAGATTGTTTTCTTCATTTGAAATAGTGGTTTCATAACGCAAAGGCTTTTTATTTACAATCTCTTCTAGATGGCAAATTTCACACACTTCTTGAAAACGTTCAGGATTATAATTTCGTCCAAGAAGAATGTTATCTTTAATTGTGCCTAAAATTAATTTACTTCGTTGATTTAAATAAATAATTGATTTTCGTAAGCTTGCGCCATCAATATCAGAAAGATTTATCTTGCCTATTTTTATTGCGCCATTTGTGGGTTCATAAGTTTTCATTAACAGCTCACAAATTGTACTTTTTCCACAACCACTTGGTCCAAAAAGCTGGATATGTTCTTGGGCATGAATTCTAAAACTCAAATTTTTTAAAACATATTGAAATTGATTATAAGAAAAATCAACATTGGAAAACATGATATCTTCTTGTTTCAAAGAAATTGATGAGGTTGTTACTTCTTCTGAAATCGTTAAAAATTCTGCTTCTTTCTTTAAAAAATTCTTTAAATACTTTTCTTTTGGAATAAGACTTATCATCGTTTCTAAAGCGTTTAGTAAATTCATTCCTATCGTCTCAATTAAAATAAAATCAACAATTTGGAGATATCCTTGAAATAACATATAGATCCCTAAACTTAAAAACGAAAAGTTTATTATTTCTTTAAAACTATTTTGAATAAAAAATAATGTTTGATAAAATTTATTTTTCTTTTCATCACTACGTAAAAATTGGATTAAGTTTCTTTCACTATTTTCTTTTAGCTTTTCTTTTAAATTTAAATAATGATATAACTCAAGACAAGAAAACATTTCTAATAATTTATTTTGATAATTATTTTTAATGGTCAAGGATTCTTTTTCTAATTTATAAATTTGATTTTGAATTAAAATCTGAAAGCAAAGATATGTGAAAAAGATGAGAATAAAATAATGAAAGAAATGAGAATTTATTAAAAACAATAAACAAAAACTAGATAAAATACGTAAGTTAGAAAGCAAAAAATTTTTGCTAAAGTCTGTATAAATGTATTTTAAATCAAAATTTTCCCAAAATCGAGACAAATAATCGCTAAAATTTCTCGATTTATAAGATTTTAGAGGAAGATTAAATAAATGTTCTAAATAAGTTGTGGTATGAAGTAACGTAAGTAAACGATTTAATACCCTTGTTTTCTTGAGAGAACTTTTTTGGAGAACTATACTACTAATGCTGAAAAAGCCAAATAATAAACCAATCAAAAGAAGTTCAAACTTTCTAGATAAATATTGAAAGGCTATTTTTAAATAGAATGTAGAAAGGATACTCGTGATAAGAAAAAAGATTTCTATGATGAATAAATCATAAATTTTTTTCTTATTGGGGCCAAGGAAACTTATTAGCATACTAATAAAATTTTTTTCTTTTGTATCTATTTTGATTTTTTCTTTAGGATAAGCAATTAGTATTATCTCAGACCATATCCAAAAAAAATCAGTATCTGTCATCACTCGCTTTCCGATACTAGGATCCATAAGAATTACTTTGTCCTTACGTTTTTCATAAAGAACCATATAGTGATTTAAACCATTATCCAAAACGACATGAACAATTGCAGGTAATGGAAAATCAGATTTAAAAAAACTTTCTTTCTTGATTCTTGCTCCATAAGCATCAAAGCCATAATTTTTTAGTGCCTCTATCATATGGTAAGCACTCGTTCCTCGTTTCGATGTCAAAGTATCTTCTCTTATTTTTTCAAAAGGGACATAACCATCGTAATACTTAATCATCGACTCTAAACAACAGATTCCACAATCTTTTTCATCTTGCTGTTTTATAATAACTCTTTTTTGCATTTTAACCTTCCTCATTATTCTTATACAAGGCAAAACACATATTTCCTTTTAAAAAATTAAAAAAAATAGATTTCTCTATTTTTCAGACTGTTGACAAATAAGTTCAATAGTCTTTTCTTTTTAGAAAAAATATAT
>CAJUQG010000011.1 GCA_910588025.1 uncultured Bacilli bacterium
ATTTATAGTTTATATTATTTTATCAAAATATAACAACTTATGGTCTTTTAGAGCACTACATAAAAAAGAAAGAGCTAATCCTCTTCCATTGATACTTGCGTCACATTATAGCCATAATATTCTAATATAGCTACAGCACGTTTGCTATGAATACCTTTTGTACACAAGATAAAATAAGGTTCTCCCTTTTTTAAAAAAGTTTGATAATGAAGCATTAACTTATCATAAGTTAAATTAATACTCCCAGGTCTCTTTCTTTTTTCATAAGTAATAGGATCACTTAAGTCGATTAAAGTTCCCATACTTTCATGATAATCACGAATCGATATTCGCTTCATTAATATCACCATGGTAATATATGAACTATTAAAAAGAACAATTAGGACATATGCTTAGTAAAATAAAAAAACCTAGTAAATCTTTCTTTACTAGGAACAATTTTATTCACTTCCAAAAAAATCATCAAAAAACTCATCATCTGTAATAATATTATCATTCATAATGATACTATCAGCATCAATATTGATTTTTGGCTTTTCTTCTTGCACTACAGCTTTCTCCTCTGGTTTTACTGTTTCAAGTTTTGGTAAAACAGGTTCTTGTGGTTTTAAATCTTTTGGTACAACCTCAGGTTCTTCATTCATAAAAGCAAATGATTTTTTTTCATCACTAATTGGCTTTGGTAAATCGACCGGTTTTACTGGTGAATGATTTGATTGTGCTTTCTGAGTATTATCTACTTCATCCAATTCTTTTAATTTCTTATCAATATCTGCAATCATTCGGTCAATATCTTCATCACTTAAACTATTACCATTCATCCCAAAATTTGGTAAACCTAGCGCATTATTAGGTACATTTGAAGCTGTACTCGGTTTTGGCATAGATGCTGAAAACGGATTTGCATTCATTCCACTTGGAGCTCCAAATGGATTAGACATCGGATTAGACATTGGATTAGCAAACGGATTAAAACTAGGACTCGGACCCATTCCTGGCATCCCCGGCATAAATGGATTAAACGATGGATTACCATTTTGACCATTTTGTTGATTTTCCAAATCTTTCATCATATTTTTACGTTTTTCTTCTGAAACATATTTTTTTAAATCAAATAAAGCGATTTCTTTCATTTCGCGAAGTGGGAGTTCAGCCATTTCTCGTTTAATACCCCAATCCATTTTAAAATCTGGTTCTAATTTTGTTTTAAAAGGATTCATTCTTAAACGTTTAATAATTACCTCAAATAAACGCATTTTTTGTAAATCAGTAACCGTTACAAGTGGCGTACTTGCGGTCTTATCTTTATCTTTACTTTTAACCTCTCCACACATTTTACTAATTTCTTCTAGTGCAGCCATTTCAGTACTAATTAAATACACTAAATTACCACAGTTACCTTTAATAACCTCTGCAACTTCTTTTCCATAAACATCATTAAGCTGCGAAAAGTTTTGAATAATAAAGGTAAAACGAATATCACGACTTCGCGCAGCTGACACCATAGAATCAACATCTTTTAAAGGTGGCATATTGGCAAACTCATCTAAAATAAAATTTGTTCGGAATGGAAGCTTACCCCCATTTTCTTTCGCTACATCAATCATCGTTTCATAACATTGTTTAATAAAAATAGTAAGTAAACTATGATAAGTCGTTTTTTCATCATGAATAATCATAAAAATGGCTGTTTTTTCTGTACCAATTTTCCGCATATCAAAATCACTATAAGAAAGCATTTCAGAAAGTTTTTCACGTGATGAAAACAAACGAATCTTCTGACGGAAAGTAGAAGTAATTCCACCTTTTGTATCCGTTGGAGCATTAATCGTATTAGATGCAAAAATATAAGGACTAGACGATTCTCCTTTTAAATTAAAATATTCTTTAATATAAGTACTAGTAGCAAATCGCTCTTCTCCAACTGTACTCATAAAATTGATAGAATTTAAATTCACTTCTTCTTCTTTAGCATCAATAAATAACCCAAGAGCTAATCCTGAAAAATAATCGGCTGCACTTTTCTCCCAAAATGGATCTTTACTTTTCGCATCACTCAAAATATTTAAAGCAACGTCATCAAGTAATTCTGTAGCTTTATCCACGTCACCTTTTTTATGATATCGATATGGCAAAGTCAAAGGATTCCAAGCATTTCCACTTTGCGGGTCACGAAAATTTAAAACGATAATATTATAACCTTGATCTTTTAAATAACTCGCACAATACTTATAAAGTTCCCCTTTTGGGTCGGTTATAATCATACTCTCGCCTTTTTTAGCTAGTAAATTTACCATTGGTTTAACCACAGTTTCAGTCTTACCAGAACCAGTAGAACCAATAATTAAATTATGATATTCTCCATTATCTACCCAAATATCGGTACCATTATTAATAAGTGGAATTCCTGCTGCCTCTACATTAGTACTATTCGCTGTAACATGACTAACCCCTTTATCTTCTTTAATTTCTTTGTCTTTAGCCCATCTAGAATATCCTTTTTCTTCTTTTTCACCAATATTCAAAAGATGCTTTCCACCTTTATCTTTATCAAAAATATAAGAAGACACACTAGAAAAAATGATAATTAAGGCAATAAAGAACATCGTTAAAGTAAGAATCAATTTATCTCCAAAAAAAGCTGGAAAAGGATTTAAACCATAAAAAGATCCATCTTCGGCAAAAGAGGCGAAGTTAAGTACTGCTATAGCACACAAATAAAGCAAAAAAACACAAAACGCAATAAAAATTGTAAAATCTTTGGGTGCAACTCGAAACTTCATAATTAATATCGCTCCTTTTCTTGTCTTATTATACTACATCAAATCTAAAAAAAGAATACCAAATTCTTGATATTCTAAGAATGATTTCGTTGTTTATAATTGTAAATAAAAATTCCAAGAAGAAATAAGATAAAGAAACTAAACACAATTAAAATGGCTGAAAAAGACTTTTCTTCTTCATTTTCGACTTGTTGTTTTTCATCAATTAAAGTATTCGAATTATACGATAATTTAATCTCTTTTTCACGATAATTGTTCTTATCGATATGCCAAATATATTGATTTTTATTTATTTCATCGGCATTAGAAGAAATAACTGGATAAAATACTTCAACGATAATGTTTACACTTTCTAAATAAGGATACTTTTCAAAACACAAGTTTTCTGAAGAGGTATGAAGATACACATTTTTACTTACATCAGAAACATCAAAATACAAACTTTGATAACAGTAATGAACGGATGATGCAAGCGCATAATTATTAAATTGATAAGGATAAGATAAAACCATATTTGTCAATCCAGAAGGGTTTTGATAAGTACTTTTTTCTAAATATTCAACCCCTTCAATTTTTTTTATTTCTTCTCCAGTATCTGGAGCATTGTAAAAAGCTGTTATAGGAATTTTATCTTCTAGTAAAATATTACTCTCATCACGATTATTAGCAATAATTTCAATTTTTTCAAGAAATTGGTTATTTTGAATAGTTAAATGATAATCTGCATGACAGCCAGTACATAAAAACACGAATCCTAATAACATAATTATTTTTTTCATCAAGCTTCTCCTATCCTAATAAATGCTTATAATAGTCTGTTTCAAAATTAGAATTATAATTGTGTGGATTATTATAATAATTTTCCATTTGTAAAACATAATAAGATGATTTACGTCCTCGCGTACTAATACGCATTCCTCCTTCACGCCCTGAAGCTTCAGCCGTTTTCATAGTTTCATTAACAGGGTCGACAGAAATAATAAGTTCAATATGTCCAGGGTGGAATAATAAATCTCCCGGCTTAATTTGTGAAAAATCTATAGTAAGTGTTGATGTTTTTACAACTCCTCCTAAACTACTAAAAGAACCAGATCCAGTATTACTAATTCTAAATCCTGCATTTTTCATTGCCCATGCTACAAATGCTGAACAATCTGGACCATAATAATAATACATTCCCATACTAGTATTAAAAGACCCTGGTGTCCCCCATGCTGGATCCACTCCATAATAATTTTCAAAAGAACGACCGACTCCATTTAACCCAGCATGACCTCCACCAAAAGCATATGGAAGTCGCATATTAAAATTCTCAGCAAGATATCCAATTAAACTAGTAGCAGCTGCTACCACACCATCACTAGTACCAGCACCAGCATTTAAAACACTTTGAAAAATATAATCATTTAACTCAGCTATACTAGAACCATTAGATTGTAAAAATTTTCCGAGTGGTTCATGTAATTCACTAGTACCTTCTGTTGAAACATTAGCGCCCGCAGCACTATAATAAATTGATTTTAAAACAATATCGTTACCATAATAATAATATAATATTTCTTTAAAATCATAATTTTCTTCTGCCGCTAAATAAAGCATTCCGTATTGACTCATACCATGACCATGCCCACCATCACGATACTTCCCATTACTAAAACACAAACTAGGAGCACCATTTGAATTATTACAAGGACAATTAGTGTAAACAGAAGAACGAATATTTGATTCAACCCAAGAAACAGGAATCTTTTGACCACCATTCCCATATTCACCTTGAGGCATCGTATAATAATTACTATCTTTACTTGTAAAACAAAAAGCATCATATTGAACAAGGGTAATAGAATTTCCGTTCGTTATAACAATTCCGCGTGTTTCATTAACAGCTTGTTTAATCATTTCGGCCATAGAAGTTTCTGTTCGATCTTCTTCTGCCGTAAAAGTTTGAGTCGCTGTACTATTATTAATCGTACAACTATCACTAACTTTTGCTAGAACAAAACTTCGCGCCGCTACAGCTAATGCTTTATAAGCTTCAAGATTATTTGCACCTCGAAATTCATGATAAACAACACCTTCGACATATTCTTCAAGTCCCAAAGTAATAGTTGCTCCACTACCTTGACCACCACTTTCATTTGTTTTTTTTGTTGTGGTAATTTCTGTACATTTAGGGGCTATGTAACTATATCCATTTAAACCAAGACTATTTTTATTTCGGTCTTTTTTGGAAGCATACTTTTCATCATTCGTTTTTAACTCCCAGTCTTTATTAGGATAAAATAATTTTAAAACACCTTCATAAGTTCGATTATCTTGACTAGTTAAATAATGAGTAGCATAAATACTAATTCCGGTACCTGTCCCCCCATCCACATAAATTAAATCGGGTTCTTCATCTTCACCATAATTCCATTCTTCCAAAAAACAAGCAGAATTAGCATTACTAGAATCATTACAAGGACAATTTTTAAAATTCCAATTATCAACATTATCCTCTACCCAATGATAAGGAATTTCTTCTGTAATTTGTGGAATCGTATAAGAAGTAGAAGTTGCATTAGAAGGTCCAGCTAAATTTTCTTCTTCAAATCCCTCTGGTTTTGCCATCATTTCAGAAAAAGAACAAAAACCATCTAATGTAGTCTCAAAATATTCTTCTGAATTACGTTTCACCATCACCAAATCTTTAACAGGTTTAATATCTTTTTGTATTTGATAAAAAGTATCACTATCATTGCCAAGAATTTCAAATTGATAAATGTCATCTACTTCGGGAATATAGGTTCTACTACAATTATTAGACGATTGTACTTCCGTATTAATAGCAATGGCTAATGTACGATATAAATCTGGATCAATGTTAGACAAATTCTTCGTTGCCGAATAAATATGACTTATAATATATTCTTCAATAGAAATAGTTGTTTGAGAAGCATCTTCCTCTGCTCCAAACGTAATCCGCATTTGTTGACATTTTGGCGCTATATAACTATAACCACCACTTAGACCACCATACATAAAAAAGAACATAAGAAATAAAAAACAAAAAATACCTATAACAATAAGAACTGGAACAAAATACTTTTTGGAAACCACTTTTTTTAAGGTTGTCCATTGCAACCCCTGAAATCTTGACCCTTGAACTGGTGCTGGCTCATTCATTTCTTCTGGATAACTTGTAACTTCACTAGAAGATTCTTTTTCCACATTTTCACTAGATTCACTAACTTCTTCTTGTTTATCTAATTCATTACTATTAGCATTTTCTAAAAAATCTTCATCATGATTCATAACATCCACCACCAGACCACTATCTATAGTATAACAAAGAAAAAAACGGTTGTGAATCCGTTTTCTTTCAAGATAATTTAATTTCAAATTTTTAAAATTACAAGTCGCCACCAGACCCAAAAGAATCTAGTTCTTCTTGCGTTACAATAATATTAATTCGCATTCTTCGATTTCCACAAACAAATAAAGCTTCTCCTTGATTATAATATTTAATGCTATCTCGTTCACTATCATTTAAATCAATCAAACGTGACAAATCATCAATTGCTTGCTTTTTCAATCCCATCACAATGTAATATGCGGCATTATCAAAAATGGCTTTTCCATGCGTAATAACATTTGGAGCAGCAAAATCGGTTGGTTGTTGTGTAATAATAATAGTACCTGTATTGTATTTTCGACTCCGTCTTTGAATCTGAGCTAAAAATTCTGCTCCCAGTTCATTTCTAGTAGATAAAAGAACGTGAGCTTCATCAACACATAAAACAGTATTAATATTAGGATCTAAACATAGTCCCCAAGCATATTTCAAAATATTAAAGAACAAAGCATTCTTAATATTATCATCCGAATTCATAAGCTCTCGAATATTAAATACAATAAAATCACTATCAATGGTTAAAGTAGTATGTCCTGTAAAATAATAACGCAATTCTTTAACAAGTGGACGTATTTTTAATTCCAAACGTTCCATAACATCTCTCTCATGCGTTTTCTCAGTCATTGATAATAATCTTCCTCGAATCGTTGCATAAACATCATCAAAAGTTGGATAATCTTGCGATGTAAATTGTGTATAATCGGTGTCAAAATCAATTTTATATCGCTTATAAGTATCTTGTACAACTTCTGTAAACATTGTAAGTACATCTTCTTCAATACTAGGAGAATAATACTTCATAAAAGCTTTTAATTGTTGTAAAGTACGTGTAAGAACCGTATAGCCAAGTCCTTGACTAATTTCTGACTCATCGGCATCTATAACAATTTCAAGGGGATTAATCATTCCAAATTCTCCACCTTTACCAAGGTCTAAGAAATCTCCTCCCATACTACGAGCCATATCCTCAAGTTCCCCTTCAGGGTCAATACAAACAATTTTATATTCATTTCGAATATGACTACGTAAAAGAAGTTTTGCAGCAGTTGATTTACCACTACCAGATGTACCTAAAATAATTACATTTGCATTATTACGATTACTCTCTTTTTTAATTTGATATAAAAATTGATTAAATAAAATAACCCCACCAGAAAAATCTACACCAAATAATGTACTATTTCCTGGATCTTTAATACTATCAAAAATAAAAGGATACATTGCAGCAATCGTTACACTTGGAATAGGTGTTCCAACACGATCTTCGATATCTTGTTTTGGAAAAATAGGAACAATTGATTTAATAACCTTCTCTTGTTCAAACATCAAAGATACGCCTCGCATTCCAAGGGCATCTAAATAATTTCGAACTTGCATTTTACGCATTTCAAGTTCATCTTTAGTATCACCTGAAATTAAGATATGAAGCTGAAAATCAAAAATACGTGCTTGTGTAGCAACTAACATTTGTATAAATTGTTCTAAAGATTCATAATCTTGACGAATTCTCTCTTGTATCGTTTTATCATGCTCATTTTGATAACGCATTTTTAAATCTGCAATTTCTTTGTTAATCATTCGTTGTAATGTAGATAATTCAATCGGAATATGTTTAGCAACAATCTTAACTCCATTAATATTTGTTAAGTTTGCTAAATACCCAGGTTGAATAAATTTAGGATAACTAACAATGGAAAAAATAGTACAATATTTTCCACTCATCATAAAGTCCATTGGATGAAATTCAATTCCTTTTGGAGCTAATTGTGCTTTTATGTTCATTCTGGACTCACCATCCCACTAAAAGTTGTTCCAAATCCCCCATTGAAAAAATTATCAATAATAACACGTAAATCATTGTTTGACGTTTGGGAAGAATTTAAACCACAATTTGCTAAATTACTAATCAAACTATGAATTCGTTTTTGAACTAATTCCATTCTTTTTTCTTTAAACAAAATATAGTACTCTGTATCAACCACATTATATTGTGCACTCATAAAACTATTTGCTTTATTAATATCTTCTTGAATCAATTTTCGACTAATATTGGTTTGTGCTTTATTAAATAAAATTTGTAATTGAGATAAATAGACATTAATATCAACTGGGCGATCGGCTACGACAAGCCAAAATTCATAATCAATCGCATTATAAAAATTTCGTAAATTATATAAAACGTTTTCGCGAGATCCTTGATCCAAAATGAAAATGTTTTTCGGCTGAATCTTAATACCAGTCACATATTCCCCACTATCAAGTTGAATCATTCCATTCATAATCTGTTTAATCGGAATCCAATCCTCCGACCACTTTGAAGATATTTCTTCTTTTTTATTTTTCGCCATCTTTAATACACCAGCCTTTCCAATAATACCTCTTTCGATTCATTAAAAACAAAAATATATTTGTCAAAAGTTGCATGACATTATGATAATTTGGTACTGGAATTACCAAAAAACCTGAAATTAATGCTGGTAATAAAACCAAAATTGCCGTTTGAATATCCATAGATTGAAATAGAAACAACATTACTAGAGTAATCGAACATCCTACTCCAAAAACAATTAAATCAAGCGGTGTAAAGAAGCCAAAAATTAATTTAGACTTCTTTGTATTCGCTGGTATCAAATAATCATTCATAAATCACCCTTCTTTTCTTATTTACTTCCACCACTATTATTTTGCCTAGAAGCTCTTTCACGTTTACGTCTTTCAACATCACTATCAAGTCGTCTTCTATCTTGTTCAATCTCTTTTAATACAGAATCAAATGATACACCTGCACCTTGTGCTGCAGAACGCTCTGTTCCATCTGGATTTAATGTTCTATCCGCATAAGATAAACCATCCAATTGTAAATCGTAACCAGCTCCACCATGAGCCCCCAATAAATCTTTAGCCTTGTCCATACTGTTTCTGATTGCAGATACATCCTCGACTTTTAAACCTGCATTCTCACGAGCCGTTGCATCATAAACCATACTTTGAACTTTATTAATCGTTGCATTTCTTAATTGATGATACATAGAATCATAAGCATCTAATTTTTGGTTATAGTCACGTACCTTAATTGCATAAGATTCATCTGTATCATTAATATCTCTTTCTACTTTATTCTTACGCAATTGTTCAATACTATTTTTAATAGTAGTTAGAGTACTATCCCCATAAATATTTTGAAATTCTTGGGCTAAATTCTCATCCACACCTTTATATTGAACATTTTTAGCTACTAATTTAGCATTTGTACTATATTTTTCTAAAAGCTTTTCTGTTGCGCTCTTGGCTTCATTTTGAAATCCTACCATATCATTATAAAATTTCAACTTAGATTCATCTGCTTCAAATCCTCCAGCTGCCCAATCTACAATACCTTTTCCAAAATCAGCCATCTGAGCTCCAAATACACCAAATTTATCATTTTGATGAGCAATTCGGTATGCTTCTCTACGATCTTTGGCATCTGTTGCACCTTTTGCTCCAGCAACAGCAGCTTTTCTCATATCTGCTAGATTTTTCGCATTACGTGCAGCATAACCTCCACGTAATCCTCCAGATACCAGACCTGTTCCTGCCGACCCAATTCCATGTACAACAGCTCCAAATTTTCCACGAAACCCTTCCGCTTCATTAAATTTTTTAATAGATCCATAAGTATTTCTTGCCAAAGCCGTAGCTCCACCACCAATTAATGCAGCACCAGCAAGTGCCCCACCAGCAGCCAATTTTGGTAAAATTCCCAACTTCATATTACCAGAATCAATACCCGTAATATCAGAAATCAATTTTGGTGCTTCTTTGACAAAAGCAATAAGTCCCATAATAATTACTACTTTTACCCACAAACCTTGCCAAGTTGAAAGATTGATTTGTGCATTACTCAAGAAAAATACAACCATATACATTAAAAATACTCGAATAAATACTTCTAAATAAACTGCAATCGTCTTTTTTACCCATTTATCAAACTGTGTATCTTTTCCAGGCATAGCTCTTAAAAAGATAGGAATAGGAGCAATCAACTGTAAAAATGCTAGACGAGCTGTTCGAATTCCTAAATCAATACAGAAAGAAACTAACAAATAAAGTAAGAATCCAGCACACAAAGTTGAAACAAAAGCCGAATAAGTAATTTCTACCGTTTCATTTCCATCCATACTTTTTGCACCTTCATGAATGACATTAGCTAAAGAAATAATCTGTGTAAAATCACCATCATTAATAATAGACCATTTCATTTGGTCCCATGTATAATGCGTATAATCAATCGCATTTCCGGCCCAGTTTACAGTTGCTCCAGACGCTCCACAAGCAACAGCCCCAACTGCTAACCCAGCTGGCGCTCCCATACCAAAAGTAAAAATAGAAACACCTACTCCAGTCGCTGCTCCTGCAATACAACCAAGAATTGATCCAGTATTCACGTATCCATTCTTTGCTGTAAACTCTCCTGCATTATACTGAAATTTCTTATTATCGGGATTTAAAAAAGCATTTAAAGCAGTGAATGACATAATTCGTCCATAAGAACTAATTTGTGCTTGCGCCATATCTTTTGAACTTAGCGTAACAACTTTCTCTGTATAATTTACCCCATCTTCGGCATATTCCCGCACCGTAACATCCGTTTCATGATTACCAAATAAAATAGTTCCAATTACATTATTTTCTAATATAAAATTTTGTAATTTTCGAGAATAAGAAAAGACGGTTGGTAAAAGTCCAATAATAATTAAAGAAGTAACCAACTTTGTTGCCAACTTAGACATACTTTTATCGCCTTTGGATAAATTATCAGGATTTACGATAGCCATTAAAAGATTATAAGCTAGCACAAAAAGCATAACTACTCCCAAAACGACATAAACACGTTGAGCAAAACTTTCAAAAGTAGCATCAGTGAATATTTCCGTTTGAGCTATTTTTAAAAATAATTCATACAACCAAGCAATTGCAGAATATAAAGCAGAATCAATAACTAAACATAATTGCGATATCTTTGCATCTAACCATAACCACGAGATTAACATAATGATTCACTCCTATCTAATTCCACAAGTATCTAATCCATATAAGCCAAAAATTTCAAACAACAAATCTAATAGAAAAGGAAGCATGAAGACCGCTACTCCACAAATTAAACGTTTGACAAACCTTCCATGTGCCTTTTTCATTTCATCGGCATTTTGAGCTGATATAGCTTTTGCATAATCAACCGTTTGTAAAGCAATTACCAAAACTGGTGCCGCAAATTTAATTAAAGTAAATAAATCTTGCATAAATTGCCCTAAAGCATTGAATGAGCCATCTTCATTTTTAAAAATGGTTTCACATCCTTCTGAAGAACCTGCTATATCAATTGGTGGTTGATCTCCAAATTGATCTCCCCAATCCTCAGCTGGCCCTGTAACCGTTGAGTTAGAACCATTAGAAGAAGACCCCGGATTAGTTGGCTTAGAAGTAGAAGTGACACCTCCATACTTCAAAACTCCACTCGAAAGACCCTCAGCTAATTTTTCTAAAGATTCATCAGAAATATCACTACTTTTATCACCTAGTTCTATATCAATACTAGGAATAGTAGAAAAAGAAGTTTGCGTTAAATCCATTTCCATAGTTCCATCCTTATAAATTTTAACGCCATTTTCTTTTAAACCATTGATAAGAGCATCTCCAAGTTTATGATGTTTTTGCCAATTACTACTTACCGGTTCCATAGCACGATAAGATGAAACATTTGGTACCGACATATAAAAGGCTCCTTTGTCATCGGTAGAAGAATCAAAATGAATTGCAATGTGCATGTCTGCTACATTATTAGCAATAACTGTACGAGCAATATTATCAAGTTGAACATCACTGCCATCCCGAATCATAAGAACATCATAACCCTGAGCCAATAATTTATCTTTTAATTTTTGCGCAACTTTTAAAGTGACAACTGCTTCAGCAGTCCCATCTTGAAATTCCATTCCAGAAGAAACAGCAATAGCCATAGTTGCTCCAGCCTCTGTACTTCCTCCTGTCACCTTTGGTGTTTTATCAGGATGACAATAAGTCTTTTTTCCACCTACCCCACTCGTTCCATGTCCAGCATTCACTGCCACAACAATATTTTTCTTAGAAGAGGCAGAAGATTCATATAAAGTAGCTTCTCCCGAATGAATTACGGAAAAATCAGCATATTTCCAACTAGAATCTAGTCCATAACTTTTAGCGTGACTTACTAATTGAAAACTAAAAAATAGGACAAGAACCAAACAATATTTCAAATTCTTCATATAAATCTCCTTTCTCTTAAAAACTAAACCTTACATTTACTAGGATTCGTAACACATGTACTACATACAGAATAATCCGTTTTATAATTACCCCAATCATCAATCAAGCGGAAAACTAAATTAATAATGGTTGGTAAAAAGAAAATACATACTCCTGCTAAAGTACGATACATCAAAGTCTTCATAGATTTTTTAATCTCATCATCTTTTGATGCAATGACTGCTCGGAAAAAATCAATTGCTCCCAAAATAATTAAAATCAATGGAATTAAAATTTTAACAACCGATAAAATTTTACCAATAAACTTAAACGTCTTCAAAAGTTCAAGATCGCTACAATGACTTGTAACTGCTGGTTTTACAACCTCTGTACTTCTATTTCCACCATTATTAGAAGAATTATTATTCTCCTTGCTAATCGTTACAAAACGAATGGACTTAATTCCACTCATGCTCCCTTGAATGACCGACTTTCCAGCAATCACAGATCCAATGATAGGACTTTTAGAATCTCCACGTTCTTTCGCAAAAATTTCAAAATTAGCAACACTACACTCATCATTTTCATATTTTGCTACTAAATCTCCAAATTCTGGAGTTTTAAATTGATTAAAATTACATGTTGTTTTATCTATAGAAGAAGAATTTGTTTGATACCAACTAGGAGCTTGCGTAAGCGTAAATCCATCATAATACTCTGCAAAGATCTTTTCTTTAAACTCTCGTGCTAATGCGGAATTAGTAGTAGATATTTGAAACAATATAACATTACCATCTTGAAGTTCCATTTTTATATAATTTGTTTTCTTATCTGTTTCTTCGTATTTCGTAGAATCTAAAACACCAGAAGACAAAGCACTTACAGGCAAGATTCCCATAAAGAAAACCAAAAGGATAAAGAATAATTTATTTTTTTGCATATCAATACCTCATTAATAAAATATAATTTCACACATAATCATTATAACAATAAAGCGAATAAAAAACTAGCATTTCTTTTGAAAATACTAGTAATAAATTAACATTGATTTGGTGACGTAATACAAAGACTACACTTAGAATAATCAGAATCATAATCATTCCAATCATCCACCAACCGAAATACAAAATGAATAATTGCTGGTAAAAAGAAAATACATACTCCAGCAATCAAACGCATAATGAGTGACTTCGTAGCTTTCTTTATTTCATCGTCTTTAGAAGCAATCACAGCTTTAAAAAAATCTACCACTCCAAAAGCAAGAATAATAATCGGAAGGATAATTTTTACCACTGAAAAAATACGTCCTAACAATTTAAATGGCTTTAAAAAATTAGGTTTACTACAATAAGAATCTGTAACAGTAACACCCGTATCATCCAATGATTTTATCGAAAACCAACCATTTGTAACCAACGAATCCGCTTGAATTACTTTGGCTTCCACATTCAACATACTAAAAAACATTGCAAATCCTATAAAAAATAAAAGCATTTTTCTTTTCATATCATCACATCCTAATCATTAATATCACAATCATCTGGATCTAAAATACAAGTCCAACAATTCTCATATTGATCCATTGTCTCTGAATACGTATCAATTACACCAAACAAAAAATCAATGAGAGAAGGAATTAAAAAAATAACTACTCCTACAATAAATCGTTTCATTAAAATTGGCAATTTTTTTGGGATCTCATCCGCTTTGCCATCCATCATCGCTTTAGCAAAATCAATACTACCAAGAACAATAATAAGTAAAGGAACAAATATCTTAAGTAATGTAACTATAATTCCTAAGAATTTTAAAGTTCGAGCCACTCTCGTTTCATTACATAACTGAGAAATATCAATATCACAATTTCCATCTTTACATAAATTTGAATCATCTAGAAAACTTCCATCATCTTCTTCACCAATATTTGACCCATGATCTCCATCTGCTTCACTAGGTCTAAAAGACCCATTATCTACGGAACTTGGCTTTTGTGTTGTCAAATGCATCACAGTTCCACTAGTTCCATCCGTCCGAAAATAAAGTGGTGTATTTTTACAAGTCGTTTCATCTTTAAAAAAAGATTCCAACACATCATCTTCTAATTGAAAAATAAATTGATTTAATGATATAGACTCATAAGCAAATGCCTCTGATCCTTCTTTCGTACCATCCATCCGATACACAGAATACTTTTTATTACCAGACGCATCTAAAAAGAATTTAAGCGTAACATCAAAGCCATATCTAACAGAACGAGTCCGCTCACAAAAGACTTTAGCTTGAGAAGGATTAGCAAGCTCTTCATCAAGAATATCAACTTCTCCATAAATAGGTATTGCTGAAAAATTCGGAGAACAAACCGCAGAATAAGTATAGATATCATAAAAATTAGACATATCTTCTTTACAATAATATAAAACGGGAACATCTTTAATAATTTTATTATTTTGATAGACCTTTACTACAAAATCAGTATCAAATTTATTCTTTCCAAAATAATGAATTAAATTCGACCCATCAAAAAAACTATTTTCTTTAAATTCTTTTATCAATGTTCCATCACTTTGTAAATCAAAAGAAAACTTTAATTCATTTCCATAATGTTCAAACTTATAATGATAGGAAGCGATAGTTTCCGCAGCATTTACAGAAAATGGAAGCAAAAATAAGAAGAAAAATAAACACAATTGCAATCTTTTTTTCACAATAAACCTCCTAACAATCCTTAGGATTTACTAAACATTTTGTACACTCAGAATAATAAGATTCATAATCATTCCAATCATCTACCAAAGTAAATAAAAAATTAATTATCGTTGGGACTAAAAAAATAATAACGCCAGCAATCAAACGAACCAGAATCGTTTTAAGAGCTTTTGACAACTCATCTTGTTTTTGACTTGCCACAGCTTTCATCAAATCCATTACTCCTAAACTAATAATAACAATTGGAATAATAATTTTTAAAGCCGTTAAAATCCACCCAATATATTTTAGAGGTGTTTTCAAATTAGAACTTTTACAAACCATTCCTAAATTGGTATCATTAACAATGATATCATTATCATTCCCTGGACTAGGTTTAACATTAGGTTTAGAATTATTATTGTCAGGCTTCTCTTCCTCTTCGTCATCATCATTTGTCATATCTGGAGTATATAAATACCCATCATTATTCACATATCGTTCATAATCTGTCCCTTGAAATAAATTTCGATCAAACGTACAAACATAATCTCCATTTTTAACACTTCTTGACTCAGGATGATAAATAACTTCATGGCTTTTTAACCCCATCGTTACCGAAATAGTTCCACAATAAAGATCCATTGGCCATTCTCTTTTTTGCGCACGATTTAAAATAGTAGTTTGAAACATACTAACACTTTTAAACACCATAGCAGGTTTCTTAGAAACATCCGAATACTTTAATTTACCATTTCGATAATATCCATTCGAAGAATTATACTGAATAGAAAATGTTACTTTTTTAGAAGAATTTGCTCGTAAAGAATATACTCTTGATAAAGTTTCATAATCCTTAGGAACTTCTTCTGGCTCATTAGGTTTAGAAGAAGTTTTTAAAGGAGCCCAGTTGACAGTAGTAGCCATACCAGCTTTAGCAACCCAATAATCCCGGTCACTATCACGATATAATAAATGATAATCTACGGCTAAAGCAATTTGAAAAGGATTAACTGATTGATAAGATAAAACATATTTTGGACAAGTTTTAGTTCGGCGATATTCATCAAAAACTGCAGAAGCTTGTTCAAATTTCTTAATTTTACTAGGAGGCGTAATCGTATGTCCATCATAATAATGAGAACCTTCAATCGTGCCATCATCATAAAAATAAACATTCATTCCTATATAATTATTATTACTGGCATTGTAGTATTCACAAGTAGTTTCTACTTCTCTAGCCATCGTCGGAGTTAAAAAAGCAAAAAAAGCACATACAATACCAAGCAAAAGAAAGCTTTTTCGATTCATAAAAATTCCTCACTTAAAATCATTATACCAAAAACCACACAAAGAAACCACAAAAAAAACAGCTTTCACTGTTTATTTTGACCAAGCATCACTTGCCGGATTTGCACAACGATCATCTGTTGGATCAGAAATACATGCTTTACATACATTAAAATCATCACGAACACTAGAGAAGTTACCAACAATACCCATAATTACACCAACTAAAGTAGGAATAAAGAAGATAATTACTGCTGAAATAGCACGGAACATTAAAGATTTTGTTGCTTTCTTAATTTCGTCATCTTTTGATGCAATAACTGCTTTTCCTAAATCAATCATACCAAAAATAATTAATAAAATTGGAATAACAATTTTAAATACCATTAAAATATATCCAACTGTTTGCCATATATTTGCTGAATTAGCACAAAAACCTTCTTCTGCTCCAATTGAAACATCGATATCTCCAAGCTCACCTAATAGTGTAATTTTATTTAATAAATCTAACATAAAATTCTCCTCTTTCTTGTATTTAAGACTATTGTAAAGTCTTGACGCTTATTAGTCAAGCAAAATTATTTGAAAATGTTAAATAATTTACTTCCTTTTTCCTCTTTTTCATCACCAATTCGTACAAACCCAAGTTTCACTAAAAACTCATCTAAAACCGCATGACGTTCTAATTTATCATCTAAATATGGAATATTAAAATAAACCTTACTACGAGATTCATATTCAAAATCCCTTACATCTTGATCATTTAAAACACTTCGATTTAAAATAATCTTTTTATCTTTCAATTTTTCAAAAGCTCTTCTGTCTTTACGAATTAATTTATTTAACTTAATTAACCCTGGTTCAATTAAATAAACAACTTCATTGACAGCTCCAATCGAACCTTTCTCGTTTAAATCGACTAAAATAACCTCATGATTAGAATGACTCGCAATAAAAGCTGGTAAATCAGCACTCGTCGTATGATACAATGTTTTATCATTTAAATACATAAAATCATTATCATCTACTTCTACGGCTATTACATCATATTTACTCGCTAATTGTTTTTTCATCAAATACGTAAGGGTCGTACTGCCCGCATGTTCTGTAATACTTTTAATTCCAATTACACGAGTAGCAAGTCTAGAAGTAGTTACAACACTACTACCACTACTTTCATTATTATCATTAGTTGTAATCGGTAATGGCTCAAATGACCCCACATCATTTAATTGATGATACTGAGCAACATCTTTATAAGTATTTGGATTATCTACTAAGAAACGTACTGCATCAATATTTCTTGTAAAATTATAAATTCCCATAGAAACAAGCTGTGATAAAAATTTTGGACTATTTACAATCTCTGAATCATCAAGTAACAAAATAATTTTACTCATATCCATATTTACTGATAATTCTTGTATCGTAGCAATATTTTGATAATCTTGAATTGCTGTGATATCTAAAATCATTTTATTATAATAAAAATTACTAAAAGTAACGACAATTTCATCTACAGAAAAAACTCCTTGAATACTTTTAATAATATCAACATCTAATGTTGCTAATAAACTTTGATACTTATTCGAAATAATAACGTTCATAAATAGTCCCCTTTCTAATCTACAGAATAATGAATATCATCATCTGGCCAATTAATATCAATGGTCTTTCCTGTTACCCGAAAAGTAAAAATATCTCCTAGTAATGGCAAATTAAATTTAAAGAATGTTTCAATTTCATAACTAGCACGATCTTCAAAAGTCAAATTACTAGTATTTACTTTCTTCACACAATAATAATATTTTGTTTTTTCATCGGCCTCTACTAACGTATTAGAATCTAAGCTAGTTGCTCCAAAACCCTCATTTTCACAAGTTCCTTTTGTTCCATAACTGTTATATTTTAAATAATTATTAATAATCGAAATACTACCATTCTCTCCACTATTCACGCCTTCATACTTTTCAATAATAGACAATAGTTCATTTTTAATTTTATATGCCTTTGTATAATTAATGGACAAAGCCAAAAAAGCTACAAAGATTAAAATAAATACTATAACAAGTTGTAAAATCCATGTTGACCCAATTGCTTGTCTCATTTCATCACCTACTAATACTAAGTATTTTAGTATCTCCTTTTAAAGAAAACATAAACAAATCTTGAAAAATTGGCAAATCAAGTTGATAAAAAACCACAACTCGATAATAAGACATCGAAGGAAGTTCTTGAACAACTTGATTGGTATTCTCTTTACTTCCTACATCCACTTTAGCAATACATAAAGTAGGATTCGTACTATCAAACTTTCCTTCTCGATTATATCCAACATAATGCCCCACAACATTATGGTCAGCATCCGTTAAATCACTTGGACATTTACCCGTTGTACGATAAGAATTCACTTGCATATTATTCACAATTTCTAACAAAGCCATGTCTTCCCCATTGATATCTTGACTTAAATCAATTCCATTATAACGTTCAATAATCTCTAAAATTTCACTTTTCACATTATATGCTTTGGAATGATTAATAGAAAGACACATGTATCCTGTAAAAAGCAAAATGAAAACGATAACAATTTGAAATAACCACGTTCCACCAATTGCTTCTCTCACGGATAATCACCTACCTCTTTTAACCTTTCCAAACGCATGTAAAGTTCGCTGTTTTATTTCCTTTACGATCGACATAATAGCAATCTACTGTGCCATCACTATTTTTTTCACTAGCACATATTGCATCACTGCACCTCGTATTACTTGCCATATTATTTTTAATTGCTGGCCATATGATGGTAAAGAAAAAAACTCCTAAAGCTGCTACAACTGTGACAACAAATACCGTCATATTTAATTCTCCAGAAGCTTCTTTCATGTTACCCTCCTATTTCTTAGTTTTGGAATTTACATTTACCAGTCCATTCTGTACCATCGTCTTTGGTAGCTGTACACTCACATTCTTGTTGAGTTCCTTTAGTTGTACAATTACCACACTGAGCCATAGCACAATAAGTATTTGCTTCAATACTTGCCTTAATACCTGGCCAAACAAATGCGTAAAAGAATGCTGCTACTGCTGCAATTGCTACAACTGTAACAACTGTCATATTTAATTCTCCTGTTGCTTCTTTCATTTATTTGAATTCCTCCTTTACTCTAATATTTATTATACCTAGAATCATAAAAAATATCAATTATTATCCTACATATTCATAAGCATTAACACCGCTAAGACAAGTAAAACCATAACGCCTAGTCCGGTAGCAATTAACATATGCATGGTTTTTCCTTCCATTTTCTCTAATCGTTCGCGATATTTTATTTCGCGAGCTTTCTGTTGTAAATTAGAAATCGTTTTCGAAAAAGCGAGTAATTGTTCTTGCTTATGTTCTTGACGTCCAAGACTCAAACGATATAACAAACGCATCATTCGCATCGAATCTCGAACGGGATACATTTTAGCAAAATTCATATAAGGATCGATTCGATCATTACCTGCATTTATTTCATTGATTAATTCTTGTAACCCTTCCCGAAAGATAGCTGGAGCATCATCAATTGATTTTCCAAGTGCTACGGGCACCGTATAATGTTGAATCAAAATTTCTAAACTTTTCAAATAATGAGGTAACATCGCATCAATTTCATGTAAATGAGTCTTGTAATACTTTTTTAAATTAGAATAATCCATTTTAAATACCAAGTATCCACCAATAAGAGACATAATAATGGTAATATATGATAAATTACTTAAAAAAACAAAAACTAAAATTAAAATTGTCAACAAACCATTACGAATTCGTTTATTAAATAGAAAATCTGGATTGACACTATCTCCATATTTTGCTTTAACATAAAAGTCCCAATCACTTTCTTTCATGCGACGAAAATAAGCTTCATTATCGGCCACAAAACGATTGGTACTAATTCGTCCTGTATAATTAAACAAAAAGAATATAATGATTCCTAACGCTAATATTTCTAAATACATCTTATTCAACCCCCACATCTTCATAATAGAATTTTTCACCACTAATTAAAAAATAACTGTTAACAATGATGATTAAATGTAAAATAAGTTGAACATACCACATATCAAGCATTTCAATATAACTATCTGTACCAAGTAAAAATTGCATCGCCATAACAAGCAAAAATAACGCTAAACCAAACGTAATAAAACGACGGTGAAAATCAGCACGATCAATTTGATCACGATAAACACCTTCTACCAAAGCATCGATATCCATCGACATATTTTCTAATGCCTCACCAGAATCTTTAGCACCCTCTTTGGTAATTTGTAAGAAAAGTTGATTCATATTCTTAACCATATAATAAGGATATTTACCATTCATATACTCTATGGACTCATCAATCGTTCCATTTTGATAAGACATATCAATCATCGTTTTCACATCGGTTAAAACAGGATCCTCTAAAATTCCGGAATCCCGCACACCTTCCAAAGACTTTACAAAACTTTGAGTCGTATTAAATTCCATAATAACATTTGTCGTATAAATTTGAACTTGTTCAAAAATAAATTCACTATAAGCTTTTTTACACCGCAAATAAGCCAAATAAGGAATGAACGCAATCGCAATACACGCATATAATATTGCAATCAAAATATTATAAAAATACAAATAAGAAATTCCACCAGCTGCTGCTGCAAAAATAACAATCTGCGTAGCATATTGCTTTGGTGTATATTCTTGCCCTAATTCCTTAGATTTCGCCCGTACTTCTTTAAAACTATAAGGAGCATATTTATTATAAGCATTGGATACTTGAGAAATGAAAAAACGATAAACATTTTCTCCATTATTCATCCGATACGTTATAACAAAAACGGCAATCACAATTAGAAGGATTAATTCCATAAACTAGTACCTCTTTTCTTACAATGTTTCCATTGCACTATTTTGCGTGTCCCCCTCACTGCTTTCATCAAAATGGAAAATATCTTCTGGTAAATCTACTCCCTGAATACCTAAATAATCTCTTAAATGTTTCGTAGGATTATTCATCACCAATTCTCCAGTTAAATTTTTACGGAAAATAATATTTACTTGTGGTTTATTTTCCTCATCGACATAAAACTCACAAATCTCCATAATTTCCCTTTGAAAACGTCCAAGTTCTTTACTCAAATAACCTTTGACATAAATTCCTATCTGTACGTACCGATGAATCGTTGTTAAAAACTGATCTACATCTAAATTACTTTCAAGCAAACTAAACATACGAAGTGGAATTAAACTTGCTTTATCACTATGAATCGTTGAAATAATATGGTGTCCAGAAGAAATTGAGTTTCTTACAGCTGTAACTGCTTCCGCACTACGAACCTCAGATAACAAAATCCAAATAGGATTCTGTCTCATACAAGTAACCAACACATCACTATAACTAGCAATATTATTTGTTTTCATCGCTACAATATCACGATGAGGAAATATCTTATCTAAGTGTAACTCTAAAGTATCCTCAATCGTAATAATTTTTTCATTTTCTTTCGTTCGACTTGCCAAATATTTTACAAGTTCCGTCTTACCAGAACCAGTCTCTCCACTAACAATAATATTAGCATGTCCTTGTACACAAGCCATTAAAAAATCATGTAAATCTTCAGAAACATATTTTTCATCTAATAATTTTTGCTTATTCAAACGAATCTTAGCTGGCGTTTTACGAATTACACAAGCGATACCATTCGTGGCAATCGATTCATGAATAAAATTAAGACGTAACTCAGCGCTTTCTGCATCTAAAAAAGGATGAGCCATATTAAACGTTTTTCCCATGACATTAGCACATTGAAAAGCTAACTTTTCCATCAAAGCGTTATTAATATCAGGTCTCTCGACTTGATAAACACCCTTATCCAAAGTTTTTAACCAAACTTGGCCATTATTACTATAAGAAATATCGGTAACATTATCTTCACGTAAATAATCGTTTAAGGCACCAAAATCAAGTTGGGAAAATATTGCGTCATTCATAGTCTCATCCCTCTTTCTTATTCGTGATCTTCTTCCTCTTCATCATCATAATCAAGACCAGAATCTAAATTTGGATCATTTAATTGGTCATCTGGAATTGCCACTGATTTCGATAAAATAAAATCTTTAATATAAGTACTAGAAACTCTTGTTTCTCCTGGATTAGAAGTATAAGAAGCATTTCTTGGTACTGGGATAATTTCCACACTACTTCCAGAAATATAATTTGCTTTTTTAAGTAAACTAAACATTTCATCTGGAACTGCGAAAACTAACACCGCTGGCACCCTTGCTTCCATAGATGTTTCAAACACATGTTGTCCTTGTTGATCACGAACATCTAATACTTCAATACTTTCAATTAATTTACCAAAAATAATTCTTCGAGACTCATCCAATCCTTTAAAATATAAATCAATATAATTTCCTGGATAAATCGAATTACCATAAGTTGAATTAATATCCACATCCAAATAAATGACTGTATATCCGTCTGGAATATTACTAATTGCAAAATCTGGTGTAGATGCTTTATCCGTAATTTGTTCCGCGTAGAAAAAGCCATTTTGAGGTATCATATTACCATACTGCACTTGTTTTCCTTGAAGTTGTGAAGCACTTAAAATCATATTTTTACTTTTTCTTACAACATCACGAGATACCTCCATATAACCAATATCATCTGATGTAATTTCATGTCGCGAAGTCAAAGCCACTTTTGCATAGGGCACTGTTACAGGGTCAGTTGCTTGTTTTACGCGCCAATTATAACCAATATATAAAACCAAAATTCCCACGATAACTCCAATAATCGTAACTGTATTTTTATTACTTAAAAACCTTTTTAGAGTTGTCATAATATTTCCCATTTTCATTCCTCCTTAAAAATTATAATTTTCTCTCTATCTTTTTTGGTAAACCGCCATAAACTTGATAACAAAGGTCCTCAAATCGAGCCGTTTCAAATTTATTAAAGTCACTTTCATATCTAGAAGAATAAAGACCAAAAGCTAAATCAAAAAATTGATCTTCTGGAATCAAAGTACAAATTCCATAAACAGCAAATTCACCAGCACCATAACCATATTTACAGGTGTAAAACTCATCAAAATAACCAATAGAATTTACAAAACCACGAATACGCGATTTGATAACATTATCTGGAACATTAGAAACACTATCTTCCTCATCATCCATATCATCATATCCATCATCTTCACCATTACCCCAAATACCATTACTTGTATCGTTATCATAATCAAGACCAGAAGAAGCCCAAGAAAAAGCTTTTCCTGTATTTAAAATAAATTGATTGGATTCTTGTGAATTAAACGACACATTATAATGACTTTGCCAATCAGATAATAACTCATTACGGAATCGATCTGGATTATTTTTATATTCTGATTTAATAGCATTTGATTCATAGTATTTATCTTGAAACCAACTTTCAGATACTACATTACTAATCGTACTAGAACTAGGAACTTTAGAAGAACTTCCACTACCAGACGAATCAGGTGTCACAATCGTTCCAGAATCACCATGTAATCCTAATCCCTTACTAGTACTTACCGTTTCTGGCGCTTTAATACTACTATTATTTTCTCTTCCCGTCGAACCAGCAGTTCCACTTGTTTCTAATACAGAATCAACTTTATTTACAATATCAAAACTAGTAGCATCCCCCATTACAGAGAACGTACCACTCTTCGTTGTAACTTTTACAGAAACTTTAGGAGGAGCTTCATATAAATCATAAAAATCAATCGTATAAGTATTTAATGAAACATTTTCAGCAAATCTTCTTAAAAAATTCTCTACAAACTTTTCGCGATTAATTTTAAGTTCTTGATACTGACGATAATAAGAATAATCTATCGCATCAATCATCGCAGCTTCGGTTACATCTTTAATCATATAATAATCTTGCGTATTAGTAGTTGTTACACTAGAAATTAGCATCATAATAATGATAACAAATATTCCAAGAACTATAATCCAGTAACCCCAAAACGATTCTTTCATATGTGGTCCTCCTTTCTACTTCCAAGCTGGTCCCATACCTAATGAAACAGAATATTTTGTATTATTCGTAAAATATCCACTATCAGGCCATAGGGTCCAAATATCATTTCGTTTATTTTCTTTAAAGTAAGTATTACCTGCTGTATCTAAAAATGCGCTGAGACAATAAATATTTGGATAATTCTTTCCATTACTACTTAAATCATGACAAATTAAGGAATCATCTCCATTTGGCATCTTCGTATTCAAATAATCTCCTACCGATTTATTAAATTCACGAATACGATTCATTTGTTGAGCATTAATCGTATAAGAATACTCTGGTGTCTCATAAACTGATTCACCTTTTTCTTCCACAACCTTTTTTGTATAATTTCCTTTTACATTATTCCAGTTTGGTCCATATTCACGACTATTTGGGAATAAATTATTAATAGAAACAGTTCGGTAATAGAACGTACTATTCTCGCCATCAAAAATACAATTTTGACACACATAAGTACATTCTCCATCACAGTCTTCTTCTATTGTACAATTATCACCCACACAAGTATAATCACAATCTGGACAGTTATTTACATAATGACAAACATATCCAGCCTCTTTTTGACTAGAAACAGCACTATAAACACTCTTTCCTTCTCCAACCAAACGTCCAACTTGATTATTATCATTAAATTGACCTATTTGAGAATAACGGAATTTAAAATTGAATACCCCAGTATGTGTATTTAAAGCAATTGGTAAACATTCTTGACTACCACCACATAAACCAGTATATAAAACATAATTTCCACGATCTAAAGCAATCGTTCCAGCAGGAGTATAAATTGAAAATTGATTCTTTGGTTTATAAGTTGCCTCTACTTTTTCTGTTTTTACATGATATAACGAACTACTTAATGTCTTAGTAGAAACAGCACAACTTGCATTATCTTCTCCACTACAAACAACATAACTTTGTTCATAAGTTTTATAATCTTTAGAAGAACAAGCATAGTTATCTCCAACTCCATTACAATAAGTTGATTCTTCAAGTGTACTTTTATCTACTTGCTCAAATTTATTATTGAATCCCTGCATTGTTTGATAAGGTTCATCATATTCAAATTGAACCAAAGGATCAAAGTTAAATTGATTCTTCCAACCATTAGTACAATCATCATATTGTTGTAAAATCTTATTTACTTCATTGGTATATTGAGTAATTTTACTCTTATAACTATCTAACGAATTACCGCTTCCCAAAATATTGGATTTTATTCCTTCGTAAGTACCATCAGATCCGTCATTACAACATTCATCGTCATCTTCTCCACAACTACTACTTGAAGTAGAACCATCAGTCCATGTACTTTTACTAACGCTTACATCTTTACAAGATAAACTAATATTATCGCCATTTCTTGTAGCTTCACAAGATTTATAAGTATAAGCATTATTAAAATAAATGGTATTTGGTTCACAACCTTTTTCTTCTGAAGTGATATTAGCAATTCCTTGTGCAACTTTATTATATTCTGATTGCGCCGCTGCTAACTGTTTAGAAGCATTTAATAAATCTTGGAGGAACTTTTCTTTATCAATTCCTTCATACGTACTTTGTCCATTGACATAACATTTACGAACGCCTTCTATTTTAGTTTGTAAAGTAAAATAACTACCACTCACAGTATATTGAGAATTAGGTAAGATAAATTCAAATTTTTCAATACAACTTACTTTACAATAAGGATTGTTAACCACTGTCGTCTGATCTGTCATTTGATAAGCATTATTTGCTTTATCTTTACTACTTGGATTAAACAAACAATATTTTAATTTAGCATCATTTGGAACATCCGCTACATGGTTTACTAAATTTTCATTTGTACTATTAAATTCAGTACAAGCACCAATAAATTCAATATCTGCATTTCCACAACTACAATATTTTTTATAATCATCTGAATCTGGATCAATTTGATCACAACACTCTTCAAAATACTTATCAGAATTACAGGTTTCACCATTTTTACAATAATAAGTATCGCCCTCATGTTTACATACTTTTCGGTCATTTTCACAATAATGATTATATTCTGCTGAAGTACATGTATCATCATCTTTACCAGTAGCAGCAATATAATCTGGACCACAATGATAAACATGATCAACAATTTGACATTTAGTATTACAATACTTTTGATAATCTACTCGATTAAAATAATGTTTTCCACCATTATCTTCGGTTCCAAAATGTGCTCGGTCTGCCCATCCATAATGTTCATCAGTTCTAGTACTATCTGGGAACATTTGACAATAAACAGGACAAGAATATTTCACCATATCTTCTTCTTTGGTTACTTCTTTTCCATTATAATAATATTTACCATCCGCTTTTTGAATACATTGTGGAGTCGAAGGTACTGGATGTCTAGGGGTATGATAAGTAGTAGGTGGACCATTAGTAACTGGTGGAGTAATTGGTAAATTGCTATCTGCAATTACAATCATTCTTTGTCTGTCCTTACGAGAATACAGCATCATAATATTAGCAGAACCACTTCGTGAGTCAGAATAAGGTGTACTCATTGTCATTTCATATGGTCCTGTTGATTGAGAACGATCTATATTAACGGTTAAAGTGGCCGTTGTTCCATTTACTTGACGGTCGACTACAGTACAAACAACACCATTCGTACATTGTGTCTCAAAAAGATCAAAATAAATAGTTGCTGGTGCACTTCCTTTAGGAGAAACTTCAATTTTCATTGTTTCATTTGTGCCATTCGGTACTGAATCAATGACTTGAAAATTCCAACTATCCCCCCAAATTACGCCTTCTTCTACAAGTTGCTCATAAGTATCGCCATTTTTAATACGATTTCCAACACTTACCGCACTGTTATAAATATTAGTCGCAATCGCTACTCGAGAATCCTTTTGACTAAAAGCTGCTGGTCCACGTTCAAATATACCTAAAGTTCCATCGTATGTTTCATTAGGACTATATTGATGATATGCTACTATCCATAGCCAACGAAATACCAATTCTCCTATTACCCGGTTATCATTAGTTGGATTAATTAAACCATTTCCTGCCATATATTGATAAGCCCAAGTTGCCGCAACATCAAAGGCTTGTAAATCTATCCCTTCAGAATTACTCTCAGGTGTAACTTCACGAAAACATCTATAAGTTTCTCCGTTTTTAGGTGCTATATTTCCAGGATCCATACAATAAGTTTGATATCCCGAAACGGTATATCTTCTCATATAATAAGTGGCACCATTAGAACGCAATACCTTAGCTGCATCACAAGTTCCACTACATTTACGAGAAATCCGAAACGTTGTATTTGCATGAGTAGTACAAGCTCCAGCATCAACAACATTTGGTACTAAAAAAACAAAACCAATCACTATAATAAAAATAAGTTTTATATTTACTTTTTTCATAACACTCTACTCCTTCGTTTTTTAAACGCAATCACAGTAGCAGCAACCCCTAATAAAATAATCAGTCCTAAAACGATAGCAATAATCAAAATATGCTCTTTCATAAACTGTCCAATTTTTTCCCAAAAACTTAACTCTTTCGTTTCATGAACTTCTTCTGTCTTTTTTAACAAATCATACTGACGTGACATCTCTGCTGTTACATCCACAACACTACCTGTAATCTCACTGGTAATAAATTCTTGGCAATAAAACAAATTAGGAAGACTATTACAATAACCATAATCACTATAATCATTATACATTGGTGTTAGTAAAGTAATTGTGCGTAACAAATCTCCTTGACAATGCTCATGATTAGAAAATACTTGTATTTTATATTCTACAATCTCATAAACATTTTCCTTACTAAAATGTAAAATACCATTTTCTGTATCCGAATAATAATAAGTCTTTTTCTCAGTCGATTTATTATTTTCTACTGTAAGATACACTTGGTCCGTAATATTTAAAATGGTTACATCAACAAACTTTTTTACTAAATATGCTCCCTCTCCATTTTCATCGATCGTATCAATATCGACAAACTCATCCGTTTTTCGGCGTCCAGCTTCATAAGTTGCTTTAATAGAAGCTGCAATATTTTGTAATTCAACTTGTTCGCTATAATCACATGTAGATGCTGCTTTTATGCCTTTGATAAAACTAAAACAAAGCAAAAAAGTAAAACACCCTGAAATAACTTTTTTCATCATTTCCTAAGTCACCAACCTAAAATTTCACAATCTAATTGTAACATAGCTAATACCCTTTTTCAAGCTAGAAACATTGCTCTAAAATGAAAACTGTGATATATTGAATGTGGTGATAATATGAAAAAAAAATGGCTAATTTTAGGAGCAATTCTTTTCAGTTTAATTCTAATAACTTCTCTATTCTTTGCTCTAAAACCAAAACAAAATAACATCATTTCGATTAGTGGAGCAGAACTATTAAAAAAATTAGAAAACAAAGAAACTTTTATTTTAATTAGAACACAAGATGGTTGCCATCATTGTGAACAATATAAACCAATTTTAAATCGTGTTCTAACAGAAAATAACTTAAACGCTTTTGAACTAAATTCCACAACCTTAAATAAAGAAGATCAAAGCATTCGTAATGAAATTGATAAATTATTTAATATCAGTGGAACCCCTACAACAATTTTTATTTCTAATGGAATAGAAACCACTACCATAAATCGAATTGTTGGAATTTCAACTTATACAAATGTCGTAGAAAAATTAAAAGAACAAGGATTCTTGAAATAGAAAGGACCCATTATGAAAAGTACAAAACAAACAAACCCAAAAGCTTTTCTTTTGGGAATACTATTAATTTTTGGTTATCAAATTATTTTACCAATCTTTTATTTTGGAATTTTAAAAAATTTTGCTCTTAGCGATAACTTTCTGATAAAAAATATCACTTATCTTAGCTATTACCTTATTATAATCTCTCTTTTAATTCTCTTATACCATAAAGATTTAAAAAAGAATTGGCAAACCTTTTTAAAAAATCCTAAAGAACTTTTAAAAAACAGTTTATCATTTTGGACAAAAGGGTTCCTAACTATGATTTTAATGAATTTAATCATTACTACTTTCACAACTAATATTGCTGGAAATGAAGAACTAAATCGCCAACTAATGACAGAAATGCCTCTTTATTCCATCATTATGATGTGTTTGATAGGACCCTTTATTGAAGAATTAGTTTTTCGTAAATCCTTCCGTCCAGCTTTTCAAAACAAATATACTTATGCCATTGTTACCTCTTTCATCTTTGCATCATTACATGTTCTAAATGGTTTTGATGTATTAACTCTTTCACATATAGCTGAAAATTGGACGCAAATTCTATTCCTTCTTCCTTATGGTAGCTTAGCTTTTTTCTTTGCCTTAGCTTATTATGAAACCGATAATATCTTCACTTCTACAATAGCTCACTGCACTCATAATACTTTATCCGTTATCATAATCTTACTTTTCTTATAAAAGGAATGACATTATGGAAAATACAATAGAAAATCAACCTAAAAAAACATGGTTTAAAAAAATAATCATTATCACGCTTTGTCTCTTACTTCTATTATTTTGCTATACCCGGTTTTGGATTCACAAATGGATTACCATAAAAGAATATCCCATTATTGAAGAAACCTTACCTTCAAATTGGAATGGGTTAAAAATTGTTCATTTCAGCGATATTCATTTTGGTAAAACAACTAATGAAACAGAAGTAGAAAAAGTAGTAAAAGAAATTAACCTAACCAATTCTGATATCGTTATCTTCTCAGGAGACCTTTTAGACAATGGCATTAATCTTTCTGATAAAAATATTGATTTTTTAAAAAATACATTATCAAAAATTACAGCGAAACAAAAAAAATATGCTATTTTCGGAGACAATGATTATTCCAATAAAGAAACTTATCAAACGATTATGGAGTCAGCAGGATTTAGAATTTTAGAAAATGAAAATGAATTAATTTTTCAAGATGGCTCTTCGCCCATCTTAATTGCTGGTATCTCTTCCCTTCAAAAAGAAGAATTAAATATAACAAATACATTTAAAACCGATGTTTCAAATGTTGCTTATAAAATTTTAATTAGTCATGAACCCATCATTCGAAACAAATTAAACAATGAAGTAAATCTTATTTTATGTGGACACACTCTTGGTGGACTGATTAGAATTCCTAAAATTGGCCCTATCATAAAAAAAGATTACAGCGAAAATTTTCTTAATGATACTTATGAACAAAACCAAATCAAAATGTACATCTCCTCAGGAATTGGTACCGAAAATATTAATTTTCGTTTCAACAATATGCCATCCATTAATCTTTATCGCTTTTATAATTATTCTTAATATGCAATTAGTTTTCAATTTAAAAAAATGCCTTTTGGGCATTTTTTTAAACACATTCTACGTATGTATCTGATAAACAACGGATACTGCAAACACAAGATAAATCCATTGTAAAGAAAGAATTTGTAGCAATGTATGGATTTAAACTAGTTGTATCAGGATTATCTTGTAATACTCGACAAGTACAGCAATTTCCATCAACCTTCTCTACACGGAAAACACTAGAACATGTTCCAACTGGTGTAGTAGTTGCATCACAATTTGCGTTAGAATCTTTACTAATTGGCATTCTCCAAGGAGTTCCACAACAACCACAAGTATAAAGCATTATTGGTCTAGTATTACAAATTAAACAATTAGGACCGCCACCTAAAACTGGTCGATCACAAGAATCTAAACAATTTTCTGGACAAGCATTTTGTTGTAAAACTAAAATCACATTTAAGATTTCAGCAATACAATTTGATCCATGATTGTCATTATTACACATATCATTCACCCTTTCATGTATTCTCATTAATAATTTATGATGATTCTAAAAATACGTGATGCTCTAGTTGTAAAATTAATTTAGTTTTATTTTTCTTATATTTATTGTATAATTTTATTAGGTGATTGAAATGAATCCATTAATCCAATATATCCTTATTATACTTGCCTTAATATTAATTGCTTTAGTAATAACAAAATTAATGCGAAAAGATTTTAATATTGAAGCAAATAAATTAATTGGTTACCTTGGTGGCAAAGACAATATCATTAATGCAGAATGTAATATGTCTCGTTTTAAAGTAATTTTAAAAGACATATCTATTGTAGATAAAGATGCCATTGAAAAACTAGGAGCCAAAGGAATTGTCGAAATAGATAATCAACTAAAAATTATTTTTGGCAAAGATGCAAAACAACTAAAACGTTACATTGACGAAATCTTATAGAAGGAAACTTCTATTTTTTTTCGATTCGTAGAATCGATGAAATCGGAATCACTTTTCCATCCATTGTCAATAAAGAACTCGGCGTTTTTCCTACTAAAATACATTCAAAAGATTCATTGACCGTTTCAATAAAAACATTACTTTTATAAACAAAATTTCGCGAAGAAAAAATAGAATCAATCATGTTACCTACATCCATAGTCGATTTTGGCTTTTCCCCTCGAAAACTGCCATAATAAGTTTCTTGCACATTAGCAATCTTTTTTGCAATTGGATTTGCATAAACATTAGGTAATTTCTTATTCATCACGTTACACCTCACTATATTTTATGATTAAAAAAATATTTTGAGACATAATAAAAATATGAAAAAAGAAAAAATGACATCTCTATTCTTCTATATTCCTTTACTTATGATTATGACCATAAGTCTTTTGGTAATGCTCCATGCCAAAAATATATCACCTCTTTATCAAAACAATGCCCTTAAGCAAAGCATTTTCTTTGCAATAGGATTATTCTTATTACTACTAAAAGATAAATTACCTTTAAAAAAAATCTTTGCTTGGAGTTTTCTAGCATATCTTTTTAATTGTTTCTTACTTATCTTAGTTTTATTAATAGGTAGTTCCACCAAAGGAGCAAAAGCTTGGTTTCATTTAGGATTCTTTAGTTTCCAACCTAGTGAATTAATGAAATTAACCCTTTGCTTATATCTTTCTTATCTTACAGAAAAACAATCTTTTACAAAGAAAAAAGATGAAATAAAATATCTCTTCAAAGTTTTTATAGTTGTGCTAATTCCATCTATTCTCGTTTTTCTAGAACCAGATACTGGAGCGATTCTTTTCTACTTATTGATAGCTTTAGCCATTATTTTATCTTCCAAATGTTCTAAAAAATGGATCATATTCATTTTCACAATGGTCTCTATTTTAACTGCTCTATTCTTTTATGCTTATTTCTATCATCAAGATATTTTAATAAAAATAATTGGTACATCCTTCTTCTACCGAGTAGATCGATTATTAAACTTTCAAAAAGGACTACAAATTGAAAATGCCTTAATTGCTCTTGGATCTGCACCATTTTTTGATTTAAAACTATATCAAACGGGCATTTATATTCCAGAAGCTCCCACCGATTTTGCCTTTGCCTTAACCGCTAATGTTTTTGGATTAATAGGAAATATTATTCTGCTTATTTGTTATTTTTTAATAGACTGTTATTTAATCAAAATTTGGAAAAACACAAAAAAAGAACAAATGAAATATTTTTGTTCTAGTTTCTTATTAATGTTTATAAGTAATCAAATCTATAATATTGCTATGAATATTGGTATCGTCCCTATCATGGGAATTCCTCTTCCTTTATTAAGTTATGGAGGTTCCACCACTATGGTTTATTTTTTATTCTTAATGATAATTTTAAAGAAAAATTAAACATACTATTACATTTTTAATTCCAAACGAGCACCTTGTTCTTGGGGTAATTCAAAATCAAAACCAAAATAACCTCTAGCCATAGGATCATTGAACCCTTGTCTTTGATAACGTTCTTCCGAATCTAACGACCCAAAATAACGATTTCCTCCTGTAACATATGCAATTCTTCCTTCTTTTTTACTTCCCCAACTACGAAATGAAGTATGATCATGCATCGGTAAAGCAGCACCCATATACAAACAATCTAAAAAGGCTTGAAATCCAATTCTATCATATTTTCCATAATAACGTGCAGCACGTCCATTACTAACAACAACAAATTGTCCTTTTTTATGAGCTTGAGCATAAATAGTATTTCCACAATATTTCCATTCTTTACTAATAACACGATTAGAAATAACGGTTGTTACTCCATAAGCATCTACATAATTATTTCCATCATTACAAGACTCTGCAAGTACAACAGCTCCTGTTTTATATAATTGATCTAAATTTATGTTATATTTCGCTAAAATATAGTTAATTTTAACATCATTTGATACTTTAGCTAAATCATATAAAATGGTTATTATTTGCTCCTGATTTAATGGATTTCCACTATTTAAACTTTCTTTACCTACAGCTTTAACAAAAGATAGAAAATCTACTTCACTCATTTGATAATAAGAAAGAACCTCTTGATATTTTGCTTCCATATCAATGTTTTGTTCTATCTTTTCTTCATTGCTTGTCATTTCCTCTTCTAAAACACAAACACCTGGACCACTTAAAGAAGAATCTTCCTCTGTGAAAGAAACCATTTTAGCATTACTTGGTGTACTTATGTTTTCATAAGAAGTTTCTAACCCATCTTTCATATCTTGTGCATAACTTGCAAAAACACAAGGTTTTACAAAAGAAAATTGACTAACCATTGCCAAATATAATAATTGTTTTTTTAATTGTAATAATCTTTTTTTATTATTCATATTTTCACCCCAAAACATCAATAATTTACTTTATAAAAGAAGAAAAGTCAACAAAAAAAGAAGATTTCTCTTCTTATTGAAATGAATTATAGCTATAAGACATATTAGTATATGGTCTTGGATAAGGTGGGTATGGTGGATACATTGGTGGATATGGTGGGTAAGGCATCGGTGCAACATTGTAAATTGGTCTTGGTCTTGTAAGTCCAACTGCTGCTCCCCCAATTAAAGCACCACCTAAAAATGGAAATAGAAATTGACGATCGCCATTTGAATTATTTAAAAAAACTGGATTATTCGGAACTTTACCTGGATAATTAACCATAAAAATAACTCCTTTCACCATAAGATATGTAAAATAAGATAAATTGACTAGGCTTTTTCTTCATAAAAAAAAGATTGTACTATTAAATATAATTTGTTACAATAATCCCAATTTTTAAAAAGCGAGGGGATTTTATATGAAAAAAAGAATCATTTTTTTAATATTTATTAGCTTATTTCTTACAATGAAAAATGTAAGCGCTGGAACATTATCATGGAAAAATGCCACCCAATTATCTTCCAATACCTTTGAATTTTATTTAGAAGCTAGCGATTTAAATTTGAATTATGTTAGTGGAATCTGGGAAATTGAAAATGGTAAAATCATTGATATAACGATGAACGATGGTTGGATTAATAAAACAGGAAACAACAATACTTTTTATTATGTCCACGATGGTATAAAATCGGGAAACTATAAAATAGCAACCATAAAAATAGAATTAGTAGCTGATGGTAAAACTAAAATAAATCAAATAGATATGGGAAGCAATAAATGCTTAAAAGATTCTTATGCTAATTATTTTAGTCCTTCTGGAACGATTATTAACGAACAAGACTATAAAAAAGTATGTCTAAGTAATGATGCTTCTTTAAAAAATTTAATTCTAAGTGATGGTACTTTATCACCAAGCTTTCAAAGTAATATTACCAATTATACAACTACCGTTTCTTATCAAGTAAATCAATTAAGATATACTCCTATTTTAAATAACCAAAAAGCGAAAATTATTTCCAAAAACAGTTGTGATTTACAGGTTGGTAGTAATCAATGCGAGATTTTAATTGAAGCTGAAAATGGAGATAGAAAAACTTATACCATAACTGTATTAAGAGAAAATGAAACAGCAAATCCTTCACTTTCAAATGATGCTTCCTTAAAAAGTCTTATAATTCATGACGGGATTTTATTTCCTAATTTTGAACCTTCAAACGAAACTTACTCTACTATCGTCGGTTTCGATATCGAATCTCTTACTTGGAATGCCACACCGAATCATGAAAAAGCGAAAATTATTTCTGAAAATCATTGCTCTTTAGTAGTTGGTGAAAATGTTTGCAAAATCATTGTTGAAGCAGAAGATAAATCACAAAAAACATATATGATATATGTAACAAGAGAATCAGAAAAGACAAATGAAACAATTAATAACGATACCTCCATTCGTGACTTAACAATAGAAAATGGCATATTAACAGAAGAGTTTGATCCAAAACAAAAAGAATACACTATTGAAATTGATGAAAGTGTTAAAACAATCACGCTAAAATATACAATGAATGCCAACAATATTTCTTATACTATACCAGTCGTAATTGATAAAAATAATTTAAGCTACGATTTAGTTATTACTTCTTTAAATAATCAACATAAAAATCAATATCATTTTAATTTCGTAGTCAAACAAAAAGAAGAAAACAATCCACCAAGTGATTCAGAGCCAAATCCCCCAATTAACAATGAGGATGAAATTGATAATCCACAAACAGGTATTTTACTAAACAAAAAAACAATATTATCTTTATTATTACTTTTAATTATTGCAAGTATCTGCTTAAAAAAGAAAAATATTATAAATAAGATATAAAGAAAAAACTTCTAAATATAATTAACTTAGAAGTTTTTTATATACTTAAAACAATTCGAAAACCACCACGAACCTCAGAATATCCATTTGCTTTATCAAAACTAAATATTCCCGCTCCTAATCCACGTGAAAATTGCCAACTACGAATAGTCCATGGAGATCCTAAATTAGTAAACCAAGATTCATCGTCATACCATGAACCAATCTGTCTTTGATTTTTTTCATAAATTGCCGTAGCAAAAGGTCCCATTTCTCCTGTGGCATCTCCTAAAATTCTTCTTTGATAATTTTCATCAGAATTTGAAGATTCATAAGCATCATAATATCTTGTATCACTCGGAAAAGTAACTCCTGTAGTAAGTTCAGTTAAACCAGAATTATCACTATCACAAGTTGGACAACCGAACGTCCCATTAAATCCAGAATTTTTAATACTATTTCTTCCACTCATGGGCTTGCCATTTTGATCTATTATAATTCCCATGACATATTCATAAGCTCCACCACTCATGTCATATACTCCACTTATATTTCCCGTTGTACTTGCTAAATATCCAACAGAAGTATTATAGGCCTTCGTAACACTTGACTCTGTTCCATACTGATTACAAGCATCATTTGTACCTACATCTCCACAAGTAGGTTCTTTCACAGATGCATATCCAGTTACATAATTACTATTATTATTAATTCTTACACTAACTTGACTACCATATTTACTATGTTGCAAAAACGCTACTGCTCCCCATTCCGTATTCTTCATCATATGTGAATTATAATCTCTTCGATAATCATAACTGGTATAGAATGCATTCGCAACTTGAATACTTCGCCATGAATTTACATTCGGTTTGATTTGAACACTTCCAGGTTCATTGACATTTTTTTGAGAACTTGCTGTATCTGTACTTCCCTTATATCCTGTCTCAAACTTTCCTACCCACATACCATTTGTATTAAAACTAGTAAACGCAGGATGTGTTAGAAAACTACCAACAGTACTACCATTACTTGCACTA
>CAJUQG010000012.1 GCA_910588025.1 uncultured Bacilli bacterium
AGAATAATAGCTGTAAGTGGAGCTTTAGCCAAGTGGTAAGGCGTGGGACTGCAACTCCCTGATCACCAGTTCGAATCTGGTAGGCTCCTCCAAAAAGATAAATTCTACAAAGTTTTGTAGTTTATAAACCATTACATTTATAAAGTAATGGTTTTTTATTTTATGTTATTGTGAGAATAAAAAGTATACTTAATAAAAGATGAATAATAGGTAATTAGTTTTTAAAACTTGAAAAAGATAGGATTAGCAAAAAAATATATGCCATATAATGGTTTTGAAAAAGTAAAGAGGTTTTTACCTATAAACTGATATGAAAAAAGTAACTTACAATTAAATCGTATGTTACTTTGAGTGTCGTTTATTTTAAATTGATAGTATATTGCTTATCACGAATTGTTACTAGTAAATTAATTTTTGTCGCAAATTTTACTTCGTTTGGAATTTGTAAAATAATTCCTTGGTAATTACTTGGTGTTTTGTTTTCTATTTTTACTGTATTTAAACTCATGGCATTATCATTATATTGAAGCGTTAAAAAATGATTGGGAAATAAGCGATCAGTTTTGGCAGAACGGTAATAAATTGTATTTTTATCTAGAAGATATTCGGCATCTAAAACTAATAAAGTATAATTGCCACTATTCACTGAAATTTTGTCATTTAAAATTTGGCAATTATTATTATTACACTTTTTATATTGATAAATTAATGAATCTAAAATTTCATAGTTTTTTACTTGAAAAGAACTAAAGCCAAGATTGGAATTTTCAAATGTTAAAATTTTTCCCATTTTCACACTATTTTGTTTTTGTATCTCTAATATTATCTGAGGTTTTAATTTGACTAATTTATATTGAGGAGTAATTTCTCCTACTTGAATGGCTACTTGCTCTAATATTTTCAAAGTATATTCAGCGGCGATTTCTTCTTTTGAAATTTCGTAAGCTATTACATAAGTATTTTTTGCACCACTTGTAAGAGTTGTATCTTCTCGCAGTGGCAAGCCATAATCTTGAAAATATTCTGCTCTATCTAAAATGGGATATACACGACGATTTTCTAATTCTAAAAAGAAATTATTATAATCAAAATTTGAAGGAGTTTTTCCACGATTTTCAATGGATAATTGTAATACTAAATAATGTTTATTATCTTTAAATTCAAAACCACTTAAATCACGATTTGTTACGACACTATTTAATATGTTAATACTTAAGTTGTTGTGACTAAGGATTTGGGTTTCGCGATAAGTCTTATTATAAACCCCTCGATTTAAATAAATTAGGGTTCCTAAAATAACGATGACAATAGCACACAAAATAGTAAAAATAAACTGGTTTTCTCGTACATAATATTTAAATTCACGAATAAACCGACGAATATTTCTTTTAATTTTGTAATCTTCGATATTTAAATTAAATTCAAATTCTTCTGAATCAATATCGGTAATTTCTAGTTCTTTGATATCTACTTCAAAATTGAATTTTTTTATATCAAAGCCAATTCCGCGAAAAAGGGTAAAAGCAGCAAATAAAAATTGAGGAAGATAAAATAAATAGGAAAGATCTCGGAAAGCTAGAGCTGTAGTGGCTTCTAAAGAAGTTATTTCCATACCAGTTAAAATGCTATGTGTTATACCTAAAACCACAAATAAAATTAAATAAAAGAGAATTAATAAAAAGTAGAAAATGGTAGATTTTTCTTTTTTGCGCATTAAAAAGTAGATTGCTATCCCTGAAATTAAAATAAGCAAAACGGATAAATACATAAAATAATTTATATAAGTTCCTGCAATATTTGAGACATTGGTATAGTAATTGGTATCAATATAATCTGAGAAAAAATGAACAATATTTCCTGTTCGAAGAATTAGATAAATAATTGGCAGTGCTAATATAATGTGAATGATACGAAAATATTTTATTAAAAAGGCATATGGCTTTTTTAGTATCATCTTTATCTCTCCCTATTTTTTTATTATACACTAAAAGTAATGCAAAAAAAATATGAAAACGATTTCCATATTTTTTATCTTACTTTGTTTACTAAGATTTGACCTTCTTGTAAATAGATAGTTGGATTACTATTTAATAGACGTTCTTTGGTAATTTTAAACATTCCAGAAACTGTATCTAAAGTATCTCCTTCTTTGGTTATATAATAGCTATATTCACTTTTAGGAATTAATATTTCTTGTCCTGGATAAATAAAATCATCCATATCAAGTCCATTTAAACTTGCTAAAAGTTCCGGATTTATATTATACTTTCTGGCAACAGCAAATAAAGAATCTCCCTTTTCAATCGTATAATAGGTAAAATAAGTATTGGTATTTTTAGGAACAATAATATCCATTCCAGCACGAATGGAATCCGAATAATAAATATTATTTAAATCTTTTAATGTTGATTCATTGGTTTCAAATTTTTTTGCTACACTTCTTAAGGTATCTCCTGGTTTTAAACGATATTGATCAAACATAACATCACTCCTAATATTAAGGTATGACATTTGTCTAAATTTGTTCAAAAAGAAACAAGGAAAACTTTTTAATCTTTTATAAAAATCATGTTTTTATAATTAAAATTCCATTCAAAATAACTCATTACTTCTACTTCTCCCATTTGAGTTGAATAATAATACAAAGAATGACCTACTAGATAATAAACTTTATCATTTAATATAGCTACGATTTCTTTTACATCTTTATCACTAATTTTTTTCTTTGTTTGACTATTTAGATAAGAAACATATAAACCTTGGTTTATTTCATAATGATATATTTCTTCTTTCTCAAAATATTGAGATTCATTTATTAATTTCGTAATGCTTATCTTTTCCCAATTATTATTTTTAAGAATTTTACCGTCTTTATTTTCTGTTCCAACTTTACGCATTCTTTTCTTTTTAGGGTCAATTTCCCATTCTAGTTTGGTTTTTCTATCTAAATAAAACAAAGAGTTTTTATCATAACCTAAATTGTATCCATCAAAATATAAACTATCTTTGAAATCCCATGTTGTCGTTTTTCCTTCTTTTAAGTCTAGTAAATAAAAACGATTAAAATAATAGGTTTCATTATAGTTTGGTATCACCAGAATATTATTTACTTTAATTACATTTGATATATCATAAATATCTTTGTCAAATAATTTGATATTTGCTTGTTTATTTTTATTAATTTGATAAAATCCTTTGTAATTCCAGATGTAATATGTGTTATCATCGATATTTTTTATATCTATTTTCTCATACGTTTTTGTCTCTGCTTTTAAGGACGGAAAATATTCGTCACCTAATTTTTCTTTCATATCATTTTCAACTAAGTGATAAGATATTAATTCATCTTTTGTGTTACATTGTGGATAAGTAGTTAGTTTTTCACTTTTTATCTTAAGACATTTTGTATCATCTGTTTCCAGTAATTCTATTTCATTCAATAATTTGTGTTTGGTAATGTATTTATGTTCTACAATAAATTCCCAATTTTGATCTTCTTTTTTTACTTGAAACAAGTATACTTGCTTTTTTTTATCAAATTGTTCTAAAACTTCAAATTCATTTATGGTATATTTTTTTTCATAATTTCTAGCATGTAAAAGGGAATATAAAATTAATAGAGCAATGACGATGATGATAATCAGGGCAACTCTTCTTCGTCTTTGCTTGATTTTACTTTTTTTAATTTTCTTCGGTGCGAGTACCATATTTCTTTTTCTCTTCCATCATAAATTCTGTGATATTGGTTTCAATTTCTGGTAAGCACTTTTTATCTAAGTTAGAAATGATAACCACTTCTTTTACTGTATCAATGGTTACTTTGCCCCATAATAATCCTTGATAAACTTCCATATCATTAAATAAATCTGGCGTTATGGAAGAAAGAAAATAACCAAATACGACTCTTTTTTGGCCAATTAAAATTCTTTTGTTTGTTAATGCAACAATACACGTACCAAAAATATCGTAGAATAAATCATTTTTTTGACCGACAAAGGCATATTTTATTATTTCCCCAGGATTCAAATGTTTTTCAATGACTTTTGCATGTTTTTTTAACCGCCAACTAATTGTGCTTGGATATTTACTTTTGAATAGTTTGGCATGATCATAAACTGCGCCCATACTTTCACCTTCTTAGTTTTATTTTATAATGAATTTATAAAATACGCAATTTTCTTCTGATTATTTTCTTTATTTATTGCAAAGAAAAAGATTGTCTTCTAAAATTTACAGACTACAATCTTTTTTTTAATAATATTTTTAATTTTTATATCTCGCAAAAGAAATAATTTGTTTTAAATATTGGATGTTTTTATTGATGTTCTCCGTAGTATTTGACTCGTTATAAAATGGAAAGTTATTTCCAAAGCATTTAAAGATAGTAAAATGATTGCATTATAGATAACGAATTTTAGATTAAATAAAATTCCTTTAAGGATATAACACCATAAATTTACATTGGTTGTGAAAAGAGGAAACATGTAGAAACAAAAAATATCAATACCAATACTCCATACTAAAATGCTACAGATACTGGAAAAAAATTTTATTTTCTTATTGGTTATTTTTTTGTTTATGAAAGATATGATTAACAGTAAGGACAAATTACATAGAAAAAAGCTTATTTTAACTTGTCCTAGTTGAACAATGATTACATTTAATATTAATGCAATGGTAAAAAAGAATGATATTTTTTTATGTTTATTATAAGAACTTCCTAATAATAAAATTGAATTTAACATTTTCCACAACTCCTAAGATTCATAATATTCATATACAAATTTGTAGGTAGAACCCTCTTTGATTTCACAATTTGAGACACCAACTTCTGCATATTCTTCATCAATATAATAACTCCAATAATACATTTTTTTATTGTCTGTTTTTTGATCAATGCCCATTAGCGAAGTTATATAAGCACCATAGTCGCTGTTCTCATATTTTAGTTTTACCTCTTCTTTATCTTTTAAGACATCAATTAAATATTTTTTATTTGTTTCTATTTCTTGATTGTATAATTCCTTTTTGTTATCATCAACGATAATAATTTTTACCTTGGTTAAATTTTCTATCACTTGATATTCTTTTTGAGTACAACCAGTTAGTAAAAACAGTGGCACTAATAACAGTAATATTACTCCAAATACTTTTTGTTTCATTCACTCACCTCCAGACCAGGTTTTACTTTTGTTTCATATAATAACTCTATTTCCGCCATCAATCTTTTGCATAAAAGTTCTTCGTCTCCTCTTGCCTCATTTAATTTATCTTTCAAAATTTGAAAACCACTTTCTACACATTTTTCGGCTTCTTCCAAACATTTTTCTTCATCAGCGCATTTATCAATTTCGTCATTTTGGGCTTTTCCAAGTAAGATACTTGATAAAAGAGCTTTATTATAAGTTTGAATCGAAGATAGTCTTATGTACCCATCTCGAGGTTTAGAAACTGGTAATGGATTTTCAATTCCTAAAGAGGCAGCTAAGGTAAATTTCTCAATATTTTCGATGGATTTGAAATCTAAAATATTTTTCTCTCCGGACCAGAAATCAATGGTTTCTCGATGTTTTTTGTTGATAAAAATTCTATCTGCCATATTATACACCAATCTTTCTAATTTCTTGTTCGTCATCTGTTAACGAAACATCTTGTATTGTGGCAATGGTACTATCATAAATTTCAGCAACTTCTTTGGAATATTCATCTGATGTAAATAGCAAAATAATTTGTTTCTTTTGTGAAATTTTTAATAATTCATTGGCCATATTCTTTCTATTATCATCAGAAACACGTCCTAGAGGAGAGTCCACTACTAATGGACAGTTTTTTCCTGATGTTTCATGAATTGCTAGTGTAAAAGAATATGCTAGAGCCATACTTTCCGTAGCACTTAAAGAGCCTGTCATATCATTTAAATTGTTATTATAAACTGACATTTGATAATCTTCATCTATTTTTAAATTATTAAAGGTTTCTTTTTTCCAAATCATATTCTTAAATGTATTCCAAGTATTTTCTTCTATCTCAACTTTAATTTTATCCATAAGTTGTTTCTTTACTTGATTAAAACAAGAAGTAAGATCGTTTAAAACTTTCATTTGTTTTTGTAAAGCCTTATTTTTGTTGGCTTTTTTCTCCATTTCTTTTGCTTCTTTGTCAAGGATTTCTAAACGTTCTTCACTATTTTTGATGGATAGTTCATTGGCACCTTGTCTTTTTGTTTTAATCGTCAATTCTTCTTGCTTTTGAGTTCTTTCTTTTTCTATTTTCGAAACATCAATTACGGTATTACTATCTGAATATGTAGATAAGTATTGACTAATCACATTTAATTCTTTTTCGGTTTCTTCGATTTCTTGTTGATAATACTTTTCTTTTTCGAGTAAAGATTTTTTTTCATCCTCATATTGGCGACATTTAAGAATAGCAAGTTCTAATCCACCTTTGATACTTGATAAATAATTTGAAGCCTGTGACGATACATCTAATTCTTCTAACAATTGTTTCATATGAATGATAGCATGATCATTTATTTCGCCATCACACATAGGACAATTGGCATCATGATTATGAATTAGTTCTTCAATTTGTTTTTTATCAATTCTTGGCGGTAATTCGCCATGGTCTTCTTTATATTTAATCATATCTAGAGTTGCTTTAATCCGTGGAAAAAGATGAAATAACATGTAATAGGTACGAATAAATTCTTTTTTCTTGGCCATCATTTCTGCTTGTTCTTTTTCTAATTGTTTCAGTTTTTTATCTAGTTCTTCTCTTCTTATTTGATTGTCTCTAACTGGTTTATATCCAATTAATTGGTCATTTAATTCGTCTATTCTTTTTTGTAAAATGGGAATCGCAATATCAAGTTGGTCATTGTCCATTCTTAGTTTTTCAATTTCATCTTTTAATTTATCTATTTCATCATAAATGACAACATCTTGTCTATCATTTTTTTCTGTCATTTCTCTTCTTTTATCGTTTGCTAATACTTCGGTACGTTTACTTGCGTTAGATAAAAGATTTACTTGGGAAAGACTATAAATAGATGATTTTACTTTACCAGCATTTTCTTTATCAAAATAGTTTTTTAAATTTTCTCCATCAAAAAAATAGTAAGAGTAAATTTCTTTATCAAAATATTGTTTTACTAATCTTTGTGTTTCTTCTTCAGATTCATAAACTTTGGTATTAACAAAAGCTGTTTTTGGGCTTTCTAGAACTTTCAATGTTGGTTCACATGTTGCAACAGACTTTTTTATGGAAGTTAAAGGGTCTAGAGTTACACTAAATATTTGCTTTCTTTCAAAACTTAAGAATTTGTCTTCATCCGATATGGTTAATTTCACACTTACCTCAACAATATCGCCCTCATTTTTTTCTTGGATTGCACTTTCATTCACTACTTTTAAGGCTTTCAATTTATTACTTATGTAATACTCTTCGTCATATAAACACCATAAAATACCATTTAAAAAAGTAGTTTTTCCAGTACCGTTTTTTGCACGAACGATATGCAGATTATAATCACTATTTTTGGCAAATGTAAGACAGATATCTTTATATTGGCGAAAATTTTTAAATTCTATTTTTTCAATCTTGATCATAATTCTGAACTCCTACATTATTATTTATATAATTGTTGATTAACTCTTCATACTTGGCTTTAAAGCTATGTAGGCCTTTCGATTCTTCTTCTAATATTTGAAGCATTAATTCTTTAAATGCTTCATTTTTCTCTAGTTTTTCAATGCCATTTTCAATTTTTTTACTCACAGACATCTAAATCAACTCCATTTCTAGCAAATATTTGTTTTACTTCATCATAGTTTTCGGCATTACTTGCAATTAATTTTGTTCGTTTGGCTTCTTTTATTAAAATTTTATGATTGGAATTATCCGTTGCCATCGTCGTAACGATTAAGTCATAGATTTCAGATGGTTTTTTATTTTTCATAGTTCTTATGACTCTTCCAACTCTTTGGACATATTCTCTTGGATTTGTTGTACTGGCCATTAAAATAGCTATTCTGGCATTTTTAATATCGATTCCTTCATCTAAGCATTTTAAGCCAACTAATACTTGGATCGTTCCTTCTCTAAATTGATCAATATTTTCTTCACGTTCAGTATTACCTCTAATTCCTATAAATTTTTTTGTTGATTCTTTTTCTGTAATCTTGCTTCTGGTAATACCTTTTTGACCTAGCATAGATAAGACTGGTTCGATTTGTTTATTGGTTGTAAAAATGATGGTATCTTTTATCTCTTCTGCTTTATTTAGCTTTTCAATAACAGATTCTACCATTGTGAATTTTTCAACGGCATTTTTTAAAATTTCTGCTCTATCCATCGTATATTTATTTAATAATTCCAAATCAGGATTTTCTTGATTTAGAATGGTAGCAATTTTTTTAGAATAACTTCGATACTTTTGTAATTCTTCTTCATTCAAATATACAAAACATGGGTAATAATAAAAACGATTTAAAAAAGGTTGGTTTGTTAAAGGATTTATGGTATTTAAGGCATCTTTGATGGTGAATTCAAAGGAGCGATTGCCAAAAAATTCTCTTATCAAATTTGTTCCTGCTTCATCATACATTCTTTCTGGTGTTGCACTTAAACCAATGCGATATCGGTAAACATCTAATAAAGCATCTTTTTGTTTTTCTGAACCAATACCATGTACTTCATCACAAATGAAAAATAAGTTAACATCGTTGCCATAAGTATTCATTATTTTGATAAAGTCCTTACTACATGCAGTAATATGGGTTGTATATAAAATTGCCTCAGAATAAATACCAGAAGATACATCCAATAATGTTTTTTCTAAATCAACTTTCCATTTATGATTAGAACCATCGGCGATTAAAGATTTTTCAAAATTAATCCCAAGTTCTTTTTCAACATCATTTTTCCATTGTCTTGATAAGGTATTTTGAGGAGTTGCCACAATGACTACAAGTTTATCCACTTTATTTTTTAATTCCATAAAGCAACCGATTGCCGTTCTGGTTTTTCCTGTTCCAGTGGCCATTTCCATTAATAATTGATAGTTATTATTTTTCCACATTTCCACAGCTTTTATTTGATGGTCAAATAAGGAAAGGGCATTGTTCTTTTTTTCTTTTTCCTGTTTTTGATATTTTTTCATGACCATTAAATCACTAATATCTCTTGGACTTACACTTATAATTCTATTTTTGATAGAGGTTGGTATATCATAAACGGTAGCAATCTCTTTTCTTTCATCATTCCAAAATGAATTAAACTTTCTTAAATCTGTTAATAAATAATCGACTTGTTCACTTTCCCATGATTTAAATGTTTTAAATTCTTCAATGTTATTTAACCAAGCATTGGCTGACTCATTAATTGAACCACTAAATGAAATTTGATTTCCCTCACAATCAAATCCAACACCTACTTTTTGATGAAAGATACTAAATCTAGAATTTTTGTCTACTACTATTTTGATTTCTAATTTATTATTTTTTAACATCCAAGCTAAGGCTTCTAAATTGTCATTTTTAGGAAATTCAGAATGATTGAATTCATCAAAGAGATTTAAATCACTAGAAATGTTATTGGTAGATTTTATAATTTCGTAGTCTTGTTCCGTTAATTCTGGTGATATTAATAATTTCATTTTGCCATTATTTTTTATCAAACCTTCAATTCCTTTGGAAGCCACTATTAAGCTACTACTACTAAAATATCCTGCAATTCGTCGATATTCTATGGTTTCATTTAAAAAAGGAATGTAAAATTCATTTAGCAATTGACTTTTATCGCCACTGGTTTCATAACTTTTTTTGATATTTAATTCTTTATAACTCACTTTATCACCACACAATATGATTAGATAACTCATTATCTTTTAAAATAAGATTCATCAATTGTCTTACATTTGATTTTCTTCGATTTACTGTTGTTTCTTTTAAAATTTCACCAGCAACTTCTTTATAGTTCACTAATCCTTGTTTGGCAAGATAAATTATTTTTTGAATGAATTCATTGCGTAACATGAGTCTTTTTACTAATTCAGTTCTGTTGTCTTCTGATAAGCTAACACTAAAATTACCAAAGGCTGTATTTGATACGATAAAAGCACCTTTTCTTTCCAATTGGACCATAGATACTTCCTGTGCTACTTTCGCATGATTTTCACCATATTTTTTACAAGCACCGTCTTCTTTTGCCTTAATAATGATTTTTCCTAGTTCAGAAAAAGTTTTAGGATTTTCACTAAATTTTAACACTCTTGGAACATCGATGAGAGCATGATTTAAATTGCTATATTGTATAATCATGTCCGAAGTACATTTCCTATCTTCATCAATACAATAAAGTAAATTTGATAAAGGAATTTCTAATAAAAATTTACAAACAGATATTAATTCTTCGGTTGTACCATCTTTAAATACTTTTAGTGATTCTTCATCTTTGTCTAAAAAACGTTTAATATATTTTTTATTTTCTTCAATGTTATGTAAACATTTTTTCCATTCTAAATAAAAGTTCATTTTAGCACCACCATTTATTTCACGTTATATTCATTTAATTCTTCCCATCTTAAATCAAAATACTCTTTTGCGATTTCTGGAAATTCTGCTTCAAAATCTAGCATAGTTTGATAGCATGAACAATTTTTTGTTGCATTTTTGGTATGGGCTCTATGATATTTTTCATTGTTTTCACAGTATTGGCGAAAACTTTGTTTTTTTAAAAAATTAGGTTGATTACACCATCTTGCTAATTGGACATACATTGATTTAAACTTGGAATTTTTGTATTCTTCATATCTCATGATGTAGGGAAGACAGCCGAATTTCATTAATATTTTAATTCGTTCAAATGTATTTTTGATATCTACTTCGTCTTGGCTATCATAACCGGTTAAAACATATAATTTGGTTGAAGTTTTATTATATTCTCGCCATAAAGCTAATTTTCTTGATATGAGTTCTTTATCTTCAATGTGATCGAATGCAAAAATATAATCGCCATAATACTTGGCTTCTCCTAACTTTTTGGCTTTAGCAGCCGTCATTAATCGCATATCTAAACCCTGTCTAAATTGAAATGGTTTTCCTGTTGCAATTAATTCATCAATAATTTCATCAAAGTTAGGAGAAGCCATCACATTATCATCCCATAAATATATTTTTGGTCTTGAAGGGTCTAAAAACTCTTGAACAGGAGAGGCTTTAAATACATGGTCGTATTTTCTATTAACACAAAAACTACATTTTCTAAAACAACCTCTGGTGACAAAACCAATCGAAAAATCTAAGTAATCACAGTAGCGCTTTCTTGGTTCTCCCGCATCGATTTTTTTTTGAATAAATTCATCATACAAATGATAATCTGGCATGTGATGTTCAATTTCTTCTGGTAAATTGGGTGCTTTGTCAAAATAAAACCCAGTTCCACCAATTTGAATATTTTTCTTTAGACTTAATTCAGGATGTTCTATGTCTTTACATTTTCCATTTTTATAAATAACATTTGGAATATTCGTAAAGGAAAAAACTCTACTAATTGAAACTAGATCGTATTTCTCTAAATCGTCATAGGACTCTAATAGTTTAACATCCCATCCTTGTTCTTTATAATATGCTGATATTTTCATACATGCTAAGTTGGGATGTCTGGTTCCATTATCTAGTAAATCGGCATCTATAACTCCTAATTTTTTCTTTTTCATACTTCTTTTATCTCCATTAATTTTTTTCTTTTTGAAATAAAGTGAATTCGCAATCATTATATCACATAACCTAAGGATTATAAGCAAAAATAAGGCAAAAAACAAATCTTATTTTTTATTTTTTTTCAGAAAGTGATAATTACCAATAAAAAATTAGAAATAATTACTTTAATAAAATATGGGTTATTCATGACAAAAAAAATCATCTGTTTTGATGATTCATTCAGTATCATAAATTTAATCATTTCGCTTACCTTAACTCTATTTTAATTGTGTTACTGTTTTTTGAATTAACACAAGCAAATATTGTTATTAGATTATTTTATCAGTTAGATAGTTTTCCCTTTTTACATGTTAATTTTAGTTAAACTATGATTTTCTATTTTATAAAACTTGTTACAAATTTCATTTATTTTCTCATTGTGTGTAACAATTATTAATGTTTTATTTTTAAAGTATTTTAAAATAAAATTTACTACGATTTCTTCGGTATGTTTATCCAAATTAGAAGTCGGCTCATCTAAAATATAGATATCTTTATCCATTAAGTAGCTTCTTAAAATATTGATTCTTCTTTTTTGACCTGTAGAGAGTTTTAAGCCCTTTTCACCAACTATAGTATGTATTCCATCTTCCATTAATAATATTTCATTTAATTCTAGTTCTTTTAAATATTTTATTATTTCTTCATCCGATATTTTTTTATCTAAACATAAATTATCTTTGATAGACATATTAAATAGTTCAATTTCTTGACTTACCGTTCCAATATCTAATTTTACTTCTTTTAAATTGTTATTATCGATTAAAAATTGTCCTTTGTAAGAATTTATATTTCCTAAAATTAAATTTATAATAGAGGTTTTACCTTGCCCAGATTGTCCTGTGATAGATATTTTATCTTTTTCACTAATAATCAAACTATCTACTTTTATTTCTAAATTTGATTTAGGATATTGAATGACAATGTTTTTTAACATAATTTGCTTAAAAGATAGTAATTGTTTTCTATTATCTAACTTTTTAAATATAGATATTAGTTTATTTTTAATGGCTTTCAGTTCATACCAACTTATTATAGTCCCAGAAAGTTCTTCAAACACAAATCCCATTTCCACTTGTAATGAAATATAAAAAGTAATGATTCCAAGTGTATCGATTCCATGTGATAAATCAATTGTTGCTTTTATAAGTCCTAAAAAGAATGGTACAATGATTAATATATTCCGTAGAGTCTCTTCCAAAGAATAACATTTTACATATTTTTTATTTTCGTTATAACAATTTTTTCCTTCTGTCTTAATTTTATTCATAAAATAATCGTCATTGTTTAATAATTTTACGGTTCTGATATTACTGATAAAATCATTATAGATTGAGGAATACTCATATTCTTGATCATATAAATTTTCAACTTGATTATTTGCTTTTGTTAAAATTTTAACACTTAAAAATATACATAAAGCACTTGCTATAAAAGAACTTATAAACAATATTATTGATTGATTATATAATGTGTAAAATAAGAAAAGAAAAGTTATGATTATACTTACATATTCTGCTTGTAATATTTTCTTTACTAATTCACTAATTTTGGCAATTATATTTTCAAAGTATCCTGTTTGATATTTTGATATTGTTTCCACTGGTAATTTATTTAATTTCTTATAATATTCTTCATATTGAATGTGTGAGTATTCATATAAATAATTATCACGATATTTTCGCAAGTAATAATTTCCTCCAACCCGAAGAGTTTTAGAAATCATAAAAATGGCTATCACAATCATTGCTTTTTCAACTGTAAAAGGTAAAGTTAAAAACAAAGTAAATGTAAATGGTACAAAATAGTAAATAAAATCTAAAAATGCTTCTATTAATAAACATATTGTTATTTTTTTCTTGTTAAGACTCTTAAATATAAAATTAATATTATCATTCATTTTAACACCTCTTACTACAATATTAAAATAAAGACTTTTACTATTTATGTCAATGTTCAATTTATAAATTGATAAAATACAATTTAAATTTTCTAAATATGTTTTATTTATTTCATTGTTTTAATAATTTATCAAAATAAAACTAAATAACAATCTATAATAATTATAATTTTTCTAATTTTAAAACTAATGGTTTTATATTTTTTTGATCTTCTTTTCTTATAATATTATTACTTTTAGATTCTGTCATACAAATGAGTTCTGTTAGGTTCATACTTTTACAATATTGAATTTTATCTAAATCTTGTATAGGAACTACTCTTGTTTTTTTCCAACTTCTTATATATTCATTATTTATATAAGAAAAACAAGAACAAGTTATATAAGAATAATTATCATCTTCCTCATGTCCTGAAAATTTAATAACTCTATTGTAACCATTTTCTTTGATTTCGTCATATAATATTGAATCTATCTGCTCATATTTAGTACCATCTGAATGATATCGATATATACTTAAAAATTTACCACCGCTAATTTTTATATATATTATTGTTATTAACTCATTTTCAAATAATATATTTATTTCACCATCGTCTTGAGATATCTCTTCACTTATTATTTGATATTTTTTAAATTGGCTTAAATATTTCATTATAGATTGATTTTCTAATAAGGCAGAATCTATTTTTTTTATTATTTGTATCATGGTTATGTTCCCACCATTTCCAGCAATTTCTATTTTTATATCATTTTCCTTATCATTTATCAATGAAATATTATACTTTTCTTTTTCCATAAATAAACATGATACAACTTTTTGAGAATCTTTGTATACATTCCTTTTAATGTTTCACATTTTTAACTAGGTCATTCTTACAGGATATTATTATAATACTTTTTCTCACATAAAAAAAATACTATAAAAAATCAAGGTAGCTTATGATCCATTACTAAATTACAAATGAAGCAAGTAATTATTCCAATGAAATAAGTCGTTATAATAAATATCCACTTTTTCAGTGTTCTATATTTTTGAATTTCTCTTTTTTCTCTAGTTAGGGTTTCATCATCGCAGGCAGTAAAAAATTCATGTTCAGATATATTTAACTCCTTACATAAATTTGTTATAACTGTTATGTGTGGATAAGAAACAGTTTCGTTGTACAAATGACACAGATAATAAACTCACAAATATTTTGATTAATCTGTTGCATTAATTGTAATTTTTAAAATTAAATATATTTTTTTATTTCATTCGCTACATATTCTATTTTATCTATTTGTTGTTGAGCATCATCTTTATTTAATGCTTTAAAACTAAACTCTTTTTTAATATCTATTAATAAGTATTTTGAGATACCTTTTATTGCATTATGCAATTCAATTTCAGTTCCTTTTTCATTTCCTCCACCAACAAATATAAAGATTACTTTCTTATTTTTTAATTGCTGACTTTTAAATAAGGGATGTAATCTATCAATAAAGTTTTTGAATAAACCAGATACATTGTCAAAATAATTAGGTACACCGAATACAATTAAGTTCGCATTTATTAACTGTCTAATAATCAATTTTATATCATCTTTTATAATGCATTCATTGTTATAATGGCAAGCTAAACAACCTTTGCAATATTCGATGTTTTTATTTCTTAAAAGTATTAACTCACAATTGTTCAAATAATTAGATAATTGAGTAAGAATGTATTCGGTATTGCCTTTTCTATTACTTCCACATATCAATAGAACTTTATTCATTTTCTACCTCCAAATCACTATTTCTACATAGAACTCATTTCATATATTATAGCATTTTTTACTAAATTATTTAATATGATTTATATCTATTTTTAAAATATTTCTATCAAAAATCATAAAAAAAATAACAACAGGATATGAGAAAACACCACGAAACATTTCGCACATGCGAAATGTATATACAAAACTTGACTTTTGTATATACAGATGAATTTTTTACATTATTAATTTCTTTATTTTAAAAGAAAATTTTGTATATACATTTGTATTAACACTAAAATAATTTCTGTGTCATTTGCATAACAACATTCCTCGTTCCCACTTTGATATTGTCGTAGGAATTACATATAATTTATTCGCTAATTCTTCTTGGGTTAAACCTTTTTCTTTCCTTTTTTCAGCAATATATTTACCAAAATTTCTTTTATCTTCCATAAAATATTTCTCCTTTCAAGAACTATTCTATTATCTACATACATTTTTAACAATGGCTAGTTAAGCTATCTACCAATTACTATTTGTATAATAGTCTCAGAAATATAATTCGTCCATATTAATTTCTTTTTTGGTTACATTACTCATAGATATCAGACTTTCTATGATTTTTTTCTTAAAAGGAAAAAAATCAATCTTTCTGATTGATTCTTTATATCAAAGTTCAAATAGTTCGAACAGATTCGCCCTAAATGAGGTATAAAATCAGTATAAATTCGACAGTTTTAGGATTTTTAGTTTACCAATCGACAAATTGTAGTTTTTAATATTAACTTATGGGAAAATTATTGCTTTTTAGATTTTTCATCTTTTTTCTTTTTACTCCACCAAGTACCAGTAAGTGAACAGCCTCCACCAATAAATATAAACACTATCATAAATATCCAAAATTCCATATTCTACCTCCTCTTATAAAATTTTTAAACTATAAATTTTTCATTATAAATATTTCAATTATAAAAATAATAAATGTTATTAAACCTGTCAAAATTGCTAACAAAATCTTTTGATAATTTCTTTTTCCTATTTCTTGTTGTACTTCTTCATAAGCTAATGATTTATTTTCCATAAAAGCAATAATTTCTTTATAAGTTTGAATGTCATTAGTCTTTTTAAACTTCTCAATGATTGTTGCTGTTACAATTGTTATTACAAAAAGCAATGCCCAAATAATAGCACCAATATATCCATCTATCTTAAATAACGGATATGCACTAAACATTAAAATTAACATTTCTGCTAGGAAAATATAGCTCATTGTATTAAACTTTTCTATTTTCTCTTTACTAACTATCTTTTTCATCTCCTCTATATCACCTTTTATAAAATCATCTAGAGTTACATGAAAGATGTTAGATAACATGGTTAAACTTTTTATATCAGGGTAACTTTTACTTGTTTCCCAATTAGAAATCGTTTGTCTTGAAACAAATATTTTTAGTGCTAATTCGTCTTGTGAAATATTTTGCTTTTCCCTATGTTTTTTAATTCTTGCTCCAACATTCATTTTGCACCTCCAATTGCATTTTATAGAAAAATGATATTTTTGTCTGTCAAAAGTCTTTGACATCAAGTTATTAGTAATGAATTGTAGTAAATTATTCTTCATAATTATAACAAAAAAAGACCAAATCATAAACACGACCTGCTCAATAAATTTGTAATTTGAACTACTTTTCTTTTTTGTCTAATACTAATTTTTTGATTTTACAAATAAAATTAGTTTAATTTCTGATTTAATAATATCATATGGTTTTATCTTTACCTAACTGTTATAAAAAATTACTATAACACGCAAAAGTCTTCATTTACTAGTGAAGATTTTTACTTAAAATATCACTCAAATCCCCAATAAATAAAAGGGGTTCAAGTTAATCGCATTATGGTGACCTAAGAGAGAACGTTCAACAGCTTTTCTATAATAATGTTTATCATTAATTTTCAAAAATTTTATTTTTATTTAGCTCTTCTAATACTCTTCCAAAAGTTTCAGCTGTTGTTAGGTTTGTTGTATCTATATATATATTGATAGATTTAGAGTATTGATACAAATACTTATTCTCCTTTTGAATCTCCAAAAATACTTTTTTTGTTTCTTTATATTGTTTTCTTATATATTCTAAATACTCATATTTATCTGCGTTTTTATCATTTTTAATTCTTTGATAAGCAACATCTGGATTAGCATTTAAATGTATTAAAACCTCGCAAGTATCCAATTCATTCATCTGTAATATCGAATATGTCTGTTTATAGTTAAACCCCCATACTGCTGCGTGAACAAATAAATCAATCGGTCCTCTTTGTGATAGAATATAGTCATATTGTTCTCTCGCTTGTTTAATTCGATAATTTTGTAAACGATGATCAAGAGCAAAAATCAATAAATCAGTGTAGCTATCTTTTAACGCTATTCCATTTCCAGATAAATCTAATAAACTTTTCAAATAATCATCATATGGACTATGATACCTTTTTACTGTTTTGTTTTGGTTTTCAAGGTAATTCATTAAATCAGTTTGGAGTGTCGTTTTTCCAGAACCATCTAAACCTGTGATAATAATCCATTTACATCTCATTAAAATCCTCCTGCTACCTTCTTAATTATATTAAGCATATTGTCGATTTAATTTTTATAAATATTCTATCACCATTTTAAGCATATTAAAACCCGAACCATAAAAGTTCGAGTTTGGTATCAATCTGGTGGAGCAGAGGAGATTTGAACTCCTGTCCAAACAACCCTATTTTAGAATTTCTACAAGTTTAGTGAAATTTTAATTGATAGAAAAGAAGGCTTTCACATACCTTTTCTTTTCTACTAGCTTAATGTTTGTTCATTTTATTATCTTAAGCAAATAATAAAATATATCTTATATTTATGAACCCCTTAAATCCCTATAAGAAAAAGAAATAAGAAGTGCTTCTACGACCTTAAATTAGGCTGCTACGAAAGCAGGAGAAGCGAAAGTATAATTACCTTCGTCATTTAAATTTTATTGTGCATTTTAAGTATGCCTACTACTTGCCATCCTAACTAGTGATTGCTGTCGAAACCATATACTGCCCCGTGTCTACATTTTATCATAAAATATTGGTTTTGCCTAGTTTTCAATTATTGCCATTTTTCTTTCTTTCAGTCAAGAAGAAATTTGACTTTTTTGTTAAGAACATGTATAATTTAGGTAATTTTCTGATATTATTTACAGATTTAACAAAGGGGGACGTTAAAATGTATGATGAAGAATTAAAACCAAAAAAAGAAAATAAAAAAGAAGCCGAATTAAAAGAAAAATTTAAAATTTCTTTACCAACATTTCGTATTAATATTAATTTTAAATCTGCATTTAAGAAATTTGGTATTCTTGCAATTTGTGTGTTTGCTTTTATTTTTATGACAACTAAGTTAGGGCAAAGTGGAGAAAATAAAGTATTTGAAAAAAACTTAGAAACCATGAAGACTGGTGCTTATAAATACTTTAAAGAAAATGAAAGACCAATCGAAGTAAATGATGAATATCACATTACATTACAAGATTTAATTGACGAAGATCTTATAGAGCCTTTGACTGATAAAAAAGGTAATACATGTGATACAGATGCTAGTACACTTACTTTAACTAAAAAGACTAAAACGAAATATGATTTAGTTGCTCATTTAACTTGTCAAGATAAAGAAGAAGATAAAAGTTTTAGTTTAACTTATTCCAATACTACAAATTCTTCTAATACGACAGATGATGGAAAAATAATATATTATAAATTACAAAAAGAAGTTACTACCGATAATTATCAATATTTTTGTCCGGATGGTTATACTTTAAATGGAAAATATTGTTACGGAAAATCTTCTACTCTTACCGCTACTCCTACTGCAAAATATAAAACGACTTCTGCAAAGACCACAAAAGCTACTTATAAAAAACCGCAAGATGAATATGAGTATGTTGAATATGTAGAAATGCCAACGGAAGTAAGTTATAAATGTAATGACCCTAAAGCTACTTTGGTTGATGATAAGTGTATTATTACGAAAGAAGCTGAGATGAAAGATGATACAACTTATGAATGTACAGAAGGTACTTTAGAAGGTACAAAATGTGTAATTACAACAAAAGCAACAGAGATTGATTATAAGTATACTTGTCCATCTGGTAAATTATTTAATAATACACAATGTAAGTTGACTAGAGATTATTCTTCTACTTATTCTTGCCCAAGTGATTATCCTAATCGAAATGGTTCTAGATGTTATTATACAGAAAAAGCTGAAAAAGATTGGGGAGAATGGCACTTATCTTCTCGTAATACATTTACAAAAGAAATGGAAGATACAGATTCTAAAAAATATGAGTTAGTAGATACTTATGATGGTACAAATGGTAGAACAAGATATGTTTATAAAGTTTATACACGTTCTAAAGAATATTTTTGTTACGATGAAAACCATGATGATGTAGAATTAAAAGGAAGTCGTTGTTATTATTATATCAATGGATATGAAGATAAAAAATGTCCTACTGGTTATGATTTAAGTGATGATGAAACTGAATGTATTAAAATTGTTGATGCTAAAAAGCAAAAGTCAAAAATTACTTATCAATGTCCAGATGGATATAATAAAACTGGTTCTGGAAAAAATACACAATGTATTAAAAAAATAGCTGCAAAATCAATTGTTTCATCTACACCAAAATGTTCTTCTGGTTACCTAGCAAAACAAAATAGTGATGGAAGTTATTCTTGTGTTAAAGAAATGGATGCCATTAAAATAGAACCAACCATCGAATATGTTTGCCCTACTGGTTATGAAAAAAAAGGATCAGGTACTAAAACACAATGTTATAAGAAAACAACAACGGAAGGATATTATTATTGTAAAAATTCAGAAGCAAGATTAGAAAATGAACAATGTATCATTGATGCAAAAACAGAATTGATTGGTTATAAATGCCCTAGTGGTTATGATTTGACCAATAATAAATGTGTTAAAGTTTTAGCTGGTGATAAAGTAAAAGCTACTAAAACAAATGATCCAGATATTGATGTTACTTATAAATGGAGTGATAAAAAAAGTGAAGCTGGTTGGACTTGGACTGGCGAAACGAAAGAAATGTAAGAATCAATTGTTGATTCTTTTTTTTGGACCTTTTTTATTTAGAAACATATTTTTTTTCAAATAAAAAGGAAAAGTATTTTACCTTTCCTACTCTATAATCTCTAAGCCATTTTGGCGAATAAATTCTATAAATTTCTCTTTAAAATCATTTAATTCTTTACCATCTAATGTCTTTTCATCACTTCCTACAGTATAGCGAATCGTAAATTTCTTTTCATAGTCATCTTCGTATACACTTACTAAACGATTGTTTTTGATGATTGGACTTTTGAATTGTTCTAAGATTTCATTTAAATCTTTATATTTATCTTCTTTTCCAGCAATAATAGTATAATCTAATTCTACATTTGGATATTTGCTAACTTCATATGATAATTTATCTATTGGTAATAATTCTACAAAACGATCAAAATCAATATCAATTGTTACAACACATTTTTTCTTAGATAATTTATTAGTGCATATTTTACTTAGTACATTTAATTCACCAAATTTTTGTGTTCCAACTTTTATTACATTTCCTAGATTTTCATTATAGTATTTTTTTTCATTAATGTTATTTGTTAAATCAACATCAATATTTTTTAGTGCTTTAAATAAATATTTTACTATCATTTTTGCTTCTCTATAACTACTTTCTAGTTTCGTTTCATCTTCAGCTAAAATAATACTTAAGGTACGATGATTTTGATTATCTTGAATAATTGTTCCAATTTCAAAAATTTTAAATGATGTTTTGTTTTTAAAGTTTTCTTTTACAATACTTAATAAAGATAAACTCATGTCATCTCTTAAAATATGATTTGATTCTTTTCCAAGTAATTTAACATTATTTTTTTCTATTCCTAAATCTTTTAAAAGTGAGGTATCATACCATAAATAGCTATGAACTTCACTAGCATTAAATCTTGTTGCTAATAATTTTTTGGCGTTGTATTCTTGAAGGTAGATATTTTCATGTTCTGTTGGAACTAAATCTAATTTTAAAGGTTTTGGTGTAAAATTTTCAAGACCATAAATTCTTGCGATTTCTTCTATAATATCTTGCTTTATTTTAACATCTTTTGTTGCTCTAAAACTTGGGACTATTACATCATAGGAATCTACATTAATACTAACTTTAAATCCTAAAGATTCTAAAATTGTTTTTACAGTATTATCTTCTAATTCTTTACCCATATAAATTTTTAATGTTTTTTTATCTAAAGTAATTGTTTCTTCTTTTACTTTTTCTGGATATACATCTGTTAAATTAGAAGCAATTTTTAAATCTTTATCTTCTTGTCTTAGTAAATATACAAATCTTTTGATAGCAAAATCAGTCATATTTGGATCTAAACTTTTTTCATATCTGGCACTAGCTTCCGTACGAAGTCCTAGTTTTTGAGCTGTTCTTCTTACTGATCCAGCATGAAAGGTTGCAGACTCTAAAAAAGTTGAAGTAGTGTCTGGTAAAATCTCACTATCAAGTCCTCCCATTACTCCAGCAATACCAAAGTATTTGTTTTCATTTTTAATCATTAGCATTTCATTTGTTAATGTTCTTTCTACACCATCTAAAGTGGTATACGTATCTTTTTCATTTGCTAGTCCAACTTCAATATTTTTTACTACTCTTCCATCAAAGGCATGCATTGGTTGTCCTATTTCTAACATTAAATAATTGGTTAAGTCTACTAAAAGGGAAATAGAACGCAACCCAACATAGTATAAAAATACTTGCATATCTAAAGGAGTTTGATTATTTTTAATATTTTCTATTTTTAATCCACAATATCTAAAACAAAGTTCTGGATTTTTAATTACAATATCTAAATCCTCTTTATCATTTGTGATTTCTTCTATTTGAAGCGGCAATAGTTCGTGATTAGTAATTGCACAAATTTCACGAGCAATTCCATAGTGTCCCCATAAATCTGGGCGATTGGTTAATGATTTATTATCAATTTCAACGATTATATCTTCAATTGGTAATAGTTTTTTTATGTCTGTTCCATTAATCCAAGACTTTGGTAATTCTAATATGCCTTCATGAGATTCACTAATTGCAAGTTCACGACCACTACAGCACATTCCATTTGATAAAATTCCTCTTAATGGTCTAGCTTTGATTTCCATTCCATCAATATTGCCACCAACTTTAACATAAGCAGTTTTTAATCCTACACGGACATTTGGAGCACCACATACTACTTGGATTGGTTCATCTTCTCCACAATCTACTTTTAAAACATGGAGATGATCACTATCTGGATGTTCTTCACATTCTAATATTTCAGCTACAACAACTTTATCAAATGTGTTTCCAACTTCTTTTACACCTTCTACTTCAGCTGTACGTATTGTAAATGTTGACCAAATATTTAACCAATCAATGTCTTCTGGATTTTTAATATAACATTTTAATTTATTACATGATATTAACATAAGTATTTCCTTTCTAATTTATCTCAAACTGTTTTAAATAACGAAGATCTCCACCATTTAAAACTCGAATATCGTTTATTTTATATTTCATCATAGCAAGTCTGGTAAGACCAATACCAAAGGCAAATCCAGTATATTGCTCTGGATCTACTCCACCAGATTTTAAAACGTTTGGATGAATCATACCACTTCCAAGCATTTCAATGTATCCACTATTTTTGCAAGTTGGACATCCACTACCACCACATATTAAGCATTCCATGTCTATTTCATAACTAGGTTCTGTAAAAGGGAAGTAACCAGGGCGAAGACGAAGATGAACTTCTTGTTTCATAACTTCACTAATTATCTTTTGCATTACGTATAAAAGATTTTCAATTGATATTTCTTTGTCAATTACCATACCTTCTATTTGGAAGAAAGTGTTTTCATGATTGGCATCTAAATCTTCATTACGAAATACTCTTCCTGGAGCACAAATTCTTAGTGGTGCACCATAGTTTTCCATGGCATGAATTTGGTTATCACTTGTTTGAGTTCTTAAAACCATACCATTATCTAAATAGTAAGTATCTTGCATGTCTCTTGCTGGATGATCTTTTGGAACATTTAATGCTTCAAAATTATAATAATCACTTTCCATTTCTGGTCCACTTACAATTGTAAATCCCATTTTTCTAAATATATCGGTTATTTCATTTGTAATGATTGTAATTGGATGAAGCGATCCCATTTCATAATCTACTGGTAATGTTTCATCAAAGTTATTTGTTTCTTGATTATTGATTTCTTCTAATCTAGTTTCTACTAACTTTTCAATTTCTTTCTTCATTTGATTTAATAATGGACCATTTACTTTTTTTTCTTCAACAGTCATATCTTTTAAATTACTTAAGTAATTGTTTAAGGTACTTTTTTTCCCTAGATATTTTGACTTAACATTTAAAATGTCAGCTTCTTTTGTACATTCTTTTAATTCATTTTGTAACGATAGTACTACTTCTTTTAGTTCTTCTTTCATTTTATTTCCTCCTTAAAAATTTCCACATTTTTGTCTTTGCCTTCCCATACTTTTATTGAATACAATTTTTGAAGATTTACTAAATTTTTTAATAAGTAAATTGCAATATTTTCTATTGTGGCACGTGGCTTAATGACATCATCTAAATAAATTTTATCTATTTTTGAAATAATTTCATCTATTTGAGGTTCAATCACATGAAAATCTAAATTACCTACCATATTATTTTCTAACTCTCCTTCAAAATGAAATTCTATTTGAAAAGTATGTCCATGTATCTTAGAGCCATGCGCCGAATTAATTTCTTTCAAAATTGTTAATTTTGCCATAATTTTTCTCCTAATAAAAAAATCCCTTACATAAAATGCAAGGGACGAGTATTACCCGCGGTACCACCCAAGTTCTAGTTTTACTAGCGCTTTGTAGTTATAACGTAACAAACGATTTTACTCCACATTTGAATTTCATTTTAAACATGATCTAAAAGTAATTTCAGCCTGGTTACTTTTTCTCTAAAATAGATGTTATAAAACTACTTATGGATGTTTCACGGTAAAATTTTATTAATAATTTTCAGCTTTTAATTCCATAAAACTTTGAGGATGTTTACAAACTGGGCAAACAGCTGGAGCATTTTCTCCTACTGTAATATGTCCACAGTTTCTACAAATCCAAACACGTTCTTCTCCTCTTTGAAATACTAAGTTATCTTCAATATTTCCAACAATTTTTAAGTATCTTTCTTCATGATGACGTTCGATTTCTGCTACTTGTTCAAATAAACGGGCAATTTGGTCAAATCCTTCTTCACGAGCAACTTCTGCAAAGTTTTTATACATATCAGTCCACTCAAAGTTTTCTCCACTTGCTGCATCTTTTAAGTTTGTCAAAGTATCTGGAATTTTTCCACCATTTAATTCTTTGAACCACATTTTTGCATGTTCTTTTTCATTGTTTGCAGTTTCTTCAAAAATTGCTGCAATTTGTTCATACCCATCTTTTTTTGCTTGTGATGCGTAATATGAATATTTATTACGAGCTTGACTTTCTCCTGCGAAAGCTGCCATTAAGTTACTTTCAGTTTTACTTCCTTTTAATTCCATAATTTACCTCCTCATTTCTTTTAATATTATATCTCACAAACGATTTCAAAGTAAAGCATATTTTATTAAGTTTTAAATTGCTTGTATTATTCTTTTTTAATGTTATAATAAACCAAAAAAGGGGGAAATTTTTGTGTCAATTTATCAATCTATTTTGGAACAAATTCCTGAATTATCTAATTTTTATCGTTATGAAGGAGGCTTGTCTTATAATTATTTTCAACCAAATTTAAATTTTTGTTCTAATCAATATGTTTATTTTTCAAAACATATCTCACATCATCATTATTATGTGAGTAAACGTCTTATTCAATATATTAACGAAATATTATTACAGCATCATATAAAACAACATCAATTTAGTTTTAATAATTTGCAACAATTTAACCAAATATTAGCTTTTCTTGAAGCATATCCTATGGATGATTTTGTTAGTATTCAGTTTAGTATTTCTCCTATTATCTATGAATTGCTTTATAAAAATTGGATTATTAATACTAAGAAGAAATCATCGGATCGCCGTATTGAGAGATGTGACGTTAGAAAATATCAAGGGGGATATGGTTTTTGTGGAGATTGGTTATCTATTTTTAATATCTTAACATATTTTTATTCTTATCAAACGATTACGAAAAAAGATATTCTTCAATTTCTTATTTTGAAAAGAAAACAATTTTTTAAAGCGGAATATTCTGATAATCCAACATTTTTTTTAGAAGAAAAGCCACGAAATATTAAAATGAATTATCTTTTATTTAATGATTATGGAAAATATGAACTTATGAATTCACTTCAAAGTATTGTGGAAAATCAATTATTTTTTCCTAATTCCTATTTGGCAACGAATCCAAATGATGAAATTAAAAAAGTTATTAATCAATATGGAAAAGAAAGAAAACGTATCTTACATTTAGCTGATATAAATTTTGATAGTTTTAATTCTTAATCATATTATAAATCTATATTATAGCTTGTTATTTTCTTTATTCTAATGTTATAATACGGTAATTAAGAAAAGGGGATTTTATGTTAAAAACAAAACGTCAAGGTAGTTTAATTATTATTTCTGGCACCACTTGTGCAGGTAAGGGGACTGTTGTCCAACATTTAATTCAAAGAAATCAAAATTTATCTTTATCTATTTCTTATACTTCTAGAAAAATGCGTGATGGAGAAACAAATGGCGTGGAATACTTTTTTGTTACTCAAGAAGAATTTGAGAGAAAAATTGAGCAAGGGGATTTTTTAGAATATGAAACTGTTCAATATGGAAAATATTATGGTACTCCAAAAAAAGAAGTTCATGAATTATTAGAACAAGGCAAAGATGTTATTTTAGAAATTGATGTCAAAGGTGCTCAAAAAATTAAAGAAATGTTTCCAGAAACTATTTTAATATTCATTATGGCTCCAAGTATGGAAGAAGTAAAAAAACGCATCAAAGCTCGTGGAAAAGAAAATAATGAACAAATTATCAAAAGATTTCAAGTTGCTTATCAAGAAATTAATGAGATTCCAAAATATAATTATGTAGTAGTTAATGATGAAGTTCAGTTAGCTGTTCAAAAAATAGAAGCTATCTTACTGAGTGAAAAATGTCGTGTTGACCGTATTGAAGAAATTGCCGTCGAAAACCAAGAAGAAATTATTCATGAATTTTTAATGGATAAAAATTTTGATAATTCTAATTCTTTTGATTTTGAAGTTTAAACTTTTATCAATGATGGTTTCCTTATCATAAAAAAATTTTGTCATAGAATAGTACTATTAAAAGGAGCAATATCATGTGTGGATTTTTAGATAAAAGTGGAAGTTTTTTTGAAGTAGCTATTTCTTCCATTCCAGCATTTACTCAAGAACAATGTTTACAAAAATGTCAAAGTAATCCTAGACTAGAAAAGCTTTTTTATCTCTTTTCACAAAAATATCAAACATTTTTGCCTTATTATGATTTTTTAATTCATAAATTAGGTTTTATTCATCTTGGTATTCTTGGAGATGATACTTTATATGGAACAGGAAAGTTTAATCAAATTTTAATCAAAAAGATTCCAAAAGATTTTCAGTTTAACAAATCAGGATATGAAATGTTATATAATAATAACGAAAAAGAAGTAGCAATTGTTAGTACTTACGATGATAAAAATCTTGACTTTCAATTTGGAATCGAACAATATATGGAAGGTGTATTATTTTCTAATGGTGTTTTTTCTTCCTTAAAAAATATTCCTTTCCATCAATCTTTAATCCAAACCATATTAACTGGTTTTATAGCAACTTATAGTTTTATAGGCAAAGATATTGAAGATTTAAAAATCGTTAATCATTTTTATAATTATTTTACAGAGCGTATGGGTGGAGTTATTTTAGCAAGTATGAATCCTCGATATGGTATATACGATAAAAATTTGCTTAGTGATGTTCAAAGAATGATTTTGGAATCTTTAAATTTTGATCCTGAATTTGATTTATCTGTTAGAAATGAGTTTTCTAATCCATATCCACTCAATAATAATATAGAGTTTATAAAGCGTTTAAATAGATGTAAATATAATGTGTTAAAATGAATTTTACTTTAAATAAAAAAACTCTCTAATGTTTATTGAGAGTTTTTTTCCTCAATTCGTTCAAAACGATATTCTTGTGTAACGTTTGGATATTTTACTTTGTCTACTTTACTTTGAAACATTTCTATAGGTCTAATCCATATGGTTGGATTTTCTTCGTCTGTGTGTATGTAGATTACATATTCTTCTAGTGTTTCTGAATGTTTTCCTAATTCTAATATTCTACTTCTCTTCCTTTAAAATGAAGGTACTTTTGACCTTTTTCAATTTTCATTTTTCTTTTTTCTTTTCTTCCACATACTTTTTAATTTCTTCACTATCATCTAAATGAATTTTTTCATGACCAATTATTTGGTAATCTTCATGACCTTTTCCAAGTATTAGAACAATGTCATCTTTTTTGATTAAGTCTAGTGCTTTTTTAATTGCTTCTTTTCGATCTAACATAATTTCATAATTATCTTTTTCTACCCCTTTTATGATATCATCCATAATTTTTTTAGGGTCTTCGGTTCTTGGATTATCACTTGTAAATATGACATAATCACTTTTATTTGAGGCAATTTTCCCCATAATAGGACGTTTGATAGGATCTCTATCTCCTCCGCATCCGACTAAAGTTATAATTCTTTGTTTCGCAAGTTCACGATAAGATTCAATGACTTTTTCAACAGCATCTGGGGTATGAGCATAATCCACAACAGCAAATCCTTCTTTTACTTTGTAGGTTTCACATCTTCCTTTGGGTGGGAAAATAAAAGCCGTCTTTTCAATAATACTTGGAATATCAAAACCATACTCATGACAAATGGCTAAAGCAGTAATATAGTTATAAACATTAAATTTACCTGTTAAATTTGTTCTTAGATGATACTCTTTTTGTTGATAAGTAAATGAAATTTGGGTTTCAGCTGGAGTAATCATAAAATCATTTATTTTATAATCTTGAGCATTCATTCCTAAAGTTTTCACTTTTACATTATCTTTTTGAAATTTTATTCCAGAAGGATCATCACAATTGGTTAAGAATATTCCAGTTGGCTCCATGTATTTTAATAAATCTAATTTTGTTTTTAAATAGTTTTCCATGGTTTTATGATAATCTAAGTGATCTTCAGTTAAATTTGTAAAAGCACCGATAGCATATTTTAAACCAGCGATTCGCTCTAAACTAATGGCATGCGAACTTACTTCCATTACTACTGTTGTACAACCATTTTCTAATGCTTCTGTTAATAACTTATAGGTTGTTAACATATCTGGCGTAGTATTTGATAATTCTTTTTCGATATTTTCATAGAAAAAACCAATCGTACCCATGTAAGCAACTTTAACACCTAATTTTTTTAAAAGTTGATAGGTTAAATAACAAGTAGTTGTTTTTCCGTTGGTTCCTGTTACGCCAATTATTTTTAATTTTTGAAATAAGGAACTATATTCTTTTTGTAATGTCTCTTTTAAGTATTCTTCTGTACTCGAAACAAGTTCTAGAGGAACACTACATTCTACTTGTTTTTCCGCAATAATTTTTATTGCACCATTTTTTATCGCATCATTAATATAATCATGACCATCTACGGTATGACCTTTGATTGCAATAAAGATATTACCTGGTTTTACTAGTTTAGAATTGGTTTCATAATTTATCATTTTTTCACCTCTTAATTAAGTTTATTATAACAAAAAAGAGATATGAAAAAAAGCGCTTATACTTGCGCCTTTAAGATATTTGTTAATGTTAGCATTAATTCTGGATCCGTTACTTTTTCAACATAAGTATCTTGTCCTTCTATTATGCTTTCTAAAATAGCAACATTTGTTGGAATTACTTCTTTGAACTGATCTATTTCCATAACTAAGAAATAGTTATGATTCATATACTCAGTTTCATTTAATACAACATAACGCATTTGGTTGTCTAAGGTAATAATTGTGTTAATTTGTATTGGCATTATACATTACCTCCATCTAAAAGTGTATTAAAATCAACATAATCTTCATCTTTAAAATCACTAATCATGACATCTTCTGAAGATACTGTTGGTTCTTTTGGAGTCGTAGTTGTACTTTCTAGTGGTTCTACATGAATTACTTTCCATCTTTCTTTTAAAGGTGGATTATCAATTGTACCTAAAGGAATTATTTCATCCATGTTGATAGGTTCTATTTCTTTTGTAGGTTCTAACGTAATGTTTGGCTCTAATATAGTATTTTCCTTTGTTGATGAAACATCATTTAATGGAGTATTAAAGGAATCCATTACAAAATCGGTTGGAGCACTTTCTTGGAAATCTAGAGGTGTTTCTACATTTAGTGTTGGTCCGATATTCGGTGTTTCTTCTACGGGAGTATTGATAGTTTCTATATTCATATCTATCGGAGTTATCGCCACATTTTCTTCTACTGGTGTCTCAAACCAATTGATAGTATTATCATTTTCTTTACTTTCTTCTTGTGATTCTTCAATTAAAACATCTTTATTCTTTTCACTTCGATTATAAGTATCTTTGTCATTTTCTGGTTCTGTTGCTATGCGGAAATTATTCATCAAAGTATTTTCTGGTTCTTCGATTACTGGTTTTGGTTCTTCATCAATTTCTTGATTTGTAATAAAAGAACCTAGAATCATTTCGACTTCGTCATAAATTTCACTCGGTGTTTGGCTAAATTTCTTAATTGTATTAATTTCTTTTACTCGGTCGGTTAATTCTTTTAATCTTGTTTTATCATTTTCAACTGCTAATACATCTTTTGTTTTAGAAGAAATCATGGTTTTTTTGTGAATATCTTTTAAATCCTCAGCAATTTTAGTCATTTTGGTTTGAATCGCTTGGATTTCATTTTCTTCTATCATTTGTGATTGTTTCATTAAATCTTGCATTTCTGTTTCATATGATTCGATGATTTTTTGAACAACGCTTAGCTCTTCTTCCTTTTTGTTGTAAGCAGCTATTAAAATAGCTTTTTTACGAGGAGTAGCATTTTCCATATTTGCTTCCATTACTTGCTTGTTTTCTGCTAATTCTTTTCTTAGATTTTCTGAAATTTGATTGGCTGAACTTAATAAAGAATTTAAAATTCTTACTTTTTCCATATCAATTTTTCTAATTTTGTTTTGACATTCTATTAATTCTTTTTCTAATTCTATTTTTTGTTGTTCTAAATATTTTTCTCGTTCTAAAATTACTGGCGTATCATTGCCATCATATCTTTTATTTTCTAAATCTGCGGCGAAGATATCACGTTCTCTAATTGCTCGTTCTTCTTCTTCTTGTAAAACACGCGCTAATTCTTGGCTACTCGCAATATCCATGTAAGGATTTTTCTTTAATAAATTTACTAATTCTTTTATTTTTAGGAAACAACCCATGCGATCGTCTTCTATTAATAATTCTTTGGCTTCACTACCAATCATTACAGCATCGATTTGAATTTCTTCTTTTCTTTGTTCTAATGCTTCTAATTTATTTTCTAATTCTTCTAAATGTTTTTCGTCTTCTTTTTTTAAATTAGTATCGATATAAGAAATATTACTAGCTAAATTGGCTTCGGTATCTTTTAATTTGGCTTTTTCACTGTCTATTTTTTGTTTCCCATCTTCAACTTTTGTCGTTAGATTGGATAGATTTTCTACTGCCTTACGGTATTCTTCTGCAACCATCTTTTCTTCGACTTCTGTTTTATTTTTTTTCTTTTCTTGTTCTGAAATCAGATTTTTATAGTATTCGCTACTTTCCGAATCATTTTTTATAGATGCTAGTTTTTCTTTTAAAGTTTCAATTAAACGATTTAATTTAGCTATTTTATCTTGTAAATCATTTAATTTTTTATGAGTTTCGTCTTCTTCTTTTAAAGAGGATTTTAAAGCACTTTCTAATTCTTTTTGTGAGCTTTCTAGTTTGCGAATTTTTAATTCAAGACTAACTTTGATATTTTCATCAATGATTCGATCACTAGCTTTCACATATTTTTCATCTTGCATCGATTTTTTTTGTTCTTCAAGCTCTCTTTTCTTAAGTTCAATTTCTTCATTGATTTCTTCTAATTCCGCTTTTAATGTGTCAATATTTGACGTACTTTTTGACATTTCGATTAGTGTATCGATCTTAAAAATTAAGTCTTTTTGCATACTTAGCCCACTTTCTTATTCTTTTCTAATATTAATACTAACATAGATTTTTTTTTTTTTCAATTTAAAATTCGACAGAAAAAAAAGATACGTTTTGCGTTATCTTTCTTCTCTATTTGTTAAAATTAAAATAAGACGAACTAATTCTAGGGCACTACTTAAAACTCCAGCTAGATAAGTACTTGCGGCTGCAAATAGCATTTGTTTTACTCCTTGTTGTTCATTGGTATCGGCAAGTTTTAAATGATCTAACTCTTTTTTAGCACGCATGCTGGCATTGATTTCCACAGGAAGCGTTACTATTTGAAATAAAAGTCCAGTTCCTACGCAAGCGATACCAAGCCATATTAGATTGAAAGATTCTAGCAGAAGTCCTAAAGCAATAATCGCATAAGAAATAGACGTAGCAATGTGAACGATAGGAAATATAGCACTACGAAAACGCATATACATGTAACCTTCTTGGTCTTGAATGGCATGTCCACATTCATGAGCAGCAACTGCCATGGCAGCAATCGTTTTTCCATGATAAATATCACTTGATAAACGAACGACTTTTTTATTGGGGTCGTAATGGTCTGTTAAGTTTCCTTTGGTTTCAACTATATACATGTCTTTTAAATCGTGTTTGTCTAAAATACTTCTTGCTACATCATAGCCAGTTAATTCTTGTTTATTGGCAATTTGTTTGTATTTGTTATAGTTTACAGATACCATCATCTGGGCGAGAGCAGGTATTATTAAAATTAATACTAATATGATACCATTCATGTTTTCCTCCTACTTTATTATATATGTGGTTCCTTCTCTTGTATCTTGAATATAAATTCCTTCTTTTTCTAATTGTTCACGAATTTGGTCAGCTAAGGTGAAGTCTTTTTGTTCTTTGGCCTTTTTTCGTTCAGCAATTTTTTGTTCAATGTAAGCTTTTTTCTCAGAACTCAATTGCTCTTTTTTGATTAAATCAAGTGATAGTACTTGGTCCCAAGCCTTTATTAATTCTCGTTTGGTGAAGTCATTGGTATCACTTTTTAATAAATCATAAATTAAGGTTATAGTATTTGCCGTATTTAAGTCATTGCTTAAGTGATTTTTAAATTCTTGATCATATTCTTCAAATAACTTTTTATCTAATTCTCCATGGGAAGCTAGGGCTTGCACTTTTGCTTTTAATTTTTGATAGGTTTTAAAAGCATTATCTAAATTTTCATAACTAAAAACTAATTGACGACGATAATGAGAATTTAAACACATAAAACGAAATGCTAAAGGGTCATAACCTTTTTCTTTTAATAAGGAAACGGTTAAGGTTGCTCCTTTACTTTTACTCATTTTACCAGTTTCATCCATTAAGTGTTCGTTATGAAACCAATAATTACACCATTTGTCTCCTAAGTAAGATTCACTTTGAGCGATTTCGTTGGTATGATGGGGAAAAATATTGTCTACTCCTCCACCATGAATATCTAAATATTCGCCACAGTAATGTAAACTAATTCCAGAACATTCAATATGCCATCCTGGGTAACCAGTTCCCCATGGGCTTTCCCATTTTAATTCTTGACTTTCAAATTTTGATTTGGTAAACCAAAGAACAAAGTCAGCTTGATTTTTTTTGAATTCATCAAAATCAACACCATCACGTGCACCGATGACCATTTCATCTTCTTTATGGTTGGTTAATTTATAATAATCTTTGAGTTTTGATGTATCAAAATAAACATTTCCCCCCGCAAGGTAAGCAAAATCTGTCGCTAATAATTTTTCAATAATTTTAAAATAATCTGATATGTGTTTGGTTGCTGGAGCAATAATATCGGGAACACGATTGTTTAATAATTTAAAGTCTTTCATAAATTGTTCGGTATAAAATTCGGCAATTTCTAACACAGTCTTTTTTTGTTTTTGAGCACTTTTGACCATTTTGTCTTCCCCAGAATCCGAATCACTCGTTAAGTGACCAACATCGGTGATGTTCATTACTCTTAAAACATCATACCCTAAATAACGTAGGGTTTTATCTAACATATCATGACCAATATAATTACGCATATTTCCAATGTGTTGATCGTGATAAACGGTTGGACCACAAGTATAGAATTTTACTTTTCCTTCTTCTCTTGGGATAAATTCTTCTATAGTTCTTGTTAAAGTATTATAAATTTTCATTTTATCTTTCCTTTTCTAGTTTATTTTATTCGACAATAGCAATTTTAATTTTAACAACAGAAAAAATAAGGATTCCATGAAATGTTTTTCATCTTAATCACCTGTAATTATTTTATCACAAATTTGGGCAAAGAAAAATAACCACCCGTTTGGATCGTTATTTTCTTTTTTCATCTTACTTTGACTAAGATGTTTCATATTGGTTTTCTTTGTAATGCAAAAAATTATCATTGTGCACAAATCTATATACACTACTCTATCATTTTATCACTAAAAATTTTTTAGTTCAATAAAAAATTAATTTGTTTGAAAGTCTGTTTCTAATCGATTTAAGATTAAAGAAAGATTTCTTAATCCATATTGTTCATAGTCTGAATCTTGTAATATTTGATCTACTTGTTTTTTATTCGGTTTCTTTCTTTTTATAAATTCAGTGGCAATTTCTTTGGTAATTTTTTGATAATTAACAATAGCATCAAAACGTCCTAAGAATTCTTTGGATAGATTTTCTTCTAATTCTTTATTATTTCGTTTCGCAAATCCTACACATTCTTTTTGCTCTAAATTAGAAGTCATAAAAATTAAAGATTTATTGAAATAAATTTTTTCTCCCATCGAATCTGTGATAAAACCTTCATCTAGTATTTGCAGAAATAAATTCCAAACACGACTTCCAGCTTTTTCTAATTCATCTACCAGAATGATACGATAAGGATTTTCTTTTAGTTTTTGAAATAAATAAGGTTCTCCATAACCAACATATCCTCCTGGGGTTCCAATTAGTTTATGAATGGAAGTATCTAAAGAGAATTCACTCATATCTAAACGAATTAAGTTATCTTTTTGATTATAAGCTTGAGAAATTTGTTTTACGGTTTCCGTTTTTCCTACACCAGTAGGTCCTAAAAGGAGAAAAGAAAGTGGTCGCTTGTTATTACTTTTTTTATGAAGGGTATCCATAATTTTTTGAATGGCTTGTTCTTGACCAATTATAGTTTCTTTTAAATGAGCTGCCATTTTGGTTAAGCGTTCTTCTTTCGATTCTAATAATGGAATTCCGGTTTTTTGTTCAATGACTTCCATAATATCTTTGGTTTCAATTTTAGTAGTTAATCTTTTTTTGGTTGGAGCAGTATTTTTTAAACGAGTTTCTTCTTTGGTTAATTGTAAAGCTTCTTCAAAATTTCCTTCACGTAGTAATTGTTCTTTTTTGGGAATTAATTTTAATAATTTTTCTTCAGGATTAGTCGTCTTTTTTTCTTTTTTGGTTTTTACACGAGCGCAGACAGAATCTAAGAGTTCTAAAGATTTATCAGGATTTTGCGCATGAAATAAGTATTCATTTCCTAAATTTAGAATATCTTCAATATTTTGATTGGTTATTTTTACGTGATGATGATTCTCATATTCTTTTTTGACTTTTACTAAAATTTCTTTGGTTTGTTCTAAATTAGGTTCTTCCAAATGAATGATTTCAAAACGACGATTTAGAGCTTTATCTTTTTCAATAAATTTATAGTATTCTTCAGTCGTGGTAGCTCCAATACATTTTAATTCTCCTCTTGCTAAATAAGGTTTTAAAATGTCGCTGGCATTAATCGCTCCTTCAGCACCTCCAGCGTTTACCATGGAATGAATTTCATCGATGAAAAGAATAATATGTTTGTTATCAATAATTTCCCGAATTAGTTTAGTCAAGCGTTCTTCAAATTCTCCACGATATTTCGTTCCTGCTACTAAAGAGCCCATTTCGAGCATGATAACTTCCATATTTTCTAAATTCTCAGGAACTTCTTTTCGTTGTATTCGACGAACAAATTCTTCTACTAAGGCAGTTTTTCCTACGCCAGCTTTGCCAACGAGAAGTGGATTGTTTTTCTTTTTACGAAGTAAAGTTTCCATCATACTTTCAATTTCTTTTTCTCTACCAACCACTACTTCATTTGGATTAATGATATCATTTAAAACTACTCCTATTTTGTATATTTCAAGATTATCTCGTTCTTTTTTAAAAGTTTTCTTTTTCTTTAGCGAGTCATATAATTCGTCGATATCAATATTCATACTAATCATAATACGTATAGCGATTCCTTCGCCTTCTTCTAACATAGCTAAAAGTAAATGACGAGTTGTTACCAAACCTTTGTTGTTTTCCATTGCATCTTCTAAAGCTAATTCTAAAATTCGTTTTAACAATGGGGTATATAAAATAAGCTCTTGAACTTTTGATGAAGAGCCCATAATATCTATTAGTTCTTGGCGAAATTTCGAATAGGTTAAGCCAGCAACTTTTAATTTATTAGCCACATCTGATTCTTGTTTTAAAATGGCTAAGAGTAAATGTTCACTTCCAACATATGGGTGACGTAATTCTACACGCTCTTGTTCAGCGATTTCTAGTAATTCTGCTACTTCAAATCCAAAATTGTGAAACATATAAATCCTCCTAACAGATTCTATGTAGATTATGGGAATCTAGAAGATTTTTTATTCAAGAAAAAGTGTCTTTTTTCGTCAAAAAAAAGATTACAGTTTTTGTAATCTCAGACTGTTGACAAAGTGGTGTATTCAAAATGAATATACTACTTTTTTTG
>CAJUQG010000013.1 GCA_910588025.1 uncultured Bacilli bacterium
ATTTATAGTTTATATTATTTTATCAAAATATAACAACTTATGGTCTTTTAGAGCATTAAAAACAAAAAAGACATGTGTTAAAGCATGTCTTCAAATTTTTTATCATGAGCTGTAATTATTTTTACTTCTTTCGTACGAATTGCTTGATATATTAAATCTTCATAGGGAATTAATTGTTCATATTCTTCACATTTGGCAATCTCGGGATTAATTACAGGATGATCAGGAACAAAAATAGTACAGCAGTCTTCATAAGGAAGAATACTTGTATCAAAAGTTTGGATTTTTTTAGATATTTCAATAATCTCTAATTTATCAAAGCAAGCTAGAGGGCGAATTACGGGAATATTTACCACACGATTAATGGCATTCATACTTGTAAGTGTTTGACTAGCTACTTGTCCAATTGATTCACCATTTACGATAATCTTACAGTTAGATTTACTAGCTACTATCGCACAAATTCGATACATCATTCGGCGCATTATCGTAATTAAATACTCATGAGGAATATTCTTATAAATAGCTTCTTGAATCTCTGTAAACTTGATTATGTGTAGTTTTATATCTTGATTATACGTTGATAATATTCTTGCTAAGCTTTCCACTTTATTTTTAGCTTGAAAAGATGTATGAGGTGGACTTTCAAAGTAAATTGCTTCTATTTTAACGCCTCTTTTCATAGCTAAATAGCCAGCAACTGGTGAATCAATTCCACCACTTAGCATTAATAAACCTTTTCCAAGAGTTCCAACGGGATATCCTCCACAACTTTTGTATTTTTCAAAATATAAATAAGATTTTTCTAAACGAATCTCTGTATAAATAATGATCTCGGGATTATGAACATCAACCTTAATATCGGGTTTTGTTTTTAGAACTATCCCTCCTAAGACATGATTTATCTCTGGACTTGTTAAAGGATATTTTTTATTACTTCTTTTTGTCTCTACTTTAAACGTTTTAAAATCTACTGTCATTATTAATTCTTTTAAGTTTTTCTTTATTTCCTCTATATCGTTATTTGGTAATTCATAGCCTATTATAATTTCATGAATTCCAAATACTTTTTGTAAGCGAGCTAATACGGAATCAAAATTATTATTTTGGCAATAAATAAACATGCGTCCACTATCATATTGAATGGTTGTTTGTTCTTCTCGTAAAACAAATGCAACATTTTCTTTTAACTTTTTTAAAAATAAACCAATGTTATCTTTTTTGGTTGTCATTTCACCATATTTTATTATGATTAATTTTTCCATAACTCACCTTTTTTCTTTGCTTAATATATCAAAAAACGATTTAAAACTCAAGGAGATAAATCGTTTAATCAAGTAATGTATTTAATTTGTGATAAATGCTTTTAAAACATGTTAAAAAGCGATTAATTTCATCCGTTGTTGTCACATAAGACAAACTAATTCTAATCGTTCCCAATGCTCTTTTTTTATCGTTATAAATTGCCATAATGCTCGTTGATAATTCACCACTTGCACAAGCAGTATTGGTTCCTAAATAAACTTCATATTCTTCCATAGCATGAATAAATGTTTCTGGTCTTACTTTTAGTAAGCTAATATTAAGAATTTGGGGTATGGAATACTTTGTTTGATTTATCAAGATTCCATCCATCTTAGAAATTTCTGTCACAATTTTTTCATTTAAACGTCTTACAAAGTTTTCTCGTTTGTCTAAATCCATTAAAGCAAGTCGTAAGGCTTTCGAAAAAGCTACAATTAGAGGCACAGCTGGAGTGCCTGGTTTTAGGTCATTGCTCTTGCCACTTCCATGAATAATCGGCATTAATTTGACACGACTATTTTTATAAAACAAACCGATTCCTTTGGGACCAAAGATTTTATGAGCTGAAATACTTGCCATATCAACATCATGAAAACTGACAGGAATTTTACCAATGGCTTGAGTCATATCACTATGAAACAAAGTTTGGGCATTTTCTTTTTTAATAATTTGACGAATCATTTTTAGTGGTTGACGGATTCCGACTTCACTATTTACTGCACATACACTTACTAAAATCGTTTCAGGTCGAATCAAAGATTTTAAATCCTCAAAATCAATTAAACCTTCAGAATCATTATTTACATAACTAATATTAAAGCCAATGCTTTCTAAGTATTCACAAATTTTATAAATAGACGGATGTTCTAGTTTAGATACGATAATATGATTACCGTTTTTCATATTCGCTAAGGCAGTGCCAATTAAAGCCATATTATTGGATTCTGTTGCTCCACTTGTAAAGGTTATTTCACTTTCTAAAATATTAAAAAGGTCGGCAATTTGTTTCATCGCACTATTCATTAAGGTTTTTGATTTTACTCCTAAGCTATGCAAAGAATTTGGGTTACCAGGAAAATCTTTGGTTGCTCTAATATATGATTCTAATACATCATAACTTACTGGTGTAGTGGCACTATAGTCTAAATAAATCATTTATGGTAACACTCCTTCTATTAGGATACTTCTTATTTCTTGCCAATTATGGACACGCATGATTCCTAATGATGCTAGTTCTTCATCAGAATAGTCTTCATTATGTTTTTGCGTTAATAATAGTTTAATTTTGCCATATCCTCTTTTTAAATTAGATACTTTATCATCAATTTTAACATCACACATGACTAATTCTTTGGCACTGGTTAATAAAATCTTTTTGGGGTCGATGTATGGCATATTTTTTAATATCCAAGTGTATTTGTGTTTGGCCATAATGGCACAAGCTTCGGGCTTTCTTTTATCATAAAAAGCTGTACAAATATAAATTTCATAATGATTTTTTAATTCTTCAATCACTTCCAATGCTCCAGGAATTAAGTGACTTTTGTCATAAACATTGACATTTTTATAAAAATGATCTAAATATTTATCATTTTCTTCAGGAGGTAAAATATCAGAAATATAATACTCCTTGATGTCCCCCACTTTATAATTTGTTCCAAGATAATCATTTAAGGATTCGATGTAACCCCCACTAACAATTGTCTCGTCTAAGTCTATCATGATCTTTTTCATAAGATAATTACTCTCCATATTCTTCCATTAATCGTTTATGTATGCCAGGTTCTAAGATGTTAATTGCCACAATGGCATTTTCTAAGGATGATTTAAAGTTTCCTTTATAAAAGGCATTTTCGGCTTTCGTCAAACCAAAGTCCACATCTTTATTTACAGGACGATAACGATTGCCATAGACAATAGCTGTTTCAGCCATTTTAGCTGTTTTAATTGTTTCTTTGGTCGTGTTTAGTAATTTTAGGACTAAGTCTCTTGCTGTATCCACCCGAGTATTTAATACTTTGATAGAAATAGGAGTTCGCTCTAATTCTTTTACCATATTAGCAATGGCTTCTGTAGCTTCACTTAATTCCACAAAGTATTTTTTTGGTATTACTGGCAATTTATAACTTTTCATATGTTCTTTCGATTTATTTAAAATAATTTTAATTTCATCTAACTGTTCCCGTGCTCTTAGCTCATCTTCTTTTAAACTACCTAAGGTTCGTAAGGCGGTTTCTAGTTTCTCTTCCGTGTGGGTAAGCTTAGCGTTTAAAACTTCCATTTCTTTGCCTAAATGACTAAAACTATGACGATGAGCTCGATGTAATTCAATAATTTCGTCATATTTTTCACGAATGCTTGCTAATTCTACTTTTATTTCATCGATGACAGATACATCTTCATCGGTTAAATCATAACTATATTTGATATCATCTAGCTTACGAATCAATTTATTATTGATTTTAATTAACTTGGTTACTTTCATTAAAATGCTACGTTGATAGTCATCAAATATTTTACGAGCTATTTTTTCTTTGTCAAAATCATTATATAAAGAATCAAAGTAATCTAGCATTGTTTTTAATTCGAAAGTAGAATCTTCAATATTTAAAACATTTAAACGTTGAAAAATGTCAGTAATTTTTTTATTTGATTCGGTTAAATTATAAGGTAAATTTAAAAATTCTAAATTGTAACCTTCTTTTTTCATTTTTTCATAGATCGCGTTAATTTCTTTCATCTTTTTAGGAATTAAAACTTTCCCCATCGCAATGATTCCTGGAGCTTCTTCTATCACAATTTCTAAATTACCAATGGTATCGTCAATGGCTTTTACGATTCTTCCTACTTCTTGATAAGCATTTTTATCCATTGATAATTCAAAAGCACTAAATAATTTATCAACATTTTCAAATTGTAAATCTAAAGGAGATGAAACAATTTCATATTGATCTTTGGCTCCTTTATATTTATTTCTAATTTCACGATAATGAGCTTTTAATTTGGTGATTGTTTCACGGTTTCTCACTTCACTTAAAGTGATACCTTTAATCTCATCTAATAAAAAGTTAGATTTTGTCTTAATATAATAAACGTCAAGTTCTGCTTCGGTTATTTTTTGTTTTAATTCTTTGTATTTTTTTTCTTGAAATAATTCTTCTATTTCAATTAATTGGTCTGTAATTTTCGGAACTTCATTTTCTTTGATTTCATTAAAACGACGTTGCCATTCGTTATATAATTCTTGCATATCGGCATTATTTACTAATGGTTCTACTTTGTTTAACTCAGACATGATGGCTGCTGAGATAATTAAGTTTTTTTCTCGTTCTAATTCACTAATTTCTTTTTGATATTTTTTCTTTTCATTTTTCGCGATAAAATTTAAGACTACAACAACGATGGCAACTGAAAATAAATAGTAAGCAATACCAATAAGTATAAATGTTGATTGCGACATTTTATCACTTCCTAGTCTTAATTTATTTTATCATAAATTGTCTTAATATGGCGAAAAACTAATAAGAAATTTAAAAAAACAAGTAAATGTACTTGTCTTAAATAATGGTACGATTTCGTTTTTGTTCTGTAGTCATAAAATATTCATTGATCGTATTGATTACATCTTTTTCATAGTCAAATTTAGGATGGAGGGTATTTACAAAATAAGAAAAGTTTGAACCCTTTTTTATGACTTTAGCATAAGGTCTATCTAAACGATAATAAATGAAATATTCATTGTAATAAGGGATGAAAAAACAAAAGTATTCTTTTCCTGCAGCATCTAAATATTTTATTGTTCTTTTTTCTATTTGAAATGTAGAATTTTCTTTTTCTTTTAATAATAATTCGTAAATGGTAGCTTCTAAATTTAATATTTGAAATTCTCCATTTGCATAAGTATATGTTTTTAATTGGGGATTTTTGGCTCTGATAATGTGAAGAAAAGTTAATAAATCTTGGTCATTTACACTGATGTCAATGGCAGATTGACCATAATTTATGATTTTGTTAGATAGTTCAAATTGATAGTTTATGTGAGCTCGTTGTAATTTCCCAAAAAAGGTTAATTGTTCATCTTCTAGATGGAATAATGTTTGGTTCTGATGTTTTAACAATTCTATCAGTAAAGCAAATAAGTCAATTCGTCTTAATCTGTTATCTATTGGCATATAAACTGCTAGTTTAGGTTTCGTTTGATAAAGAATAGATAACGCTTTAAATATATTTTCCGTATTAATACTAATATCGATAGCAGATTGATAACACTTTATTTGTTCTAATTTATCATTACATATAAAATCAATTTCCGCATTCTTGAATTGTTCTAAGAAAGAAAAATCTTTTCCTTCAATGTGAAAAGCAAAATATGTTTTTGGTTGTTCCAATTTGTAACACTCCTTTTGCAACTTATTGTATCAAATAATTTATCATTATCAAGCCTTATTTTTTTCTTTTGCTCTTTTAAAAATTGGTCCATTAAAATAATCTGTTAAGGTTTTTTCTACACTAAGTTCTAAATCATTTTCTGGATGTAGATAGTTAATTATAAAAGCGACTCCTTTTAGCAATGACTGTTTCGAAAATAAGCGAGCATATGGTAATTTAGCGTCATAATAAATAAGCCAATCTTCTAGATATGGAATGAAATGAATTGTTTTTGCTTCATCATTTTGATTATATAATTTTAAAATTTGCGGTTTTAAATTACATGTAGGGAATTGCTTTTTTCTTTCTAACAGAAAGAATACAATAATCTCTGGAATATCTAATTCGTTAAAGCTCTGGTCAATATACGTATATACTTTTATGGGTGTGTTACAAGTTTGTAAAATACAAAAAAAGAGAAATATATCACTTTCTTTGATAATAATATCAAAGGAAAATGGACTAGGATTAATCATAACCGACTCTTGCGTTTTATATTCTATTTTGTGCTTTGTTAAAATAGAAAAATAATTAGTATCAAAGCTTTCGACATGTAATAAAGTATAAGAAATTTCTTTGGCCATAAATCCCAATCTCCTTTTGGTTTTTATCATAACAAATACATAAAAAAAAGAAAAGACTTTTTTGTCTAATCTTCTTTATTTGTCATTTCTTCATTGATTGGATCTTCGTCCATCAATTTTTCTTCTAAAACTTCACTAGCTTCATCATCCATAAATTCTTTTTCTAAAATCATGTTGATATCACTATATTGTTTAGCACCTGTTCCAGCTGGAATTAGTTTACCAATGATAACATTTTCTTTTAGTCCTCTTAAATGGTCAACTTTTCCTTTTATTGCTGCATCAGTTAAAACTCTTGTTGTCTCTTGGAAAGAAGCTGCAGATAAGAAGGAATCTGTTTCTAATGAACTTTTGGTAATACCAAGCATGATTGGACGTCCTTTAGCAGGTACTCCACCACGCAAGATAACTGGTTTATTCGCTTCTGTAAAATCATGAAGAGAAATTGTTAAGCCTTCTACTAATTCTGTATCACCAGCATCAACAATACGTACCTTACTAATCATACGTTTTACAATTAATTCAATATGTTTATCTGAAATATCAACACCTTGTAATTTATAAACCATTTGAATTTCTTTTAAGATGTATTCTTGAGCAGTAATTGGGTCGGTTACAGCAAGTAATTCTTTTGGACTAATTGCGCCTTCGGTTAATTTATCTCCTGCTACAACAGCATCTCCAACAGCAACACGCAATTTCATGTTGTAATTCGTTACATGCTCTCTTGCTTCGACATCATTTTCTACTACAATTTTATATTTTCCATTGTCTTCTTTGATTGATGCAACTTTACCATTAATTTCAGCAATGGTTGCTTTTCCTTTTGGATTTCTAGCTTCAAACAATTCTTCAACTCTTGGAAGACCTTGGGTAATATCGTCTCCACTAGCAACTCCACCAGTATGGAATGTACGCATGGTAAGTTGGGTACCTGGTTCACCGATTGATTGAGCAGCCATAATACCAACAGCTTCCCCTGTTTCAACAAGATTTCCTGTTGCAAGGTTACGTCCATAACATTTTTGACAGACACCACTTGGTGTTTTACAGGTTAAAGCACTACGTATTTCAACTCGTTTAATTCCTGCATCTTCAATTTTCTTGACGATATTTTCATTAATCATTTCACCTTTATCCAAAATCATTGCTTTGGTTTCTGGATGAACAATTTTTTGAGCACTATAACGTCCTAAAATACGTTCTCCAAGGGATTCGATTACGGAACCATCTTTATCGTTTAGTAAATCATAAACTTCAACACCATGGATGGAACCACAATCAAATTCTTTTACAATAATATCTTGTGCTACATCAACTAAACGACGAGTTAAGTATCCTGAGTCTGCTGTACGAAGTGCAGTATCGGCAGAACCTTTTCTTGAACCATGACTTGATAAGAAGAATTCGGATACATCTAGTCCTTCACTAAAGTTTGAAGTAATTGGGATTTCAACGGTTGAACCATCTGGTTTTGCCATTAATCCACGCATACCAGCAAGCTGCGAGAAGTTCGAAATCGATCCACGTGCTCCAGAGTTCATCATCATGAATAATGGATTTTCAAAATCAGCACTAGAGATTTCTTCCAATTCTTTTTGGATTTTTTTATTTGCTTTGGTCCATACATCAATAACGTTATTATAACGTTCTTCTTCTGTAATTAAACCACGCTTATATTGTTTATTAATTTTTTCAACTAAGGCATTTCCTTCATCAATTACTTGATGTTTGGTTTTACTTGGAACTATATCAGCAGCTGATACAGTAATACCAGCAATTGTTGAATACTTAAATCCTAAGTCTTTTAATTTATCAAGCATCATGCTTGTTTCTGTTGTTTTATATCTTTTGAAAATTTGCGCAATAATTTGTCCCAATGTTTTTTTAACAAAAGGTTTGGTAAGCGGCATATTTTCAATAGCGGTTTTAATATCAGTTCCCATACTTAAGAAATATTTACTTGGTGTAATTCCTTCAATATTTTCTTTTGATCCTTCATTAACGAATGGATAACTATCTGGTAAAATCTCATTGAATATAATTTTTCCACAAGTTGTTATTAAATATTTATCTCTTTGTTCTTCGGTGAATAATTTATGTTTGAACGAACGAACAGGAACGGCAATTCTTGTATGAAGAGTAATTTCTTTACGTTCATAAGCCATTAATACTTCATTTGGATCTTTATAAACTTTTCCTTCATGCTCTTCACCAGCTTTTTCCATGGTAATATAACAGTTTCCAAGTACCATATCTTGTGATGGTGTAACGATTGGTTTTCCATCTTTTGGATTTAGAATGTTATTTGCACCAAGCATTAAAAGTCTTGCTTCTGCTTTGGCTTCTTCAGATAATGGAATATGAATTGCCATTTGGTCTCCATCGAAGTCAGCATTAAATCCAGTACAAACAAGTGGGTGTAAGCGGATTGCTTTTCCACCAACTAATTTTGGTTCGAATGCTTGAATACCTAAACGGTGAAGTGTTGGGGCACGGTTTAACATAACTGGATGTTCCGTAATTACATCTTCTACGATATCCCATACAGCATCATCACGAGTTTCAATTAATTTTTTTGCTCCTTTAATATTGTGAGCAAGTCCCCGTTCCACAAGTCCATGAATAACATGTGGTTTAAATAATTCAAGCGCCATTTCTTTTGGAATTCCACATTGATACATTTTTAGGTTAGGTCCTACTACGATAACTGAACGACCTGAGTAGTCAACACGTTTTCCAAGTAAGTTTTGACGGAAACGTCCTTGTTTTCCTTTTAACATGCTGGATAAACTCTTTAATGGACGATTTCCAGCAGCAGTTACACTTCTTCCACGGCGTCCGTTATCTAAAAGAGAATCCACTGCTTCTTGTAACATACGTTTTTCATTTTGAACAATGATAGTTGGTGCTCCAAGTTCTAATAATTTCTTCAAACGATTATTACGGTTAATAATACGACGATATAAATCATTTAAATCACTTGTTGCAAATCTGCCACCATCTAATTGAATCATTGGACGTAAATCTGGTGGAATTACTGGTAGAACATCTAAAATCATCCATTCTGGGCGATTTCCAGATTCTTCAAAAGATACTAAACATTCTAAACGTTTTCCTAAACGAATACGTTTTTGACCAGTAGCACCTTCCAGTTCTTTTCTTAAATCTTCTATTTCTTTTGTAATATCTACTTCTGATAATAAAGTTTTAATAGCTTCAGCACCCATTCCAACTTTAAAGCTTGTGCCATATTTTTCATAATAAGCACGATATTCTTTATCAGAAAGTGTTTGTTTTTTAGCAAGAGGTGCACTACCTGGATCTAACACAACATAACTTACAAAGTATAATACTTCTTCTAAATCTCTTGGAGACATGTCAAGGACAAGTCCCATTTTAGAAGGTACGCCTTTAAAAAACCAAATATGGCTGCAAGGAGCCGCAAGCTCAATGTGTCCCATACGCTCACGACGAACCTTACTTTTTGTTACTTCAACGCCACATCTATCACAAATAACATTTTTATAACGAAGTCTTTTGTATTTTCCACAAGCACATTCATAATCTTTGGTTGGTCCAAAAATTTTCTCGCAGAAAAGACCATCTCTTTCTGGTTTTAGAGTACGATAGTTAATGGTTTCTGGTTTTTTAATTTCACCATATGACCATTCTCTAATTTTTTCTGGGGAAGCGATTCCTACTTTTATTCCTTTAAAATTATTAACGGCTATCATAGAATATCACCACTTTCCATATCTTCACTATCCAGATCTATATCTTCTGGAAATTCTAAATCATCAAGATCACTTTCAAAATCATTTTCTTCATCTGGAATCGTTTCTTCTGGGGTCTCTGGCTCTTCCATTGGTTCTAAATCATTTAAATCAATTTCATCAATCTTAATGGTTTCTTCTTTTTCTTCTTCTTCTTCAATTTCTTTTAAGTCTAAAAGCGTATCTGTATTATCAAGGATTTGAACATCTAAACCTAATGCTTGGAATTCTTTAATTAATACACGGAATGATTCTGGTACACCAGCTTGATTTACTGTTTTACCTTTTACTAGAGCTTCATAAACTTTTACACGACCTACGATATCATCGGATTTTATGGTTAAGATTTCTTGAAGAACATGAGCTGCACCGTAAGCATATAGTGCCCAAACTTCCATTTCTCCAAATCTTTGTCCACCAAATTGAGCTTTTCCTCCAAGTGGTTGTTGTGTTACTAATGAGTATGGTCCTGTTGCACGAGCATGTAATTTATCATCAACCATGTGATGCAATTTAACCATGTACATAACACCTACATTGACTTTGTGTTCAAATGGTTCACCTGTACGTCCATTAATTAGTTCTACTTTTCCATCTTCACTCATTCCAGCTTCTAACATTTCTTCTTTGATGTCATTCCAGTTTGCTCCATCAAATACTGGAGTCGCATAATGAACACCTAAACGTTTTCCAGCCATTCCTAAATGAACTTCTAAGATTTGTCCTATGTTCATACGAGATGGAACACCTAATGGATTTAACATGATATCTACTGGGCGACCATCTGGTAAATATGGCATATCTTCTTCTGGTAATACAAGAGAAATAACACCTTTGTTACCATGACGACCACTCATTTTGTCTCCAACTTGAATTTTACGTTTTTGAATAATATAAACACGAATAATTTTGAAGACTCCTGCTGGAAGTTCATCAGAGTTTTCTTTGGTATAAACTTTAACATCATGAACAATTCCACCAGCACCGTGTTCTACCTTTAAAGAGGTATCTCTTACTTCTCTGGTTTTTTCTCCAAAAATGGCATGTAATAATTTTTCTTCGCTTGTTAATTCTTGAACACCTTTTGGAGTAACTTTTCCAACTAGGATATCTCCTTCTTTTACCTCAGTACCAATTCTTACAATACCTTCAGAATCAAGATTTCTTCTTGCTTCTTCTCCAACATTTGGAATATCACGAGTAATTTCTTCTGGTCCTAATTTGGTATCACGACATTCAATATCATAGTGTTCAATGTGAAGTGATGTATAAACATCATCTTTTACTAGTTTTTCGTTTAGAATAACCGCATCTTCATAATTGTATCCATTATAGGTCATGAAGGCAACGGTCATATTTTTTCCTAAGGCAAGTTCACCTTTATCACAACTTGGTCCATCGGCGATGACTTGACCCATATGGATTTGATCACCCTTTTTTACAATTGGACGATGATTGAAGCTTGATGAGGCGTTGCTTCGTTCAAAGTTGGCAAGATAATAAGTATCTTTTCCTTTCGCATTTTTGACAATAATTTTTTTGGCATCAGCATAATCTACTACACCATCGGCTTTGGCAACGACACAAGAGCCAGAATATTTAGCGGCAACACATTCTACACCAGTACCAACAATTGGTGCTTCTGCTTTTAATAATGGTACAGCTTGACGTTGCATGTTTGAACCCATAAGAGTACGGTTTGCATCGTCATAATTTAAGAATGGAATACAACTTGTTGTAATGGATACAACTTGACTTGGCGCTACATCGACAAAGTCTACTTCTTCACGACGTACCATTACGTTATCTCCATTGATACGAACAATGATTTCATCTTCTATAATACGATTTTTATCATCGATTTTAACTGTTGCTTGAGAAATATAGTAATCAGCTTCTTCATCAGCAGTCATATAAATGACATCATCCATTTGAACGACACCGTCTTTTACACGACGATAAGGAGTCATGATAAATCCATATTCGTTGATTTTAGCATAACCTGCTAAAGAAGTGATTAATCCAATGTTTTGTCCTTCTGGAGATTCGATTGGACAAATACGACCATAGTGAGATGCGTTAACGTCACGTACATCCATACCTGCACGGTCACGAGAAAGTCCACCAGGTCCAAGAGATGATAGACGTCTTTTATCGGTTAATTCGGCAATTGGGTTAATTTGATCCATGAATTTAGAAAGTTGAGAACTACCAAAGAATTCTTTTAATACAGCAGTTACTGGACGAATGTTGATTAATGATTTAGGGGTAACATCTTCGATTTCTTGAGTAGTCATACGTTCACGAATTACGCGTTCCATTCGAGCCATACCTACTCTAAATTGATTTTGAATTAATTCTCCAACTTGTCTTACACGACGATTTCCTAAATGGTCAATTTCATCGGTATTCCCAATTCCATCATGTAAATTTAAGTAATAAGAGATTGAAGCATAAATATCTGGGATAGTTAATCTTCTTTCATTTGATTCTTGATCATTACCAATAATTTTAATTACTTTATCGGGATGGTTTTTATCCACAATTTTAATTTCTTGAATTTTGTCATAGTTATCTAGTTCTTCGTTAATGATTGTTTTATGAACACCAAAACCAGATTGTAATATTGGTTTGATGTTTTCTAGGATATCTTTTGTGATAACTGTACCTTTTTTGGCAATAACTTCTTTACCATTTTTAATATCTTCTGCTAGTGTTTGATTTAATAAACGGTCTGCTACATTTAATTTTTTATTGAATTTATAACGACCAACTTTCGCTAAATCATAACGAAAACGATCAAAGAATCTAGTTACTAATTGGTTCTTTGCAGAATCTAGTGTAGCTGGTTCTCCTGGTCTTAATTTTTCATAAATTTCAATTAAAGCTTCATCACTATTTTTCGTACTATCTTTTTCAAACGTATTCATTAAATAGTCATTTTCTCCAAACACACTAATAATGTCTTCGTTATTGGAAAGACCTAATGCTCTTAAAAATGTCGTAATTGGAACTTTTCTAGTACGATCGATACGAACATACATAATGTCTCTGGCATCTAGTTCAAATTCTAACCATGTACCTTTGTTTGGAATCATTTCACCGCTAATAATACGACGACCATTTTTATCAATTTCACGTTTAAAATATACGCTTGGAGAACGTACTAATTGAGAAACGATAACACGTTCTGCTCCGTTAATGATAAATGTTCCAGCATCTGTCATTAATGGCATGTCACCTAGGAAAATTTCTTGTTCTTTTACTTCTCCAGTTTCATGAATAAATACTCGTGCTTGAACCTTTAGTGGTGCAGCATAATTGACCATACGTTCTTTGGCTTCTTTGATTGAATATCTTGGTTCATCAAAAGAATAATCACCAAAATCAATGGTAACATTTCCGGTAAAACTCTCTACTGGGAATAGTTCTTCAAAAACTTCTTTAATTCCTGTAAGAAGAAAATCATTGTATGATTTTTTTTGAATTTCTAGAAGATCTGCTAATTCCATCGTATTTTTACTTTTAGAAAAGCTTCTTCTATCACGGTAATCACCGAATTTTTTTAATGTGTAAGCCACGATTTCACCCCATCTAATATATTTTTGATTTTTAATTTTTTGCGCAAAAAATCAACACGTCACCAATTTCTAATTTTAGCAGTAGGACTTGTCAATGTCAACTAAATTCTGCTTTCATGACATAAAAACCCTTGCTTTTTTCTTTTATTTCACACTTAGCAATTTTGCTTAATAAAGCCATCATACTTTTGGCCCCTTGATCTTTTCGAATGACAAACCATAAAGAGCCATTTTCTTTCAAGTGATTTTTTGCTTCTAATAATATTTTACTTACCACTGATTTGCCCGCTCGTATTGGAGGATTGGTAAGGATTCTATCATATTTTTTGGTAATTTTTTCATAAGTATCGGAGAGAATAGTTTCACCACGAATCTTATTTTTTTCCATATTTCGATTGGCCAAATGCAGGGCCCTTTTATTTACGTCACACATCGTCACATAACTATCTAAAATTTTAGCGGTAGTAATTCCGATTAATCCATAGCCACAACCCACATCTAATAAATCAAGTTGTGTATTTTCCTCTTCTTTTATAAATGTTTCAATTAGTAGTTTACTTCCAAAATCTAATTTGTCTTTAGAAAAAATGCCATTATCACTTAGGAATTGAAACTCATGTTCTTGAAAATGATAAGAAAGAGTCCTAATTTCGCTTTTTAAATTTTCATTATTGGTAAAGTAATGTTCCAAAAAATCACCGTTCAATCTCAAAGAATATTTAATAGCAAAATTTTATCAAAAAAAAAGAATGAAGTCAAATGAATTCTAATTTATTTTTCAACATTTGACATCATTTTCTTCAAAAGCATTATAAACACTTTTTATTTTTTGGAGAACTTTAGAATTGGAATCCAAAAATGGAATTTCGCATCCTACTATTTTATGATAATATTTGTTACCACTTTTTAACCCATTTATCAAACGGTCGGCATATTTTTCAAAAAGTTGCAAATGAAACGGAAAATTAGTAATTGCATATTTGGCTTCACTGTCGGAAGATTCTAATTTATCAAAGAGTATTTCATATATTTCTTCTTGATTACTAAAAAGTGATAACCAAGAGGACGCTTCTATTCCTAGTATTCCTATTGTATTTTCAGAAGTATTAAACGAACACGATATGATTTGACCATTTTTTATTTCCTTTTTTACTTTTTCTTGTATTCTAGCTCGAGCTAAATCATTTAATCTTTTCCAAATATTTTTTGGAAAATGGTTTAGAAAACTGAGTAAATAGGTAATACTTTTGGTATTTATAATATTTTTGTTTAATAATTTAATTAAATCATCTTGATCTTTTTTGATTAAACTTTGAAATAGTTCATTAATAAAAAAAGTAAATTTATTTTGTTCTATGTCTTCTAAATTTTCGATGATGTGAATCATTAAGTCTTTTTTCTCTTTTTTAGGAATACAGTCTAATAAGGTTTTGGAATAAGATTCACTATCTTCTTCGCCATCAACAAAAATATATTCGTACCAATTCTCAACATATCCAAAGTCTTTACTGTCATCTAATTTAGGAATAATATAACTATTTAGAAACATTAAGATGCTATCCGCTTCTTCTTTAGTAAATTCTACATCTCTTTTATGACTTATCGGGTTTCTTATTGCACATATGATACCTCTTAAGATCATTCCAAATCCTCTTTGAATATCTTTTTCCGTTATCGTTTGGTTCGCATTAATCAATAGTTTTGGTTTAGTCTCTGAAAAAACATTAGTGATAAGTTTTTCCCCATCCATATTCTCTGTATCCGATTTTTCTTGTACTAATTGAATCATATATAAACAAGCATCTTTTAGTGCATCAGTATAACATTCTTTTTCATAATGCACTTGGATTATTTCCCAAAACCGTTTCTGAGTGTTTTCTTTATTTAACATTTTTTTCCTTACTTTCTATTTATGACTACATTTTTTATTTATTTTAAAGATTTCTTTTTGAAAAAAGAAGCTAGCTTAAGCCTCTTCTTCATTTTTATTTTCTAATTTAATTAATACTTCTCTTGGTTTCGAACCGTTTTGCGGTCCAATAATGCCTCTTTCTTCTAACAAATCGACAATGCGAGCGGCCCGGTTATAGCCAAGTCGAAATCTTCTTTGTAATAAGGAGGCACTAATTTTTCCTGTCTTCGCTGCAAATTCAACGACTTCATTGTAAAGTGGATCGTCATATTCTTCTGGTTCACTATCGGCGCCAGCAATATGAGCACTATTTAAATTGGTCGTTAAATTTTCATCATATTTGGCTTGTTGTTCTTTGCACACATATTCAATTACTCGACGAATTTCATCATCTGAGATAAAACATCCTTGAATACGAATTGGGGTATTTTCTCCCATTGGAAGATACAGCATATCTCCTTTTCCTAACAATTTTTCTCCTCCTGGCATATCCAAAATGGTTCTAGAGTCAATTTGACTGGATACAGCGAAAGAAATACGAGATGGAATATTTGCTTTTACAACACCTGTTATGACGTCGGTTGATGGTCTTTGTGTAGCAACAATTAAATGAATTCCTGCGGCACGAGCCATCTGTGTAATCCGCATGATAGATTCTTCTACTTCTTTACTTGCAACAAGCATTAAATCAGCAAGTTCATCAATGACCACTAAAATATAATACATTTTAGGTAATGGAGCTGAAGGATTTAATTTATTTTGTTCTTCAATGTATTCGTTGTAACTTCCAATGTTTTTTACACCAGTTTCAGCAAATGTGTCATAACGTTTTTCCATTTCAACTACAATTTTTTGGAGAGCTAAAGATGCTTTTTTAGGATCTGTTACTACTGGACATAACAGATGAGGAACACCATTGTAATTCGATAATTCTACTTTCTTTGGGTCCACTAACATAATTTTAACTTGGTCAGGACGATAAAGCATTAATAATGATGCTAACATACTATTGACGCATACAGATTTACCACTACCAGTTGATCCTGCTACTAATAAATGAGGCATTTTAGAAAGGTCCGCTGTTTGAGGACGTCCCATGATATCTTTTCCTAAGGCAACTAACATTTTAGCATTTTCTTGCGCTTTAGGGATATTGCCTAAGATTTCTTTAATTTTTACAGCACTAATTACGGGATTAGGTATTTCAACACCAATAGTACTTTTTCCAGGAATTGGTGCTTGTATACGAACATCTTTGGCTGCTAGTGCTAAAGCAATTTCTTTATTAATTCCTACAATACGACTTACTTTTGTACCAGATGGAACTACAACTTCGTATTGAGTTACACTTGGTCCCATGTGAACATCTACGACTCTTCCAGCTATTTGAAAATCTTTTAACACTCGTTCTAAATTTTGTTTGTTACTAATAATAAATTGATTGGAATTGGTTTTCTTAGGTTTTTCAGGATTATCTAAGAGATTCATACTAGGCAAATGATAGTCCGCATTGACAAAACTAATATTACCTTGGCCATCATCTGATGCAACTGTATTTGGCATTACATGGTCTTCTTTGATACTGGATGTCGTTTCTATCTTTGGTTGTTCGCGGTCATAATTTCTTAATTCTTCGACACTTGAGACAACAATTCGGTCATCTGCTACGGGAGTTGTAAATTCTTGATCTTCTTCATAATCGTATACTTCAACATGGTCCTCTTTTGGAGTTTTTTCTTTTTTCTCTGGTTTTAGTTCTTTTAAGGAACCGACAAAGCCATTTAGCATATTGCCTAGATTAATATTAAAGATAAGAATTAAGCCAAAAATAGACATAAACGCTAGTACAATATAAGTACCAGATGCTCCAAATAGGGATGCAGAGCCAAAGGAGAAAACTGCCCCAACAATACCGCCACCTATGACAATTGAGGTTTGACCAGAAGTTGCTAAGGCATTGGTGTTTCCTATGGATGCTACACGCAACATATAATTATCAATGGTTGCTTTAAAAATATCAGAAGCACTTTCACATTCTTTAATAAAAGTAAAATGGCTCATTACTAAAATAACAATAATGAATATATATATACCTATTAATTTGGCACTGAAAAAGTTTGGTAATTTTCGTTTGATTAACATAAAGAATCCTAAAAATAAAACCAAAATTAATATGGCTGGCCACCATTCACCAAGTAAGAACATTGCAAATTTTTTGATTAAAGTTCCAACAGGACCGAAGCCAAAACCAATTAAGCCAATTAAGATTAAAATTAAACCAGTAAGTTCGACAGAATATGTAAATTTACTTGCTTCTGCATCTTTGGATTTTTTCTTTTTTGCCATACCTTACCACCATAGTCATTATATCTTATGTCAATCTTTTTTGCAAAGGCTTTAAACTTATTTGACATATAAAAAGCTACTTGCGTTGTAGCTTCTTTTTTAAGGTTTTGATAAAACCTTTTTTGGTTAATTTCTTTTCTTCTTGAATCTCTTTGTGAAAAAATAATTTTAGTAAAGCTTTGGGATGCATAATAAAATCCATGGAATCGGCTTTGTCGACAAAAGAAATAAGCCAACTTTCTTTATATTTGGGAGGACGTTTGTTTAAAGGAAACATGTGTCTTCTAATAATATCTTCGATTTTAACGTTCATTTCGCTCGGAAAATATTTCCAGGCATTGATACGAGCTTCTTCGGCATGTACAAAGCCATGTTTTTTTAAAAAAGGTCTTTTTTCTTTTGACTCTTGCCAAGGTGAATCGTAAAAGTCATGTAAAATTCCACCTATCGCTGCCGCTTTGTAATCCCAATGTAATTTTTTAGCGATTTTATAAGAATCAAACGATACTCTCAGTGTATGCTCGTAAACAGATTCTCCGATATGATGAATGTATTCTTTTCTTTTTTTAAATTCTGGATGTTCTAAAATAGGTTTTACAATTTCAAAGAATTCTAAATAATCGTCAATTAGTCTTTTTTTTTTCGTTTTTGAATCAATATAACTTGATATATAAGAAAGTAAACTACATATTTGCATAAATACTGTAAAATATACAAAGTAGTTAATTGGAATATTCCAATGTGTAAAGATTAAGTCAAACAATCCGATGACAATAGTTGAAAAAATAATCCATGTTTTAATTTTGCCAATTAATAAAGAATTGACAACACCTCTTCGAAAATAAAAGTATAAATTTAAAAAAGCAATTAGACATTCGAGAATTAAGACATAAAAGAAAGCGTGATTTTTATAAATTAAAATAATTAAAAGACCAATCGCTAATACTTTATCAGAAATTGCATCTAATTTTGCTCCTAATTCACTTGTTATTTGCCATTTCCTCGCAAATAAGCCATCAAAGTAATCGGTTAAGGCAACAAGCATGGCTACAACAATTAAAATTTTAATATGGTTGGTTAAGCCAAGATAAACAATTAGAGGTGTCAAAATGATTCTAGAAACAGTTAAAAGATTGGGAATATATTTACGAAATTGTTTCATAATTACCTCCATTCGTTTTTTATTATAACAGATTTTATTAAAAAAATAAAAAAAGACACTATATTGTATGCTTGTGTCTTATAAATATTTCTTCACTTCATCTAAATTATGTTGTTCGGTAGCTAAGAAACGGTCAATCATTTCTTTTATTTCTTCATCATCGCCTTGATATTCATTTTTTATTTTTGTTACTTCAATGATTCCTTTATTACTTCCTTCCATCATCATTTTTGCAATTTGACTGTCTGAATCATCAATTTTAGTTTTCATCTCACTCATCATTTCACTACTCTTTTTCGCCATCATGCCTAATTTTTTTTCTTCACAACCATATTTTTTTAGAATGGTAACGATACTATCACAAATATGATCATACTCTTCTTTTTGAGTTTCAAGAATGTTACGGAATTCTTCTTTATGAGCTTTATCTAAGACTGTATTAATTCCTACAACTCCCATTTCAGCACATTGGTATAATTTATTTAAATATTTGATTTCCATGTTTTCTTTCATTTCATTTTCTTTCATTCGAATCACCTATTTTTAAGATAAACAAAAAGAGAAAATTTATGCAAATTTCTCTTAAATTTCTTGAACTACAGCAATAATCATTGGTTTGCATTCGGTTTCACTATATAAAAATTTACTTAATTCTGTTCGAATTTCTGTTTTAATTTTATTGTATTCGATAAAAGTATCCGTAATATTTCTTGTAATTACTTCTTCTGAAATTCTCTTAATTTCGCTAATAATTTCTTTGGAATCTTTCACGTATACAAAACCTCTTGTAGTAACTTCCGGTCCTACTAATAATACTTTGTCTTTTTTGCTAATCGTTGCACTAATTAGTACAATACCATTTTCACTTAACATTTCACGGTCTTTGACTACTAATCCTCCGACATCATCACTACTTTTTCCATCAATTAGACAATCATTGACTTTAATATTTTTAAACGTATCTTGAAGCTCTCCGTTTTCCAGCTCAACAATATCTCCATTTTGTTTTAATAAAATATTAGCAGAAGGAATTCCTAGGCTACTTGCTAAATTAGCATTTCCGACCATGTAACGGTATTCCCCTTTCACTGGCATGTAATATTTGGGATTTAGTAAGCGAATCATTAGCATTAAATCTTCACTAGATGGATGATGTAAAATATTTTTTTCTTTTGGAATGGAAATAATTTTGCAACCAGCCATTGCTAAATCATTTTCAATTTTTACTAATAATTTTTCGTTGGAATCATATCTAGGTTCGGCAAAACAAATGGCATCGCCTTGTTTTAAATTAATATATTTATCGTATCCATTGATAATCTTACTAATCGAAGCATATGGATTTTCTTTGTCATCACAAATTAATAAAATTGAATTACTATCTTTAATATTGGATAAATCACCTAGTAATTCATCTCGACAAGTTAAATAGCCTTCTTTTCTTCCAAAGTTAATCACGTTTTGAAGTTTTTTGCCCATCACCACGATTTTACGATGAGAATTTTCGGCAGCACTAAAAATATCTTGAATCGTATAAAGATGTGTAGATAAAACGGAGAACATAATTCGTCCTGATTGTTTATTGATAGCATCTTTGAAAAATCCTTCTAAACGATGTGTTGGAGAGGTATGGCCAATGTGTTCTGAGAAGGTAGATTCTGATAAGAGACATAGTACTCCTAATTTTCCAATATAGGCAATTTTTCCTAAGTCCATGCCATAGTTTCCATCCATTTTAGGATCGATGATAAAATCTCCGGTATAACAAATTGCACCATCTTTTGTATTTACTACATACATCACTGAATCGGGACAACTATGATTCACACTAATTGGAAAAACACTTGTTCTACCAAAACTAATTTTTTTGTGTGGAGTAATTTCTATGATATTTTTTTCTGGTACACCACTTTCTAATAAAACATATTTCGTAAATTTGGTAGCGAATAATTTGATTTCTGGTAACGTTTTGACTAAGTCAGCAGCACCACCCATATTTTCATAATGGCCATGTGTTAGAAATACACCTTTAATTCGTTTACGATTTTTTTCTAAATATTCGTAATCTGGAAGAATATAATCAATTCCAAATGATGTTCCCGTGGCATACTTTAAACCACAATCAAAAACAAAAAGGTCTTTATCTACTTCAATACAATAGGTATTTTTACCGGATTCGTCTAATCCACCCAAACTAAAAATTTTAATTTTACTCATAATTCAACTCTTTTCTAAAATAATAATAATTTTAAAGTATTTCTGGTGATTTAGATTATAACAAAGAAAAAGAGATTTTTCAATCTTATTCTTTTTGGATAAATTATTTCGTAAGGATTTGAAACAAATATTTTTCTGTTTATATAATTTTTTCTACTTGTTTTATCCAGATTTGACATTATCAAAAAATAAATCTTTGCTATAAATTAGAATAAGTCTTAAAAAACTCCCTTTTTGGGGAGTTTCGCTACATATTTTTTAGCCATTGTTATCTTCTTTAATTAATTCACTTAAATGAGTAATGGTTAGTCCTTTGTACTTGGCTTGTTGAATCAATAATTTTAAATCATCTTCTTTTACCTCTTTTTTAATATAGATAATTGAACCACTTTCTAATTTATTTTTAATCGATGCAAGGTTATAAGCATTTAGCTCTAAAGATGGCTTAATTAAGTATTTTTGATTTTTACGGCATACTTCTTCATTGTAATTATTAACGATACAAATATTTTTATTTTGTTTTATAGAATCTAATAAGCCTTCTGTACTTTTGTAATTTTTATAATCGGCATTGATTTGTTCTAATTTGCTATCTCTTTTAAAGGTAGAACTTGTCACTAGTAAAGATGCACTAATGTTTTCTTTTATCAAATATTCTTTTAATGATTCGTTCTCTTCTAAAATAAAAGCAATACTTCTTTTTTTAGGATTTCCTTTGGTAATTATTTTATCTTTGTTGTCTTCTAAAGAAATGTCTGGTTTTACTTGGTCAAAAATCAAATAATATTTGTTAAAGGCTCCAAAAGATTTCATTTTTTGAAAACTTTTATCGACATTTACAGCAAGTCCATTCATACCAGGAATTATTGTTTTATCATCAATAATAGCATTTACATAATTGGTATTACTTGTGCTAACTACATCTTCAATGGTCTCATAGATGGGGTCTTTTTGACGCATTAATAGAGCTATTTTTTCCGTATAATAAAAACTAAAAAGCATAATCGCGACGATTCCAAAGTATTTATAAAAATTTTTCAATTTTCTTCACCATTACATTGTATTCAACTACTCTTTATTTCATTATTTGTTTGGTATCATTTTTTTTATTTTTGGTAAAATGGTCTTGGAATTTTTTAGAAAATACTCATATATCGTTGGATCTTTTTTTAAAGTATCTAATAGTTTTATGTCTGCTTCATAGTCATTATCGTCAATTAAAGATAGAATATTTTTATTTATTTTTTTGGCAATTTGTTCTAAAGTTTTCCAATTAGGGTTTCTAAGATTTTTGGAATAAGCATAAACGGCACTTTTACTTAAATTTAATTCTTGGGCTAGGGTTTCATAAGTATAATGATGTTCTTTTTGATATTTCACAAGTTCTTTACTCAATTTTTTCATTTTTCTCTTCTTTTTTTGATGGGGATACAAAGCTAATGGATTGGGCGATTACTTCGGTGATATATTTTTTGTTTCCATCGATATCTTCATAATTTCTAGTTTGAATTCGTCCACGAATGGCAATGGCATCTCCTTTGTTGCAATATTTTGAAGTATTTAAAGCAATACCATTCCACAAAACACAACGAATAAAATCGGCTTCATATAAACCTTCAGAGTTTTTAAAATTTCTTGGTACGGCAATGTCGATTAAGGTTCTTTTTTTATCGTTATCGATTTCTTCTAAAGTTGGGTCACTAGTTAATCTTCCTACTAAAATAACATTGTTCATCTTTTTCCTCCTTTCTGAATTTGAATTTATCAATTTCTAATTGAGGTTGCAAATGAAGCATTTTAATATTTCAGTGGTAAAAAAACACAGATTTTTATAATCTGCGCATTATTTTTTCTTTTTCTGCTACTTTTTATTCTTTGTTTTCTTTTATTCTTTAAGTAGTCGATTTAATTCGACAGCATATTCCATGGGAAGCTCTTTTTTAAAATCTTTTATAAATCCCATTATCAATAATTCTTTGGCTTTTTCTTCACTTAACCCTTTTGTTTTTAAATAAAACAATTTTTCTTCATTCACTTTCGATACGCTCGCTTCATGTTCTAATGTGGAAGTATTATTTTCTAAAATATTTTTGGGATAGGTATCACTCTTTGAATTAGAATCCATTAAAATCGTGTCACATTTAATTGTGGCTTTGGAACATTCTGCTTGTGAGGTTATTTTCGTAGTTCCTCGATAGTTGGAAGTGCCTCCATTTTCAGCAATGGATTTACTAACAATATTACTTTTTGTGTATTTTCCTAAATGTATCATTTTGGCTCCCGCATCTAAGTATTGGCCTTTTTTGGCATAAGCTATACTTATCGAATTACCTACAGCATAATCCCCTTTTAAAATACAAGAAGGATATTTCATAGTAATGTAGCTTCCAATGTTACCATCAACCCATTCCATCTGACCAGATTCTTCTACAATAGCTCTTTTGGTTACTAAATTATAAACATCTGTCGACCAATTTTGAATTGTGGAATAGCGACATTTGGCATTTTTACCTACAAAGATTTCCACTACTCCAGCATGAAGGGAATTTTTGGAGTAACTTCTAGCAGTACACCCTTCAATATAGGAAAGCTCAGCGCCCTCATCTACAATGATAATAGTACGTTCAAATTGTCCTAAGGCTTCGGTGTCAATACGAAAGTAACTTTGCAAAGGGCGATCTAACTTGGTAAAGGGCGGTATATAAATAAATGTTCCACCACTCCACATTGCACCATTTAAAGCGGTATATTTATTTTCTTGATAATGAACTAAAGTATTAAAATACTTTTGAAATAACTCAGGATGTTTCTGTAGAGCTTCATCAGTACTCATGAAAATAATATTAGCATCTTCTTTTTGGTTATGATAAATGACTTCACTTTCATATTGATTGCTTACGCCCCCTAAATATTTTTCTTCAGCATCAATGACTCCTAAATCACAAAAAAGGCCACGGGTACTTTCTTTCACGTCGTTCCAATCATGATTAATTTTATCTTCTGTACTTTTGTAATATAAGAAGCTATTAAAGTCAATGTCTAAGTGTGGTCCAAAAGAAGGATTCTCTAACTTTTGAAAAGCTTGATAAGATTGCAAGCGAAAATGAAGCATCCATTCAGGTTCTTTTTTCTTTTTTGATAATTCTTTGATAAATTCTTCGTTTAGTTGTTTGTTCATAAAAATCACTATTTTATTATAACGCAGAAAGCTAGTGCAAAACAATTGTATTTTTAAAGATGACTTGTTATAATTTTTATAATACTAGGAGGATGCCATGAACGTGAATTTACAAATGATGGACAATAATATGATGTATTTTAATGAGTGGGTTAAGCATAATGAGTCTTGGCGAGGAAAGCTACAAATCATCGGAAATAACTTAGTGTATCAAGGGAATGGAAATCAAGATGCAATTGATATAAGCAATTATTATCTACCACAAATTTTAGAAAATCCTCTTCTTCGAGAACAAATACAAATGAAAAACCATTTACAAGCAGAGGATATTTTTCGAGTTATCCGTGTTAATGTTTTAGCTTCGGAAGAAAGCGATGTGGTGGATGAACAGGCTTATATTGCCGATGTTGTTATGGAACAAGATGATATGGAACAATATTTTTTAGTGGTGGAAGATAACTTAGGTCATAAATTTAAAATCACTCAAAATATTGAGTTGATTTTACAAACCTATCAAAAATTACGTAATAAAAATACGAATATCTTATTAGAAGACTTTAAAAAGGAAATGGAGGGATTATGGCATGAATAAAATGTGTCCTATCAAAGATTATGTGAAAGGAAAAGGAACTCCACAAGAACGATATTACCGCGAAGTATTTTCTTATGATGCAGCATTTTATCGTCATTTGATTTCTAATCAAGCTAAGCAAACTTTTGAAGAAAGTAAAAAGATCATTGATCCTCTTACCTTAAATGGCAGTATTCATGCCTCTACTCTATCAAATTATATTCGTCAAGCTACTTATGCAAGAGAACAAGTAGAAAATCAAAAGGTAATTAATAAAGAAAATAAGGCGAGAACATTAAAGCAAGATGAAGAACGACGAGCTGGATTTATTCATGCTTCCATTTTGTTTTATGCTATTTTAAATATTGGAATAATTATAGCTGTTACTTTAATAATTTTATAAAATTTGGAATGTTTCCTCCAAAAAGCCATATAGTTAACTAGAAATGAAGGAGGAATTATGGAAATTTTAAAAGTATCTAGTAAATCAAATCCTAGTAAAGTTGCGGGAGCGATTGCTAATATTTATCGTGAACAAAAAGAAGTTGAAATTCAAACCATAGGAGCTGGTAGTTTAAATCAAGCAATTAAAGCAATTGCGATTGCCAGAGGATTTGTTGCTCCAAGTGGTGAGAATTTAGTTGTTGTTCCTGCTTTTAATGATATTGTTATCAATGGGGAACAAAAAACAGCTATGAAACTTATTGTAACAAACAAATAAAGAACTTTTCTACATGAAAAATTCTTTTTTTATGCTTGTATAAATTTTACTTATTAAATTCATACTGTATTCAAGTCTTTCCGCTCTTGTCTTTTTTGAAAAATGAACACTGTTTATCATTAAAACAATTATTATTTTCATTTGTTTATCAATGAGGTAAATTGGTCCAGTGTATCCACTAAATAAAAATGAATCTAGACTACATGGCACTCTTACTGGATTCAATTTCTCATTCAATATTTTATATCTCATTCCACCGTAAGTATAAGGAAATATCATAATTTCTTTTTGATTCTTTGATGGGATATTGTTCCAAACTCAAAATGGTTTGTATGCCATTGATTATTTTTATTATATCCTAAAAAACAAAAGATACCACTACCATACTCTTTTAGGTCTATTGGCATTTTTGCTTTTTTTCCCATCTAGCAAATAAACCACATGGAAGTATTAAAGAACTATTTTGCATGGGAATGCCAAGTTCATCACTAGTAATGATACCTTCTTTTTTCTGATTTACTGTTAGATTTAGAATGTTTTCTAAAATTGTTTTAGATAGTCCAGTACTATAAGAATTTATTATAAACAATAATGGATCATCACTTAATAATTCGGTACACATTTCTACTAACTCATATAAATCTTTCTCAATGTTCCATATTTCATTTTTACTTCCTCTACCAAAACTTGGTGGGTCCATTAAAATAATATCGTATTTATTTCCTCGACGAATTTCTCTTTTTACAAATTTTATTACATCATCAACTAAAAAGCGTATGGGTTTATCCTCTAAATGATTGGTTTTTACATTTTCTTTCGCCCAGTCAATCATTCCCCTTGAAGAGTCAACATGTACAACTTCTGCTCCTTCTTTTAAAGCCACAATAGAAGCAGCTCCTGTGTAAGCAAACAAATTTAGAACTTTTACTTGTTTCTTTGCATCTTTTATGGTTTCTCGAATTAAGTTCCAATTATATGCTTGTTCAGGAAATAGCCCCGTATGTTTAAAGCCCATTAATTTTAAGTTAAACGTAAGATCTTTGTAAGTAACTTGCCAAGTAGTAGGCATTTTTTTATTTTGGATATTCCATTTTCCACCACCTAAATTACTTCGCTCATATGTAGCATCGATTTGATGCCAAAGGTCTGGATTATTTTTTTTCGTCCAAATGATTTGCGGATCCGGACGTAAAAGCTTTACTTGATTCCATGTTTCCAATTTCATTCCATTTGCCATATCTAAAATCTGATAATTGCTAAAATCATTTACGGTTTTCATTAGTACTCTCCTTTGTTAGAGTTATTATAATAGGATCAATAAATTCTAAAACACCATTTGTAAAAAAGAAATAACCTAACATTAAAATTTGAATGTCACTATTATAGTTTAAATTAATTGCAGTTAAGATTCCCATTAAAATGAAAATGGCTAAAAAGCTTATTTCTAAAATCCATAATTTGTTGTTGCGATCATTATAATAATCAGCTTTTTTTAATTTAATTAAAGATTCTAATATTACCCAAATAAACAACAAAATAGCTAGATTTAGAGAAGAATCTCCTACTTTTATCATAAAAGCAAGTGACCCTACCAATAAACTGGCAAGTGACTTTAAAATACTTTCAAAGTTACTTGTATCTTTCGTTAAAATAAACTTTGACGAATGAATAATAGAATAGCCAAACATTGCTGTCATAAAAGAAGTATTGATGTTGGAATATTTCATTAAAGGAAATATTAATAATAAACTGCCTAGAAAAATACATAGCAAAGATGCTATAATGTCAACCTTTTGATTATTCTTCATAACGTATCACATCCTGTTTCTATCTTATAATATAGAAACTTTTAAATCAAGCAATTCCTATTTTATTTTACCTTTCAATACTAAGTATTATTTTTTAATAAAAATGACTTTATTTTATAGTACATATTATAAAATTTAAGGGCATATACTATATTTACTACTTTTTAAATTAGAAATTAAATAATTTTAGTATGCTTTTAGAAAATTTTTTTATCGTTACTTTATTCCTTTAAACGGTTCTTTATATCAAATACCAACAATTTATAAAGTGCAACTTTTGTATTATTTGATTTTTATTTTATTGTCTAATCCAATTAAGTGGCAATTGTCTCTAAAAAACCTTTTAATATCGTATGATAAACATAACTCACAAAATTCCTCCTTTGTTATATTTGAACAAAAATTTATTAAGTATAATGAGGTAATATTTGCAATAGGATAAGACAAACAAAAATTTATTAAATTATCTTGCCCAATGTTCATAATTCTTTTTATATTTTTAGAATCTTCTTCTTTTAATTCTAATTTTCCAGTTTTTAAATATTCATCTTCATAATATAATGCTAATTTTATAATCTGTAACAATTTTTTTTCTGTATATAAACGATTATTTTTTCTAATTTTAAATAGATATTCATACTTTTGACCCAACTTTTTTTCTAATTCTCTTTCCATGTAAAAAGCAAAACTTTCTCCTAAAAACCAATATTTATCAGGTACTATATGAGGATTTAACATTCGATCAATATAATGTGCAAATTCATGAACTAATATAATAACGTCTCCATCATTATCATTTAATTTTATATAAGCTTTACTACTTTTGGTGTCAACATGAGAATTACATTCATCAGATATCATAATATCTTGGCTATTTAGTCCTTGTCTAATAATATTATAATATTCTAAATTAAAACCTTTATAAAAATTTAAAGAAATAGATAAATTATCGAGATTATTATTAGGATAGTTTAACTTTTTAATAGGAATATCAAATTTATCAATTAGTTCTAATACAAAATCCTTTTTTAAACAAATATTAATATTTATTAATTGCGCTATAAATGCTGTAAATTCTTCGTACATAGTTAACATCTACTTTCTAAAAACTTAATTTGAATTTCAATATTAGTATAATTTTTTCACATTTTTATTTATTCTATCATGTTTAAAACTACTATTTTAAAATAAATTAATTATCTAATACAGAATACATATAATTTACTAATTTTTAAAATGGAATATAAGAATTTATGAAAAGTGACTCAAAAAAAATAGATATGTTTGTACATACCTATTCTACTTCTTCAAATTGACTATTATAAAGGTCAGCGTAGAAACCATTCTTTTTGATTAACTCATCATGATTTCCAACTTCAACGATGTCTCCTTCTTTCATTACCAAGATTAGATCAGCATTTTTAATCGTTGATAAACGATGCGCTATAATAAATGATGTTCTACCTTTCATTAATTCATCCATTGCTTTTTGAATTAAAATTTCAGTTCTAGTATCTACATTACTTGTAGCTTCATCTAAAATCATTACTTTTGGATTGGCAAGTATTGCTCTAGCAATGGTGAGTAATTGCTTTTGACCTCCAGAAACATTGTTGGTTTCTTCATTTAAAATCATATTGTAAGCTTCTGGAAGAGTTTGGATAAAATGGTGAACATGAGCTGTTTTGGCTGCTTCTATTACCTCGTCGTCAGTTGCATCTAATTTACCATAACGTAAGTTTTCCATAATAGACCCACTAAATAACCAAGTATCTTGGAGAACCATTCCGAAGATATTTCTTAAATCACTTCTTTTAAATTCATTAATATTATGTCCATCAATTAAAATTTCGCCTTGTCTTACTGTATAAAAACGCATTAACAGCTTAATCATGGTGGTTTTTCCTGCTCCAGTTGGACCTACAATTGCTATCTTTTGTCCCGATTTTACTACAGCATTAAAATCTTTAATGATGACTTTATCTTTGGTGTATCCAAAACGAACATGCTTAAATTCAATATTACCCTTGATACTTTCTAGTGGGACTTGCAGTGTTCCTTTGTCTTCTTCTTCTGGTTCTTCTAAAAATTCAAATACCCTTTCTGACGCTGCTAACATCGATTGAATTTGATTCATTACTTGAGCTAGACGAGCAATTGGTTGAGTAAAGTTTTTAGAATATTGAACAAACGATTGAATATTTCCTACAGTTATTCTGCCTTTTGCACAGAAATAAGCACCTACAATTGCAATAATTGCATAATTTAAATTGCCAATAAAATTCATAATTGGGTGCATTAATCCAGATAAAAATTGACTTTTCCATCCTGCTTCATATAACTTTTCATTCTCTTTTTCAAATTCGTTCAACAATTTATCTTCCGCATTAAAAGCTTTAACTACTGTATGTCCACCTAACATTTCTTCCACTTCGCCATCAACTGTCGCTAAATACTTTTGCTGATTTTGAAAATATTTTTGACTTCGTTTCATTACTGCCATAACAAAAATAGAAGCAATTGGTAAAACAAGGGCTGTTAATATAGCGAGACTTACATTAATAGTGCACATCATTATAAATATACCAATTACTGTTACGATTGAGGTAACTAATTCTGTAGCACTTTCATTTAAACTCTGTTGTAAAGTATCTACATCATTTGTGATAACCGACAATGTTTCTCCAGTTGTTTTTGCATCAAAATAACGCATTGGAAGTTTTTTTATTTTTTCAGATATTTCTTTTCGTAGTCGATAAGTTGTTCTTTTACTAATTCCAGACATTACCCAAGATTCGATATATGAGAAAAGTGCACTTAAAATATATAAACCTAATAAAAATAATAGAATTTTAGATATGGCGCTAAAGTTGATGCTACCAGTTCCTGTTATTTTAGCAATTAATCCCGTGTATAATTCTTGAGTGGCATTTCCTAAAATTTTAGGACCTGCTATAGAAAAGATCGTACTTGCAATTGCAACAAAGAAGACAATTGTAATTCCTATTTTATAAATGCCAACATAACGAATTAGTTTTTTTAATGTTCCTTTAAAATCTTTAGCTTTTTCTACAGATGCACCAGGAGGCCCCATTCTTTTTTTAGCCATGTAACTCTTCCTCCTTTAATTGTGACAATGCAATTTCTTTATAAATTTCACAAGTTTTTAATAATTCTTCATGAGTACCTTTGCCAACAATATGTCCTTTATCTAAAACAATGATTTGATCTGCATGCATAATGGTACTAATTCTCTGAGCCACTATAAAAATAGTAGCATCCGTTGTTTCTTCATTTAGGGCTTTTCGTAAATTTACATCAGTTTTATAATCAAGCGCAGAAAACGAATCATCAAAGATATATATTTCTGGATTAGTTGCGATAGCTCGGGCAATCGATAATCTTTGACGTTGTCCTCCAGACACATTCGTTCCACCTTGACTGATTTCACTTTCGTATTTTTCCTCTTTGGCTTCAATAAACTCAGTAGCTTGTGCTATTTCGGCCGCTTTTTTCATATTTTCTTCGCTTTGGTCTTCTGCTCCAAATAAAATATTTGACTTTATTGTACCACTAAATAAATTTCCTTTTTGAGGAACATAGCCAATTTTATCACGTAACGCATGTATATCAACCTTACGAATATCCGTTCCTGCAATTAAGATTTTTCCTCCTGTTACATCAAAAAAACGAGGGATTAAATTTACTAGTGTGGACTTTCCAGAACCTGTAGAGCCAATGAAAGCTGTGGTTGTTCCTGGGGTTGCGACAAAACTTATATCTTCTAAAACATCTTCTTCGGCATCTGGATATCGAAAATAAACATCTTTAAATTCGACAATACCTCTGTTTTCTTTTTTAAAATCTTCTGGTGATTCAGTTTCTTGAATCGAATTTTCTTTTGCTAATACTTCCCCTATTCTTTTCACAGATACCCATGCTCTAGGAAGTGCAATAGATACCATAGATAACATTAAAAATGACATAATTACCTGCATGGTGTAAGTGATAAAAGCCATTAAAGTTCCTACTTGAAGCGTTCCTAAATCTACTTGTTTCGCTCCAACCCAAATGATTAATATTGCCACTCCATTCATGATAAAACTCATTGTTGGCATCATAATTCCCATCACTCGATTACAGAATAAATTTACTTTTGACAATTCTTGATTCGCAACATCAAAACGTTTTTCTTCATGACTTTCTGTACTAAAGGCACGTATGACTGGAATTCCAGTTAAGATTTCACGAGATACTAAATTTAGTCTGTCTACTAATTTCTGAATTAATTTAAACTTAGGCATTGCAAAAGTGAACAGTATCATTACAATGAGCATAATTAAACCTATTGCTAATCCGATTACCCAATTCATTGAGTTTCCCATTACTTTTAATAATGCGCCGATTCCTAAAATGGGACTATATACGACGATACGAAGAAGCATGACAAATAGCATTTGAATTTGTTGAATATCATTGGTACTTCTAGTAATTAAACTTGCCGTACTAAATTCGGTAAATTCCTTGTTAGAAAAACTCATAATTTTAGTAACCACTTTTTTTCTTAAATCATGAGCAAACTTAGCAGCTGTTCGACTGGCAATAAAACCTATTGAAATAGCTACCATCATAATTAATGAAGCGATTCCAACCATAATTAACCCATTATGTATAATATAATCCATTTGCAACTCATCTAAATTGATACCAATTTGTTGATATTCTTTCTTTATGGTTTCAATTGCTACTTGTTCTAGCATAGAATTTTCGTAGTTTTGTAACTGTTCTTTAAAATGAGTCATTATCTGATTTTTTGTAGCATGGTTTAACTGTTGCCATACTTCTAAATTACTATTTCCTGGCATTTGGGGAAACATTGTAGAATTTGTTGATTGATTTTCTTTATTACTTAAAGTTTCAATAAATAAGAGCATGCTTGCAAATTCGTGCGAAAGAGTTTCTTTTTCTTCTTTAGTTATCTTTTTTCGAAAATATAATTCTTCTGAAGTAATTAAAGGATACTTTTTTTGATACTTCTCTTGTTCTTTTTTCGAAAATGAAGACAATGATTTTTTCTCATAAAGATTTGTAATTTCTTCTTTTTTTTCTGTGATCGATAAAATGATATCATAAGTGTCTTTTGTTAAAACAGTTGGAATTGTACTATCAATTCCTTTTTCTTGAATTCCTATATTAATAATGTTTGCAGTATAATCTGGTAGTGATAAGTCACATGTAGCTTGCACCCATAACAATGCTATGGCTATTAAAATAGGAAATGTAAATTTTTTTAAAATTCCTCCAATTTGTTTCATAATTCCTTCCTTTCCATTTCAAATATATGCTTAATCATTATATGTTAATTATATTGATATGTCAATTTAAAAAGAATCAATTTTTAGAATGATTCTTTCTTTTTTTTATTTCTTTTAAATGTTCTTTTACTTCTCTTCCCATATTTTTTTCTATTAATTTTACTTCATTATAAGGAATTTGTACCTCATAATTTTCTTTTTCTTCTTCACTGATTTCTTGATAGCAAAAATAATAATCATTGGTTGTTAATCCCAAATATACTTTTTTTAAATCAAAAGGCTCAATTAAAAAATTAGGATAAAATAATTTATATGTTAAATTATAACTTTCCATTTGAAATAAAGCTAACGTTTCATAAGGTATATTTAATTTAATAGCCGTAATTACAGGAGGTAGTTTTAAATCTACGCAAGCAACTGCAAATTCAGGTATTCCTGCATAAAATATTGGCATTTTAAGACCATAGGATAAGAATGGTTCTGGACTATTTATCAAGCTTTCTTCAATGATTTTATTCGCATTTTCTTCTGTCGTAATATAATATAATCCACTGTTTGCTCTACGAATAATTTCATTTTTCAAGATTGTTTTTGACTGTAGAGTTGTTTTTAAGATAGGATTTACAATAAAATTTGCTTTTAAATATAATTCTTCAATTATCAATTAACATCATTTCTTTCCCACTGCCACTCACTTACTTCTGGTAAATCGATTCCCTCTTCTTTAATAAAGCTACGATGTTTTTCTAACATTTCTTGACAGTATTTTAAGGCTTGGTCTTTTTGGCTTGTGTTGGTATGACTTAGAACAAGTTCTGTTAAGTGAAAACGGTCCATTTTGTTTAATACTCGCATATCAAAAGGTGTTGTAATGGTTCCTTCTTCTATATAACCTCGTACATGTAAATCTTGATTCTCTCGTTTATAAGTAAGTTCATGAATGACATTAGGATATCCATGAAAGGCAAATATAATTGGTTTATCTTTTGTAAAAATCATGTTGTATTCTTCTTCTGTTAAACCATGAGGATGTACTTCTTTGGGTTGTAATCTCATCAAATCTACTATATTTACGACTCTTATTTTTAAATTTGGACAAAATTTATTTAGTATTGATACAGATGCAAGTGTTTCTAACGTAGGTGTATCTCCTGCACAAGCCATTACTACATCTGGTTCGCCATTTTGGTCATTGCTAGCAAATTCCCAAATACCAATTCCTTGACGACAATGAATTTCAGCTTGACGCATGTTTAACCATTGAGGTCTTGGATGCTTACTTGCAATAATGACGTTAATATAATTTTCAGATTTTATACAATGATCAAAACAAGATAATAGGCAATTTGCATCTGGAGGTAGATAAGCTCTTACTGTGTCCGCTTTTTTTGTTAATAAATGATTAATGAAGCCGGGATCTTGATGGGTATATCCATTGTGATCTTGTTGCCAAGCATGACTAGATAATAGAATATTTAATGATGGAATAGGTTTACGCCATGAAATCTCGTTAGCCATTTTAATCCATTTAGCATGTTGTCCTACCATCGAATCAACGATACGTATAAAAGATTCATAACTATGAAAAAATCCATATCTTCCTGTTAGTATATAGCCTTCAAGCCATCCTTCACATAAATGCTCGGATAGCATTGAATCAATAATACGACCATCTTGTGATAAAAATTCATCATTTGAATGAATTGTAGACATCCATTGACGGTTTGTTGCTTCAAAAGCATGATTTAGTCGATTAGATAAAGTTTCATCAGGCCCAAAAAGGCGAAAATTACGTTTGGATTCATTTTTTTCAATAATGGCTTTGACAAAATTACCTAATATGCGCATATCTTCTTTTATAACAGTTCCAGGACTTGGTACTTCTATTCCAAATTGACGATAATCTGGCAATTCAAGTGCTTGTTTTAATAATCCACCATTCGCAATCGGATTTGAACCCATTCGGTAATTGCCATTTGGAGCAAGTTCTTTTAATTCTTTTTTCAAAGTACCATTTTGATCAAATAATTCTTCAGGACGATAACTTCGTAACCAATTTTCTAATCTAGTCAGTGATTCAGGATGTTCTTTGGTAACTTCAATAGGAACTTGATGAGCACGGAAACTGCCTTCAATTTCTTTTCCGTCTATCATTTTTGGCCCTGTCCATCCTTTTGGTGTACGAAGAATAATCATAGGCCAGAATGGTCTTTCAAACTCTTTTGCAGTTTTTGCCGATTCTTTAATCGTTTTGATTTTTGTAATAACCTCTTCTAAAGTTTCAGCCATTTTTTCATGCATAATCATTGACTCTTCGCCTTCAACATAAAAAGGTGTCCAGCCGTATCCACGCATTAAGGCATCCAATTCCTCTTTGCTAATTCTTGATAAAATAGTGGGATTTGCAATTTTATAACCATTTAAATGTAAAATTGGTAATACTACACCATCTGTTACAGGATTTAAAAATTTATTTGCATGCCAACTTGTAGCTAAAGGTCCTGTTTCCGCCTCACCATCTCCTATTACACAAGCTGCGATTAAGTCTGGATTATCAAATACAGCTCCAAAAGCATGTGATAAACTATATCCTAATTCGCCACCTTCATTGATACTTCCTGGAGTTTCTGGTGTAGCATGGCTCCCTATTCCACCGGGAAAACTAAATTGTTTACATAATTTTCTGATTCCTTCTTCATCTTCTGTAATTTCAGGATAAAATTCGCTATAAGATCCTTCTAAATAAACATTAGAGACTGGTGCTTGTCCTCCATGTCCTGGACCACAAATATAAATCATATTTAAGTTATATTTTTTTATCATACGATTTAAATGAGCATATATAAAGTTTTGCCCTGGAACTGTACCCCAATGACCAACTAGTTTAGATTTCACATCATTAAATTCTAAAGGTCTTTTTAAAAGTGGATTGTTTTTTAAATATATTTGAGCACAAGATAAATAATTTGCTGCTCGCCAGTAAGCATCTATTTTATATAACATATCTTCTGTTAATATTTTTGCGTTCATATGATTCCCCTATCTTTTTTTATTATACAATATCTACTAGGGAATATCTAGAAAAAAAATAAAACATTTTTTTACAGAGTGTTGACAAAGCTCAATACTCTTTTTTATTTTAAAATTTTGTAGTATACT
>CAJUQG010000014.1 GCA_910588025.1 uncultured Bacilli bacterium
CAAAAAAAGTAGTATATTCATTTTGAATACACCACTTTGTCAACAGTCTGAGATTTAAACCTCGTTTAAATCCATCTTGAAATATAAATATTTCGTGTAGAATCTTCTTCATATTTTTCAAAGATACGAATAATACCTTCTACCACTGCTTGCAAAATATTAGAACAAGTTTTCTTAACCTTTACTCTAAAAATTTCTACTTGCATTTCTTTACGAAAAGCATAATCATCGATGTACTTTCCGATTACACGATCAATTTCTCGAATCAAAAAAACATTTTCTTCCAATTCGATATCCGAAGAAAAAATAAATTTTTCATAAATAGAAATAAGTCTTTCTGTTACAATATCCTCTTCATAATAATCAAAATTCATGATACGGTTGAAATTTGGACAATACCGCAACACCATTTTATTTGTATCCAACTTCTCACCCTATTCTATTTTACTATACTAATATCATATCTTGAAAAATTCTATTTGTCAAAGAATTTTTATGATATAATGTCCTCAAGATAGGAAGTGAATTATGGCAACGATTGTAAAAAGAAAAGTAAAAAAGACAGCATATTATTTATTTGCTGTGATTGTTTCGATTTTTGTAATTTCGATATTAGGAATCAACTATTACAACGATTATAAATATCAACAAACTTATGAATATAAATTAATTGCCAAAGGTTATACAAAAGAAGAAGTGACCAAACTTCAAGAAAAATTAACAGACGATAGATTAAATCAATTATTAAATTTAGAACAAAAAAATGACCAAATATTACCCATTTTAGAAGAAAAATACTACATTGAAAAATACTTAGACCAATATCTAGCATATTATAAAGAAAATCCCGATAAAAGTACTTATGATATCATTGCATTAGTAAATGTACATGCAAATTTGGATTGGTACGAAGAAATTCTAGAAGCTGACACGAGCAAAGGAAATCTTTTACTGGTTAATAAATTTCATAAATTACAAGAAACCTATACGCCAGAAAATCTTACAAATGTTAGTAATTGGTACAGTTTTGGAGAACAAAAAATCACCAAAGAAGCTTATGATGCTTTTATCAATATGTATAACAAAGCTCTTGAACAAGATATAAAATTAATCATTAACTCTAGTTATCGTAATTATGAATCTCAAGAAAGTACTTATAATGACTTAAAGAAAACATTTGGTTCAAAACGTGCAGATGCCCAAGCAGCTCGTCCAGGTCATTCAGAACACGAAACGGGTCTTGCATTTGATATCTTCACCCCAGGAAACACAGGAACAGGCAATTTTAAAGACTCCAATGCTTATACATGGTTAAAAGAACATGCACATGAATTTGGATTTATTGAGCGTTACCCAGAATCAAAAGAATATTTAACAGGTTATGCATTTGAATCTTGGCACTGGAGATATGTTGGAGTATCAGTTGCAACACAAATAGTTGAAGAACAAATTACTTATGATGAATATTATGCTTATTACATAGAGAATCAAAACTGATTCTCTATTTTTTTGCAAGAAAAAAGTTTTACTACAGCGAAAATAATACTTTCTCAGTTTTATATTGACGAATAATATATGAGATAACGATTCCAATAAAGAAAACAGAAGAAACAATCATCGCAAGTACACAACTAATATCAATAATACCTACACTTAAATCATTCAAAATCATTGAAAAATTTAAAAATGGGATCAAACTATACAAAACATTATTATCTACCTGAATCATAAATGCAATCATTCCTGGAAAAAAAGCTACAAACGTAAGAGGTGTTAATGCACTTTGTGCTTCTTTAAATGTTTTAGATTGACTAGCAATAGCAATACATAAGCCACTAATAAAGAAAGAAAAGATAACAATAACAAGAAAAGCTATCAAAATTTGACTCCCTGAAATTGCAATTGGCACACTTTGATAAATTGTAAATTTTTGATTAACATAAAGAAACGAAACAATTGCTAAAATAAGGCTCACGACTCCCGTTACAATTGAAGACAATGTAACACTAAATAATTTGCCTAAAATAATGTCTTGACTTCGAATAGGAAACGTTAACAAAGTTTCCAAAGTCCCCCGTTCTTTCTCTCCAGCTGTCGTATCAGTTGCTGGATAAGTAGAAGAAATAGTAATAGCCATTAAAATAAACAAAAAAGCATATCCCACAATATAAGTTGAAACAAAATTATTTTCGCCGATTTGTTCTTCGGAAACAGTAATGATATCTAAAAGAGCAGTATCTTGTTGATCCAACGCCAACTCTTGTTCTTGCAAAATTCGCTTATATTGCTCATAAAAGTTCTCTACTAAATTTAAAGTATAAGAACTGTTCTTTTGATTAATATGATACTTAAGAGTATAATGATTATCTGTTTTCACAACATAAAGTTGAAGACTTCCATTAGAAAGTTTTTCTTCTAATTCCTCTTCTTGATATACAAAAGTTTCTAGATTCATCTCACGGGCCAATTCGCTTTCAACTTCACTAAGCGCATAATTAAATCCCACTTTATTATAATCAGTAAAATCTGTCTTAAATTGCATCTCAAACAAAGCAGACATTCCTAAAATAATGAAAGGAATTAAAATAGGGATAATTAACATCATCATGAGTGATTTTTTATCACGAAAAACTTCACGTAATTCTTTTTTTAATACATATTTTAAATTATTCTTCATGATGAGTTCCTCCAATCAAAGCAAAAAAAGCATCTCGTAAATTTGTAGTCTTCGTTTGATTTTTTATTTCTTTTGGTGTTCCTGTGGCAATGACTTTACCATGATTCATCATAATAACTCGGTCACAAATATTCTCTGCCTCTTCCATATAATGTGTAGAATATAAAATACACTTTCCTCTATCTCGTTCCTTTTTAATAAAATCTAATATAATTTGACTCGAAATAATATCTAATCCACTTGTTGATTCATCGAAAATATAATAATCCGGATCATGAATTAAACATCGAGCAATATTTACTCGTTGTGTTTGACCAGTAGACAAATTTGCAATTCGATTATGCAAAAAAGAGTCCATTTCTAATGTATGAGAAATTTCTAAAATTCTTTCTTTGACCACCGACTTTTCAACTTGATAAAAATCACAACACATTTCTAATAACTCATAAGCGGAAAGACTTTGATAAATCTTTGTGTTGCCAGATAAATAAGCTAAATTTTGCTTAATTTCAATTTCTTGATGCTGATAATCCTTACCAGAAAAAGAAATCGTTCCTTCACTTGGATTCATAATACCAGCAATCATACGTAATAACGTCGTCTTCCCAGCGCCATTTGGTCCTAAAATTCCGACAATTTCCTGTTCATTCGCTTCAAAATGAATTCCATCGACCGCCCAAAATTCCTCTTTTTCTTTCTTAGTTTTTTGCTTCACAAATTTTTTTCGTATATTATGAACTGTAATCATATAAATGCCACCTTCTCTATTATTATACAACCTAAAAAGTCAAATTCCTTTTATTAACATGAAATATTTAGCCATTTCTTTTTTGTTTCATACGTAACAAAAGTAAATTAAGCCCCAAAAACCCAATCCCAAATAAAACAAGAAAAAACATATTTTGAGCCAAAGGTCCTAACTCACTTATTTGTAACTTCTCTGCTGTTTTCAAAAACTCATTTCCTTGAATATACCAATAAGTTGGTAAAACATGCGCTATTTTTAATACGCTACTAGGAAGCCATTCTACTGGTACAAAAGCACCACACAAAAAAGCTGAACCAAGTGCAATTACATTAACAATCCCACTCACTGCTTCCTTTTTTTGTACCAAATTCGAAATCAAAATTGCTAAAGTCAAAGATACAAAAAGAAAGAAAAAAGCATTGCAAAAATAGAAAAAACCTCGCCATGTTAACAAAGAAAAACCAAATAACAGAAAGCCAAATAACAGAAATAGAAGAAACACAAATAGCATATAACCAAAACTAGCCATTAAAATAAGGCGATTATGAACTCGATAACTCATTTTACTGACTAAAATTCTATTCTTCACTTTCTCTTCATGAAAGCTAGATAACACCAAACAAATGATAAAAATAATCGTCGCCATTAATGTATAACTAGCAAAATTAAAATACTGTGTTACTTGACTTAATTCATTCATATCAAGCTTTGAAGTAACTACAACTTCTGTTCTATCTTGAAGCGCATCATCAATCGCTTTTAAAATTTCTTGTTCTGATAACTTACTATCAACAAAAGCCTCTTGAGTTTTCAAAAAACGATCCAATAACATCGAAGCTAAAGATGCTTGATAATCACCCGTTGATTTCACCGTAATGCTTGGTTTTAGACCATTTAATACATCACTACGATAATTCTTAGGAATGAATATCACATAATTAAATTGACGATAAAAAAGGGCATCATCAATCTCTTCACTCATTTCAGAAACAATTGAGACATTCGCATGCAAACTCATATAATCAATCAGACTTTTAGTAATTCCAATTGCTTCATCTTCATGAATCATCATAATATCTGGTTTACTATCCACAAAATTTAAACTAGTATCATTAGTTTTCATATTAAGTCCACCAAATAATAACAGTAAAAAAGTATAAAGAAGAATCATCATTTTATAGCGTTTTATGATTTGCCAAAAAGTTTTAAATACTGTCATATTGTTGCCTCCTTAACCCACGAAACGATACAATAATCATTAAAAGAGAAAATAAAATCAAACTAAGAAGATCAAAAGAATACCGTGAAAAAGATTCATAATAATATAAAGAATAAAGACCATCCGTAATCATAGCCACTGGATTAACAAGATTTAAAATAGGTAAATTCGTATCAATTACATATTTCATTGTAATTCCCATCATTCCAGATAAAAAACTGCCGAACATAGATAATGCTACTAAAACTCCTGTCTTCGTATTTTCATTCGATTTTATTAACGCTGCCACCGATAATCCAAGCATTTGCCCAGCAATTAATCCAATACAAGCTATCAAAATAACTGGCCATAAGCGATTTCCATAATCTACTTTTAAAACAAAAATAGTATACAAAAACAACAAAAACAAACCAATAGCACCAACAAGATAACTAGCTACAAAACTTCCAAATAACCCAGAAATTTTATGCGATGGAGAGACAACGATTCGCTTTCCAACCGCTTTCATATTTGCTAACTTATAATTTGTAATAAACATAGCTATCATACTACTATAAAGACAAGCCATAGCAATTAAAGTATAATACTCAATCATCGTATAACTCATGTTAGAAGAACTAGCATCTTTTATATTTGCCTTACTTTGTAAAACATTATTTTTTACTTCTTCTATGATAGGTTCCATGATGCCATCCCAATTTCCTTCATGTATCCTATCTTGAATTTGCTGTTCTACTAAAGACTCAATAATCTTCTTTCTTCCATTAATTTCATCAATAACAAATCGCATTATAGTTCCATCAATTCCACTTTGATTTACAACAATTTGCACTTGATCATCCACAAACTTAAAATATCCCTCTATATCCCCATCTTGTAATTGTTGAGTGGCTTCCTCTTCACTACTATAAATTATATCAAACAATTGATTTTCGCCCTCAATACTCAGTTGCGTTAAAGCTTCTTTCATTACTACATTATTTTCATAATCAGAACTACGAACTACTGCCACCGAAATAATATCAAGTGACTCTTTCTTTTCAATGTCAGAAAAAGCCATCTTAAAAAAAGTTCCTAACAAAATGGGAAAAAGAAAAGTCCAAAAAAGAAGTACTCGATTATGGAATAATACTTTCCAAGAATACTTAACATTATGCCAAAACATTAGTCTCTTAATTCCTTTCCAGTCAACTCTAAAAATACATCATTAAGAGTTGGACGTTCTGAAAAAATTTTATGATAAATAATATGATGATGTTTTAAATAATCAATGAATTCCTCCAAATTATTTTTCCCTTTTTTATAAATAATCACACAATGATTATTCTCATAACGAACTTGCAAAACATTGGAAAAAGTTTGAATTTCATCAATTAATTTTTGTGGAAAATCACTTACTTCAACCGTAATTTTTTCTTCAATTTTAGTAAGCTCTTTTAATTGATCACAAGTTCCTTGTGCTAAAATACGTCCCTTATCCAGAATAATAATGCGGTCACATAAAATCTCGACTTCTTCCATATAATGTGTCGTATAAACAATTGTTGCTCCCTGTTCTCGTAACCTTTTAATTCCATCTAAAATACTATTTCTACTTTGAGGGTCAACCGCTACCGTTGGCTCATCAAAAAAAATAAGTTCTGGTTTATGTGCAATTCCACAAGCAATATTTAATCGTCTTAAAAGTCCACCAGATAATTGTTTCGGATAAAACTTTTTAAAATCCTGCAATCCAACAAAATCAATTGCTTCTTCTACATAGATTTGTCTTAAATTCTTGTCTGTAATATAAAGACCACAAAAATAATTTATATTATCATAAACATTCAACTCTTCAAAAACAGCCACTTCTTGAAAAATAACACCAATTTTTGCTTTAATATCATAAGCATCTGGCCTCATTTCTTTATCCCATATTTTAATACTTCCATGTTGAAAATTTAAAAGTGATAATAAACAATTAATTGTTGTAGATTTACCACTTCCATTTGGACCTAAAAGTCCTAAAATTTCTCCCTTTTTCACTTCAAAAGATAAATCATTAATTGCTTTTAAAGTCTTATATTCCTTTGTTAAATTCTTTACTTCCACTATTTTTTCCATTCATTTCACCCTTACAATATTGATAATATTTCTATCTAACATATAAACTTATTTAATATACATTATAAAATAATATTTTTATAAGATAAAGAAAAAAGAATGATTTTCAGAGTTCAAAACACATTTAATTTTATTTTTTTATAAAAATGATTTTATTAAAAAAACTCAAATGCAAATTCGAGTAGGATTTAAGGTCATCTTTGATTAAAACAAAACACTTAATATAATAATTAAACAAACAATCATTATATGATTACTAGAGTTAAAACGTAATGATAACCTAATTAGTTTTTTCTCTACAATGACATTCTGGATTTTCACAAGTACAATTAGCATTATACCCACTAGCACAAGCATCGGTACAAGTACATTTCCATCTTTTTAAAGTAGGAAAAAGCACCTTACAATGTTCTTTCATTTCTTCAAAAGTCATACCTGCCTCTACACTATAATTAGAACACATCTCGATATATTCATCCATCGTAACTTTATCGATAAACTCTCCATTTTCAAAACAATACTTACAATAATCACTATTAAAGCTTCTATCTTTATTAGTACCTAACTGTTCACTTGCTATAATTGGCATACCACAACTTTGACATATTTTACATTCCATTTTTCATCTCTCCTAATATTTCTAAAAATTTCTAGTCTATGAAAATATTAATATGATTCATATTATCTCGTTCAAAAAGAAGAATCAATGATAGTAACTTTATCTATTTACTTTACTATCATTAAACTTAAAATGATAAATACATTTTAGCAAAAAAAAGATAAAAATATCAATTTTTTCGTTCTAAATATGAAAAATTTGACAAAGCATTACAATATTATATATAATACAAAAATTAATTATGGAGGGAAAAATGCAAAAAATCGATAATATTATAGAACAAATAAAACAAGGAATAAAACGACAAGAAATGTTTATTGCTAGAGAAAATATAGAAACAGAAGAAGGAAGAAAGAATATTGAATTTTATAGATGTAAAATAGCAGAATTGGAATATCGTATTAAAGAATTAGAAGAAAAGAAAAAAGGAACTTCATCTATTCTAGTTCCGAAATATGGTGATGGCAAGTATGCTGCTGATAGTTATAAAGAAAGCTTTGATATGTTAAGGGTGTGGTATTATAAACATTTTCATCAAGACCCTAGTTTTTCACCAGTCCCAAAACGGGATATGATGTTTTATGATCCAACCCTATGGATGCCAGTAAATACTTATTTGGTAAAAGGAAAAATTCCATTTGAACTTATGTTTAGTGAAAATTATCCTAATTATAAATCTGATAACACAAAATCTATTTCTATTGAATTACCTTTTGACATATTATCGAAAGAAGAAAACGAAGAATATCTAAGATATATGCTAGAACTAATCAAAATATATTCTGGAAATAATGTAAACTTAGTTTTAGGAAATGGTGTAAGTACACGAGGAATGTTATCTTTTATTGCTGATAATGAACTTTCAGTATATCCTGTGAAAGATTTAGGGTATTATGATTTTTTTAATAGACTATGTGACAATAACATTCGAAATATTATTTATATTGGTGATTCTATGAAAAAAGGAATAAAATCTGAAACAATAGACACAGTTCAACGTGAAATTGTTGATTTTCATAAAAAACTCACTGCAAATGAAGGAATAACCGAAGAAGAACTTGAACGTTCAAATGAAAAAATTAAAAAACGTATATTATCTATCAACAATCATTTATAATTTGAAATGAAACCGTTAACTTTTATGAGACTTTCGAAAAAGTTGTGTAAATAAAATCTTACCTTCCAAGTGAATCATCAAAAATGATGATTCTTTTTTGTCATTATAACAATTTAATAAGTGAAGTCAATATCTAATTCATTTGTTGTGTAATTTCATTTCAAAGGACATTTTTTGTTAAATCCTACCTTCATAGATAATGGATAACTGATTATAAATCATATCCCATCCATGAATTCTACCTGTCCACTTTTTTGCCACGTTGATTGTCGCTAAATATAGTGTTTTTAACAAAGCTTGATCGGTTGGAAATACTGGTTTTTTCTTATTCACAGATTTATATCGATTATTTAATGATTCTATTGCATTCGTTGTATACATGATTTTTCGTATTTCTGAGTAAATTTGAAAAACGTAAATAATGATTCCCAATTATTTAACCATAAATAAACATAATCTTCTCTTTTAAACTCTTTCATTATTGTACCTCACTTGATAGTTATTTATTATAGTATATTTCCCTCAAAAATTGTAATACCTACTTAGAAATAAATTGTTTTCATACATCCCTGATTATATCAATATACAGTGTGTTTACTAAATCGACATAAATAAAATTTGCTTCTATAAATATTCTACTATAAGAATATAAAAACTCAAACCATAAAAGTTTGAGTATCTACCAAATCTGGTGTTCGAAAAGGGAGTTGAACCCTTGACCTTTTGCTCCGGAGGCAAACGCTCTATCCAACTGAGCTATTCGAACGTACCTCCATTATATCATAAATTCTATATTTCTCGCTTTCTTTTTCTCCAAATCTGCTCATCTCTATAAATTACAGAAACTAAATCTTGATAAATACTTTGCAGTTTTTCATTTTCTACTGGCCCAAATTGTAACATTTGTAAGACTTTCTTCCGAAAATTTTCCTTTATTACTTTTTTCTTAGAAACATCCCCTTTTCCTTCAAAATACGACAATTCATTCTGACAAACTTCTTCCCATTGAATTTCTAATAAATAATTAATTTGATAATAAAAGAGTTCATTACTTAAAAATATGGCAATCTCTCTTAACTTAAGCATTTGAGGCAAAAAATGGATAGATATTCCAAAAGAAGCTAAGTTTTCACTGATTTGCTCTTCACTCATATTTAGTAAATATGGAACCATTCCACGAACATTTTGTCTTTTTCCAAAAGGAATTCCCAAGCGAACTACATCATAATATAAGAAAGCTAAAAAAGCGTCATTAGTTTTTTTAAAATAATCCAAGCAAGTATCATAAGAATAATCATATTTTAAACAAAGTGCTTTAAATGAGATTCCATAAACCATATACTTTAAATTTCCATTATAAGTTTCTCGTCCAATTTGCAAAAGTTCTTCAGCTTCTTTTAACGTAAAATTTGGATTTTTCTCTAATAAATAAGTAAGTCTTCGAAAGTCATATCCTTTTTCTAAACAATACGCATGCAAAGATTTATAAGTAGGAGGAAGCCCTCTTGAAATATAACTTTGATAACGTTTATGAGCTACTTCACTTATTTCTTTAGATGACATAATAGCATCATCAAGACTTTCACCAGATCTTACTTTTCTTAAAATATTTTCTCTACGAAGATTACTTTTATCAATTTTTTCATTCTGAATTTTTTGATTTAAAACATAATCAAAAGCTTCTTGCGCACTAAACCCAGCTTTACGTTTCCTCTCATAAGTTCGTAATCCTAAATTTAATTCTTTAATCATTTTACGGGCAATAACCTTTTCATTTTGATACATAACTGTATCTGGCAAATTTAAAATACACTTTTGAAATGCCTCTTGAGGATCCATTCCTTCCAAACGATACTTTCGATATGTAGACATTGATAAACCTAATGATTTCATAATCTCATGAATTTGAAAAATTTTATTTTCGTATTCTACATAATCACACTTCATATTCATAAAACCATCCCTTTAATTAAGAGATATTTTAGTGTTAATAAAAAAGAAAGTCAAGACTAGCTTGACTAAAATAACTTGATAATATCTTGAAATGTTATATATATCATTAAAATCATTAATAAAATAAAGCCAATATTATTCATTGTATTTTCTAACTTTGGATTAATTTTACTACCCTTTATTTTTTCAATTAACATAAAGAAAATTCTTCCACCATCAAAAGCTGGAAAAGGCAAAATATTTAAAAATCCCACATTAATGCTTAAAAGAGCTATCAAATACATCATTTGACTAAGTCCATATTTCACACTTTCGCCAACTACTTGATACATTCCAACTGGGCCAGATAAAGCACGAATAGATAACTTTCCAGTAAATAGACCACCCAAAGTCACCATCATACTTTGAATAATTGTCCAAAACTTTTGCCAAGCATATTTCAAACTTGCCAAAAACCCTTTCTCCTCATTAGCGGCAATTTTAAAACCAAATACTCGGCGTTCCTCATCTTCCTCTTTCACCGTTTGAGGAGTTACAGAAATCACTTTTTCTACTCCTCCTCGTGATACTTTAAAATCGTAAACTCCTGTCTCACTTTTATAATATAAATAAATTTGTGCAACATCCCAAGAACTTACTTTTTTTCCATTAATCGCTATAATTTCATCACCAGCTAGTAATCCTGCTTCATAAGCTGCAGACCCTACTTCAATCTCACCTAAAACTGGTGCCACTGGAGTTGGATTCCAGAAAAGAGCAATCAAAAATAAAAACAAGAAAGCCATTACAAAATTGTTAAAAACACCAGCACCCAAAATAAGCAAACGTTCCCACCAGCGTTTATTACATAAAAACTTATCTGGTTTAATCTTGCCATCATCTTCATAAACTTCTCCGGCCATCGATACAAATCCCCCGATAGGAAATGCTCGAATATTGTACAAAATACCATCTTTTCCCTTTTTAGTATGAATAATAGGCCCCATACCAATAGAAAACTCATAAATATGAACTCCTGATTTTTTGGCGGTAATAAAATGACCAAACTCATGAACCAAAATAATAATTCCTAAAATAATAATTAATAAAAGTAGTGTAACAAACCACATAACAATTCCTCCTTAAAAATTAAAAAATGACATACATAATAAAAACATTAAAGCAACAATCATATGACTATCAAAACGATCTAATATTCCACCATGACCAGGAATTAAATTGGAAAAATCCTTAATTTCATTCTCTCTTTTCATTTTACTAAAAAACAAATCCCCAAATTGTCCAGCAACCGACAATGCAAGCGTAATCAAAACAAGTGGCCAAAGTTTCATAGGAGATACAAAATTCAAATAAAAGATACTACATAATACCGTAGAACTGAAACTTCCTAAAATACATCCTTCTATCGTCTTATTAGGACTAATATTTGGGGCAACTTTTCTTTTTCCTACTAATTTGCCAAAAAAATAAGCAAAAGTATCCGTAAAAACAGGAATCAAAACCAAATATAAAAATAACCAAAGACTGTGCACACGTGCTAAAATAATCGTATGACATGCCAAACTCAAGAAAAAAGTAACGCCCAAGAAGTAAAAAGCATCCGAAGTTTGATATTCTTGCGTTTTTGCATAAAACATCACTGGCAACAAATATAAAAGCAATAAAATTCCCATCACCTGATAGTTTATCCCATCCATTTTAGAATATTCAAATGGCGTACAATAAAGAAGAAATAAAAAACTTAAATAAATAACTAAACTCATTCCCGCTGGAATATTACTATGACTCTTTTTTAAATCCATTACCTCTTTTAAAGCAAAGACTCCTACCATGCCAATCGCAAGAGCAAATACCGCTTTTCCCTCTAAAACTAAAGGCAGTGCTAGCGAAATTAAAATGACAGCACTGATCACTCGTTTTTTCATGTTTCACCTAATTTCTACTCTTAATTAAGTATACTATTAAATGGAAAATATAGTCAAATAAAAATAAAGCAATACCTTAAAATCAAAGAAAAAACTACCCATAGGATAGTTTAAAAAACATCAATAATAATTATTTAATAGCGTCTTTTAATTTGCTTCCAGCTTTGAAAGATGCAACAGTCTTAGCAGGAATTTTGATTGGTTCTTTTGTTGAAGGATTAATTCCATCACGTGCAGCACGTTTTTTTGCACTAAATTTACCAAAACCAACTAAAGTAACTTCACCTTGTTTTTTAAGTCCTTCAGTGATTCCTTCTAATACAGCATCTAAAGCACGTCCAGCTTCAGCTTTTGACATATTTGCTTTTTCAGCTACTAATTCGATTAATTCTGTTTTTGACATAACGTCGACCTCCCATTCCTAATTCATAAGGTTTACCCTTACGTATTAAGCGTAGCAAAAAGAATCTAAGTAAGTCAAGCAAAAAGAGCAAAAACCCTTTATTTTTCGCTCTTAAAGTACAATTGCTATCAAGTTACTTGACCCTTTGTTTACAATCTTTGTCACTGTTTGACTTAATTTATAACGAGTATTTTCTGGCATAATCGATAACTTAGCTTGAATACCCTCTTTTACAATCACATCTAAACTTCTTCCAAAAATTTCACTTTTCCAAATACTAGCAGGATCCGTTTCATAATCTTTCATTAAATAATTAATCAACTCTTTACTTTGAATTTCACTACCAATGATTGGTTCAAATGTACTTTCTACATCTACTCTCATTAAATGAATACTACTTGCGACCGCTTTTAATTTTACACCATAACGATTACCCTGTTTAATAATCTCTGGTGTTTGTAATTTCATATCTTTTAACGTTGGATAAACAATTCCATATCCAGTACTTTTACTCATTTTAATCGCTTGTTTAATACTTTCTAATTCTTCTCTTCCTTCACTATACGAAGCAAAGATTTTCAAAAGTCCAGCTTTTGTTGTAACACTTTCACCCATCATCCCTTTTAAAATATCTTGATAAAGAGCATCACTACTTTCTAAATTAATTGTGACACAACCAGTTGCTGTATCTAAATTACTAATATACGCTTTAGAAATAATTTCACTATCTTGAAAATGAGCCATAATCGTTTCTACATCACGAACCTTTTGAACTTCAATGACACTTTCACGAATTTTATCTAAATAATGTTTTTTAATTTCATTTGTGTTGGAAAGAACATGAACCCATTCAGGAATGTTAACATCAATATTTAAAATTGGAAATTCATACAAAGCTTGTTTTAAAATCTCCATAATATCCTTTTCATTCATTTCTTCCACACTAATTGGCATGACTGGAACTCCATAACTTCCTCGTAACTCACTCGCTAAATTTTGGGCATCATTACTATTTGGCTTACTCGTATTTAAAACAACAATAAATGGTTTTCCAATTGTTTTTAACTCAGTAATAACTTTCTCCTCAGCTTCAAGATAATCATTTCTCTTAAGCTCTCCAAATGACCCATCTGTTGTCACAACAATACCAATAGTTGAATGATCACGAATCACTTTCTCAGTTCCAATTTCTGCTGCTTCTACAAAAGGAACAGACTCACTAAACCAAGGAGTTTTAACCATTCTAGGATTTCCATCGCCATCTTCATAACCATTACTGTTTGGAATAACATAACCGACACAATCTACCAATTTAATCTCTGCACTAAAGTTTTCTACCTCTAATTTTGCTCCAGAAGACGGAACAAATTTCGGTTCCGTTGTCATAATAGTTTTTCCTTGTGCACTTTGTGGAATTTCATCCAAACAACGTTTTCGCTCAATTTCATCATGTATATTTGGAACGACCAAATTTTCAATAAAACGTTTAATAAAAGTACTTTTTCCTGTTCGTACTGCCCCAACTACCCCTAAATAAATTTCACCATTTCCGCGTTTTGCGATACTACCGAGTATTTCTGATTTTTCCATAACCTACCTCTTTCTAATCTACCAAAGAATATGTCGTAAGTTAAGAATTTATTCCAAAAGAAAAAACAAGCAGATTCTACTCGTTTGTCTCTTCATAAAAAAGTTCATCTGGCTTTGTTTCTAAAATCAAGGCAATCCGTTTCGCAAGATCATAATAAAGTCGTCTTTTTTTATGTTCCAATTGCCAATAATAACATTTACTTATTCCTAATTTTTCGGCCATATCTTGATAAGTAAACCCTTTTTCCTCCCTCTTTTTTGCTAGTTTTTCATAACCATTTATCATAATTCCTCCTTATATATAGATACATTATATCACATATAATCATAATAATCACAATAACCCACACATTTCCGTATTTTTTTGTTTTCTCTGAGAAAATTAAAAACAAGAGATGATGCGGTATGATGTTTGAAAAACTAAAAGAACTCAGAGATTATGAAGCAAAAATCCAAAGAGAAACTGCCAAAGACTTACATGTAACAAGAGCAACTTATGCTGGATGGGAATGTGGTAAAGATATTATACCACTTCGCAAACTAAATGACTTAGCTAATATTTATGATGTTACTCTAGATTATCTAGTCGGCTTAACAGAAAACCAAGAAAATCGTCCCTTTAAAATGGACATTGACCCAAAAGTTGTTTCTGAAAATATCAAATTACTACGCTTAAGTCGTCAACTTACACAAAAAGAAATGGCAGAATCGTTAAAAACGAGTCAATCAAACATTCACAATTATGAAAATGGCAAAAGTTTAATCACTACAATGTATGCCATTGAACTTGCGAAAAATTACGATTACTCGTTAGATAAATTAATACGAAAAACAAAGTAGCACCAACATGCTACTTTTTTAAAACATTTTTTCTACATTTTTTGGGACTTCATCATTAAGAATAGTTTTAATAATCTTATCCTCACGATCTTTACTCACACTTTTACCCGTCATTTTACTTAAACTATGAATGACCTCTCGAAGAGTACTTTCATCTTTCATATTTCCTTGTTGTAATTTATTAGCAAGGGATAATATGGTATCTTTATCTACCTTTGTCTTTTTCTCAACTTTTTTAAAAAACGAATCTCCAAGTTCCATAAAAACCTCCTATCATAATATATGATAGATGATTAATTTGTTTCGTCATAAAAAATATCGTCCGGTTTTAAATGGAAAATCGCTGCTATTTCCTTGGCCAGTTGATATTGTAATCTACGATTATTATGTTCAATTTGCCAATAGTACGCTTTACATATTTTTAATTTATCGGCCATTTCTTGATAAGTAAAACCATTTTTTACTCGTAAATTCTTGAGAGTTGTATTTTCCTTACCTTTCATAAATCCTCCAAGCAAAAAATATCATATAATAAAAAATATTTATTGTCAATTTTGTGTAGTTCTGAGTAGGTAGACTTAAAACTTCATTTCTCAGTATAGTAATAATAGCGAAAGGATAAAAGTTGTATGGAAGACATTAAAAAAGTAGTGGGTAGAAATTTAAAGTTTTTTCGTTTTGAATCTGGGCTTTGTCAAGAAAAATTTTACGAAGAATACAAATTAAATCCCAAATACATGGCATGTGTAGAACGTGGTGAAATCAATGTTTCAATTGAGTTTCTAAACAATCTTGCCGAACTATTAGAGAAAGAGATAATTGACTTTTTTAATACCGATCCCTCTCGTATTATTAAAGAAAAACGAATTGATTCCAAAAAAGAAAGCTACACCAAATAACTTTCTTTTATTTTCTCTACAATTGTTTCAAAATGCATTCCATGACTTGCTTTCACCAAAAGAACATCACCCATTTGTAACATTTCTATAAGCACTTGTTCTAAATCTTGTTTCTTTTCAAAAGATAAAATTTGTTCAGGATTCATTCCATTTGCAATAGCTCCTTGTTGCAAATCAGTCATATAACTTCCGCACAAAAACAAATAATCAACGCTTTTTAAATCCGGAATCATCCCAATATCATAATGAATTTTAGAAGCATATTCATTTAATTCTAACACACTTCCTAAAACAGCAATTTTTCTAGTCCCCTCATATTTTTTTAAAATATCTAAAGCTTGTATCAACGCTTCATAATTAGAATTATACGTATCATTTAAAATGGTAAGACCATGATGATGAATCACATCCATCCGATTACCAGAAAGCTGAAATTCCCTTAACCCTTTTTGAATCAAAGAAGCAGAAACCTCTAATTGATTTGCCACAGCAATCGCAAGTATACTATCCATAACAAAAGCTTGACCCATCACAGGTAAGAGAACATCAAACTCTTCATTTAACATCGTAACGTGATAACGACTTACTTCATCTTGAATCGTCAAATTAGATGCTTGATAATCCCCTTGTTTCTTAATCGTACAACGCTTTACATCATAATTTGGTAATTGAATGAAAGATAAAAGAGGATCATCACCATTTATAATCAGTGTACTTCCAGGTTCCATCCCTTCTAAAATTTCTAACTTAGCTTTCAAAATATTTTCTTGCGATTTCAAAATACCTATATGTGCAGTCCCTATATTAGTAATGACAGCCATAGAGGGTTTGGCAATTTGCGTAAGCTTAGCAATTTGTCCAAAATCATTCATCCCCATTTCTAAAACCAAAACTTCTTCATCTTGTAATTCTAAAATACTTAATGGTAACCCAATTTGACCATTTAAATTCCCTGGCGTTTTAAAAACAGTATATTTCTTTTGTAACACCGAAGCTATCATATCTTTTGTACTTGTCTTACCAGCACTTCCCGTTACAGCAACCACTGGAATTTGTAACTTACTTCTCTTATAAGTAGCTAACTTTTGAATCGCTTCAATAGTATTTTCCACCACAATAATAGTTCGCATTTCAAAATCCTTAGGAAAACTTTCTATATCAAATCGATCTAAAATACAACAAGAAGCTCCTTTTTTTAATGCTTCAAGATAAAAATCATTTCCGTCAAAACTTTCTCCTCGTATTCCGATATAAACATCTTGTTCCTGAATCGTTCGGGTATCATTTGAAAAATGACCTAATACCAAATCTTCTGAACCACATATTAACGTTCCAAGACATTCTCTTAACACATCACTAACGTTTAATTGTATCATTTTATCCCTCACCTTTTATTGAATAATGATTCGTGCATCATTTACTTTTAACCATTGTAGCACAAATTTCATATCTTCTTTTGAAATAGCTACACATCCCTCTGTATACTCTTTATTCTTCACATGCAAAAAAATTGCCGAACCTTTTCCCAAAACTTTCGGATACATATTATATTCTATCACTAAAGCATAGGAATAAGTTTTCTCATAATCGCTTAAATGTTCAGCCTCTAACCAAGAAATCTTATCACTTACTTTCATATAAGAATAAGGATAAATTTTTTTGATTGGACTCACCCAAACCCATTCATTATAAAAAGGTGAATGACAATCACTTACAAAATAAGCATCCGGCGTAATTTGATAATATGGATAGGAAAGATCAATAGGCTCTAACCCAAAAGCAAAGCCCAAAGGAAAATCGCCTAATGGAGTACATCCATCACCTTCTACTTTATCAAAACTACAACCATTTTTCCCAAACACCACATCTTCAATACAATACACAAGCTTCCCATCTTCATAAAGTCCTAACATTTTTTTCTTAGAATCTGCTACTAAAACTTGCTTACTTTTTACGTGTTCTAACACTTTCTTCATAACGCACTCTCCCTAAAACATCATAATATTTTCGATAAGTTTTTCCATACAAATCTTGCACTTCTAAAATAGTCTTCCAAAGACTTTGACTAGCTTCCATATTAACTTTCATAGTAAGTTCATAATTTGGATGAATATATGGTCCCAAAGGATTTCCCCCCGCCTTTGATAATTCTAATAAAAAACTAGCTGGATAAGTTCGGCGAAGAACATCTCCAAAACCACTTACTCGATTAGGATAACCCATAGCTTGGTAAGAATCATCCACCCCATTACGTAAAAAACTGCGACGAATTTCTTTTAAATATTCTGTTGCCAATCGATTATTTATATAAAAAGAAAAATCACATTCTGTGTTATCTTTTTCATAATATGGATTAAAAAACAACATTCCACCAGTACTATGACAATTCACAAAAGCATAAATTCGCTCGTGATGTTTCTTTAAAAAGTCTAAAACGGCGCGATTTTCTATCGCATAAGAAAATGTTTCCATCCCATCACTTGGCATACCAAAAGGTCCCACAATATTCTTTGGAAAACTACCATAAATCGGGGCCACCATCACTTGTTTTCCCTCCTGAAGGATTGCTTTTTGTTCCCGAAAATATGGCTCATTATTCTCATTCAAATTAACCCCTATAGCATTGGCACAAAAATTAGCATACATTGCCTTAGGATAATGATGAGAAGAAAACATATCTTTTAAATGATTTCTTAAAGCTTGATGACTCTGACTTACTTCGGGAATACAATGATAATCAACCCCTTCAAAAGGTCGTTGATAAGCCCAAGGACAACAAATAACTTTACTTAAAATATATTGATTCCATAAATCTTCCAAGTACTTATTATCGATTTTATCGTCAAGCTTTTCTTCTAAAAATTCTCTCAGTTGGTCCACCGTAATATTATGTCCATAATAAGTGACCCAAAAATCTTCTTTCCAAGAATTCAGCGAATGATTTCTCTGTTCTTTCTCACAAAAAGCCTCTAAAATGGTATGAATTCCTAAAATAGCTTGATTCGCTTCTCGATAATTCCTATAATAATCTTTACAGAATGCTTCAAAATCTAAATCTTTACAGACTTCTGTAATAGCATAAGTCGTCGTAAAAAAGCCTTCTGGATTTTGAATTGGAAAAAAGTGAATCCGAAACAAATCTGGGCGAAACGAAGAAAAAACACCATTTCCTAAAGCAAGATTTTTCATGTAATGTATAATAAAATCCACACCAATAATCTCATTACCATGGGCTCCACCCATATAAACAATTTCAAAAGGTCCATTTCCTATAGAATAATGCCTCAACGGAAATCCACAAGTACTAAAACCAATTGGTTCATGTTCTTCAACTTTAAATTGATTATGAGTATTTTCGATAATTTCTTTTAAACAACGATCATAAGTCTCATAATTAAAAAAACGATATGGAATACTTAACATTTACTTCACCTAATTAATAGTATTTATTATACAAAAAATATAACACAATAGCAAAAAAAAACTTAATCCAAAGCTTTTTCATTTTTATTTTTAAACTTTAAAATAATCGGTGTTCCCGTTAAATCAAAATTTTCACGTAATTTATTTTCCAAATATCGCTCATAACTAAAATGGATTAAATTTTTATTATTAACTTGAAAAGTAAACTTCGGTGGTTGATTGTCTGTTTGAGAAACATAATAAATCTTCAAACGTTTTCCCTTATAAGAAGGTGCTTCATGAAGTCTTACCGCTTCTTCAATAACCGCATTTAGCTGACTTGTCATAACTTCTTTTCGATTATTCTCATAAGCATGAATAATCTCTGGCATTAACGTATGAATTCTCTTTTTCGTCGTAGCGGACAAAAAGACAACTTGAACATATCTTAAAAACTGAAATTCATAATAAAGTTTTTCTTTCCATTTCTTAATTTCCTGATCAGGATTTTTGATAGTGTCCCATTTATTAACAACTAACACAAGTCCTTTCCCAGCTTCTTCTGCAAAAGAGACAATATGTTTATCATGTTCCTTAATTCCATCTTCGGCATCAATCACAAGAACACAAACATCACTTCGTTCAATAGCTTTCATACTTCTAAGTAAACTATATTTTTCTATACTTTCATAAATTCGACCTTTTTTACGAATTCCCGCTGTATCAATGACAACATAATCTTCTCCATGATACGTAAAACGAGTATCAATCGCATCTCTGGTCGTTCCCGCAATATTACTTACAATACTTCTCTCTTCATTTAAAAGAGCATTCACCAAACTACTTTTTCCCACATTTGGTCTTCCAATAAAACAAAATTTACATATATCTTCTTCTTCTTTTTGATTTACCTTAAATTCCTTTGTAATTTCTTCTAGTAACTCTTGAAACCCTAACTTATGAGAAGCTGATACCCCCATAATCGTTTCAAAACCAAGTTCATAAAAAGAATAAATAAGGTCCATTCTTGATTGATTATCAATCTTGTTTACCACAACAATAACTTTTTTACCACTCTTCATTAACAAATCGCGAATCCGATAATCATTTTCATTTAAATCTGTTTTTCCATCAACCACAAACAAAACCAAGTCTGCTTCATCTATCGCAAACGTAGCTTGAACTAAAATATCTTCTTTAAAATCATGATTTCCTAAATCTAGCCCACCCGTATCTATTAAAAAGAAAGATTTATTATTATGATGAACCGTACCGTAAATGCGATCTCTTGTAATTCCAGGGGTATCCATAATGATAGCCTTATCTTCTTTAATAAGTCGATTAAAAATCGAACTTTTTCCAACATTTGGCCGTCCAATTAAACATACAGTTTGCATAAAATCAAACCCCTTTCAGTAATGACCTATTCTAACACACAAATAAAAGTTTTTCAAATTAGCTCTCACACATACTTTGATCAACTTCTACATGAGCATAGGCTCTTTTATTCTTGGCATAAATTTTTACTTTAATTGCATCCATCGAACTATTATCTCGGGGATCTAACACATAACTTCCAGATACATCTTGATCTTTTTTTAAAGCACCTAATTTTACTAATTCAGCTACTGTAAGTTCTACATCCATCCCTGGTTCATAAATACCTGAGCCATATTGTTTGGCCGCAGTTTCAATAAATGCAATTTTCTCACAAAACATATCTTCTTTTAAATGAATGGATACATTAATAGCACTGGTAACAGCAAGCGTTGCTAAAATACCTAGTAATGAAATAACTGCTAATAATTCAATCAATGTAAAACCATCTTTTTTCATTCTCTTCACCTATTATTAATATACCACAAATTCATTATAGTAAAAGAAAAAACCAAATGAATTTAATTCTTGGTTTCTAATTTTAAAAAATCTGAAATATCAAATGCGTAATCATATCGGATTGCTTTACAAAATTCAGAATCCAAAAAAGCTTTCTCTTGATGAACATAATCGACAATTCTTTATCAATCATTGCTTCAATACTAGATGTAAAACATTTCAATTTTTCTAATTCATTACTAGTAAAACGTTCCTGTTATTGAATTTTGATTCCTGCCTTTCATTTTTGATTATAGTTCTTTTTATTAACATAAAAATAATACCACTCAAGGTAAAATGACAGTAACATATGTAACCGTTTTTTTGTCAATAAAAAAAGATCAATTTCTGATCTCTTAAAATGCTTCAATATTAACTCGTACTTTTCCAAGTTTATTCAAATAAGCATAAGCTTGAACCAATGTGCGAATACTTTGAGCAACTTTACCAGATTTTCCAATCACCGCTCCCATAGATGATTCAGGTACCATAATTTCTAAAATAGTTACCTCTTCTTCTTGAAAACTTTGAACACGTATTAAATCTGGTTCTTTGCAAATACTTTTAATAATAAATTCTGTATATTCTACTAAATTCATTACTTACCTGCTTTTACTTTAGAATCTGCAAATTTTTTCATAATTCCTTGTTTACTTAAAATACTACGAACGGTATCGGTTGGAATTGCTCCATTTTGCATCCAATATAAAGCACGTTCTTCATTAACAGTAACTGGACAATCCTTTTTAATTGGATCATAAGTACCTACAGATTCTAAGAATTTTCCATCTCTTGGACTTCTTGAGTCTGCAGCTACAATACGATAAAAAGGTTTTTGTTTAGAACCCATTCTTTTAAGTCTTAATTTAACTGCCATACTTTTCCCTCCTTAAATAAGCTAAAAATAATATACTACAAAAAAATATATGCGTCAACCAAAAAAGGTTGACGCAATTAAATAATTTTAAAAAAGAAAAAATATATGATTATTTAAGACGTTTACGAACGTACCCTTGCTCTTCATAAGAATTTGATTGACCATGAACATCAATTAAACTATAACTTGGTCTTCCATATACAAACCAACTATACTTTGCAACGCCACGATTAATAATACTAGCAGTTTCCCCCTCTTTTAATTCCACACACGTTGGATGTTCAAAATCGGGAAGATAAACTTCACTTGTCGATGAATTACTTACTTTAAAAAGTCCTCGACACATATCAATATTCGGTGGAATCATTTCCCAAATTCCTAAATCCTTGATTTGCTTTGGAAACATCTTTTGCAGAGCTAAAGGTACATAACCATCATGTAAATGTCCTCCAACAATCAAAGTTAAATTTTGATATAAATCACCATATTTTTGAGCAATCTCTGGATATGTAAAAAACTTATTTTCGTGAGAAAGCAAAACATTTAAATGATTGTTAGGAAATGCAAATCCACACTGTTGAAAATCTTGATAAGCCATATCAAGAGCTTTATGTGGCATATAAGAAGTATTATAAGCATCTCTTTTCGGAGAAAATCCTGTTATCGTCATATCACCAATTTGCACTTGCTCATTATCTAATACATAAACTCCATTATTTCGGTCATCCAAAAAATACTTTAAATCCCACTTTTCTTTTGCCAAATTCTCTTTACTCAATAAAACATCATGATTGCCATAAGATATAAAAACAGGAGCAGACAAAGAAGAAACAAGATAATTAAAATCCCTCTTCAAAGCTTCAAAATATCTTTTATCAGGATATTTAGACAAATAAAATAAAAGATCTCCAGGAACCAAAATTCCATCTACCTGTTTTTCATTTTGAATAATTTGCGCAAAATATTCAGCCATTGTTTTTTGATAAAATAATTGTTGTAAATAACCATAATGAATATCCGCAAAAGATAAAAACCTTTTTTGAATATTTAAAAAATCTTTGCTTACCACAAAATGGTCCTTTGTAATTTGCAAAACCCCTCACCTCGAAAATACAATAACACAAAAAAAGCCAAAAAACAAGAAAAACTGTTGATTTTCCAACAGTTTATAGGATTAATTTAAGTATTCAGTGTCAACATTAGATATTTCTTCTACATCTGCTGTAGTAATTTCTTCTTCATCAAGAATTTCTTCATAATCATCTTCGTCATCTTCAACTGGTACCTTTAATTTTGTATCTCCCACAACTTCAATGCCTAATTCTTTTTCAATATCCAAATTAACAACACCATTATCTACAGTTACATTGGTCACAGTTGGTTGTCTTAAACTTCTTACAATAATTTCTGAAGAATCCGTTAAGTGTTGCTCATCTTTTAAACGAATATTCATTGGATCATTGTATTGAAATCTTGCACTACTAACAGTTGTTTTTGTATCATTCTCATAAGAATACCATACATTGACATCAAACTCTCCACTTACTAAAACGGAACCATTATTATTTCTTCCACGAAAACTATGATTGATAACCCAACACCCTAAAACCGTATCTGGTCTTTCATTCGTGTTCATTTGAAAATGAGAAGTCGTTGTCTTCTTCGCTTTTCCAACCACCGCTTTCGTTACAATTTCCTTAAAATTTGCCATGGAATACCTCCTCTAATTTAATCTATGCGAATGACCTATTTTTGTTTCAAAAAAATCATATTATAACTTGCAATACTTCTTCATTTTCGATAAGATGTACAAAGAAAAGAGGAAAAAATATGGATTGCTTATTTTGTAAAATTGTAAAAAAAGAAATACCTTGTGATATGATATATGAAGACGATACCGTCACGGCCTTTTTAGATATTCACCCCAACGTCGATGGTCACACTTTAATAATTCCTAAAAAACACTTTGAAGATTTCACCGAACTAGACGAAAAAACTTTATTTCACATGAAAGAAGTCGCTACCAAACTTTCTAACTTGTTAATGGAAAAATTAAATAAAAAAGGATTAACCCTAACCATGAATTACAAAGATGCACAAGAAATCAAACACGTTCATTTACATTTACTACCTGATTTACATCACAAAACCAAATTACATCCATTAACTGAAATCAAAACTTTAATTACAAACGAAAAAGCCAGCAAAAACTGACTTTTTTAAATTTTATTTTTTAATACCACTGTAGCCATCTCTTTAAAACTTAACTCTTTCAAAACTTCTTTAATATCCGAAAGACGAATACTTTCAAATATCTCTTTTTGATGGTCTATAATCTCCCCATAATTCATAACTTGTTCTTGCAAATTCATATTAACTTCTGTAATATCATCATAACTCAAAACCATATTTGCAATAGCAGAATGAAGCTTTCGTTTTAATGTTTTCTCATTCATCTCCATATGTGTAAGTGTCGTTTTTAAAATAGGAATCACTTCATCTGGATATTTCGACTCACCATTTAAAAACAAACATACATAGTGGCCAATAATCGATTTTTCAAATCCCAAACTAACAATTAAATCTTTATTTAAAAGTTCTTCATAAATATCTGAAGTTGCTCCAAAATTACTATTTAGTAAAAGTGTCAACAATAAACGTAACTTATAATCACTTTTCTCTTTAAAATTCTTTCGAGGAATTTTAACACCAATTCGAAATTTTGGAACCTCAACATTTGCTTCTATTTCTTCATAAGCATTCTGTACCTTTGCTGGTTCTCTTAATTCTTTTCGTTTCGGATTTTTCCATTCTCCCAAATCCATATCTTTCATCTTATCCTTAATAATCGTTGCAACTTCATAAGGATTAAAATTACCTGTAGCAATAAAAAACATATTCATTGGATGATAAAAAGCTTCATAAGCATTCAAAATATCCTCCAAATTCGTTTTTAAAATATCTTCTTTTGTCCCTGTAATATAATGCTGATGCTTATCATTTTTAAATAAATTACGAAACATTCCATAATATAATAAATTCCCAGGATTATCTAAATCCATTTTATTCTCTTCTACAATAATATTTTTTTCATTTTGAACCATTTTATTAGAAAAAGAAGGTGTCATCACAAATTCTACTAAATGTTCTAAATTTTCTCTTAAATGATTCGTTCCATACACTTCATAAGAAGTATACTGAAATGTAGTAAAAGCATTGACATCACTACCATTTTGTTGATAAAAAGACTGTGCATCCTTTCCATCTCGTTCTTGAAAATTCAAATGTTCTAAAAAATGGGCAACTCCATTCGGTACAGTAACCTTTTTATTTTGAATTTGAAATTCTGTATCCAAAGAACCATATTTTACTGATAAAGTAAGATAATAACCCTTTGATTTTTCATGTACCCACATCATAATCGGTAAGCCATTGTCAGCAACATCATAATAAATGGTTTCATTTAATCCTTGTAACTTAATTTCCTTCATGACTTACCTCCTTTAATTCATAAATCAAAGCATGTTTCATTTTCTTGGCAAGCTTCATAATATCCTCTTTTGTCACAGCCAGTAAATCTTCTTTGCGTTCTTCTAAAAGTGGCGTTCCTACTAAATTATGAAATAAATAATTATTAATAATACTATTTTGATTATCCAAAGACATCGTTAAAGCAAAACATAACTGCTCTTTTGCCATCTCTAACTCTTCATCCGAAAATTTTCCTATCGCCATTTCCTTCATTGCTTTTTGAATTAACTTCACTGCTAAATTTTTATTTTTACTCTCAAGTCCAACGGAAATCAAAAGAGCTTCATCAAACTTTTGATAAATAGTCTGTACTCGATAACAAAGCGAATTATCATTCCGTAAATATTGATACAATTTAGAATTCAAACTAGTTCCACAAAAAATCTCACCAAACACCGCTAATACAGAATGATATTCTTTTTCTGTAAAACCTTGCATTTGATAACCCATTACCAAATTACTTTGAACAAACTTACCATCTTCTACTTTTTTCTTAACATCTTTCACTCGTTTATTGCGGACAAAAGTATTTTGCTCATGCGTTTTAATCACATGATTTTTAAAATGCTTTAAAACAAGCTTTGCCATTTGGTCCATATCTAAATTACCAATAATATAAATATCACAATAGCTAGTTTCCAATAAATTTTGATAAGATGCCACTAAACTTTCTAACGTAATACTTTCTAATTCCTCAATTGTTCCTAAAACACTTTTACTACTTATACTATCTGGATACATTTCTTTTAAACTTTGACGAAGAGAATAATTCACTGGATTTTCTTTTAAACTTTCAATATCACTTCGAAAACGACTTTTTATAATCTGAAACGACTTATAATCAAAACCATTTTGCTCCATATTTGGATGCATAATGGTATCAAATAAAAAAGTCAAACAATCCTCTAAGTATGATGCTTCATCAACGTAATAAGGATCAAGAAAATCAAACACAAAATTCGTAAGCAAAGAATTACCAACCTTGGAAGTAACTCCATATAAATAGGCATTATAAAGCTCTTCCATACGAATTACAAAATCTTTGCGTGTGGGATATTTTTTAGACGAAAAACACATGATTTCTGATAAAAAACTTTTCTCAGTTAATTTAGAAGTCGATGCATCCCCTTGAAAAACTACTTCTATATGTGCATTTTTAAATTGATCGGTTTGAATCGTAAAAATTCGAAACGAATCATATTCATAAGATTTATAAACCATGCCTTCACCTCCACTTTATTATAACCAGTATTTTATTTTCTATAATCAGAATATAATTTTAATAAATAATCATCTGTCATTCCAGCTATATAATCCAGCACTTTTCGTGCCTTACTACAAGAAAGATATGTCTCATTTTTATAATTCAAAAAATCTTGAAAAATCGCACTATCTTGACGATTCAACGTAATATCTTTTATACAATGCTGAAAAACAGTACGAAACATTGTCTCATAACGTTCCCAATTTTCTTTAGGATTTGCTTTTAAATAAATATGTTCCATATTAAATTTTTTTAATTTTTTCATAGCATCAAAAACATGTTTACTAATACTTAACGAATTTTTTCCAAAACTTTCTTTTATTACATCCATAATAATTGTATTGATAATATCTCGATTGTGAACTCCTAAAACATCGACAATTTCTTTTGGTAAATCCTTCTTATCAAAAACCCCAAGCATACAAGCATCATCAATATCTCTTCCCAAATAAGCAATCATATCACTAATTCGCACGACACAACCTTCCAAAGTCATTGGAACAAACGTTTTAACCACTTGCTCATCCTGATAAGATAAATGATATTCTTCTAAAAATTGTTCTTTAGTTTTCTTAATCGGCTGATAATTTTGAGCAATAAATTCACCATTGTGACACATAATGGCATCAAGAACTTGTATGGTTAAATTTCGTCCGCATCCTCCATTTTCAACTTCCATAAGCAAACGGACACTTTGAATATTATGATGAAAATAACCTTCATTCTCTTCTAAACTAATTTGATTTAAAATAGCTTCTCCCACATGTCCAAACGGAACATGTCCTAAATCATGACCTAAACTAGCTGCTTCAATTAAATCTTCATTCAATCCAAGGGCACGTCCAATCGTACGGGCAATTTTACTAACAAGTTGAACATGAACCATTCGTTTACTTATGTGATCATTATGCTGATAAGAAAAAACCTGCGTCTTATCCATATAACGAGTATAAGCCATCGAATAAATAATCCGATCAATATCATGAAAAAAAGCAGGTCGAATATCTTCTAATATTTCTGAAAAACGAATTGCTTCTTCATCACGTGTCGCATATTCACTTAAATAAAGATTGTGATTTCGCATATTTTGTTTAATAAGTAGCTGTTTTTCTTCCCAAGTCACCTTAAATCACCGTAGATATTATATCAAGAAAAGAAAAAAGATACCACAAGGAAATGAGGGCATCTTTTATAAAAAAGAAAGGTTTTTCTAATGTTTTCATATACATAATAAATTATAATTCCATAAAATCTTGTTCATAATATATCCCAATAATCAAAGATGATTTATAAACACATTTTTTCTACTTAGGCAATTTAATTTTAATATTACTCAAAGGATAACTAACACAAGGATGAATATAATGATACTCTTCATCAATGGCTCTTAAATAATGGTCATTGGTTAAAACATTACCTTCTAATAACTTACTTCTACAAATCCCACATACCCCTACACCACAGCGTTTAGGAGCAATAATAGCAGCTCGTTCTAACGTTTTAGAAATACTTTCAAGACCATTACCAAAAACAATTTTTTCTTGCCCACCTGTCAATACACGAATTTCAAAAGTTTCATCTAATTGACCTTTTTCACATTCATCATAACAATCATGACGAATATATTTGTTAGCAATATTTAATTCTTTTAAAATAGAATTCATAGCTTCATATAATCCAATAGGTCCACAAACAAAATAACTCATTACATCTTTTTGATATTTTAAAATTAATTCTTTGGTAATTAAACCAGAAACAAAGCCCTCTTTTTCTTCTTCACTTAACACATAAACTACCTGGACCTTATCACATCTCTTCATAATTTCTGCAAAATCACGCTGAAAAAGGAATTCCCGTTCAGTCTTAGCATGATACAAAATAGTTAAATGAAAATCTAAGCTACCTTCACAAATTCCTTCTGCCATAGCCTTAAAAGGAATAATTCCACTTTCACTTGCAATTGCTAAAACTTCATTGGCATCTCGAAGAGATTGATAAACAAAATTTCCAAAAGGACCATGAATCGTCAAATAATCACCTATATTTACTTGATAGAAAAAATAATTAGAAACCAACCCATGCTCTACTCGTTGTACTGTAATTTGTATTTCATGTTCATGCGTCCGCTTAGAACAACAACTGATAGTAAAAGGCCGTTTATACGTTATCCCTTCAATTTGCACTTCCACCGTAATATATTGACCTTCTTGAAAAGGTGGAAATTCACGCTCACTTGTTAACACAAATGTTTTAGCCCATCCAGACTCCACTTTTATTTCTTTCACTTGCACAGTAAAAGAAGAAGGATGTAATTCTGTAACCACTTGATTTGCTTGATAATCTTTTTTAAAAGGCTTATGACTACTTTCTTTAATACATTTCGTTCGATCTACAGAATACTTTACTAACTTCTGTGCCTCTTTTCCATTTGAATTAGACATACATATCTCCTTCCTCTGCCATATCTTGTAAAGTTAATATTGCTGCCTCTTCTCCACTCATATAACTTGCTGAAAAACCACTCAATCGAGGACCAAATCCTCCACAAAAATGTAAATGAGGAATACTTTGCTCTCTTTGTCTATTTAATAAACGAGGTAATAAATTATCATAACCTTTTGCTAAATACCCATGAATAACTCCCGATGGATGACCTCCATACCTAGCAAACGTAACTGGTGTAGCTACTTCAATCTCTTCAATGGCATCTTGAATCGAAGTTTTCGTCGCTTGTTCTAACACCTTTACAAAATGCTTAGCTATTTTTTCCTTCAAAGCAAAATAATTAGAACTTGTTACAATTTTATCAAAATCATCGGAGAATAATAAAGATGTAATACAAACAGTTGTAACGAAAGAAGATTGTTTCACCATATTTTCGTAAACAGTTACAACACATCCTGTATGATATAATTCTCGCATTCGTTTTGCTTCCAAATTACTATCTAAAGAATCATAAATAAAATAACGAGCTTCAGTAAGCCCCAACTTTTGAGGACTTTGATTAAGCCCTAAATAAACGGCAAAACCTCTTCCCCCTAAAGTTCTAGCATTACAAATCTGATTCATTTCTTTCGTTAATTTATCTTTTGGAAGAAGAGTTGCATAAAGCATATTAGGACTAATATTAGAAATCACATGCTTTGTATAAAAAATACTTCCATCTTCCACTTGAACGCCAGAAATCTGTTCATCTTGAAATAAAATTTTTTCTACTTTTGTAAAAAAACAAATCTCTCCACCACAACGTTCAAACTCTTCTTGAAGCGTCAAAGATAATGCAAAACTTCTCTTAACGGGATAAGCTACAGATTGAAGATAACTACAAAACAATGGCGCAAAAGAAACAAACGCAAAATCCCTAGAAGGACTTCCATAAGTAATCCAAAACGAAGTCAATATTTCTCTAATTTTTTTAGCAATTTTTAGCTTTTCAAATACTTCTTCTAAAGAATTCGTCGAAAATTCTAAAAAACGAGGACATTCTTTTTCCAATAGCTCTTCTAAATCTGAAGAATTTTCATCAATATATTTTAAAGCCACTGTCACTTCTTTACAAATATCAAAGAAAACTTGGATACTCTCCTGACACCCTGGAACATATTCTTCCATTTTTAACAAAAAGGAAGAAAGAGAATGCGGAATCAAATATGACTCATGCGTATTTAAAGTAATCACACAATCATCAGATAACTCTACAAAATCCAATTTTTCTTGAATTCCTAACCGTTCAAATAACTTCTTAATTTCACTGTCATCGGAAACACTATAGCCATTTAACCCTTGCAAAGATGCGTCAAATTCAAATCTGCCACGTACAAAACTCGTTGCAAAACCTCCTGGTGTCCCGCCTGATTCTAATAAAAGAACTTTCTTGTGGGCCTTTTGTAAAGTAAGAGCAGCTACTAAACCACCATTTCCTGCGCCAATTACAATTGCATCATACATGAATTACCCCTCCTTATTATTACTAGTATAGCAAAAAAAGGACAAAAGAAAAAGAGATTCTACAAAATCTCTAAAATTACGAATTCTTCGTTTTACTTGCATTTTTGATAGCCAAATCATGGACTGTAGCTAAAACAATTTCTCGAATTTCTTCTTTTGATTCACTTAAAACCATATACATAGGTTTAGCAGAAGGATATGGAATAACCTCTGGCATTTCAAAAGCTTTATTCGTTTCTCCTCTTTTCACTAAAAATCGATTCTGATAAATTCCTCCAAACAATATTCCTTCATAATATAAAAGATATTCCCCCATCATTGCTCGACATGTAATATGATCTAATAAATTCAATTGTTCCAATAAATAATTTCGATAATCCTTTGTAGTTGCCATTGTTTCACCTAACTTAATTATAGCATGTTAAGTAAGAGATTGTAATAATTTTTCAAAGATTTCCAAATGTAATCGTTCATCTAAAACAATTCGTTTTAAGATTGTTTTCACATCCTCTTCTTCAATAACATGTATCAAAGAATTATATTGTAAAATAGCTTTTTGTTCAGCTTCCATATTAAGTATTAACATTTCTTTTAAATTAACTTCATAATTAACATATTTTGCGGACCAAAATTCATGTTGATCAACAATTGGGTCTAAATAAATAGGATAAACACCTAATTCTCGAATTAACTCTCCAAGTATTTGCAAATGACGCATTTCAACAATAGCAATTTGTTCTAAAATTTCGGCAACTTCTTTCGTTTCTTTCTGTAAAACGATACTTTGAAACATATACTGATGAATCGCCGTATCTTCACTAACATCACCAGCATAAGAGTGCATAATCATTCGAGCCATTTGCGGATTTTTTTTCTTTATCATGATTTTTGGATAAGGAATATCTACTTTACATTTCATAAATTCACCATTATTAATGTATGTTTAAAAAAGAATTATTATGTATGCCACACCATTGGTACACCATAACTTTCCACTATTTTCTTCTTGCGTAAAAGTATTTCTTCTTTTTGCTTTAAAACTGAAGCATCTATTTTGTCAAATAAATAAACTTTAAAATCACGAAAATTTCGATTATAAGAGGTATAAGTTAAATTAGTTTCTAAATTACCAATTTCAATTGTTTTGTCATTTCCTTTTTCCGTTTTAGTAATCGTAACTGTTGCCATAAGCCCAACTAACTTATCGATGCCAGTCTGTGCTGAAATAAAATTACCAAACGAATAAAAAACTAAAGTTTTACCAATCTGTTCAATCGGTTCTATCACATGTGGATGATTACCAATTACAATATCTACACCAGCTTCAGCCAAAAAATGAGCAATACGTACTTGCTCTTCCACTGGTTCATTATGATACTCACTCCCCCAGTGCATAGAAACCAAAATTATATCTACCTTATCTTTTACTTTTGCAATATCTTGTAAAACTCTCTCATCTGAATAAAGATTTACTAAATACTCTTCCCCTTTTGGAATAAGTATTCCATTTGTTGTCGTTGTATAAGACAAAAACGCATATTTAATACCATTTTTTTCACCTACAGGAATCGTTTCTTGACATGCAAAAGAATCACAAGAACCACTCATTAATACTCCATTTTGTTTCCTCCAATATTGGTAAGAATTAATAACGGCTTCTTTCCCCCTATCAAGAGTATGATTATTTGCTGTACTAACTAAATTAAATCCTGCATCAACAAAAGCATCTCCAACTTCATAAGGAGAATTAAAACGAGGATACGTTGATAAACCTATCACTTCTCCCCCTAAAATGCTTTCTTGATTGTAATAAGCTAAATCATAGGTTTGAATGATAGGTTTAATCTCCTCTAATTGTTTCAAAAAAGAATACTTACCATTTTGATAACCGTCTTTATAAACGCCATCATGATATAGTGCATCTCCTACCATCACAAGTCGCAAAGTAGAAATATTTTCTTTTAATTCTGGAACATTCCCATCAATTAAATATGTATCTGTAATAAAATGATCTTTATTTAAAATATGATAAATACGAAACAATATAAAAATACCTACACACACTAAAATAACAATAAGATAAATCTTTTCAGGTACTTTCATAATATCACCAAACTTATTATAAAAAAGATAGGAAAAATCCAAAAGAAAAAACATTCGACAAAATATGAAATTATCAAAAACACTTCTACTTTACATTTTATAAAAATTATAATAATATTTTATTAGTTGCCGATTTAGTACAGTGGTAGTACAGATGCATGGTAAGCATCAGAGGGCAGTTCAATTCTGCCAATCGGCACCAGTAAGCAATCTGTCCAGACTTTTATAGTTTAGGGCTTAAATATATAAGTATCAATTTCAAATAAGAAGTTGGTACTTTTTTAGTGTTTAAGTAAAAGAGGAGGATTGTTTAAAATGGTAACTATTACAAAGAAAGAATTAGAAATAGATAATGAATTAAAGAATAAAATAGAATTTATATGTAGTTTTTGTAATACTACACCTACTATTATTAATGGTAATATTAGGAAAGTTAATAAGACAAATTTAAACTACATAGAACCCCATAGGATTATTATTAAAGGTATTACTTTTCTAGTATTTAATTATTCTAATGAAATCTTTATTGAGAATTTATCTAATAGAATTAAATTATCAGATTTAGAAACCTTTATAAAAACATTAAACTAGTTATAAGTAATTTGTACCAACTTCCTTTAAAATCGTCTTAAAATAGGCAAAAAATAGGAAATATGTCTTGACTTTAATGTTTAAATATCTATAATAAAAAAGCAATAAAGGATGCTAGTACCTGTCAAGTACTCACTAAATAAAAAGATAAATTAACTTAAATAT
>CAJUQG010000015.1:0-3856 GCA_910588025.1 uncultured Bacilli bacterium
GAAATATCAGTGGAATTTACGATATGAGTGGTGGAGCTTGGGAATATGTGATGGGAGTTACGACAGATAAAAAGGGAAATCCATTAAGTGGAAGAAATTCTAAGTACAATTCAGGATTTAATGGTCCATTTAGTTGTCCAACTTGTGATGGAGATACATCAGGATTAACTGAGCTTACTAATGGAAAAGATTTTCCAGAAAGTAAATATTATGATGTATATAGTTATTCATTAAATGATAAAGTTTATAGTCAAAGAATTTTAGGAGATGCAACAGGGGAAATGGGTCCTTTTGCGACAGCTACCTATGGCTCACAAATTAGAAAAATAGGTTCATGGCATAATGATGAATCTTGGTTTATTAATTCAGAAAGTCCATGGTTTAGTCGTGGAGGAGAAATGACAGTTGGTACAGGTTCTGGCATATTTAGTTTTGCTCGAGAATCAGGTTATATTTATTCATGGTATAGTTTTCGTATCGTGTTAGCCATTTAAAAAACTTTCCTAAGTGATTTGTGGAAAGTTTTTTTCTGTAGTAATAAAAATATTAATTTTATTAATCTAATACAATAGTTGCCCATCTAGCATATAAATTGGTATTTTCTGTAATGTTTTTATCAAAATCAAAGACTTCACCATCATTAGTGTACCATCCGATAAATACGTAACCTTCTTTTTCTGGTTGTTCTATTGCTGTTATTGTTTTATTTTTTCGTGTTTCAATTGTTTCAACTAAAGTTCCATCGTTATAAAAATTGACGTTGTAAGTATTTGTTTTAAAGAAAACAACAACTCCAGCAATCATTAGAATAATAGTAAATAAGCTTAGTACAATTTTTGATGTTTTGTTCATTTTATCGACCTCTTTACAGATTATAACATGAAGGGACTTTTCTCGACAAGGCTCTTTGATATATTCATGGTGAGGTGGAAGCATGAAAGTAAAATGTTTTGATGAAGCTCATGAACGTGATTTAGAACAGAAAATAAATGGGTTTCTTTCTTCCCTAGATGCTGATATAATTGATATTAAATATGCAGTAAGTGCTAGCATTTTTGGAGAAGAACAAATTTATTGTTTTTCGGCGATGGTGATTTACTGTGAAAAAGAATGAGTGGTTAAATATGAAGAAGAGTTCTTTTATTGAAGGAACCGTTATTGCTACTTTAGCTATTGTTTTTGTTAAAATTTTAGGAATGCTCTATGTAATTCCTTTTTATGCAACGATTGGAGTAGAAGGAGCAGCACTTTACGCATACGCTTATAATATTTATGTTATTTTTTTAGATATTTCATCAGCAGGACTTCCAATTGCAATTAGTAAAGTGATTAATGAATTTAATACGCTTGGAAAATTAGATGCAAAAGTAAGGGCTTATCGTTTAGGAAAACAATTAATTACTTTTATTTCTGTCATTGTTTTTTGCTTATTGTTTTTATTTGCTCCGCAAGTGGCTCAATTAATACTTGGTGATTTAAGTGGCGGGAGTACGATTGAACAAGTTAGTTTTGTAATTCGTTGTGTTTCTTTTGCATTACTTGTGATTCCTTATTTAAGTGTATCAAAAGGATATTTACAAGGACACAACATTATTAATGTATCAAGTATTAGTCAAGTGATAGAGCAAGTTGTACGAATTATTTTTATTTTAGGTGGTAGTTATCTGGCTTTACATGTCTTTCATTTATCTTTAACAAGTGCAGTTGGAATTGCTGTTTTTGGGGCATGTGCTGGTGGAATTGCTGCGGCATTGTATATCGTATCGAAAATTCATAAAAATAAAAAACAATTACATTTAACCAATGATTTGCCAAAAGATGAAATTAGTAATCGAGAAATTTTAAAGAAAATTGTTATGTATGCGGTTCCTTTTATTATTATTGATATTGCGATATCTATTTATAATTTTGTTGATATGGTATTTATTTTAAGAACCCTTGATCATTTAGGATTTGATGCTACTACAGCGGAATATATTACGACTTCTATTACTACTTGGGGTGGTAAAATTATGATGATTGTGAGCTCGGTGGCAATGGGAATGAGTGTGAGTTTAATTCCAAATATTGTAGAAGCGTATACTTTAAAGAAATGGCATATCGTAAATCATAAATTGAATAAAGCATTGCAAATTATTTTATTTGTTTGTCTACCTATGGTATTTGGTTTATCTTTGCTAGCCAAGCCTGTCTGGAGTATTTTTTATGGTTATAATGAACTGGGGGCTTTTGTCTTTTCTGTTTATATTTTTGTTGCTCTTTTCTTTAATTTATATACCATTACAAGTTCTACTTTACAAAGTTTAAATAAGTTTAAAGCAGTTTATTGTACTTCAATTTTTGGTTTTTTCTTAAATGCTGTTTTGGATATTCCACTTATGATTTTATTTCATCATTTAGGATTTGATGCGTTTATTGGAGCTTGTGTAGCGACGATTATTGGTTATAGTTCTAGTATTTTCTTTGCACTTGTTTTATTAAGAAAGGATCATAAGTTATCTTATCGTAGTATTTGGAATTTACTAGTGAAAGTAATCATACCACTTTTGGCAATGATTTTAGGTGTATGTTTCTTAAAATGGTTACTACCAATAAATTATACTAGCAAAGTTTCTTGCATTTTCTATGTAGGAGTTATTTCATTGGTGGGGGCTTTTCTATATTTGTTTATTTCTTATAAAACGGGAATTTTGAAACAGGTTTTTGGTCAAGAATATTTAAATAAAATTATAAAAAAACTTACCTTTGGTAAGATAAGTATTTCTTAGACCATGTACATCCCGCTTGAAGATGAACTTTCATAAGAATCGGTAGAAGTTGTGTAATAGGTATTTCCTTCTAATTTATTAAGACGATTTTCTAAACGATTCATGTTTCGTTCTAGTTTAGCCATTCGGCTTTCTAATTCGCTGATACTAGTTTCAGGCATGGTAGATTGAGGCATCATAGGTGTCATCATTGGTGCCATTGGAGTTGGCATATTGGCATAAAAGCTTTGGCTTGCAGAGGCACTAGCATTCATAGGTTGCATCATTGGCATATTTGGCATTCCATTATTAAATGCAGTCATGTTCATACTAGAACCCTCAAAAAATGAATTTCGGTCTTTTTTCATTAAAAACCCTCCTTATTTTTATTATATGTAATTGTTAGAAAGTAGTGATTTTATGCGTCTTCGAAATGTTAAAAATGCAGATAAAATTTTAAAAGAAAGTCCATATTTTGTTGAGAATCCCGAAAACTACTATGGAAAATTAACAGAATTGTTTGGAAATCATCAAGCAATCCATTTGGAAGTTGGGACAGGAAAAGGTAATTTTTTGATTGGTATGGCAAAGAAATATCCTCATATTAATTTTATTGGGGTGGAAAAGTATGATAGTGTTTTAGTCCGAGCAATTCAAAAATGTAGTGAAGAGAAGTTAGATAATATTAAGTTTATGTGCTTTGATGCAAAAAGAATTCATGAAGTTTTTCATGAAGAAATTGAAACGCTTTATTTAAATTTTTCAGATCCATGGCCGAAGAATCGTCATCATGAACGGCGTCTTACTAGCCATACTTTTTTGAAACTTTATGATAGTATATTTAAGAGTGATTGTCATATTATTCAAAAAACAGATAATATAGTTTTATTTGCTAGTAGTTTAGAAGACCTAAGTAAGTATGGATATATTTTAGAGAAGGTAAGTATGGATTTACATAGTACAGAAATTTTTAATGTTGAAACAGAATATGAAAAGAAATTTTCACAACTTGGTTATAAAATTAATTATTTAGAAGCTATTAAAAGAAAGTAAGTGACCGGTTTTCTGTCTGAACTGACCGGTTTTCTGTCTGAACTGACCGGTTTTCT
>CAJUQG010000015.1:3956-33029 GCA_910588025.1 uncultured Bacilli bacterium
TGACCGGTTTTCTGTCTGAACTGACCGGTTTTCTGTCTGAACTGACCGGTTTTCTATCTAAACTGACCGGTTTTATATTAATTTTTAAGAGGTGACTAAAATGAAATTAAAGGATTATGAAAAAGTTTAAGACAACAAATATTGATTTTAAAGAAAAAATAGAATTAAATAAAACTAAAAGTTGGTTAAAGTCTGTTTCTGCATTTGCAAATTCAACAGTAGTTTATTTTAAAGCGATTATTTGTATAAGTCGATTTTGTTAAACAAGAGCTAATTGGAGCTCTTTTGTCATACTTGTCTGGTTTTTTATTTTTTGTTATAATAAAAAAAGACAGTTGGGAGGTAATTCTTTGAAAAAAGTTTTGTTATTTACTTTATTTCTCCTATGTTTTACTGGTTGTACTTCCGTACGAGAAGAGACCATAGAAAATATTGTTATTCAAGGAATGACTAGTAATGTAGATATTACCAATGTATATCGAACTGGGTACAAGTATTATTTACCAAAAGGCCTAAAAAACATTAATAGTCACGATTATAATGAAGTGATTTATAGTGAGCGCTATGCGTATTATTTATATGTAGATGTAGTGAGTTATTTTAATAAAATTAGAGAAGAATATCAAGAAGACTCCAGCTATTATTATTCTAAAGCTTTGTATAAAGGAAATCAATTTGGCTATTTGCAAATTAAAAGCTTGGAAGAAGACAAATATTTTATTGAAATCATGTATAATTATGCTAAAATAGAAGTAATAGTAACTGAAAAAGATATCAAGGAAAGTATTGCATATGCGATTGCAATATTAGAATCGGTAACTTATAATGATACTGTTCTAGGGAGTTTAATGGGAGATAATATTTTAAGTTCCAATGAGTTAGAATTTAATATTTTTGAAACGGCAAAAACAGAAAGTAACTATTTGGAAATTGTGGAGCAATATGATCAATATAAAGATCATGAAGACGTTCCAGATATGGATTTTATCAAATAAGGAAGGTGTAATCATGGGATTACTAAATAAATTAAAAAATGTTTTATTCGAGGAAGAAGAAATAGAAGTTCCTGAAAATGAAGTAAAAGAAGAGAAGATTATCAATACGAAACCGAAAGAATCTTTTAAAAAGAAAGAACCTGTAAAAATGACTTTTGATAGTGATGATGAAGATATAATTAGTGATAGAGAACTATTTAAAGCAGAACCAACATTTAATTTTCCTATTTTTGATGAACAAGAATTTGATAGTGTAAAAAAAGAAAGTAGTGTTGTTCCACCTGTTCATGAAAATAAGTCAGAAGTGAAATCAAGAGTTCATAACTCTTCTAATACTATGACAGAAAGTACTCGTCCTCGAACAGTGACTCGTGAAAAGCCAATGGATGTTAGTATTACTAGACCTCCAAAAAAGACAAGAGAAGTTCGTTTAGAAAAAGATAATTATCGTGAACAAAGAGAAAATCCTGGTAAACAAAAATTTCGTCCATCACCAGTTATTTCACCCGTTTATGGTGTTTTAGATAAAAATTATAAAAAAGAAGATATTGTAGTTAAGACGGAAGAAAAAAAAGTGATTGATGTAGATAGTGTTCGAAAAAAAGCTTTTGGTACTTTAGAAGATGATATTGAAAAGACATTAAATACACCAGTTAAAGAGTTTTATCAAAAAAAGATGGAAGAACCAAAAGTAGAAGAAGAATTAGATAATTTATTAAAATCAGCATCTGAAGAAGTCATACCAGTACAAATGGACGATACAAAAGTAGAGGATTATACATTTAATATAGAAGAAGAACCAATTATGCCAATTACTAATCAAGAAAGTGAATTAGAAGTTTTGGATCGACCTAAAAAGAAGAGTGTCGAGGAACAGTTAGCGGATGAGACACTTGAAAATGATTTGTTTGAGCTGATTGATTCAATGTATGAAACAAGGGAGGATGGTGAAGTATGAGTTTTTGGTTAGATTTTTTACCAATTGTCATATATATTTTATTAATTATTATTTTAATTGTAGGAATTATTTTAGGAATTCGTCTTATACTAGTACTTGGTAAAGCATCTAGAGTGGTAGACGATATCAATGAAAAAGTACATTCGCTTGATGGAGTTTTTTCAATCATTGATACAGCAACTGATAAAATTGTTTTAGTAACAGATAAAGTCATTGAAGGAATTATGTCATTGATTGCTAAAATATTTGTAAAACCACAAGAAGAAACAACAATTGTTGTTAAGAAGGAGGGAAAAAGAAAATGAGTAGAAAACATGGATTTGGGACATTGCTTACAGGAGCTTTAATTGGTGCAGGATTAGGTATTTTATTTGCTCCAAAAGAAGGTAGTGAAACAAGAAAAGAATTAAAAAATAAAATGAATAATTTAATGAATCAAATTAAAGAAATTGATTATGATGAAGTAAAAGATCATTTAATGGAAAAGCTTGATGATTTAAAAGCAGAGCTTAAAGATTTAGATAAAGAAAAAGTTTTAAGTGTTGCGAAAACAAAAGCAACTCAAATTAAAAACAAAGCAGAAGAATTAATACAAGTTGCGAAAGAAAAAGGAACACCAGTGGTGGAAAAAGCCGCATTGGAAGTAAAAGAAAAAACAATAGTTGTTTTAAAAGATGTGATTGAACGTTTGGAAAAAGGTCATGAAGAAGAAAAAGAATTGATGCCTAAACCAAAAAAAGTTGCAACTAAGAAATAATTGTGATAAATTGTTAGTAATTTAACGAAGAACAAGTGAAAGATAAATATTTTGGGAAAAAGAAATCTTACGGATGATGCAAGTAAGACAAGAAATATTTGGAAGTTACCATTTGGGAGTTAAATCGGTGAAGAGCCGTTATCAAATGAAGTGATAAGTAGATACTTATAAGTAAAGGTGGTACCACGGGGTTTCTCGTCCTTTTGTTATAAGTATCTTTTTTTTGAAGGAGAGATGATATGGAGGTTTATCTTAAGAAATATGCTGAACTTTTGGTTCATTATTGTTTAAAACTAAAAAAAGGACAAAAGTTTTTGATTGTTGGCTCAACATTAAATCATGATTTTATTGAAATCGTTAGAAAAATTGCTGAGAAACATGGTTGTATTGTTTTGATAGAAGAAACTGATTGGGAAGAAAAGAGAGATTTATTACTACATCATACCTTTCTAGAATGTTTAGAAAATCCTATTTTTGATCGAAGTTTGTATCATGAAATAGCTTTGTCTAAAGGAGCCGTTTTAATGTTATCATCTCCAATCCCTCATTGTAATGAAGGGGTAGATCAAGAACTTCTTAGTAATCTTGCAAAAGAAATGGAAAAACGAATTGCATTGTTTCGTGAGTATCAAATGAAAGGAGAAATTGCTTGGTGTATTGCGGCTGCGGCGAATGAATTATGGGCGAAAGAAATTTTACCTAATTCTAATCAACCAATTTATGATTTATGGAATCTTATTTTTGATATTTGTCATGTAACAAGTGATTATCCTGAGAAAGAATGGGATGATTATTTAAAACATTTAGATGCACGAGCTAATATTTTAAATCAAATGAATATTACATACTTACATTATCAAAGTAAAAATGGAACAGATTTAACAGTAGAGTTGCCAGAAAATTATGTGTTTTCTAGTGCTAACATGAGTTCTAATCTTGTTAATATGCCATCGTTGGAGCTTTTTTCGACACCAAAAAAAGATGGGGTACAAGGAATGGTAAAATCTACAAAACCACTTTTATTTCAAAATGTATTCATTGATGATTTTTGGATTCGTTTTGAACACGGAAAAGTTGTATCTTTTGATGCTCGTGAAGGAAAAGAGATGTTACAAAAAATTATTGAAACCGATGAGGGCTCTCATTTTTTAGGAGAAATAGCTTTTGTTGATTTTGATTCTAAAATTAATCAAAGTGGAATTATTTTTGAAAATACATTGTATGATGAAAATGCGAGTTGTCATTTGGCTCTTGGTCGAGGTTTTCCAGAATGTTTTAAAGATGGTCTTACTAAAAGTATAGATGAATTAAGTGCCATGGGAATGAATTATTCCGAAACTCATGTTGATTTTATGATGGGAGATAGAGATTTAGATATCGTTGCAACTTTACATGATGGAACCGAGGTTGTTTTAATGAAACAAGGAAAATTGATTTTTTAGTTTACGATATCTTAATAAAAATAGGTTATATTCTTAAGAAGAAAGAAAAAATTAAATTTGCAAAAATGTTGCGTAAAGGATTTAGGAGGAAAAAAATGAATTTATATGAAGATTTAGAATATAGAGGGATGATTAAAGATTGTTCTAGTCCAGAGTTAAAGGAGAAATTAAATAATGGTGGATTGACTTTTTATATTGGTGCTGATCCAACAGCGAAAAGTTTGCATATTGGACAATTTCCAACATTTCTACTGGTGGAACGTTTAAAAAGAGCAGGTCATAAGGCGATGATTTTGGTTGGAGGTGCAACGGGAAGAGTTGGAGATCCAAGAGGAACTGGAGAAAGGGAAAAAGCAGAAATTTCTGTGATTGAAAGTAATTTTGAAAGAATTAAAAAGCAAATGACTAAATTATTTGGTGAAGATATTCAAATTGTAAATAATTTTGATTGGTTTAAAGATATGAATTATATTGATTTTTTAAGAGATGTTGGAAAATATATCAATGTAAATTATATGGTGAATAAGGATTTGGTAAAACGTCAAATGGAAGTGGGAATTTCGTATGCCGAGTTCTCATATATGTTAATTCAAGGATATGATTTTAAATATTTGCATGATCATTATGGAGTTGATTTACAATTTGGTGGGTCGGATCAATGGGGAAATTTAACGACTGGAATAGAAATCGTTCGTAAGCTTAATAATGAAGAAGTGTTTGCATTTTCTGCCCCATTAATTACTGATTCTACGGGAAAGAAATTAGGTAAAAGTTATGGTAATGCTTTATGGCTTGATAAAGATATGACATCAAGTTATGAAATGTATCAGTATTTATTAAATTTTGAAGATGTAATGATGGAAGAGTATTTGAAAAAATTTACCTTCCTTACGAAATTAGAAATTGAAGAAATTATGAAAAAACATGTTGAGAAGCCAGAGTTTCGTTATGCTCAAAAAGTGTTAGCGCATGAAGTTATTACTTTCTTACATGGTGAAGAAGAATTTGAAAGTGCTAAACGCATTAGTGAATCATTGTTTAGTGAGGAAATTGAACAATTATCAGCTAAAGATATTTTGGAAAATATGAAAGAAGTTCCCCAAGTAGAATTACTAGATGGTGAAAATATTGTGGAAGCTTTAGTTCGTACTAAAATTGTTTCTAGTAAACGTGAAGCAAGAGAAATGATTAGTGCGGGGGCTATTTCGTTTAATAATAAAAAAGTTATGGATTTAGAATATGTTATTCAAAAAGATGCAGCAATTGAACAGCAAATTTTTGTTATTAAAAAAGGTAAAAAGAATATGTTTATTGGAACGTTTTAAAAAGGTTTTTAAAACTTTTTTTTCTTGCAGGAATTCATTATGAAGAAGGAGAAAATTATCGGATTTTTTTGTCATGTCTGTATGGCTTGAAATTGTAGAAGCAATGGGATTTGATGTAAGAAAAATATGGTTGTTAAAAGTGAAAGCTGTGAAATTGTTTCTAATTTATCACGAAATGAAAATGATTGTGGGTAATCTAATATGAAAAAATAATTCTATTTTATAAAGATCTGTTAAAGGTCTTTTTTGTTTGCAGTATTCTTAAGGTCTTATTTTGGAGGTAGTGGGTTATATTGTTAATGTAGCAAACAATTTCTTACAAATAACTAGTAAAAATGACAGAAAAATGATATATTGTTAGTGTTATAAAATAAAGGGTACATCTTTTTCCTTGACGATGGCCATACTAAAATGAAGGAGTGTTTTTTCCATGAATCTAGAGAAATTTAAAGAGAAAAATCGAAAAAAGAATTGGATGATTGGTAGTGGAATTGTTTTAGTATTATTACTTGTAGTAGTTTTTATTTATCGAAGTTATGCAGTTTATGAAGAAAGACAAGAGTATGATGTGATAGAAGGACGTGTTCCAAGTTATATCGCGGATTATGATGTTAAGGTTAATATTATAGTAGATGGAGTAGGAAGTACAAAGGTACCTGATAAAGGAACCAAAAAGATAAGTAGTATTGTGTGTGATAAAGGAGCCAGTGGAGTATGGGATTATCGGAACTGGATGATTCAAGTAAGAAATCTTACTGAAACAAAAACTACTTGCCAAGTGAATTTTGTAAGTGAGTATCAAGAAGGAATTCTAAATGGAACGGATCCAGTCATCAAAGATGGATTAATACCAGTCATTATTGAAGATAATGGAGTTGTGAAAAAAGCTGATGTCAATCAAGAATGGTATAAGTATGCGGATAAAAGATGGGCGAATGCGGTAATATTGAATGATGAAAGTAAGACTTATCAAAATGGAGAAGTGATACCAGAGAATAATATTGAATCCTACTTTGTCTGGATACCAAGATTTAAATACAAAATATTTAATGATGGGAAGTATGAAGGTTTAACCAAAGTAGAGAATCGAGCACAAGAAATCGAAGTAGTATTTGAGAGTAATAGTGTAATAGAATCCAAAGGAACAGGAGTAGGAAGCTATTTAACACATCCCGCGTTTACTGCATTTGATACAAATGGGATGTGGGTAGGAAAGTTTGAGACAGGATATAAAGGAAGTACAGATGTTGGAAGTGCTCAAAAGAATGAGAATGCACCAGAAAGTGTCCAAATTAAACCAAATGTAAATTCCTGGCGAAATATTCAAGTAGTAAATGCTTATTTCACAAGTTATGATTACAAAAGAGATTATAATTCCCATATGATGAAGAATACCGAATGGGGAGCAGTGGCATATTTACAACATAGTAAATATGGAAGTATGAGTAATGTAAGAATTAATAACAATAGTAATTTTGTAACAGGATATGCTAGTGTGAAAGAACCAACTTGTGGGTTTACACAAACAAATGAAGAATGTAATAAATATGGAACAGAGTCAAGTATTACGAAGGCCTATAATACTTCTGTTGGATACTTAGCGAGTACGACTGGAAATATCAGTGGAGTATATGACATGAGTGGTGGATCTTGGGAATATGTTATGGGAGTTATGTTAGATAAAAACAGAAACCCAATGAGTGGAAGAAATTCCAAGTACAATTCGGGTTTTAATGGAACATTTGGATGTCCAACATGTGACAGTGATACATCTGGTTTAACTGAACTTATTACAGGAATCAATTTTCCAAGTGATACAAGGTATTACGATACTTATGCTTATGCTGAAAATGATGAAACTTATAATCGGAGAATTTTAGGAGATGCGACAGGTGAGATGGGACCATTTGCTACTGCAATCTATGGAACAAATCAAAGACAGATTGGTTCATGGTATGCAGATGAGGCTTGGTATATTGATCACGAATATCCTTGGTTTACACGTAGTTGTGCATTTGACCATGCTATGGGTGCTGGTGTGTTTGCTTATAAGAATGACTATGGTCGTGCAGTACAATGGATTAGTTTTCGAGTAGTACTTAGTATGTAAGGAGAAGAATTATGAAAAAGGTAAATTATTTTATTTTATGTAGTTTTCTATTTTGGGTTTTCTTGTTAAGTAGTTCTTCTTTTTTTCTAAATGAAACAATAAGAACTTCTCCTTTTGAAAATACAGAACTAGCTGTAACTGTAGATGGCGTAGCAAAGACCACGATACCTGATAAGAGTAGTGGAAAAGCGGTAAGTAGTATTGTTTGTGATAAAGGTGCAACTGGAGTATGGAATTATGACCATTGGACTATCAACATTAAAAATATGACAAGTACTAGAACAAGATGTCAAATTAATTTTGTTAGTAAATATAATGAACCTTTATTAAATGGAACAGATCCAGTATTAAGTGAAGGATTAATACCAGTTACGATAGATAATAATGGAATTGTTAAAAAGGCAAGTTTAGGAAGTAAATGGTATAGTTATCAAGAGAAACAATGGGCGAATGCCATCATCTTAAATGATGCTAGTATTGTGTATGCTGATGGAGAGACAATACCAGAAAGTAATATTGAATCTTATTTTGTATGGATACCAAGATATAGATATAAAATATTTAATGATGGAAATTATCCAACACAAACTGGTACGTTAACGAATAATACATTGCCAAGTAAAGCCCAAGAAATCGAAGTGGTATTTGAGAATAAGAATACTAGTGCAAGTAATGGTAGTACTGTTGGTAGTTTTCTAACACATCCTGCGTTTACTTCATTTAATACAAATGGCATGTGGGTCGGAAAGTTTGAGACAGGGTACAAAGGAAGTACTGATATGAATAGTGCTCGTAAAAATGTAGTAGAACCTGGAAGTGTTCAAATTAAACCGAATGTGAATTCCTGGCGAAGTATTCAAGTTGCGAATGCTTTCTATACTAGTTATGATTATAAAAGAAATTACAATTCACATATGATGAAGAATACGGAATGGGGAGCTGTTTCATACTTACAACATAGTAAATATGGAAGTATGAGTAGTGTAAGAATTAATAACAATAGTAATTTTGTAACAGGATATGCAAGTGTAAAAGAACCTACTTGTGGATATACAAATACCAATGAAGAATGTAATAAATATGGAACAGAGTCAAGTGTTACGAAGGCCTATAATACTTCTACTGGCTACTTAGCAAGTACAACTGGAAATATCAGTGGAGTATATGATATGAGTGGTGGGTCCTGGGAATATGTGATGGGAATAATGTTAGACAAAAATGGAAAACCGATAAGTGGAAGAAATAGTTTATATCATTCTGGTTTTAATGGAACATTTGGTTGTCCAACATGTGATAGTGATAATTCTGGATTAACTGAACTTACTACAGGAGTCAATTTTCCAAGTGATACGAGATATTACGATACTTATGCTTATGCTGAAAATGATGAAACTTATAACCGTAGAATTTTAGGAGATGCAACAGGAGAAATGGGACCATTTGCTACTGTAGTTATCAACAATAAAAACAGAAAAATCAGTTCTTGGTATGCTGATGAAGGCTGGTTTATTTATCATCATCAATCCTGGTTTGTTCGAGGTGGAAATATGTTTCATGGTACAAAGTCTGGTAATTTTGAGTTTGCTTGTAGTTATGGTGCAGGATGGAGCGATGGTGGCTTTCGTATTGTACTTAGCTTTTAACGGAAAAAAGAAGGAAGAATTAATTAACCTTCTTTTTTTGATAAAAAAAAACAAGGGTTTCCTTATTTTCTATAATAAAATTTCTTCTTTTTGTAAATGTTTTGTGTTTGTTCTTCCAAGTAAGTAATCGATTGAAACATGAAACAATTTTGAAAGTTGATATAAATATAGTAAAGATGGTTTTACGGTTCCTTTTTCATAAGCACTTATTGTAGAGTGAGAGGTATTTATAACATCTGCAATTGCTACTTGAGTATAATTATTTTCGATTCTTATTTCGCGCATTCTTTTTTTTAATAAGTCTTTGTTTATTGTCTGTGCTAAATCTGGATAATTTTTTTCTTTTGTTAAATTGGTTATATAATCAAGACTTACTTGATAAAAATTTGCAAGAATAATTAATCTTTCTAATGGAAAAAGATCTCTTCCTCTTTCCCAACTTCCATAGGTTGAATGATCTACTCCTAAAAGTTTCCCTAATTCTTTTTGGGTTATTTCATGTTCTTCTCTTAATTCACGGACACGTTCAAAGCATATCATGAGAATCACCGAGGTTATTCTCTCATTTAAAATTCCAAAAAATGGAAAATTGGGGTAAATACGACATTTTTGTGTTTCGATTAAAGAGAAAAAAGGTAAAAAAATATTATTTGTGTTTTTTACACTTTATTTCTAATAAGCGAGAAAAATTTCAATAACCTATGATATAATCATAATAATGATAGGGTGATACACATGTTTGGTAAGATTTTATATGTAAGCGATAATATTGCTTATATTGAAAATAAGATCCCAGAAGATGTTGGAAATGATTTATTGAATCTTCATTTAATTTTTGAAAATGGGGAACAAAAAATACTTAGTGAGATTACAGAAGTAAGAGAAGATCAAATTCGTGTAAAATTTTTGGGAGAATTTGTTGATGGTCATTATGCAAATGGTATTTTAAGGAAAGCTAGTTTAAATTCTAAAATTAGAACGATTACTCCACCAGAATTATTTGAACTAATTGGTCAGCAATCCAAGAAAAATTTTGTTTTGGGAAGTAGTGCTACTTATAAAGGAAATATTGTTTGTCCAAGTATTAATGCTCTTTTAGCTAGTCATATGTGTATTTTTGGTAATACGGGTAGTGGAAAATCTTGTGGAGTAGCTCGAATTGTTCAAAATTTACTTGATAATCAATATTCCCTAGCTTATAATGCTAATTTGATTTTTTTTGATTCTTTTGGGGAATATAAAAATGCTTTTAAAAGTATTTCGAATATTAATTCTTATTATAGTTATAAGTTTGTAACTTCTAAAGTGAAAGAAAATGATGATGTACTTATCAACATTCCAATGAATCTTTTAAAAAGTGATGACATTGCTGTATTGTTACAAGCTGATAAGCATTCTCAAATAACAATTATTGAACGAGCAATGAAATATGCACGCATTTTCTCAGTAGATACGCCGGAGTCTTTGGAATATCGTAATCACATTATTGCCAATGCGTTGATTACTATTTTATATAGTAGTGAAACAACAGATAAGAAAAAAGATGATATTTTTTCAGTTATCAACACATGTCATACCAAAGAATTTAGTATGGATACTGAAATTTCAGGGATTGGTTATACGAGAAAGTTTGCGGAATGTTTTCAAATTGATTCTAAAGGGAAATTTGGAGAAGAAGTTTTAATTACAGAATATATTCTAAAATTTATTAAAGAAGATTTAGATGAATATAAAGACCCAGAAGATGTTAGTTATACTCTAGCAGATTTTTCCAAAGCTTTGGATTTTACTTTAATCAGTGAAGGTTTTCAACAAAACAAAAACTTATGGGACGATGCCCAGTTATTGAAAGTTCGTTTATATGCTATATTACATGGACCTGTTGGAAAGTTGTTCACAGGAGATAAGTTTGTTGCTCCAGGACAATTTATTACTGGTTTGGTTAGTAAAGATAGTAAAAAAGCGCAAATTATTAATATTAATTTAGAAGGATTGGATGATGCTGTTTCTAAGGCCCTTGTAAAAATTTATACGCGAATTATTTTTGACTTTTCTAAGGATAATGCAAATCGGGCAACGATACCGTTTCATTTGTTTTTAGAAGAAGCGCACCGTTATATTCAAAAAGATAATGATGTATTTTTACTTGGATATAATATTTTTGAACGAATTGCAAAAGAGGGACGGAAATATGGAGTGCTTTTAGGAATTATTTCTCAACGTCCAATGGAAATCAGTGATACCGTGGTTTCGCAATGTTCTAATTTTTTAATTTTTAAAATGACCCATCCGATGGATATTAAATATATTGAAGAAATGCTTCCAAATATTAGTCAAGATGTTATCGAAAAAATGAAAATATTACAACCAGGGACATGTGTTGCTTTTGGAAGTGCTTTTAAAATTCCAATGATTGTTAAATTAGAAATGCCAAGTCCTGCTCCTTATTCTTCTAGTTGTGATGTTTCTAGTTATTGGGATTCTAAAACTGATATTGCTGATGGAATTAGTGAAGAAATGATGGGAAATGAATTTGTGGCACCAAATACCAGTGTAGAAACTTCAGTGATTGATCAAGCAGTTATGGTTCCTGAGGAACCAATAATTCCTTTAACAACCGAAAATGTAACACAGGCTAGATTTATTTCTCCAGATATGGAAGTATTATAGTATTTCTTTTCTATCTATTAAAAAAGTAAAATCTAAATCATATTCGAATAATAAATCGAAGATTTGTGATTTTACTTTTCTTTTTTTCATGATATACTTATTACAAAATAGGGGAGTAAAAAAGGTGTGATAAGATGAATGTAACGAGTGATTGGAAGTGTCCTAATTGTGGAGCATCTATTAATCCAGGAGATCAAATTTGTCGAAATTGTGGAAGTACTATCCATAATACAAACGTAACCATTGCTGATTTAAGAAGTTATGAACATGGAATAAATCCAATGACAAAGAAAAATCGTTTTTTTCTTCTTTTTTCCATTTTAGCAGTGATTCTTGGAATTGCCGTTATTTTTTGTGTCCTTTGGTTTGGTTTTTTGAAGAGGTAATATATGCAAGGAAAAATTTATGTAATAGTAACAATCCCGATGATTGAACAAGAATTTGATATGTATATTCCTACAGCTAAAAAAGTAGGAGCAATTAAAAATTTAATGATTCAAATTGTTGAGGAACAAAGTGATTTTAATTTTGTTGATGACGGTTGTAAACGTTTATATGATAAAATAACGGGGGATGAAATTAACGATAATGAATTTGTGAAATTCAGTAAAATCAAGAATGGGTCAAGATTAATACTATATTAGAATGAGGAATTTATTATGCAAGTGACAGTCATTCGTAAAAACGAATTAAATATTTTTACTTTGCCAAAAGAGGTTAGTGGAAATTTTTGGATTACAGATTATGAAAATGGACGAAAAATAAATTTGGTGAATATAGAAGCGACCAAAGAAGGGTGGCAATTAATTAGTAACCAAGATGCTTTTGTAGTGGATCCTAAAAATATTATGATTCCTTATGTTATTTTGCGGGACTATTCGTTTTATCTATTAAATAATAATTATAAAAATGAAAAGTATTATATTTATTGTTCGCCTGTTTATGATACTACTTATAAAGAATTTGGGATGGATACTAAACCAATTACTGTTGGTAGTGGAAAAGATAATGAAATTAGTTATGGATTAAATGGGGTACCAGGAAAATCTTTTTCTTTGCAAAAGGTAAATCAAGGATTTATGCTTACGATTTTAGATAATAAATCAGCTGTTTATGTGAATCATAAAAGAGTTTTACAATCTAAGTTGATTTCTTATGGTGATATTATTTTTACTTTTGGTCTTAAAATTATTCCTATGCGACGTGATGGAGTCGATTATTTGTTAGTCAATAATCCAGGAGGGCTTTTAAATTTTAATGCTTCTTTTGTTAATATTTTGCCAAAGAAAAGTGAATTTGTTGATGATAATGCTGTAATTAATGATGATTTAGTTGGAAGTAGTGAAACGTTTTATCGAACTCCTCATTTTTATAAAATGTTAGAGAGATATCAGGTACAAATTGATGCACCACCAGCTGGAAAAACGGGTGAGGGAGCACCAATGCTTTTAACAATTGGACCGATGCTTACGATGTCACTAACTTCGGTGATTACTCTTTTTAATACGTTTAACTCTATTGGAAAAAATGGAGCAAGTTTTCATGATGCACTCCCTTCGATGATTATGGGAATTGCCATGTTAGCTAGTTGTTTGTTATGGCCTTTGCTTACTAGAGCTTATCAAAAACATGCAGATAAAAAGTATGAAAAGAAACGGCAGAAAGCTTATCGCCGTTATATTGATAAAAAAGAAGAACAAATTAATCATGAGTTAATAAATCAAAAAAATACGTTATTGGATAATTATTTTTCGATTGCTAAATGTCAAGAAATTATTCGAGGACATAATATTCAGTTATGGCAACGTCGAATTACAGATAGTGATTTTTTATCTTTACCAGTTGGGTTTGGTAATTTGCCAATGCAAATTTCTATTAGTTATCCCGAAGAACATTTTTCACTAACTGAAGATAATTTGTTAGATATGGTACATGAACTTGGACAAAAGGAACGAGTTTTAAATGATGTACCAATTACTTATTCGTTTTATAATAATGTAACAACAGGAGTCGTTGGTGATCGAACTATTACAAAAGCTTTTATTGACCGAATTGTTTTACAAGTTATGGCGAACTACAGTTATGATGAGGTGAAAGTAGTTACCTTTACTTCTAAAGATAATGAAAATCGATGGGATTATATTAAAACGATTCCTCATAGTTGGTCGAATGATCGTTCTATTCGTTTTTTTGGTTCATCTAACGATGATTATCGTGAAATGATTTATTACTTAGAAAAAATATTTCAACAACGAAGAGAAAGTGATAAAGATGGGCGAAAAATGCCACATTATATTATTATTACAGATGCAATTAAATCTATTGATTCTTATGATTTTATTAAAAATATTATGACAACTGGTCAAGTTGGTTTTAGTATTATTATGTTAGTGGACCGGATTTCGGCATTACCAAATGAATGTAAAAGTTTTATGGAGGTAAGTGCTACAGAATGTAATATTTTCCAAAGTGTATTGAATTCTTATGTACAAAAGTTTTATATTGACCCATCTCCTATTGAGGAAATTTATCGATGTGCTGAAGAACTTGCAAATATTCCTTTGGATATTAAAAGTGAAGCAGAAGCTAGTTTACCAAATACGTATCAATTTTTAGAAATGTACCAAGTTGGAAAAGTTGCGCAATTAAATTCGCTCGAACGTTGGAAGAAAAGTAATCCTGTGTTGTCGTTACAAGCACCGATTGGAATTGGTAAGAGTGGCGAGATCATTAATTTGGACTTACATGAAAAATATCATGGACCACATGGACTCATTGCAGGAACGACTGGTTCTGGTAAATCAGAGTTTATTATTACATTTATTTTATCTTTAGCTGTTAATTATCATCCTTATGAAGTACAAGTTATTTTAATTGACTACAAAGGAGGAAGTTTAGCAGGAGCCTTTTTAACTGATCAATATCGTTTACCACATTTAGCTGGTACTATTACGAACTTAGATGGAAATGAATTAAATCGTTCTCTTGCTTCCATTGAAAGTGAAGTAAAACGTCGTCAAAAAATGTTTAATGATGCTAAGAGTGTGGCAAATGAAAGTACTATTGACATTTATAAGTATCAAAAATTATGGCGTGATGGTAAGTTAAAAGATATGGAACCTATTTCTCACTTGTTTATTATTAGTGATGAGTTTGCAGAACTGAAAGAACAACAACCAGAATTCATGGATAAACTGATTAGTGTTGCACGAGTAGGACGTTCTTTAGGAGTTCATTTAATTTTAGCAACTCAGAAACCAGGGGGCGTTGTGGATTCTCAAATTTGGTCTAATACAAGATTCCGTGTTTGTTTAAAAGTACAAGATACATCTGATTCTCAGGAAGTTTTAAAGAAATCAGATGCAGCTTATTTAAAGAGAACTGGACGGTTTTATCTTCAAGTTGGTTTTGATGAGGTATATACACTAGGTCAGTCAGCTTGGGCAGGGGGACAATATTATCCTAATACTACATTTAAAAGAGAAGTAGATGCTTCTGTTAATACGATTAATAATATTGCTTATATTACTATGACAAAAGATAATAAGGTTCAAGAAGTTGTTGAGTCTATGGGAGAGGAACTTCCAAATGTTGTAGAATATTTAAGTGAAATTGCGGCACAGGAAGATATTCATGTACGTCGTTTATGGCTTGATAAAATACCAGCTCGAATTTATATTGATTCTTTAAAGACAAAATATCAATATGAACGTGTTTTATTTGAATTAAATCCAGTAATTGGAGAGTATGATGACCCATCTAGTCAAAATCAATTTTTATTAACAGTACCATTTAATAAATCAGGTAACGGTGTAATTTATGGTATTGCAGGGTCAGGTAAAGAAAACTTTTTAATTAGTTTAATTTATTCTTGTATGACAACGTATGCTCCTGAAGAAGTTAATTTTTATTTGATTGATTTTGGAGCTGAAACGTTAAGGATGTTTAAAGATTCTCCTTATGTTGGTGACATTGTTTTCTCAAATGATGTTGAGAAGATGAACAATTTATTTAAGTTATTAACACAAGAATTAGAATATCGTAAAGGTTTATTTGCTAGTTATGGTGGAAATTATCAATCTTATATTCAATCTAAACAAGAACATCTACCAAATCTGGTTATTATGATTAATAATTATGAAGTCATGAATGAATTATATGATGGTTATGTAGACCTTATTACACAAATTACTAGAGATTGTTTTAAATATGGAATATATTTTCTTTTCACAGCTACAGCTGAAAATTCTATTCGCTTTAAATTACGTCAAAATCTGGCTATGACTTTTGTTTTACAACAAAATAGTGATTCGGATTATTCTACCATTTTAGGAAATTGTCGAGGAAAATCTCCTGCAAAGTTTAAAGGTAGAGGGTTATTTAGAAGTGATAAAATTTATGAATTTCAAACAGCATTTGTTGTTAGAAATGATGCTCAATTGAATGAATATGTAACGAATTATTGTAAAACAATTGCTTCTAAAGTAGCTTATCGGGCTAAGGCTATTCCAGTTCTTCCAAAAGAAGTAAATTATGAGTATATTAAATCTTATTTAGATGGTACGATGAATTTACCAATTGGAGTTCAAACGGAACAATTGAGTGTTGAAAAATATAATTTTGCTAAAAATGTAATTAATTTAGTTAGTTCCTATGATATTGAAACTGCTTTTCCTTTTGTTTCTAGTTTAGGAAATGAAATGTGTGATTTGGATTGTGATTTCTTATTTTTAAATGGTAGTGAACTTGATTTTTCATCTACTTCTTTTGCTCAAAAAGTGTATACGAGTGGTTTTGATGAAGTAATTGATAGTATTTTTTCTTATAGTAACCAAGTTATGGCGTATTATCAAAGTAATGGAAGTAATTTTGAAGTGATTCGCAATCAAAAACGAGTGGTATGTTTCTTATATGGCGCATCGCTTATTCATAATAAATTAAAACAAGAAACGTTCAATAAATTATCGCAAATTGTTACTCAATCTAAAATTACGAATGTTATTAGCTTTGTTTTAATTGATAGTCCAGATGCAATCCGAAATTTCTCTTATGAGGAATGGTTTAAAAATGGTGTTGATCAAACACGAGGTATATGGATTGGTAGTGGTATTACGGATCAAACGTTATTACGTGTTTCGAAAACAACACGAAAAGATCGTGAAGAAATATCACCAATATTTGGATATTTGGTTAATAATGGGAAGCTATTTAGAATTAAGTTGCTTACTAGTTATCAATCTACAAAAGGGTCATAAAAATGACCTTTTTTACTATTTATTGACACTTTTTTGTTGATTTTTTTGCAATCGTTATTTGTTTGTGATATTTTTAGGTTAATAGTACCACAATAGTACTGTAGATTTAGGAGGAAAATAATATGAATGTGGAAAATAATGATAAGACACCATTCATTGTCTCTCAAAGAGGACGTGATGGGTATAGTACAAGTACAGAAGGAATGATGGAAGGTCATGTCCAAAGTCAAGGTCCTGCTTACGCAAGTAACGCACATGGGGATAAAAATAACATAATTCAGTTTAATGATATTGTTGAAGCTGGAAAACAATCTGAAAGATTAAATGAAGTAACGGTTCAAGGTCAAGATTTAACAGTAAAATTTTATCGAGTAATGGAAGACTTGAAACAACATTGGAGAACATCTGGTTCTTATGTTAATTTAAGTAAATTAGTTCCAGTTCAAAATGCTGCTTATGATATTACAAGAGTTAGTAATAGTTTGTCTGTTTATGCAATTCAATCTATTAAAGGGCATCAAACAAATGAAGATAATATCGGAGGAGATTCAGTATCAGTTAAAGATCCAACGGTGACATCACTACCATCTAATTATAAATTTGATTTAGCAAATATTAAAAATCTTGAGGGTACTCATGAAAATTATGTGGACCGTGAAAATATTAGTAATGATTTGGATTCTTTAAAAAAAGTACATGGAATGTATGATAATTTTGTTCAAGATTTTACAGCTACTAAAAATGCTCTTTTAAGTAATTGGGAAAGTGGAGGAAATCGTCCTTATTTTGAAGAAGAAGTTAAAAAGTTTGAAAGTAGCAGTGCAGAATATAATGACTATTTTCAAAGTGCTATCAATGCCCTTCAAGAGGTAACAGGATCTTATGATCGTTTAAAAGCAACAAATGTAGTTGATTCTGTATCTGATGGTAATTCTGGAAATTCTACTGCTGGTGGTTCTTCGGAAGATTCAAGTTCTCAAGGAGGACCAGGAGTATCACCAAGCCCTTCTCCAAGCGGATCTGGGGAAACTTTAGTTGATACTGATATAAATAGAGTATCAGATAATTATTCTGGTGGACCAGGAGCATCTGCGCCAACTTTTGAAGCACCAAATCAAGGAGGACCAGGGGTATCACCATCACCAAGCCCTTCTCCAAGTCCAAGTCCATCACCTAATCCATTTGTAGAATATGTTAATGATGCAATAAATAAGTATCAATAAGATTTTAAAACATTAGAAAAAAATTCTAGTGTTTTTTTTATTGGATTTGAATAGCTTTGTTTTAAGATGCTTATAAATCCTTTAATTATTAACATTAACTTTAAGTCAAAGTATTCCTTCCTGCGTTATTTTGAATTAAATAGTATAGCAATGTACTAGTAATGAATTTAGGAGGAATTTTATATGGATAATAATGAGACATCACCAGTCATTAAATCCCAAAGAGGACGTGAAGGGTATAGTACAAGTACGGAGGGAATGATGAAAGAGCATGTCCAAAGTGATGGTCCTGCTTTCGCAAGTAATGCAAATGGAGATAAAATAATACAATTTAAGAATCTCCCAGAAGCTGGAAAACAGGCTGAGCGATTAAATGAAATAACGGTTCAAGGTCAGGATTTAACAGTAAATTTTTATCGAGTAATGGAAAGTTTGAAACAACATTGGAGAACATCTGGTTCTTATGTTAATTTAAGTAAATTGGTTCCCGTTCAAAATGCTGCTTATGATATTACTAGAGTTAGTAATAGTTTGTCTGTTTATGCGATTCAATCTATCAAAGCTCATCAAGTAAATGAAGATGATATCGGAGGAGACCCAGTATCAGTTAAAGATCCAACGGTGACATCACTACCATCTAATTATAAATTTGATTTAGTAAATATTAAAGATCTTGAAGGAACTTCTGAAAATTATGTAGACCGTGAAAATATTAGTAATGATTTGGATACATTAAAAAAAATATATGGAATGTATGATAATTTTGTGCAAGATTTTACAGCTACTAAAAATGCTCTTTTGAATAATTGGGAGAGTGGAGGAAATCGTCCTTATTTTGAAGAAGAAGTTAAAAAATTTGAAAGTAGCAGTGCAGAATATAATGATTATTTTCAAAGTGCTATAAATGCTCTTCAAGAAGTAACCGGCTCTTATGACCGTTTGAATGCCTCGAATGTCGTTGATACTGATTTTGATAGAGTATCATCTAGTAGTTCTTTTAATTCTTCTTCCAATGTTTCTTCAGGAAATTCTAGTTCCAGTTCTAATTCTTCTATGAAAGCTCCAGAATTTACAGCACCTGTTAATCAAACAGCTCAAACAATTGCGTCTTCTGCTACAAATACAATGAATAGTCTTTTTGGTACAACAGGGACTGCTACTCACTTGGCTTCAAGTGGAGCTTCTAAATTAAAAGACCAGCTTAATCAATAAATTTTTTAAAGATATTTATGAAACGAAATTTATAAATATCTTTTTTCTTTGAATTGTATTTTTTGGGGGTATTTGTTATACTAATAAATATAATAGGGTGACTAAACAATGGAAATAATTATAGATACAGTAGACATTTTAAAAAATATTAATCAAATACGCATGATTTCTGGGCATTTACGTGAGAATGTTTCTAGAATAAATAGTATATGTTTTAATGAACTTCCTGAAAATTGGAAAAGTAGTGCTTATGATAAAAATTTTGCTAAAAAAATGGATCCTTTTGTAAATAAAGAGTTGGAATCTTTTTTAGAAAGTATTGAATGTTATCAAGGTTTTTTAGAAAATTATCTGAATGGATTTCAAGCCATTAATCAAAAGTTTGAGGGAACGAAGATTCCTTTAGGAGGGATATAACATGTATTATGATCCGGCGGGTTTTAGTGCCAACAAAGATAGTTTAAAATCCCAATTTCAAGAAATGAATGAAAATTTAGATGAGTTAGAAAGTGTTTTAGCAAGTGTTGTGAATGATACGAAATCACCTATGGCAAGTTATTTTAGTACCCTTACGAAGTCGTTAGCAACCAATCATGATATTTTGAATAATCATTTTCGTAATATTCAAGATTATTTAGATTTAGTGCAAGAAACTTATTCTTAAGAGGCGATGTTATGAATTTGAGACCTAGTCAATATGATCGAGTAAATACTTATTCTTTAAAATCTCAAGCTTCAGAAGCTGATAAAATGCTTTCTAATATTGTGCGTAATTTAAGACCGGTGAAAGATACTTTATCTAATTCAGATATTATCCCAAATGGTGTGGGAGTTGTATCTTTAACAGCTCTTAACTTTACATTAGATGCTTCTAGAGGAGCGGGAAGTATTAATGCTTTACAATCGTCTTTACGAAATCTAGTTCAAATTGCTAATTTGATTGAAAATTCCAAATCTGCTTATCAATCTCTTTTGGCGCTTTATGACCAAGCTGAGGAAGAACGAGATAAGAAAGGTACTGAGGATTATGACCGAGATTATTATAACCGGCTAGTTCGTCGTATTGAATCTAGACTGGAGGAATATAGGCGAATAGAAAGTAAGATAGATAGTTTAGTTAGAGAAATTTGTGCAAAATAGGTGGTGAAAACATGCAAATACATATTAATACTACTAAAATTATGGAAGTACAAAATATTATAATGCAAGAAAAAAGAAATGTACTAAATGGACGTAGTAATTTTTATGCAGGTGCGTTTGGATCTACGGGAAATTTGTCAAGTGCTTTACTTAAAATTAATAATACTTTTTTAAATATATCTAAAAATTTAGAAAATATAGGAATTTATTTAAAAAATTATGTCGATGAAATCGAATCTTATGAAAATAATATGAGTGGTAATAATTCCATGACTTATAGTGAAGGTTCTAAGTATGTGGTTGAAAATCAAATGTTACAGAATCAAGGCTATTTTTCTTATGAAATGGATTCTACGAAATTGTTTGAAATTAAAAGAAGTTCTAAAAATCCTGGAAAAGTTGAAGGTAATACAGCTTCTAATGGTAGTGCAAATGGTCAATCAGACTCTTCTTCTACCGCTAATTCTGGTAATCAACAAAATACGAATTCAATAAATTCTGGTGATGTTAATTTTTCTTTTCAAGATAATTGGGAATTAGATTTGGATTTATTTGATTTCAATTTAGATGCTTTGGAAGACTTGGAATGGGGAGATTTTTCTTCGATTGATTTTTCAGGGTTGGAATCGATTATTTTTCCTAATTTAGAAAATATAAACTTAGGAGCTTTGGGTTTTTTAGGAATTGGCTCTTTGGGATCTCTTACTCATATTAATTTAGGAGAATTAAATCTTGGAAATTTAGGAAATTTTGAACATTTAGAGAATTTATTTCCAAATTTTGATAACCTTCATTTTGAAAATATTAGTTTACCAGATTTGACATTGTCAGATAAATTGGTGATAGAGGGCCTTTTAGGAATTGAGAATATTCCATTTGGAGATTTTCCAAATTTAGGAGAGCTATTAAATCATTATCAATTTGATCAACTTGATTTATCGAATTTTTCCTTTCAGCTTTCGCAATTTCCTAATTTACAAGAACAATTACGTTTAGGAAATATTTCGATAGATGATATTTCACTTTCTTTTCGTAATCTTTTTTCGGGTATGGAAAATTTTGATTTTAGTCAATTTATGAATTCGGCCAATAATTTTTCGACTGGGTCGATGTCAGGAGCGTTATCAAATCAAACAGGTGCTGTTAGTACACCAAATGTAGCATCTGCTTTGTTTTTAGGGTTTGGAGCTCTTTCAGGAGTTGGATTAGCTTCTTTTGTAAAACAAGGTAAGACATCTAAAAAGGAAAAGAGTGAAAGCAAAGAAAAGACTTATGAGGAACGTAAAAATTCTTTTGCTGGTCTTGGCGATGCTATTATGAGAGGGACTAGTTTTTCCACTGCTGTGACAGCAGATGCAGCTCTTAATCATGCAGTCAATTTTGATTCTGAAAAAGTGGTGCAAACAACTAAAAAAATGCCCATGTTTTCTTCTATGTCATTTTTAGTAACCTTGGATTATGAAACGATATTACAAAATGTCTTTTATCGTTTAAAAAAATTTAATCAAATTAAGAAGTTATCCACTTATTGGGAATTAGTAGATTCTGCGAATCAAGTACAAAATATTACAACGAGAAAGAATATGGAAGAACGGATATCTTGTTTGATTCCAACGGTTTTACCAGATACTTTAAAAAATCGTTATTTATATTATGAATTAAGTCATCAAAATGTTTTTTCTAAGGATTTATTGTCTTATCAACAATTACAAGCAGTTATCAACAATTCTTCTATCAAGCAATATAAATGGTTGGATTTAAAGCCTGTGAAAGAATCTCAAAAAACTAGAATAAAAAGTGAATTAAATCTCATTGATCAAACGGTGAATTGTGGAGACGTTTCTGTTTCTTCAAACTTTTATAGTGTTTTCTCGATGATTGATGATAAGATTAGCGAAGTAGTAGATACTATTGAGCAAATTTATATGATAGAAGTTCCCAAAGAATTTCATAGTTCTATGGTTTTAAATGAAACTAGTTCTGATTACGACCGTATTTTAGAAAGGTTGGAATCATTAAGTGTTCAAGCTATATTAAATTCGATGTCTTTGGAAAGAGCAAGAACATACTTATCCACAGAAATTGTAACGCCTTCAATGGCCAATCAAAATCTTCTTTGTTTTCAAGATATGATAAGAATGAATGAAAAGAAAAAGCAAGAAGTTATTCTTGTTGCACGAATAGGAGATGGTGTAACTCCTTATCGTTATTTTGCTTGGTATGAGGGGGTAGGTTTAAAAGAAATTCATTCTTTTGATGTTAAAGATTTAATGAAACACGGATTTCAGTTAAAGGAGGATTAAGAAATGGAAGAGTTATTACCAATTGGTAGTGTAGTTTTATTACAGGACGGAGTTAAAAAAATAATGATTACGGGGTATATGGCTGTGAATCAGGAAGATGAACAAAAGATATACGATTATAGTGGTTGTATCTATCCCGAAGGTTTATTAAGTAGTGATCAATGCTTGTTATTTTTTCATAATCAAATTAAAGAAGTTTTTTTTGAAGGCTATAAGGGCGAAGAATATCAATTGTTTTGTCATCAACTAGAAGAAATTCAAAACCGTTTAACTTCTAAAGATACTATCGAAACGATTTAGTTTCGATTTTTTTGTTTAATAATCGTAGTTATTCTTGATGGAAATATCTTGCATATTTCTAATATTTATGATAGATTGTAAGTAACAAACACGGAAAGTGTTTTTATTTTGGAAAAAAGTTTGAGGGTGACAAGAATGGCGAAAGAAAAAGAATTTGAAAAAAAAGAGAAAAAAAGTAAGATGAAAAAGGTAAAAAAAGAACGGAAACCTGGCTATTTGAAAGAAGTAAATATGGAATTAAAAAAGGTTACATTTCCAACTTTAAAAGATGTAGTAAAATATACTTTTGCAACTATTTTATTTTGTGTTGTTTTAGTTTGTTTCTTTCTTTTATTAAATTTATTGTTGTCAGGATTAAAGGGGATGTTTTAATTGGAAAAGTTATGGTATGTAGTTAATACTTATAGTGGACATGAAGAGTCTGTTAAAGAAAAGCTTGAAATGCGTACTGAGTCAATGGGTATGCAAGATTATATTTATCGAGTTATTGTTCCAGAAACTACTGAAATTGAAATTAAAGATGGTGTAAAAAAAGAAAAAAAGAAGAAAATGTTTCCTGGGTATGTCATTGTTGAAATGATTATGAGTGATGAAGCTTGGTATATAGTAAGAAATACTCCTGGGGTTACAGGCTTTATTGGTTCTAGTGGAAAGGGAGCAAAACCAACTCCGTTATTACCACAAGAAATTGACCGTATCTTAGCTAATATGGGAATGAGTCGAATGGATTTAGAAAGTGAGTTAGCGGTTGGAGATAAAGTCAATATTGTTGATGGTCCATTTAAAGGTATGATGGGTACTGTTGATACAATCGATTTAGAAAATAGTCGTTTGAATGTTTTAATTGATTTATTTGGTCAAGAAACGCCAGTTGAAGTTGAACTTTATCAAGTAAATAAATGTTAAATGAATTATTAATTGTTAGAAAGAGACAAAGTCTTTTTCTTTTTTTTGCTTTTTTCTGAGTATTTATGATAGAATACTACTTCGTGAATATTTATGAATGAACTTTTTAATCAAAAAATTAATTTTTTTGTGAAACATGTGCCTTCCTTTTCTAGAAAGGATTTAACCATTTATTATGTATATCGAAAGTTAGCTCCATATTTTCAAAGAGACTTAGATTTTTTTATGGCGAGTCAAGAAAGACAACTTCAAATTTATGAGCAGGGATTTGAAATGCAAGGAGAGAATGTGGTATGTCAGACTATATGTCAGTATTATGGTCACGTTTTTCGTAAATTACATATTGATTTTAAAATCATTACCACTAATAATAAGTTAGTTCCTCATTTTGCTTTGTTAGTTTCTGGAGATTATGGCTGGTTTTTAATAGATCCTTTGAAAGATTTATATCGTAATCAATTGGGCTTTCAACCAAAATTCTTTGGAGTAATTCCTTTTGGTGGAACAGTACGAGAACTTTATCCGTATTTAATTTCTTTGGATAACAATTATATTCTTTCTATAGCAAAAGAAACAAACACTTTGCCATTTGGTAATTTTTTGGATGTTTTTTTTGAGCTATTACATCAAGATATTTTTCAATCTTCGAATGGCGATTTTGGGCTTGAAAAAGGAGCGAATGAAATTTCTATTATTCAAGCAAAGTTGAAATTTATTTCTGATTATTTACTTAACATAGGTGAAGTTTTAGGAAACTATGAGAGGAGACAATACCATAGTGATTTAAAAACGTGTTTCTTTAATCGTCCAGAATGTAATCATATTGATATTCGTATTACAGATGATTTTCAATTGTCCATTGTGATTTATGAAGATTTAGAACGTCAGCATAAAGTGGCTGAATATTTAGAATTTAGAGATTGTGATAATGAATATCGTTTGAAACGTGTCGTTTAAGTTTTGCTTGTAAAGTATAATAATTTGTGATAATATCGATAGTGCGATTATATATTTTTATAAGAGCCCTGAAGTGGAAGGGAAAGTGCGGACTTGCCCATACCACTTACACGTGAAGAAATATTTTATAGGAGGTGTCTTTCGTGGCAAAAGAAGTCGTAAAGAGAATTAAATTACAAATCGAAGCAGGAAAGGCTACACCAGCTCCACCAGTTGGAACTTGTTTAGGACCTGCAGGAATTAATATTCAAGATTTTTGTCAAAAGTTCAATGATGCAACTAGAGATAAAATGGGAGATGTAATTCCTTGTGAAATCAATGTTTATGATGATAGATCATTTGATTTTGTATTAAAAACTGCACCTGCTGCATTCTTACTTAAGAAAGCTGCAAAAGTTCAAAAAGGAAGTAAAAAAGGAGCAAATGAAATTGTTGCTACTATTACTATCGATGAGCTAAGAAAAATTGCTGAAAATAAATTACCTGATTTAAATGCTTATACTGTTGAAGAAGCAATGAATATTATTGAGGGTACAGCAAGAAATATGGGAATTGCTATTAAGGGATTAAATGACCAAGAATTAGCAGAACAAGCAAAAGAAGCTCAAAAAGAAGAAGCAGAACGTGAAAAACGTGAAGAACAATTAGCTGAAATGGAAGCTTCTGCACAAGATACAAATGTAGAAGTTGAAGTTATCGGAAAAGATAAAGAAACTGAAGAAGAGTAATTACTCATTTTATTTTAAAATAAGTCCGCTAATAAACCACAGTTAGGAGGAAATTATGAAAAAGTTTGGTAAGAAATATGTGGAAGCTTCTAAAAAATGTGATAAAAATAAAGAATATACATTAGAAGAAGCAATCAAATTAGTAAAAGAAACTTCTTTTACAAAGTTTGATGGATCTGTAGATTTTGCTATGAAACTAAATGTTGATCCTAAAAAAGCTGATCAACAATTACGTGGGTCTTTAGTATTACCTCATGGTACTGGTAAAACAAAACGTATTTTAGTAATTGCAAAAGGAGCTAGTGCTGAAGAAGCAAAAAAAGCTGGAGCTGATTATGTTGGAGATGTCGACATGATTGATAAAATTCAAAAAGAGAATTGGTTTGATTATGATGTTATTGTGGCAACTCCAGATATGATGCCAATGCTTGGAAAAATTGGTAAAGTTCTAGGACCTAAAGGGTTAATGCCAAATCCTAAAACAAATACAGTTACTCCAAATCCTGCTAAAGCAGTTATGGATATTCAAAAGGGTATGGTAGAGTTCCGTACAGATCAATATGGAAACATTCATGGAATTATTGGTAAAACATCTTTTGATGATGTAAAATTAAAAGAAAACATGGAATATGTTGTTTCTACGATTTCTAAACTGAAACCAGCTACTGTTAAAGGTAAATTTATTAGTACAATTAGTTTATCTGCAACAATGGGTCCTGGAGTAAGAGTAGATAAAAATTCTTTTGACATTTAATTAAGTATTGCATATAATACTAACTAGAAAAGCCGAACACCCAAAGACAGTAGGGGGGAAAACCTTAATTATCCTACCGAGGGACACTTAAAAGTAGTAATTTTTAAGCTTGTCCCAATGGACGAGCTTTTTTAGAATAAACGAAGGAGGATATATGGCAAGTTTAAAAGTTCTTGAATCTAAAAAAGAAACTGTTAGTGAGATTTTAGAAAATATTAAGACAAGCGAAAGCGTAATTTTATTCCAATATCAAGGATTAACGGTTTCAGAACTTAGTGATTTAAGAAAAAAACTAAGAGATGCAGATGCTACTGTTAAAGTTTATAAAAATACTCTTTTAAAAAGAGCTTTAGATGAACAAAACATTAGTTTTGAAGGTTTCTTAGAAGGACCAAATGCAATTTTATTTGGTAAAAATTTATTAGAACCAATTAAAGTGATTTCTGATTTTGCCAAAGATCATGACAAGTTAGAAATTCGAATTGGTATTATTAGTGGAAGTGTTGCAGATTTAGCAACAATTCAAGATTATGCTAGCATTCCATCTTATGAAGGACTACTTACAATGCTTTGTCGTGGTATGATGGAACATGTTAACAAATTAGCGATTGGTTTAAATCAATATGCAGAAAATTTAGAGAAATAAGAGAAGGAGAGAGAAAAAATGGCTAAAATAACAAAAGAAGATTTTATTAGTGCTTTAAAAGAAATGACTATTCTTGAAGTAAAAGAATTAGTTGATGCAATGAAAGAAGAATTTGGAGTAAATCCAGATGCTGTAGCTGTAGCTGCTGCACCTCAAGCTGGAGCTTCTGAAGAAAGTGTTGCTAAAACAGTAGTACTTAAAAATGCTGGTGGAAACAAGATTGCTGTTATTAAATTATTAAAAGAAATTACAGGACTTGGACTTGTTGAAGCTAAAGCTTTAGCTGATAATGGTGGAAATGTTAAAGAAAACGTTCCTGCTGATGAAGCTAACCAAATTAAAGCACAATTAGAAGAAGCTGGAGCAGAAATCGAATTAGCTTAATGAGGAAATTGGACTCAAATTTGAGTCTTTTTTCTTTGTTTTTATAATCTTACTTGATACCTTACAAACTTTTCGATATAATGTACTTATTAAGATCGGAGATAGTTATGAAAAATAAAGTATGGTTAGTAGTAAAAATTTTAATACTAGTTTTTATCATTTTGTGGATTGGCATTATTGTGTTAGATTATTTTAATGCGAAAAATAATAAAGAAATGAAGTTTTGTATGAGTCAAGTTGTTCATATTTATAATTCTAATGGAGTAGAAGTAGAAAAACGTGATGGAAAAGGTTTTCAAGAAAAAGATTATGAGAACTATTCTTATACTTATGAATGTAAAGGGTTAGGATATAAAGTTTATCGTTATAATAGAACAGATACGAATCCTCCTTTTAAAGCGGTTGAATTTGGACCGTTCTTTATTAAAGAAAGACAAAGTTTAACAAATAGATAAATTATTAGGGGGATATTTATGTTACATCTTAATAATAAAGGGTGGAGCTTAAAAGAAATGGTTTTTTTAAGTTCTATTTTACTCGCTTTTTTATTAGTAGCGATTTTTATGATTATTCGCCTTTATCATGGCCTTAATAAAAGTGGTATTACAGATACACCAGTAGTTCAAAAATATCTTTATGAAGATGTTGAACGAAATGTTTTGGATGCAGGTATTGATTATTATAATGAGTATTATAATGGAGAAGAGAATATTAGAATTACAGTTTCTAAAATTCGTCGTAAGGGTCTTATTACTTCGAATGAATTGCATGCAGAGGGTGAAAAAAGATCTTGTGATGGGTATGTAGAATTTCAAGATGGAATACCAGGAGTTTTTATTAAATGTGAAAATTATATGACGAAAGGTTATGAGGAGTAGAATTATGGATATGAAAAAGATGCAACGAATGAGTATTATTTGGGGTTGTTTTTTAGTTTTGTTGGTTGCTTTATTGACTGGATTTGGTTTTTTGTATAAAAGCAAAAGTAGTGATTATAAAAAGTTAGAGGAAGAGTTAGTTAATCGCGCTAAGAAATATGTAGATGCAAGATTTTTGTATCCTGAGGAGAATAAAGCAGTTAAGATTACTTATGAAGAAATGAAGGAACATGGTTTTATTGAAGAATTAAAAAAAGATGACCAAACTTGTGATGGATATGTTATTGTAAAAAGTAATGGTACTGTTTTTGAATATAAAGGCTATGTTAGTTGTCCAAAATATACGACAAAAGATTACGAAAAGTAGTCTTTTTATTTGTCTTATTTCTTGTTATTTGTTAGTAATAACTAGTAAAGCGTTTGAAAAAATGGTATATTGTTAGTGTTCTAAGATAAAGGGTACATCATTTTGATTTGACAGAGCCAT
>CAJUQG010000016.1 GCA_910588025.1 uncultured Bacilli bacterium
TTACATATAAAAAGACTGTTTCTAAAATCCTTTGACTTTGTCAACAGTCTGAGATACCTCAGGTATCTAATCTTTGATGAGTGATAAATTTACTTTCTCTTTTTCCATATCAATATGATCAACATAACATTTTACTATTTGACCAACATGAACAATCTCTTTTGGATCACTTACAAATTGCTTACTCATTTTTGAGATGTGAATTAGTCCATCATTATGCAAACCAATGTCAACAAAGGCACCAAAGGAAACAACATTACGGATGGTTCCTTCTAATTCCATGCCTTCTTTTAAATCTTTTATTTCTAAAATATCACTTTTTAGTAAAACATTATCTAATTCATCACGCCGGTCTAAACCAGGATGAATTAATTCAGAAATAATATCAGAAAGAGTATAATGGTCTGTATTTAATAAAGAAGCCATTTGTTCAACATTTTGATTTTGTAATGTACTTTTAAATTCTTTTGTATCCATATCTTTTAAATCTAAATGACATTCTTTTAGTAATAACATGGCTTTTTCATAGGATTCTGGATGGATTTTCGTTCGATCAAGCGGATTTTGACTATCTGGTACTCTTAAAAATCCAATACATTGTTCGAATACTTTCTCAGAAACGCCTTTTATTTTTTTGATTTCTTCACGACTTTGAAAAGGAGTTTTACTTTTGTATTCCATAATTCCTTCAATTACTTTTTTGTTTAAGCCAGAAATATATTTTAAAATACTGGAAGAAGCTGTATTAATATTCACACCAATGTCGTTTACAATTTTTTCAACGGTAAAGGTTAAAGCACTTGTTAAATTTTTTTGATTTACATCATGTTGGTATTCTCCAACGCCAATGCTTTTAGGGTCAATTTTAACTAGTTCAGATAATGGATCTTGAATTCGTCGTCCAATAGAAATCGCACTACGTTTTTCTACAGTTAAATCAGGAAATTCATTGATCGCTAATTTACTAGCTGAATACACACTTGCTCCTGCTTCACTTACTATATTGTATTTTACAGGTAATCCTTTAATTGATTCCGATACAAAAGTTTCACTTTCTCTCGATGCTGTTCCATTTCCTATCGCAATCACGTTTACATTATATTTTTGAATGAGATTCCGTAAAATTTCACAACTTTTTAATTTTTCATTTTTGGGCTCATGTGGATAAATGGTACTAATTTCTAATACTTCACCAAAGGGATTTAAAACAGCTAATTTACATCCAGTACGAAATGCTGGGTCAAAGCCTAAGACAACAGAATTTTTGATTGGTTTCGTCATTAATAGGTTTTCTAAGTTATCTTTAAATGTGTCAATAGCTAAAGCTTCTGCTTGCTCCGTTAATTCTGCTCGAATTTCACGTTCAATACTTGGTAAAATTAAACGTTTTAACGCATCTTTTATTGCATCAATGATGTAATCTACCACAAAAGAAGTTGGATTTTTTATTATTTTTTGTTTTAAATGGTCAATAATTTTTTCTTTTTCATAATCAAGACCAACTGTTAGTAGTGCTTCATTCTCTCCTCGATTTAGAGCTAGCACACGATAATGTTTGATGTATTTTATACGATCTTGAAAGTCATAATACATATCATAAGTTTTCTTTTCATCTATCGCGTTTTTCTTTAATTTACTTGTAATTAAACCATTGTTATAAATAAAATTGCGAATCCATTTTCGATAATAAGCATTATCACTAAACCATTCGCTTATTATGTAACCAGCACCTTCAAGAGCTTTTTCTATTTCCATATTATAACCACTTGCTAAAGCTTCAATATTACCACTGGTTGGAAAACTCATCATCTTTTTGGCTAATGGCTCTAGTCCTAATTTAATTGCTTCGCTGGCTTTGGTTTTCTTTTTTTCTTTAAATGGTCGATATAAATCTTCTACTTCTGTTAATTTTTCACAAGCTAGAATTTCTTTTTCTAATTCATTTGTTAATAAGTCTTTTTCAGCAATTAAGCGAATAACATCTTCTTTTCTTTTTTCTAAGTTACAAAGATATTGATATTCTGATTCAATTAAACGAATTTGTTCTTCATCTAATGCACCTGTTACTTCTTTACGATAACGAGCAATGAATGGAATCGTTGCCCCTTCCTCTAATAGTTTTAGTACACTTTCTACTTGATTTTCTTTTATATTCATTGTGTTAGCTAATTGTTTTATTATTTCCATGTTTTACTCCTTCAAAGAAAAAGATAGATTTCTCTATCTACTATTTAATCTCCTAAACCTAGGACTGCGCTAATATTTTTTCCCATATCAGCAGTTTGATCTGCATCTGTATTTTTATAGGTAATTGTTAAGGTAAATTCTTTAGTAGCTCCAGCAGATATCGTTAAACCTCGTTTTAAAATTTGTGATGTTGTGGTGGTACTTGGAAAAATAACGTTATCACTCTCGGTTATAATATCATTGGTTCCATCGTTTAATGTCACGATTAAATCATTTTTGTTTACAAATTCATTGACAGCAGAAGTCCATAAAATGTTATAAGAAATGGTTCCTGTTCCTTTATTTTTAACTGTAAATTTCTTTTCTACAGCATCCCCTGGTACTAAGTTATTACCTGTAATTGCTCCATCTTCCATACTAAATTCAATGTTTGCTGATTTAAGATTCGACTGAGAATCTACTGGATTACGATCGGTTAGTGTTCCTGTAAAAAAGGCGTAGGTTCCAAAGGCAACCACAGCAATTAGTATCAAGACAGATACGATTAAAACAATCATTAATTTGGTATTATTTTGAGATTCTTTTTTTGTCATATTGTCACCTATTCTCTATTCTTATTATCTTAAATTATTTGATTTTTGTCAATGTTTAGTCTTCTTCAATGTTGATTTTTCCTCGAATCGTTTGAATTTCTTTCGATTCGCCTTCCCTAATTTCGTATTTTAAAACTAGTTTAATCTCTAAGGTTTTATTTGCATCGATTGATGCACCATCTAAAAGTAACATGTCTTCTTTGGGAAAAATTTCATTATAAATTTCTTCTGTATCATTAATCCATAAATCGTATGTAAGAGAAGAAAAATTTTCTAAAGCATTGGATAGATGTGTTAAACCTAGATTATAGTTTTTTACATTTTTGGAATCATTAATAATTTTAAAAGTAAAGGTTTTGCTCTTTTCTGTTGTTTCAAAAACAAATTCGCCATTTTGAGCTATTTCTGTATTTAAAACTTTTTCTTGTGAATCATCTGTTTTTTCTTTTTTGGTTACTGCAATAATCGATAAAATAATTAATAACGCGATAAGACACAAAGCAATTATTTTTAATTGATCAATAGGTCTTATTATTTTTTTTAAATTTTTTGACACATTTTTTCTCCTTTATTTTTTTCGACTAAAACGAATGGCTGCTGTAGCTCCTTCTGAAGCTGCGGTGACAATTTGGTATACTTTTTTGACAATAATGTCTCCCGCCCCATAAATTCCTGGCACTTTGGTTTCATAGTTTTCATTTACTTCAAGGTATCCAGCTTGATTTGTGATACCAAGGTCTTTTACAAAATCCGTTTTGGGTGCATAACCAATATAAACAAACATTGCACTTACAGGTATTTTTTCTGTTTCATTTAATACAACTGCTTTTAATTCACCATTTTCTTCTTCCAATGATGTTACTTGTGAAGTATAGCAAATTTCAATATTTTCTTTGGTTTTAATTTGTTCTACTAAAGATGAATCGGCTCTAAATTCATCTCGACGATGAATCAAGTATATTTTTTTTACAATATTAGAAAGATATAATGCTTCTTGAAGAGCACTATTTCCACCACCTACAACAGCGATTTCTTTTTCTTTATATAAATACCCATCACAAAGAGCACAAGTACTAATACCTTTGCCAATTAATTCTTCTTCCTTTGGAAGTCCTAATAAGATAGGGCTTCTACCAGTCGCAATTAAAATGTTTAGAGCGCGATATTCATGGTCTTTTGTTTTGACTACTTTGATATTATTTTCTAAAGTAACTTCTATTACTTCTTCCATTTTATAAGGAATCTTTAATTCATTTACTTGTTCAAATAGTTGAAAAGCTAAATCAGGTCCTGTAATACTTTTAAACCCCGGATAATTCTCAATTTTATCAATGGTATTAATGATTCCTCCAGGGCGCATTTTTTCAAGCATTAATACGTTATTACCACTTCTTTTAGCATAGATAGCGGCACTAATACCTGCAATCCCCATTCCTATAATAATTGAATCATATGTCATATAAAAACCTCCTAAAAACGTATTTGTTGATTGTTTGGCTCAGAATACAAGCCTTCAAATTTACTTTTGCGACTTAATATCATAAAAGCTAGTAAAGCAATTACAAATAAAACAATGGAAACAATTTGAGCCATTCGAAATCCGCCAAGCATTAAAGAATCTGTTCGAAGAGATTCGATGAAAAATCTTCCAAAGCTATACCACATTAGATAAATACAAGATAATTGTCCTACTTTTAAATATTTGTAATGACGAACAAGTAATAAAACAATAACGCCTATCATACACCAAATAAATTCATAAAAAAAGGTTGGATGATAGTAGTGACCATTGATATACATTCCCTGAATGATAAAGGTAGGTATGTGATAATTTTGAAGTGTTTGCAAGCTTGCTTCTACACCATGAGCTTCTCCATTAAAAAAGTTGCCCCATCGTCCTATTGCTTGTGCCAGTAGTATGGAAACTGTAGCCATATCTGTTATTTTGAATGTATTAACATTGTATTTATGACAATAAGCCATAATAGAGAAAAAGCCAAATAATAAGCCTCCATGGATTGCTAATCCACCTTCCCATATTTTAAAGATAGATAAGGGGTCTGACTGATATAGTGACCAATTAAAAACTACATAATAAATTCTAGCACCAATAAATCCTGAAATAATTGCCCAGAAAAATAAATTAAAAATAAAATCTTTGGGATAATTATGTTTGGTTGCTTCTCTTTGAAGGAGCATGTAGCCAATTATTACACCAATCAAAATTAAAACAGAATACCATTTGATATCAAAACCACCTATTGAAAATAGTATTGGATTCATCATAGACCTCCTAGCGTAAAATCATTATATCATTATTTTACACAAAAAAAAAGAAAAGAAACGGTCCTAATACTTTTTCAAAGTTCTAATCTTACCACTCGATTCTAATTCTTGATATAACGTTTCTTCTCCATCTAATAACTTTACGTCATTTTTTAAATATAAACCTTCATAATCAACAAAATTTCCAAATTCATCATAAGAAAATTCATTGATTGCTCGAATTCCTACATAATTATAATCAGGATTTTTTAATAATTTACAAGTCTCATCTAGGTCTTGACAAATTATTTGATGTCCTTTCTTATCTACAAATACATAGCCACTATTTGTTTTAATTGTTCCTTCTTTATAATATGGCTGACTTTTATTTTGTTCTACATTATTTAGGTTTAAGTAAATACCAGCATCTTCTTCTATTGTATAATCAGCATTTAAAGCGGGCATTTCTTTAAGCATTTCTGTTAATTCTACATTATTATCACTAATGAATTCATTTAATGCAGTTTGTTTTTTTGTGGTTTGTAAATTCATGGTTAGATTACTGTTTATATTTTCATTATGAGTAAAGTTTAGAAAAGCCTGTGAAACTTTATCTAGTTGTATTTCTTGTTCAATTTCTGTGTTCTCTTTGGATACTTCTTTTTTTGAACTATATCCTTGTATTCCTGTAATAACAATTATAGCAGTTAAAGCATATATACATTTTCGTGTAACTTTGTACAAAATGGATGATTTAGGTTTTTCTATTTCTTCATTAAAAGTTTTTGATTCTTCTGTTAAATGTAAATCAATAGATTGTTTTTTTACTGGATTTGCCAAAGACATTACACGATGCGTTACTTTTAACTTCTTTATTTCTGCTTGCTGTTTTTGTGTTAAATTAATTTCTGAGTTTTCAATAGTGGATAACAATTTAGAATACCAATTATAGCTTAAATTATATTTCTGTTCCCATTTTACACGGTCAATTAATTCATCTATTTGCTCTTTTACTCTATTATTTTTAGCATTCTCTAATCTTTTGACCTGACTTCTATATTCTGATAATACAGCTTTTTTAAATGATGGAAACCTTTTTTCTTTTATATTATATTTTTTCATAAATAAACTACACTCTTCATATTCTAAAGAATATAGCATATCAAACAATTCAATTTGGTCGTTATATTGACAAATATCTCGATTGTATATTTTTAAATATACGTCTAAAAATTTTTGAGCTTTTTCCTTCATTTTATTCTCTCCTTTTTTGGCGTTATATATCCTATCTTTTTTTCTGTTTTTTGTCAATAAAAAAGATGCTTATTTTGTTAAGCATCTTGATACCCCTTTTCCTTGTAATTCATCTAAGAAAGAAGCTTCAAAGTCTACGCTTTCTCCTTCAAATATTCCTTCATAATCTGTTGAAGATTTTGAAAATTCATTTAAAGCTCTTGGTCCTACATAATCATACCCTTCAAATATAATTTTGTTGGCAATTTCATCTCTGTCAGTATAAAGCTTTTGATTTCCTTCTGAATCTCTTAAAACATATCCATCACTGTATCTTTCAACATCATTCATATTATGTGTATTAAAATATGATGAATATCCGTTTGTAACACCTACTGTTTTTTCAGAATCCCAAATACGAGCGTCATTATCAATACTAAAATTAGCATTCATACCTGGCATACTATTTAAAGTATTAATTACATCTTGTTCTAACATAACTTTTTCATCATCGACATAAATGTAATTTTGATCCTCAACTACTGGAGGTGTAGTATTTGTGATAGTTGGAACTACTGTAGTTGTAATTGGAGAAGATTGTTTATTATTATTTTTTCCAAATAACCAAGCAGCAGCCATAGTTGCTACAAAAGCTATTGGAAGTATAGCAAATCTTAATATTTTTTTCCATTTCTTCTCTTTTGTAAGCTTTTGTTTTGCTACTTCATCTGGTTTAACATAAGTAGATTTATTTCTTTGAATGAAATTTTTGTAATCATAACGATATCCTTTAAACTCATAACCTTCTTGTAAGTAATTTTTTAAATCTTCCTTTTTCGTAACTTCGACTACTTGAGCTTCTTTTTGAAGGACATATCCACCAATTGTTCCCTTTTTATCTTGTTTTAATTTTTTCTTATTATTTGTTTTATTAGTGATAAAATCAGCATTATTTTCATAGATTGAAACTTCTTTTGTTAATTGTACTGGTGTACCAATTTCCAATATTCCTTCTAATTTGTCTTTTATTGTTTGACGACGTGTTTTTTCTTCCATAATTTTATTATTTAAACGAGTTTTCATTTCCTCTTCTAATTCTTCAGGAATTTCATATTTTGCAAAGTCTTCTTTTTTCCAATTAGCAATTTGATTTTGAAGTTCATCTAAATTTTCAACGCTTTCCCATTTTAAATCTTTTAAAATACGGTTCGCTAATTCGTCTAGAACTAAATTTCCAAGAATTTCCTTCATAATATTTACTTCATCATCAGACAAATTCTCAAATTCTAATTCTTCTTTTGTCATAGTTGGAATTCTTTTATAGAAAGGCATTAATTCCTTTGTTTCCATTTGACTAATTTTATTTTTCCATGCTTCTTTTAGAGCTTTTACATCTTCAGCAAATTTTATAATTTCTTTTTTGTTTGCTAATACTTCATTTAGTTTCGCAACTAATAATGCTTTGTTAAAGTCAGTTAGTCCTAACATTACTTTACTCTCAGCAAAATCTGCTAAATTCTTTTGAAGTTTTTCGGCATCTTTTATTGATTTAACATTTTCGTAATCCTCACAGAATTTTTTATAGAATTTTTCTACTTCTGGTAATGCAATAATTTTTTCAAAAGTAATATCAATACCTTGCTTTTTGATTTCTGTTATTACTTGTTCTAATTCTTCATCAGAAAGCATTTCGGCCATCTGTTCACGCTCACGCATTTTTTCAACATTTAATACTGCTTGTAAACTTTCAAAAAGAGTTTCATTTCCTCTTTTTAGAGCATCTAGATATTTATTAATTAATGTAATTTTTACTTCTTCATTAGTTTCTGGTTCAGAAGCATTATTGATATTTTCAAATTCCTTAACCATATCATTTCTTAAATTTTCTAATTCTTCTTCTGTAATATTTAATTTTTCTTGGTCTTCTTCTGATAAAAATTGTCCATTTTTTATATTGTTTAATAAAGATTGTTTATCTTCTTCTGGTAAATGATCGTAATCAAACGTATTAAACGTTTCTATCATTTTACGATAATAATTCAATTTTTCAACTTGTTCATTATATTTTCTTTCAAAGCTTTTTAAGATTTCTTGAACACATTCCTTATTTAAACCATATTCATTTTTTAATAAGTTTTCTAAATTATTAGAGATTTTCACATAATTTTCTTCCACATTTGTACTAGTATTAAACGGAATATTAGCAATTAATTCATCTAAATATTTTTCAAAATTACTAGTATTTATAACGCTTAAAGAAGTATTTTCTTGCTCTGTATCATATGTTACTTCAGTTGGCTCTACAATTGATTCTCTATAATATAGATCGTCATCAAAATCTGGTTTAGGTTCATCATCATATTTATTTATTTCTGATAATCGACTTTTCATTTTATGAATTAATAAGGATTGGATCTCTTGGAAAGAAGTATTTTTCATCCCATTTACATAGAAAGCTAGCTTTGGGTCAGATACTGCTCTTTTTTCAAATTCTTTAGATGACTCATTCTCTATTTCTAAAAGTGTTGATGGTAATTCTTCCTCAGAAAGACTATTTATATATTTGTCTATTAAATCATATAGCTCTTTTTCTTCTTCTGTTAAAGTCGCACTTTCTAATACTTGTTGATTTTTCTCATCAAAATCTTTTATAAATTGATCTAATTCTTGTAATAAGGCTTCATGAAATTCTGGAAATTGTAATATATCAAGTCCATTTGCTTCCATAAAATTTTGGCATTCCATTACATCAAAATTTTCAATTCCATCTAGAAACGCATTTCTGTCATCTACTACCGCTAAGTCAAGTTGATATCCATCACAATATAAATTTAAATATTGTTTCGCTAATTCTTGCATTTTTTCTGTATTCATACAGATTCCCCCTTTGTTTGCGTTATATTCTAGTATATTTTTGCAAATTTGTCAACTTTATAACACTATGCGGGGATAAAAATATTAATTTTTGGATTTAAAAAAAGAAGTGCACAGAATTTGTGCACTTTAAATTGATTTAACGAATATTAATTTTTAGGCTATTTTTCGCTCAAATATTTCTTTAACCATTGGCCAGTATAAGATTCTTTTACTTTACTTATCATTTCTGGCGTTCCGGTTGCAACTATGGTTCCTCCTCCAGAACCACCTTCTGGTCCTAAATCGATAATATGGTCAGCAACTTTTATAACATCTAAATTATGTTCAATTACTAAAACGGTATCACCATTATCAACTATTCGGTTTAAAATTGCTAATAATTTTTTGATGTCAGCACTATGTAGGCCAGTTGTCGGTTCATCTAAAATAAATAAACTTTTACCTGTCGCTCTTTTTTGTAGTTCTTTGGCAAGTTTTACTCTTCCAGCTTCGCCACCAGAAAGTGTCGGGGCACTTTGTCCTAATTCAATATAAGTTAATCCAACATCCATCAAAACATCTAATTTTTGTTTAATTTTTGGAACATTTTCAAAGAACTCTACTGCTTCATTGACACGCATGTTTAAAACATCTGAAATATTTTTTCCTTTAAATTTAATATCTAAAGTTTCACGATTATATCTTTTGCCTTTACAAACGTCACAAGGAACATAGACATCTGGTAAAAAGTGCATTTCTATTTTTTTGACTCCATCGCCACAACAAGCTTCACAACGACCACCTTTTACATTAAAGGAAAACCTTCCTTTATCATACCCACGCATTTTACTTTCTTTGGTTGTAGCAAATAAGTCTCGAATATCATCAAAGACCCCGACATAGGTAGCTGGATTACTTCTTGGCGTTCTTCCAATAGCATCTTGGGTAATCATGATCACTTTATCGATATTTTCTAACCCTTTGACTTCTTTACAATTTCCAGGTATTTCTTTAGAACGATATAAATTCTGCGCTAAAGTCTTATATAAAATCTCATTTACTAAAGTACTTTTTCCAGAGCCAGAAACTCCTGTTACACAAATGAATTTTCCTAATGGAAATTTGGCATTAATTTTCTTTAAATTATTTTCTTCTGCTTTCACAACTTCTAAAAATTTACCATTTCCTTTTCGACGTTTTTTGGGAACTTCTATTTTTTCAATCCCTGATAAATATCTTCCTGTTAAACTATTTGGATTTTTCATTACTTCGGTTGGAGTGCCAGCTGCTACCACATGACCACCTTCTGTACCAGCTCCTGGACCAATATCCACAAGAAAATCACTTTCTAACATGGTATCTGTATCATGTTCAACGACAATTAAGGTATTTCCCAAATCACGCATTTCTTTTAAGGAATTTATTAATTTTTCATTATCTCTTTGATGTAAACCGATACTTGGTTCATCTAAAACATAAAGAACTCCAGATAACTTACTTCCTATTTGAGTAGCCAAACGAATTCGTTGACTTTCTCCACCTGATAACGTTCCCGCTTTCCGATTCAAAGTTAAATAATCTAACCCTACATTCTGTAAAAACTCTAAGCGATTATTAATTTCTTTTAATAACAAGCGACTAATTTCTTCTTGTTCTTTCGATAATTTTAAATTTTGGAGAAATTCTGCTAACTCTTTAATACTCATACAAGTAATATCATAAATATTTTTTTTATTAATATAGATAGATAAAATACTATTTTGTAATCTGGAGCCATGACATTTTGGACAATCTTGCTCAACCATAAATGTTTCTAACCATTCACGAACCCAAGAACTAGATGTTTCCATGTATCGTCTTTCTAAATTGTTGATAACTCCTTCATAGTAATCATTACTATAACGAACATTGCCAGTTTTTGATGTATATTTTATTTCAATTGGTTCTGGCGTTCCAAAAAGAATAATATCTAATTTTTCTTTTGAAATCTCTTTTATGGGAGCATTCATATCAATATTATATTTTTCACACACCGCAGCAATGGTTGTATTATGAATATTATTATCTAAATTATAAGCAATAATAGCTCCTTCGTTTAAACTTTTTTCTTTATTAGGAATAATTAAATTCTCACTAATTTTTAATTTTGTACCAAGACCTTTACATTCTTCACATGCTCCATATGGTGAGTTAAAAGAAAACATTCGAGGTTCTAATTCACCAATCGAATAGTTACATTTTAAACAAGCATAATTTTCACTCATTAAAATCTCTTCACCATCTATTACGTGAATTAAGACTAAGCCATTGGCTAATTTGGTACTCGTTTCAATTGCTTCAAAAATTCGACTTCGTTCTTCTTCTTTAACTACGACGCGATCAACGACGACTTCAATGGTATCCTTAATATTTTTTTCCAGTTTAATTTCTTCTTCTAATCCATACATGGTTCCATTTACTCGTACTCTTGTAAAACCATCTGTTCTTAAACTATCTAAAACATCTTTATGTGCCCCTTTTTCTCCTCTAATTATCGGTGCTAAAATTTCTAGTTTCGTACCATTTTCTAAATCCATAATTTTGTCTGTCATTTCATCAATACTTTGAGAAGTAATTGGAATGTGATGTTTTGGACAATAAGGTTTTCCAATTCGAGCAAATAAAAGTCTTAAAAAATCATAAATCTCTGTAATCGTTCCAACGGTACTACGAGGATTTTTATTCGTTGTTTTTTGGTCAATAGAAATACTTGGCGATAAACCTTCGATAGAATCTACATCTGGCTTTTCTACGTTTCCAATAAATTGTCTTGCGTAAGCACTTAAACTTTCTACATATCTTCTTTGTCCTTCTGAATAAATTGTATCAAATGCTAAACTACTTTTCCCGGAACCAGATACACCGGTCATCACCACTAATTTATTTTTTGGAATCTCGATATCAACATTCTTTAAGTTATTTTCTCTTGCGCCTTTAATAATAATTTTATCCATAATTCACCTCTAAAATTAATTTAAACGTTTTTTCTTTTTTCATGCAACCCTACTATAGCATACGATTGTTTGGTAGTCAATCAAAAAGAAAAAGAACTTGGTTGGTTCTTTAGCTAAGGAGTTGGTGTAGAAACTAACTTGCCAAAAATATCATATAATTCTTTAATTAGTTGATTATCTTTTTGCGTTTCGACAATTAATAAGTTCTCATTATTTAATTCTACACTTACAAACTCTTTCCCCTCTAAAAATAAGTTCCATTCTGAATCGATAATTTGATAAGTTGAGTGTTGATTAATGGTTTTCTCTAATAAATAATATTTTACTTGATCATTTTTTAGTTCTTTTATTTGATAAGAGGTATTTTTTTCACTAGAAATTTCTTGATGCCATAATTCTTCTTTGGTATGACGATTCCATACTTTTAAGCTTTGGTTTTCTTGATTGGCTTGTTCTTTTTTTGATATTTCTAAAATTAGTTCCTCATTGATTACAGCAAAATCACTTTCTAAAAATGAAGTGCTCATTTCTTTTTTGGTAACATCATAAAAAGCTTTTTCTTTGGCATTTTTGATTAATTCTAAACCGATGATCTGATTTTCCCACTTTAAAAATGTTATGTTTGTAAACTTAGAATCAGTATTTATTTTTTCTTTGGTTTTCGTTACAGCATTGTAAAGAAAGTAATCTCCATCTTTTATCACTTTTTCATTGTTTTCTGAATCCGAATATAACCCTTCACAAGTATCGGTGGAACATTGGTAGGTATGAATGATTCTTTTGGCACTTCCATTCTTGGTCCAAGCTAGGGTATCTTCTGTTTCATATAAATATAATTCTTTTTTTGGTTCTTGTTTTCCTAGTCTTGTCATTTCTGAATGAATGTAACCATCAATGATTAAATTGGATAATTCTTGGGCATTTTCACTTGTAAATGGTAAAAGATAATATCTTTTGTTTTGACCATTATAAATCGTAATACCTTCTTCTTTCGGTTGCTCTTTTTTTTCTTTTAAGCCTTTTAGTAATTTTCGTAGTAATTTTACAGATTTATAATCTGTTTTTTCAAGTAAAAAGGAATTTTTATAATCATTTCCAACTTCCACTTTTTCAATTTTGCCACTTTGATTATAAAAGTTATAAGTAATGTCTTGAGCATTTTCGTAATGAAATGATACCGTAAATAAAATACCATTTTCTAGTGTTCTTTCATGAACGAAGAATAAGATACAGAAGAATATTAGAATGGTTCCAATAAAAGCTAGCAGTAGATAAAGTCCCTTTTTGTTTTGCATTTTTTCACCTCAACTACATGATGCTATTATTTTATCATATCTACTTTGGAAAAAGAATAGTTACTCATAGGAATTGGCATATTTTATATTTATTTTCTTTTTTGAATATGGTAGACAATTCTTGCAGATAGTTTCCAAGGAAGAAAACGATTACAAAACAAGCCGATTTTGGTAAAAATATCTGGAACAATGATTAATTTGTTTTTTAAAGTTTTATCAATGGCATATCGTGCTACTTTTCGCGCATTTTCTTCTTCTACTTGAAAAGTTCCTTGCGCAACTTTATTAAATTCTGTAGCGACTGGTCCTGGGCATAAAACACTTACTTTTACTTGGCTTTTAACTCGTCTTAATTCTTCATAAAGTGCTATCGATAATTTTGTGACATAATTTTTCGTAGCATAATAAGTGTTTAGTCTTGGTCCTGCTAAGAATCCGGCGGCTGATGCTACGTTTAAAATTCTTCCTTGATTTCTTTTCATCATACTTGGTAAAAATAGTTTGGTCATGATGTGATAAGCTTTGATATTTAAGTCAATCATTTCTAGTTCTCGGTCTAGGCTTGTTTCAAAAAACATACCAAATAAACCAAAGCCAGCGTTATTGATTAGTAAATCTATTTCTTTGTCTTGGACTTTTTTATGAAGTTCGTAAATATTTTCTGATTTTTGTAAATCATAAGTAAAAATTGTAACATGAGTTGATAATCTTTTTTGAAGTTCTTGTAATCGTTCTTTTCTTCTGGCAACTAAAATTAAATCATATCCAAGTTCACTTAAATAAATGGCCATTTCTCTTCCAAGTCCACTACTTGCCCCTGTTATTAATGCTAACATTTTATCACCTTTTATTATTCTATCTTTTTTTTGAAATTTTATCGTAAAAAAAGAGTTAAGAAAATTAACTCTAAAGGAAAACTACGCTCTTTTTTCTAAGGTATCCATTAAGTTTGGTAACATTTGTTTTTTTCTTGATACTAAATCTGGAATAAAGGTACCTTCTTCGATATTTGAAATATTAAAACTATCTGCGACCACTTCTTTGGCATCTGTGTTAAATAATACATAAGATCCATTACTAATAACATCTGTGATAAATAATGTTACAATTCCATATTCTCCTTTGGCAATTTCATCTAATTTAGCAACATAATCAGCAAGGTTTTCTTTTATACTTGCAAAATCCATTGTAATAATTTGACTAATTCCTAAGGTTGTATTACCAACTTTATAAGATTTAAAGTCTTGGAAGAAAACATCTTCAATACTCATTCCTTTAATTGAACTTGCTTCTGTTAGCATTTGTCTTCCATAAGATTCGATTTCAATCTCTGCTATTTTAGCTAATGCTTCACAAGCACGACGATCTTCTTCTGTCGTAGTTGGACTTTTGAAAATTAAAGTGTCAGATAAGATAGCGGAAACCATTAAACCAGCAATATGTTTCGGAATTTCAACTTTATATTCTTCAAACATTTTATAAATAATTGTACAAGTACATCCAACAGGCATAGAACGAAAGTTAATTGGAATAGATGTTCCGATTGCACCTAAGTTATGGTGATCGATGATTTCTTCTATTTGAGCTTCTTCAATTCCTGAAACACTTTGTTCTAAATTATTATGGTCTACTAAAATTACTTTTTGTTTTTCATATTTTTCCACATCAGTTACTTTAATTAACCCAAGACATTCATTTTTCTTATCAACAATAGGATAATTTGTATGACCAATTTTATTAGCAAGTTCAATAAACTCAGTACGATAATCCATTTCATTTACTGTTACTGGTGAATTATTTACTACAATAGTTTTGATATAATTACTTAAATTAATGGTATTCCCTGCATTAAAGGTATCCATCGGAGTAATCATGATATTAACACGATTTTCTTTGGCTTTTTTTAGTAAATCTTCTGTTAAATTATGATTTCCAGTCAAAACGATTAATTTTACTTTACTATCTAACGCATAATTTAATACTTTATAACGGTCTCCTACAATCAAAATATGTTCTTCGGTTAATTCTACTTCATCAAAAAGAGTTTGACTTTGATAACTACCAATTAAAACATTTCCTGAAATATTTTCATCAAAGCGAAGAAGTTCTTGGGCTTCTAAAACATTTAATAAATTTTCATAAGATGTATTTAATCTTGCTTTTACTCCATTTACTAAAAGGGTGGCAATTTCTTTTAAAGTCACAAAACCTGTTAAAGTGTTTGCTTCATTCACAATTGGAAGTGCCGTTGCTCCTTTTTCTTGCATACCATTTAAGGCATCTTTTACCGAGTCGGTTTCTTTGGCAAAAATGTTTTTGTTAAATTCAATGTTTCTTAGTTGTACTTTGACATTATTTAAATATTCTGGTTCTTTTACTTGAAAGTAATCTAAAACGAATTTACTTTCTTTGTTGATATGTCCTAATACACGGGGAGTGGTATGTTCTCCTAATTGATTTTTTAGGTATGACAAACTAATACTTGCACATACGCTATCGGTGTCTGGATTTTTATGTCCAAAAACAAATACTGATTCCATATATAAAACCTCTTTCGTGAAGAAGTATAGCATAAGTTAGTAAAAATGCAAAGATTTTCTTGTTTTCTCGACAAATTTGTGTTAGTATTTATTTTATTTTTAAGGGGGATTTTTATGTTATTTTTGGAACAGATGAGAGAAGAAATTATTTTGCATCAAGATGAAATCTTAAAAAAACCTTTTTCTTCTTCTTTTTATGATTTTCTAGAAATTGGACTTCTAGATTTTTCACTTCTTTATTTTGCCAATGAATTGCAAGGAGACAAACAAACGATATTGTTTGAATTATATGAGAAAAGTTGTGACATTACAGATTTCTTTGAACAATTTTGTAAGCAATTTTCCCTGTCTATAAAAGAGCTTATTTCGATTCTTAGTTCGGCAATATTGCAATTTTACAATACCAATTCTGTAATGCGAATTCATTTAATGCATGTTATACAAAATTGGCCGACAAAATTGCATGAAAAAAATAGATTTTTCTCTGAATATACTTGGAACTATGTTGCTAATGTAGATGGTTGGATTGAACTATTAGAAGTTCTTTTAAATACTCATATTCAACATGAAAATGAAGATGTGTATCTTGTTATAAACTACTTTTTAAAGCAAATGGAATACTTTCCACAAGATATTCAAGAGTCTATTCTCATTAATATTGGTTTAAAACTTGGTTATTCTTTTTGGAATTATGAAACAAAAACCCTAAATTATTCTGTGTTTCATGACTTTATTGTATTAGAATCAGAAAAAAGAAAAAAAGCACAAAAGCGTGCTAAAGTATGTGGAAATTAAATGGTTAATTTCCACTTTTCATTTCAAATAAAATATCTCTTAGTTCCATAGCTCTTTCAAAATCCAAATTTTTAGCAGCATTTTTCATTTCTTCTTCCACACGAGCAATCATGTCAATTTTCTCTTTTTTCGTCATTTTTGTTTCTTTTTTCTCTGTTGTTACTTTATTGGTTACGACATCTTTAATCGCTTTCATAATGGTCTTTGGGGTAATATTGTGTTCTTCATTATATTTTTCTTGGATTTCACGACGGCGTTTTGTTTCCGTAATAGCAATTTGCATTGCTTCTGAAATGGTATCCGCATACATGATGACGTGTCCATTTTGATTTCTTGCACAACGTCCTATTGTTTGAATTAAACTTCGACTACTTCTTAAAAAGCCTTGTTTATCAGCATCTAAAATACAAATTAGACTTACTTCGGGAATATCGATTCCTTCACGAAGAAGGTTAATTCCTACAATACAATCATACATTCCAGCTCTTAGGTCATGAATAATTTTTAGTCGTTCTAATGTTTTTACTTCATTGTGTAAATAAGCTACCTTAATATTCATTTCTTTTAAGTAATTGGTTAATTCTTCACTCATTCGAATGGTAAGGGTAGTAATTAATACTCTTTCGTTCTTTTCGATACGGTTTCTAATTTCTCCAATAATATCATCAATTTGCCCTTCACTTGGTTTTATTTCAATGGTTGGATCTAGTAACCCAGTTGGGCGTATTACTTGTTCTACATAATGGTTATCTACAAGTTCTGTTTCATAATCACCTGGAGTTGCCGATACATAAATTGCCTGATTTACTTTGTTTTCAAATTCAGCAAATTTTAATGGACGGTTATCTAAGGCACTTGGAAGACGGAATCCATAATCCACAAGGGTTTGTTTTCTCATACGGTCTCCATTATACATTCCCCGCACTTGAGGAAGTGTTACATGTGATTCGTCTACGACTAATAGAAAATCTTTGGGAAAGAAATCAATTAAACATGTTGGAGTCTCTCCCGCGTCTCTTAAAGCTAAATGGCGTGAATAGTTTTCTACGCCACTACAAAATCCTGTTTCTTTTAACATTTCAATATCATAATTTGTTCGTTCTCGTAATCGCTGTTCTTCTAATAATTTATTTTGGCTCTTTAATTCTTCTAAACGAAATTCTAATTCTTTTTCAATTCGAGAAATTGCTTCTTGCATTTTTTCATCACTGGTTACGAAATGACTTGCGGGAGAAATGGTGATGCTTTTTTTCTCATCGATAATAGCCCCTGTGACAGGATCAAAGGTGCATAACCGTTCTACTTCATCTCCAAATAATTCGATTCTTGTGCCATTCGCATGTTCATTAACTGGAATGATATCTATAATATCCCCACGAACACGGAAAGTTCCTCGGTGAAAATCAATGTCACTTCTTTCATAAGTCATATCAATTAATTTATTAATAATATCATTTCGTTTGATATGATCATTTTTGGTTAAAATTAACATCTTTTTTTGATATTCTTCTTTTTCACCAATTCCATAAATACATGAAACACTTGAGACAACAATTACATCATTATAATTAATTAAAGCACTCGTTGCAGCATGACGAAGCTCATCTATTTCATCATTGATTGAGGAATCTTTTTCTATATATGTATCGCTACTTGGAACATATGCTTCTGGTTGATAATAGTCGTAATACGAAACAAAATACTCTACATGATTGTTTGGGAACAATTCTTTCATTTCTGCATAGAGTTGTCCTGCTAGTGTTTTGTTATGGGCAAGAATGAGGGTTGGCTTGTTTATTTTTGTTATTACGTTAGCAATTGTGAATGTTTTTCCTGTACCTGTTGCACCCAATAAAACCTGATGTTTTTCCCCTTTTTCTAAACCATTCACTAATTTTTCAATTGCTTGTGGTTGATCTCCATTTGGTTCAAATTTTGATACTAATTCAAACATAATTTACCTCCATTCATTTTTATTTTGTTTACTTAAAACTAAATTATTCGTCCTCAAACTCGTCCTTAAATAATAAATTTGACTGATTAAAAGTTTTCATTATTTAATTCTTCTCACACACCTAAAAAAGAAAGTGTTAGATTGATTTAACAATTAATAAGCTATTTAAATTATCTATAATCTAGAAGAATAATAAATTATTTCCCAATTTTAAAATCTTTCTAAAACTTTAACTCTTAAATAAATAAGTAAACTATCCTCGGTAAATTCTTCATCAAACATTTTTCCATCTTCACGATAATCATCATATAAATATTTTTTATAATCTAGGAACGTTTTATACCCAGCCATTTTATAATTGACCATTTCTGCTTTCAATTCTTTGAAAGGAATAAATTCTTCACTAATAACTTCCAAGGTACCACAATATTCGCTATTTGAATTCACTAACATATACTTTTTTCCCACTTGTGTCTCATTATTAAAAGAATACTTTCTTTGTAAAATATAATCTTTCTGACCATTCAAATAAGCTTCTGCTATTTCTTTTTTCTCACAATAAAGAGGACAATAGGAACTATACAGTAATACTTTTTCATTCGCATATCTTTTCATATTTTCTTTTTCTATTAATTTTTTCCATCTTTTTGAGTATCCTAATAGAAAATAATAATCTTTTATACTCTTTCTCTTTTTATCATTAATTTCTTGCCATTTTTCATTTAAAACTATAATATCTGAACTTTCCTTGTCATCTGGTAAACCAATCACTTTTAAATAGCTTTGTATTTTCTTTAAACAACGTAATTCTTGTTTACTATACTCTTCTAAATAATTATCAGGTATATGAAATGTTTCTGGATATCTATAAACGCGCTCTATTACTTCATCAAAAGAATGACAATGACTCTCCATCATTTGATACTTAGCTTCTTTTTCTTCTGAATTTTTTTGCCCATACATAACAGCTTCATAATGATAAATTACTCCGCTTTTAGAAACATTTCCTAGTGCTTCATATAAGCTTGTCTGTATATCATAACCATTTTGTCTATATCCATCATAATACACCCATTCAAAGGTATCTCTTTTTTTATCAAAAAAAGGGTAAGGTAAATTACAATTTCTAAATTTTTTATATCTTTTGTTCTGTTTCCAGAAATAATATTTATTCTTTAAATTTCTCATATTTATCTAATATCCTTATTTATTAATTTCTTGTTTTATACTCTAATATCCATCATAATTTGATACTATTCTTTTTATTATACTATTTTCTATTAATTTTTTAAATTATATTTAGCACTCTCAAAGAGGAATATTTAAAATATTTGCTCATTTGTAATGAAGAAAATTTATAATGATATATTTTAACACTAAAACAGCTTGAAATGTATTTATGTACCTATCGTTCTAAATTTTTTTAGAATTTCTCAAACTATTATTTCTTATTTTATCAATCATAGAAAGTTTTTCATCTAATCCATCAGCATTTTTTTCAATTAAATATCTTTCAATTTTTTCTAGAAATTGTTCAAAAAGTTCGGTAAATGATAATTCCTGTGTTAATGAGACTTGCATTTTTTGGCTTAGTTCCATTCCAAATCGATAATATTGATATCGTTTATAATCGTCTTCTCCTAAAATTTCTTGTGGGGTGCGCTCTTTTTTATCTTGATATTCTCGAAGACTTTTTTCTTCTTCTTTTATCTCTTCTTTTAAGATAGTTTCAAATTTTTCAAAAGTAAATAATTCCAACTCATCAAACAATTGCTGTTGTACTTCTTTTGGTTCACTTGCTATAAACTCTTTTTCCTCTGAAATAATCTCCATATATTTTTCCATTAATAAATTAGGATTTTGTACTAGGTTTATTTTTTCATTTACCGATTCAATGTGAGATTGTAATCCTTCTAAAAATTTTTTTCTATCTTCCTTTAACATATAGGAAATTGTTTGATCCCATTTTTCTACCTTTTTTGAACAACGATTTATGCTAACATCTACTGAGTTATTAAATATTTCTTTGGTATTTTCACAGTTACATGATGCTACAATAAGTGTTGCTAAGGAAAAAATATCGGAAAAATTATTTCTATTTTCTTCTTTAGTAATATCTTTAAAAAGATCTGAAAAAATGTGGAAATTAGATACACTATGTAATTTATTCCAAGAATCACGCATTTCTTTTGGAAGAACACTCATTAATAACATATATACTAAATAGTAAATATAATAGGAATCTTTGGTAATATCTAAAAGATGGTAATGATATTCCCCTTCACCCTCATTTAGCATTTGTAACATATCATTCGCAAATGGAAATTCACTTGGGTAGATATAATTTTGATTTATGTGTTGCAATTCATGTTGTAATGTAAGGAATGAGCTTGGTTCATCTAATAACTCAATTGTTTCACCACGATGACATACTCCTGATGCTGATAAATAGTAGTCACCGTTTTCATCTAAAACAAAACTATTTTCTTCTTTTGAAAATCGTTGTATTAATTCATTTACATGAAATGGTATTTTTTGGATACATTTATATAAATAACTTTGAGAATTTACTAATATTTCATTTAATTCTAATAATTTTATATCTTTTGTCTGTTTTAATTTCTCTAAATTATATTCGATGTATTCATTTAAACTAAAATGATTTAAAATATCCCAACTAGGTTCATAAAATTTTAAAATACATAAAATCCATTGTTTTAAACCTATAATTGTTTTATTATCCCAATTTTTTTCTATACATATTTTTTCTAATTTTACAAAATAATGAAGAAATTCAGTATAATCTGGCATCTATATCCTCTTTCATCGCTTGATATAAATTAGAATCTTTGCTTTTAACTTCCTCTATTTTTTTTAGTTTCTCTTCCTTTGCTACAAAAGTATTTTGATTTAAGAAGAGATTCCATTTATCAATTACATCATAAACCAAATCTTCATTATTACAAATTTTGAGATATTTTAATTTACATTTTTCTGGCATATTTTAACATTCCTTATGATATCTATTATATCAATTTTTATCATAAAGAAGCAACCCAATAGAAAGAATTTATCAATCTAAACATTATCTTCTTACTAAGTTTTTTTGATATATTGATTCAATGTTTAAGATTTCTTCTTTATTTTCTGATGTAATAAGTCCTACCCGTTCTAATTGATCAAGAGAAAAACCAACATTAGTCAATGAAAGAACATCTTTGTATTTCATAATGATATTGGGGTCTATAAATCCACGATAGTTTTCTCCACTAGCATCAGTGTACGCTTTTTCTATTTTATAGGGATGAATTTCACGATTAGTATTTTTTTTAGCAAACATATAAGCGGCATTGATTTCAGAAACCCAAGCATTCGCAAAAGATATCATATTCTTTTTATTTATTTTGCCATTTTTATCAAGTACTTTAAACTCTTCTGGGAAAAGAGCCTTTCCATAAACAACCATATTGTTATGAAAAAATTGTTGCGGTTCCATGAAAATAGGAAGAACTGGTTTGTTACTTAAAGAGGAAAAGTAAAAAGCTCCTAAAGGAATTGTTTTTTGATGATACTCTTGAAAATTTATCATTAGTTCTGGGTCAACATGACGACCTTGTGGAAAAATGATTAAAGAATGATTCTTTTGTTTTAGTTTCTCTAATTCTGCTTTTAATTCTTCTAATACTATTTTATTTCGAGTAATAGGATAAACATGAAAAGGGGGAAGTAATTTTGCAATGTTAGGATAATTTAACCAAAACTCTTTATACATAAATGTATCTAAATCAAAATCTTTACTCAATAAAGACCATATTAAATATCCATCAAAGTTATTTGTGTGATTTGGTGCAAAAATGTAAGCTGGTTCTGTTACATTCTCTTTCTTATATTCTGTAGCTTGAAAAAGTAATTTTCCAACTAAAGTATTCGCACTATGGGCTAATATAGGATTTATTCTATCTTTCATTTTTTAATACCTCATTTATTTTTTTAAAACGAAATAATTAACTTTATATTTAAATGAGAGCACCTTTTTGTAATTCAAAAGAGTAAGTGAGATTTTTTCCCATCATTTCATTACCAGTTGAGGCATCCATCCATAATAAAAAATTATATTTTTTCGTTTCAGCTTTTGTTACATCACTTTTTATATTAAAATAAAAATAATCAGAGTCGTCCATTACATATAAATCTTTTAGTTGCTTTTTTTGGGAATCGATAGCGATATTTAAACAATTAAAATCTAGGGATGATGATTTACTTATTTTCATCAAGATTGTAACGTTTTCGCTGGTATTTGTTTCATTAATCAACTCTATTTTTGAAGGAGTAAGATTCAATGCTTCTTTATCACTTAAAGGAAACATAGGACCTGTGGCATGGTCATCAATTTTAAGATATGTATATTTGGCATTATCATATAATGCTGCTGTTGTCATTATTTCTTTTAATTCTAATCGTTTCCACAAAGGAAAGCTAATGGTAATAATAGCAATCATAATGGATATTTCAATTATTTTCCAATGAATTATTTTGTCTATATTTCTCATACTATTATCGTTCCCTCTTTAAATAAAAATTATGCTAACATAAAATATAAAAAAAAGCAAAGAAAAAGTACCTAATTGGGTACTTCTTTCTTATCGACGACGATTCCGGCGATTTTTTTTCTTATTTAATCGTTCTTCGATTGGTTGAACTTTGGGAATATCTTCTTTTTCTACCATTTTTAGTTTTGGTAATTCAAAAGGTAATTCTATTTTTTCAACCGGTTTTCTTTCCATTCCAACATTTTTTAGTTTTTGATGTGTCGGTAATGGATCTGGGTCGCTATTCTCTCGATTTATATGATATCTTTTTTGTAATTCTTCTTTTATTTCTTCTTTTTTTGCTTCAATTCTTTCTTCTTTTACTACTTCTGTATGAAGAGCTTCATTTACTTTTTTCTTTGCTCCAGTTAATTTTAATATTTTCAAAATATCATTGAATATAATTAATACAGCGGGAATCACAACAACTAAAAGCCATCCCGAAGAAGTAGAAAGGAATTGTTGAATTCTACCTAATTGAGGAATTTTTACGACAACTTTTCCTAAAATATTTTTAAATTGTACCGTGGTTGAATCTGGAGACATATTATTATCTCCTTTTGTTTTATACTCAATACCATTTTCTGTTTCTACAAGGGCTACAACTCGATGGGTTATAGTTAATCCTTTGGAAATTGTACTGGTAGAGATGAATGTAATAATATCTCCAACTTTTATTTCACTTGGATTACTCACTTTTTTATCAACAATCACATCATATACTTTTAAGTTTGGTTCCATACTTGGACTTACAATTGTATATAAACCTATGGCTGGAGAAAACTGTTCTCCCTTTTTTGCATAAATTTTATTAGCTATAAAGTAATACAATAAAAATGCTGCTATTACTACAAGAATTGTTAAAATGGTCCATGAAAAAACATTGGCCACAAATTTGACCGTTTTTTTGAAACCATTATAGTTTTCGCTATGTTTCATGGTACCCTTCCTATTCTTAGAATAATTATAAGCGATTCCTAAAAAAAAGACAAGTTTAATCTTTATTTCAAACAAAAAAGAACAATTTTTTTATTGTTCTAATTTACAGCTTCAATTTCAATTTTAGCATTGAAAGATTTTCCTTGATTTGAGTTTTGTAAAGTATTGGTTTCTAGGAATTCATAATCAAGTTCATAATTATATGTCATACCTGCTGGTATTAAAATATTCTTCATTAAGTAAGCATCACTTACTGGTGCTACTTCACGATTTTTTAGACTACTTCCATCTCTTCTTAGAGAATAGACAAAATCACTTGCTGGATTAAATGTATTTACGACATTTGTAAGTTTTATATTATAAATCATTGATTGGTTAGAATTATTATTTAAGGTAAATTTCATTGTTCCTTTCCAACCTGGACCAATATTATCTACTTTAATACCATTTAAGTAATTAACAAATAACGTTATATTTTTATTGGTATTGATATCAATGTTATCTGAGCCAGCGCTTCCAGTTGTACATTTTAATTCACACTTACCATCACCATTGGTATCAATATTTTTATCTGGGTTTCCATCTTTATCTGTATCAACGTTTAAGTCAGGTTTGCCATCGCCATTAATATCTATATTGATATCTGGGAAGCCATCGTTATTTGTATCACAGTTAAGATCACATACACCGTCTTTGTTCGTATCTTGATTCATTAGATTGTCATCTGGTTTACCGTCACCGTTGGTGTCAATATTAATATCTGGTTTGCCATCTTTATCGGCATCAATGTTGATATCTGGTTTCCCATCTTTATTTGTATCTATATTTAAATCTGGTTTCCCATCGCCATCAATATCAATGTTTGTTTCTGGCCATCCATCTTTATTGGTATCACAATTTAGGTCACATACGCCATCATTATCTGTATCTTGATTCATTAAATTTTGATCTGGTTGTCCATCACCATTGGTATCAACATTAAAATGTGGTTTTCTATCATTTCCATAATCTATATTTAAATCTGGTTTCCCATCCCCGTTGGTATCAATATTAATGTCTGCTTTGCCATCACCATCGGTATCAACATTTAAATTTGGTTTCCCATCGCCATCGGTGTCAATGTTTAAATCTGGTTTCCCATCATTATTTATATCAATATTGATATCTGGTTTCCCATCGCCATCAATATCAATATTTGTCTCTGGCCATCCATCTTTGTTGGTATCACAGTTAACATCACATACACCATCATTATTAGTATCTTGATTCATTTTATTAAAGTCTGGTTTCCCATCCCCGTTGGTATCAATATTAAAGTGTGGAGTACGATCACCATTGTAGTCGATGTTGATATCTGGTTTGCCATCACCATCAGTATCACAATTTACATCGCATTTGCCATCTCCATCGAGGTCGATGTTCAAATCAGCTTTACCATCTGAGTTAGTGTCACAGTTCATGTCACATTTACCATCACCATTTAAATCACAATTTAACTCACATTTTTTATCTTTATCTAAAGATTCTCCATATAATTTAATATAAGAATATGTTGCACCAACCATAGCAAGAAGAATGATCACCATACATAAGAATACAATTAAAAATGTTTTCTTTTTGGCAGCTTCTTTTTCCTCGGCAAGTAATTCTTGATATTGTTCTTCAAAATCAATATTGTTCTCTATTTGTTTTTTTCCATTTTGATTCATATAAAGATCCCTCTTCCACTATTCTATTGTTAATGTGATTATAACACACATGAATAAAGACTTTCAAGAACATAATTACATAATAAACAAAAAAAATCTATCTTAGATAGATTTTCAAAAGTTAATAAGAGAATTCAAAAGGCTCTTATTAAGCAGCTGGGATTACTGAAACAGTACCTTCTAAGGTTTTGCCCATAACTGCATTTTGACTTTCGCTTTGGTTAACAAATTCAACTACTACATAGTAATAAACTGTTTCATCTGTATCAGCAGCAGTTGTAGTAATACTGTCTTGTCCAAGTGTTACTTTTTGAGCTCCACCAGTTAAGATAGTTTCTTTTACTAATGTTCCAACTGATTTTTCTGTACATGTTTCTGAATAACGGTTTTCACCATCAACAGTTTCAACTTTTTGTTCACATGCAAAGTAGTTTTCAGTTGTTGGAATTAAAGTTGTTGATTTGTAAAGGCTAACTTTTACATTGCTTGCTCCTAAATCATTTGTAGTTACATCATAAGTAAAATCTACAGTTGTTTTAGAATTAGCAGCACCACGAGCAGTTACTTGTAATGCAGCAACTTCTTTATGTCCTGGATAAACATTTTCAGCTGTGAATTTTCCAGCAGCACCTTCAACATTTGCTACAATAGTAGAATTAGCTACTTGTCCAGCAGAAATATTTGTTTTTCCTGCATCTGGATCAGTATTTCTATTATCTGTAATTGTAGCTGTGAAATATGCAAATGTTGCACCTACCACTGCTACTAAAAGTGTTGCAATAGCAATTACTGTCAACAAGATTGTGTTTTTTCTTTCCATAACCTTTCTATATCCTCCTTACAATAATCATATTAACAAATATGGATAGGTAATTCAAGTACCTTTTTTTAATTTTTCACATAAATTACACATATTTTTTTCAAATTAGTAGCTTTTATTTGCTGCTCCTTTTTATTTATATGTAACTTATATTATATCTTTCAATTGGTCATAAAATGTCTATGTTTTCTTTCTTTATAATAATTCTTTTTATTTATTATAACTAATCTTTCTTATTTTATACATATTCTTTTTTTAGTTTTTTCAATTCTTTTACTGAAAAATCGGATTACTTTCTTTGGTTCTATCAGTTCAAAATTTTATTTTTTATTAAAGATGCTTTTATCTTATAGATTATATATACATTAGCTATAGTAAATTCGATTTTGTTATAATCAAATTATTACCTAAAAGTTTAAACTGACTTTATCGTATAAGAATTTTACTTCTTTACGATTTGTTAAGCTCAATAACTTAAGAAAAGGTATAGATCTGAACTTAATGTCTAAGTATTTGTGAAATATGTTTATTGTACAAATAGCAAAAATACTTAAATACTTCAGAATCGAATATAAGAAATTATCAAAAAAGGAAAGTATCTTATTCTTATCACATTTGCAATTCAAATGGCATTAAGAAATAATTATATAATTGACTGGATTGTTGGAAAGAGTGATATTAAATTTATAAATAAAAAATACAAAAGTGTGCTATACTTACATTAAATATAAAGTGAGGAAAATATGATTAAAAAAAATTTGAAAAAGAGAGTAAAATTTTTAAGTATACTTTTATTGTTATTATTATTGTTAATTTCTTTATCTATATACCTATTTAAACCAGAATATGTGGGAGCCCAATCAGATGGAGGAACTAAAGTGTGGAAAGCAAAATTATATACAATAGTAAAATGGAATCAACTTCCTCAATTTGATGAAGATGGGAATAAAATAATAAATCCTAAAAAGGATGGTTATAAGATTTATTGGTGGCCAAATCAAGATGCATGGATGTATTTATAATTATAGAAAGTTAATTTTTTATGCTTAAAAGGGTTATTATGATTAATGAATAAAAAAAGACAATAGATGCTTTGGCAACTTTGTATTGTCTTTTTTTAATTACATTTAGAATAATAGTCAGCTATATCTGCCCAATCCAAATTTGGCCAAAAAAACCATTTTTTAATTTCTTCATTTTCTTTTTTCTCAATAACAAATGCAAAAATTTTAGATTTATATATAACAAATTGATCTGAGTTAATATTCCAAGATTCACATGCATACTTTTCACTTATCGGAAGCTCATTATATTTTGTTGGATAACAAAGATAAACCATTAAGACTATTATAAAAAAGATTATTAAAAAAATTAGTTTCTTCATTATAAGATACTCCCTAACTCTTATACATTATAATATATTATATCTGCTATAGTCAATTCGTCTTCACTATATTCAAATAGAAGAAAATATACTACTTTTCCATTTTGATATTTATAACCACTTTTTATAATTTTAATATCTTTTAAATTTTCATTAGTATCTAAAAAATTTGATTGTATATCCTGTTTTTGTTGGTCATTTAGTAAACTTTTTTTGTTTATAATTTCTTTTAAAACTTTAAAGTTTTGTCTAACATTTTCATAAATACCTATAATTTTATTATTTTCAGTTATTATATTATAAATATTAGCAGTTTCCACACCATTTGGCGCATATGTCAAAATAATATTGTGCTTATCATTGGTTTCATAATAAGTATAATCATTTAGAGAAAACTCACTATTAAATGATTTTAATATCAATTCAAAATTTGAAATATTTAAATTTTGACTTTCTAAATTATGATATACTGGTGTATCAGTTTTTTTTGTATTTTCTAAGTTTAAGGAACGAGGACTATAACTCTTTGCCATTGGTAATTTTGCATCAGTTTTACCCCAAACATAAGAATTATAAATTCGTTTATCTGAGGTACTAAATGTTTTAGCATAGTCTAAAGCCCCTTGAACAGTTAATCCATTGCCTAAACCTTGCATAAAGTTTCCAAGGTAATATGGCATTGCGGCTATATTGATTTTTTCTTGCCATCCAACGCTCGTTAAAGCACCATAGTCTACTGCCTTTCTGGCAATAGGTCGATCATCACCATGACCACTATCAGAACTTTCACAACTAGCAAAAACCATTAATTTTACATTAGATAGATTTTTTTGTCCTAATCCAACATAATGATGTCCATTATTTGTTGTTTCATTGGTTCCATACCAGACACCATTATCACCTGTTCTAGTATGTATGTAATCACCATGACCAATATAGACTACGACATCATCTTGAAGATGTTCTCTTAGTAGGTCTAAACTTGGATTGGAAGATGCAGCATGATTATAACCCATTTGAGTAAATCCTGAAGTAAAGTAACCTGCTGCTGTAGAAAATTGTGAAACATTTGGATAATATCCAACAAAACTCTTTGGTGTTACAGGTACTGGTTCGGAATAGTTAATCCATAAGCAAGGCCAGAAATCACTGTTAGATCCTGAATCACTACTTATAATGGTATTGTAGTCATTATAACTCTCATTAGTATATCTAATCATAAATCCATTCTTAGCAATTGTTCCGTTATACCATCCTTTAATAGTATCAGTGATATTTGCAGATGATCCTTGATAACCATTTGTTAGAGTAGGATAAATATTTGATGCTAATTCTGTGTAACTTAAGGTATTGTGAATATCCCAAGTTAAAGTTAAAGAATTCCAACTACTGTTTACTCTATAAACAGAAACTGGTCCCCAAGTTGACGTTCCTTTAAAAAAGTTCCAGCTAATATGAGCAGTGTTAATATTTCCATTTATTGTTGGTAAATCTGCCCAGTTTGCAAAAGCTCTACTTGTTCCATGTACATTACCAATCCATAATCTATCTTCATTAACATGATTATGGCTAACATTATCTCCAGGATGAACGTAAGTATCAAGTACACTTACTTGATTTCTGCCATTAGTGACAGTAGGATCAATAACAATAGGATATACTCTTTCCTCGTTATTTAACCACTCAGTATCTAATTGATAAATCAATTGATATGCACTATCAGTTTTTTGGATATCTACAGTAGTATCAAATGTCATACTCGATTTTTCTGCATTGTCATACATATAAGGATTTTGAAAACTAAAAATATTTTCTCCATTTTCATTTTGAAATATAACTAAGTTATGTTCTGTTTTAAATGGAGTTAAACTAGTTTCAATATTATAAATGATTTGATTAATATTGCTTTTCTCGTTTAAAATTATTT
>CAJUQG010000017.1 GCA_910588025.1 uncultured Bacilli bacterium
TTAATTAATAGAAAACCCATAGAAAAAATCTATGGGTTTGTCTACACTCTGAAAAGTAAACAACACTTGTTTACTTTTAATGCTTATTTTAAGCTTTAATTTGGTATTCTTCTTTCATACGGTTTCTATTTTCTTTGGTATATCCAACAAGCATTTTTTCATTTTTACTCATAATAGATTCCATAATTTCTTTATTGACTTCTTTACTTTTCTTAGTATACCCAGGTAATTGAGCAACTACATGACGTTTTTTATCTTCGGTATATAATATGATACTTAATTGAGTATTAATTCCATTATAACGATATTCATATTTATACATCCATAAAATATCACGATACTTATAAGGTTTAAATCCTCCAGCAAAATCAATAACATAATTTTTTGTTAAAGCAAGTTTCGCATTTTTATAATAGAACGCATCCTCTGCTTCTAACTCTGAATTAATAATTTCCCATTCTTTTTCATCAAACTTTTTAATAGTTCTCTTTAAACGTATAATCATAATCGTTTGAGCAATTACTCCAACAACACCAGCAAACCATCCAATCATTCCGATTAATATTAAAATGACTTGAACATAATCAGTTTCCGTTTCATCCAAATAAATTAATCCAAAATATTCACCAAACTCACTAGATGTTAATTTTTGATCTTTTTCTACTGCTTCATTATAAGCCTCAAGTGCTAACTTTTTAATATCAGATGGAATCTTTTTTGTCATTCCTTTAACTGTGACATGATTTTCTGTAATAGAATCAACATCCAACTCTTTAAATTTTTTCTCACTTAAGAAACCAATATACATGAATTCTTCATCCATAAGAAAGTAGAACTTACCAGTATTATCTCCTGGATAATAAGCAAATACGTAAGGTTTTTCACTTACCTCTACATGAACTAACTTATTTTCTGGTGACTCTCCAGCAGCTAGAATTTCATGTAATGATGTACTTTTACGAATATCATCCATAAAAACACTTAAAACCATAATCGCCGCAGCACAAACTGCTACGATAATCCAAACAACTAAATTTGTTTTAGCTTTTTTCAAGATATCTTGAATTTGTTTTGATTTAACTTCTTTCATATAAACTCCTCTTTCCATTTAAATTATAACACTTATTATTAAAGAAAAGAACGAATTTTTTTTTAAAAAATTAAATTTTTTTGAGCATCTTTTTATAAGTTTTCAAATAACGTTATAACCTGTATTTATTTTTGTTTTGAAGGATATTCTTATAAATTGTTATAATTTCTTATGGTTTCACTTTCAAAAGTAGTAAATTAGTAGTAAAAATTTAGAAATTTTTTAAAGTATTAATTTTAAATATTAAAAAAATACTATGGCATTGCTCAGTATAAGAGTATCTATTTATAAAAGCGAGACTTAGAGTGGCGTAGCCACTCAAGTCTTCGCCATAATAAGGTATAGTATTACCCTTATTATGTAGCATGAAGCATGTAGCAAAATGATTTGTTTCCTTTAATAATTTACAAATAAATATTAATAATGTTTTCTCTAAATATAAATAAAAGGATTATAAAGAATATTAATAACATAAATGATTTAGGACTATAATTATCTTCGTGTGTTTTACCTCTAATTATAATAAAACCAATTTCATCTAAAAATACACCCATACTTATTGATAACAAATATATATTTGTATAAAAACTTGATATACAAAAAAGTATAATCGTAAAAAATAATCCAAACATCCAATGATGGGTTCTAAAACTTTTTATAGTTGGACTGGGTTTATTAAATATATATACCACAATTCTTGTAATTAAGATAGTTATAAAAGTTAATAAAAAATATTTATCATATAAATTCATATTAACCACCAAGATAATTATAATATTATTTCTTATTATAAAGTAGTAAAATAACTTAAAAAGATTACATGTACATTCTAAAATAAAGCATTTTAATTAAAGACTACACTTTTTTATTAAAAAGAACAGATTTACTGCCCTACTTTTTCACGCTGTTCTGCATAATACTTTGTTTCAAACTCATTCCAAGATTTACTAAATTCATGATTTTGAAAAGCTTCTTTTAAGCCTGTAATCTGTTTTAATCGAATCACTTCATCCATTTCCATTCCAAGTTCGAAACAAATTTTTTCATCACTCCAACCATAAGAAGCCAATTCTAAAACTATGTGACTCATATCCCGAATTTGATGAGTACCACGAGCTCTGTTATGACGAATTGTGGAAGCCATACGATTCGAAATATCTTTTTCAATAACCACTACAGGTATTTCTTTTAAATTAAAATAACGACGTGCACAATAATAGCGATGAAATCCATCAACGATAACATATTTATCACGTTCTTTATTGTAATAACAAACAATTGGTTGCGTATAACCATCTTGTAAAATCGATAATTTTAAAAGTTGTAATTCAGGACGAGCAACTTTATTTGGATTATAATCATTTGCTTCTATTTTTCGTAATGGTACTAATTTCACATTTAAAACAGGGTAATCAATATTTACACGCATTCTAATTCACCATGAACAAAAGTAGTATAACTTCCCTTTGTTCCACTCTCTACATATCCCAAAGAAGACCAAAGTTCCATTTCTTCTTTTGAATTTGTAAGAATACGAATACGTTCTGATTCGTACATTTCAGTCATATAACGAGCTATATAAGTCATATTATTTTGATTTCGATAACTCGGTAACACATAAAAATCTGTAAATGTCGTTCCATTTTGATTCATTACTACGCCACAAAACGCCGCCAATTCCTTTTGATCAAAAAATAAATACCAAATCTTATCACAGTCATTTATTAAATAAGGAAGCTCTTTTCGAAAAATTCGTTCTGCAAAAAATCTTCCCATATATTGATAAAACTCACTATTATTACAAGTTTCCATATATTCTTTTACTTCAAACATTTCTCCACCTCTTACTGTATTAACTCTTGCAAGTCTCGTAAATCTTTATCATTAATTTCTGCATCAATCAGCTTTAAATGACGATACTTTTTTTGTAACTCCATCAACTTCTTCACATCATGTTGATTTTGACTAAAGCTTAAACGCTTCATCCAAAAGTCATTATGTTCTAAAGCTCTGGCTATTCGACGCCAACTAGCAATTTTTTTGGAATTCTCCAATTTTTTATCTTCTTCATCTCGTACATCTTTAATACTTATTCCTTTTTTGCCCTCATACCATTTGAAAAAAGCTTTTATTTTATGATAATAATGGTCACGTAATTCAGGAACATATAGTCCTAAACTCTCTAATAAAAAAACAGTATACTCTTGCCAAGTCATTCCATTAGGTTTCTCTGTTTTTATCATACCAAGCACACTTGTCCGACAATAAATATTTCCAAAATTTACACCATGCACTCGTTGCAAAACTCTTTCCCAAGTTTCATACTCCAAAGCGCGAAATTGATCTAGGCTTTTTCGTTGATCGTCTCCATATGGTTGACACAAACGTTGCTCAGATAAAGGAACACCATTTTTATATAATTGTTCATAAATTTGATTATACTTTAAATCAAAACGAGCAACAGCCGTCCAAATATCAGTTGTCTTCCAATCATACAAAGGATAAAAATTATAAACATTTGTATCATTATTACGAATCTTAACTCTCGTCGTCCAATGAATCCCCTGATAAGTTACTTTACTAAAATTCGTAATAGTTCGAAAACGATTTAAACTTTCATCACATCTTATCCCAATTCCACAAGCAGTGTTACCACCATGTTGTTTATTAAACCAATCTCCAAACCATAAAATAAATTGTTCAAACTCCATACCAAATTTAAACCAAGTCCATTCAGAAGGCATATTATCCTCATTAATAACCCATTCATTTTCAGGCATATCTCGTACCCAAATATCTTTTTCTTCTTGATTCCAACAAGTCCATTTAGGTTGAATAACACTTACTGCATTTCGAAGTGAAATAGGTAAACAAATCCAATACCAATTTTCCAAAACATCTTGAATCTCCTCAATCAATAACTGAATATGATCAATTGTCATTTGATATTGTGCTTCAAAATCGACATACATAACACTAATTTTTTTATGATATTTTCGTGCTACCTTACTAGCAAGTTGGAGCATAACACTACTATCTTTTCCTCCACTCACCGAAAAATAATAATTATCAAAGTGGGTAAATACATACTCAAATCGTTCCATCGCAGCCGTATAAACATCTTTATCGATATAAACTTTTGGCATAAATCACCACCGATCTAAAAAATTGGTAAATTTTTCCATAAAATTATTATATCAAAAAAAAGTTAATATGTAACACTTTATAGATATGACTATAATTTCTAAGCTAGAAAAAAATTTTTTTGATGCTTTAAAAAAAAGCTGAAAACACCAAAAAAGTTTTTAAATCTACAAAATAGCCAAAAATTGTCACGTTATAAACGTCATTTTTAGAAGTTATGTTACATTCATAAAAAGAACAAATTCCTAAACAATAAAAAAATAGAAAAAGTTTCTAAGTTTTACTTTTTCTCTTAAAAATAAAATATATTTTGTATGGTTATATCTACATTTTTCTAATCAATAGTAATATCACGAACTAATCCAAACGTATAACCAAGACGTTTCATTTCTTTAATAAAACGATCCATAGCTTCATAATTTCCTTTATTTTGCGGATGTATTAAATAAATGGCCCCATTATGATAACGTTTCATTAATTCATTATAAGCATAATCACCTGTTACATCACCATTCCAATCTAAATAATCAGCACTATAAAAAAAACTTTTATATCCCATATCTTTTACAATGGCTAAACTTCTTTCACTCCATTCTCCTTTGGGTTCACGATAAACTTTATCCATAATTTTACCAGTTATTTCAAAATACGCTTTTTCCAAATCTGTAATTTCACTAACATATTGTGCAAAATTTTCTTTGGTTGCTAATTCACTCATTTTCAAATGATGAGTCGTATGATTTCCAACAGAATGCCCAGTTGCTTCAATTTTTCGTATTAAATCTGGATTTTTTAACATAAAACCACGACACAAAAAGAAAGTAGCTTTTACATCATTTTGATTCAAAACATCAACAATTTCATTGACATAAGTTTGATTTCCACCCTCATCAAAAGTCAAATAAATAACTTTTTCATCAGGTCCAATAAAAGTAGCATTATACTGTTTTAATAAATCATAAGAATATCCCCCACTCGGCCGTGTTTGATTTTTCTTATTCGCACTCCACCACGATTTGGCATCATTATTAATTGCATTATATTCTTCTTTATAAATATAAGAAAGAACTTTATCTAATATCACAAAACGAGATACCCGAGCTGTTTCTCCTTTGGAATTTGTCACCGAATAAACAATTTCATATGTTCCCGCAACATGATAATTTATATTTTCATCTACTTTTACTTGACTCGTAATATCTCCGTCAATCGCATCAATTGCTTGATAACCTGGCTCTTCATAAACTTCATCAATATTCATAATTGTGTCACCGTTAAGCATTATTCTTAAATCATTATGACTCATTGATTTAGGGTGAAAAATGACAACCATACCTCCAACAATTAAAAAAATTACTGTAATAATCCCAATAAAAATTTTACGATTCATAGCTTCCCCCTCTTGCTAAAAACTATGAAAAAAGAAACACTTTCATGTTTCTAACTTTCTTAAAAAAAGAAAAAGATCATGATAAATCATTAGGAATCAAATGTTCCAAATAAGATAAAACTTCTTCTTTTGAATAATAGTTTTTACTTTGAATCCATTTCATTCCAATTTGAAAAATAGCTCCTAAATAAAAATGAGTTACAAAATCTGCTGGAATTTTTCGTTTTTTATCATGCCCTTCAAGATTCATTCGCTTAGTAATATCTTCTAATAGCGTATCATAAATCATATCCATGGCTATACTATTTCGATTATTCACAATTAAAGGAGAATAAACCTCTTTATTATGTTCAATATGTTCAAAAAGTAAATAAAGACACTTTAAATAATATTCTTTAGAATTAGTAATCTCTTCATTTTTTAAAAGTTCCTCTGTTAAACCTGTTTTTAAATCCATAATTAAAGAACTAAGTAATGCGTACTTATCTTCAAAATGCGCATAAAAAGTAGAACGATTTGTCATAGCTTTTTCACAAATTTCTGAAACCTTAATTTCTTCAAAAGGATGCTCTCCCATTAAAAATAATAAAGATTCATATAAATTCTTTTTCGTTTTCATAACCCGTAAATCCATATTTTCACCCGTAGAAATTATATCAAAATAAAAACAATTGTAAAGATATCAAACACATGTTGCTTATTTATACAGACGTTTTAAACAAAATTGTTGGTTTTCCAACATAGCCATACATCTTGTAACTGTTATTTTAAAATAACCCGAATATAATAGGTTGACGAAGGAGGAATTTATGAAAAAATGTGCAAATTGGATATCAAACCATAGTTTATTAATTGTTATTATTTCTTGTTTACTTTTAATACCATCTATATATGGATATAATAACACAAAAATAAATTATGATATTCTCTCTTATTTACCAGAAGATATTGAAACGATCAAAGGTCAAGAGATATTAACCAATGAGTTTGATATCGGATCATTTTCATTTATTTTAACAGATTCAAAAAACAACCAGAACCTGTTAAAATTAGAAGAAAAAATAAAAAAAATTGAAGGAGTAAATCAAGTATTAAGTATCGCTGATTTAGCAGATGCTAGTATTCCTATCGAAATGCTTCCAAGTAATTTATTAGAAAAAGTATACCAAGGAGAAAAAACACTTATCTTAGTAACATTTCATACAGCAATATCGGATGAAACAACAACTAATGCCATTGAAACACTTCGCAATATGGTAGCAGAAGATAGCATTAGCGGAATGAGTGCAATGGTTTTAGATACTGCTAATATTTCGAAAAGTGAAATGAGTATTTATATTCTTTTATCAGTATTATTTTGCTTTATTGTCTTAATAATATCTACTGATTCTTATTTAATACCTATATTTTTACTTGGTAATATTGGGTTTGCTATTCTTTATAATATGGGATCTAATATCTTTTTAGGTCAAATATCCTATATCACAGAAGCGATTACCGCTGTCTTACAACTTGGAGTAACTATGGATTTTTCAATTTTTCTTTATCACAAATATGAACAAAACAAAAAAACACAACAAGATAAGAAAAAAGCTATGACAGAGGCAATTAAAGAAACCTTTCATTCAGTAATAGGGTCATCTTTTACAACCATCGCAGGATTTTTAGCATTATGTGCAATGAGTTTAGCACTTGGTAGTGATATTGGTCTTGTTATGGCTAAAGGTGTAGTTTGTGGATTAATCTGTGTTCTCACTCTTTTCCCAGCTCTACTTCTAGTTTTTGATAAATATGTTGAAAAAACAAAACATAAAGTCATTATGCCAAATTTTCAAAAAATGCAAAATTTTGCCATAAAATATCACAAATATATCATCATTATATTTTTAATCATTTTAATTCCAGCTATCATTGGTAATAAAAATGTTGAAGTATATTATAAACTAGATGAATCTTTACCTGAAACATTACCTAGTCGAATTGCTAACACCGAACTAGCAAATAAATTTGGTATTGTTTCTCCAAATATTATTTTAATTGATAAAAACTTAAGCTCACCGCTCTTTAGTAAATTATTAAATGAACTAAATAATATGGAAGGAATAACAGAAATTCTTGCCCCATCTTCTTTAGAAAATTTGGGACTTCCACTAGATATGTTACCATCAGAAATTACAAATATTTTTAAAAATGATAACTATCAACTTCTATTAGTGAACTCTGAATATCCTACCGCAAGTAATGAATTAAATCATCAAATAGAAGAAATTTCTAAAATTATAAAAAGTTATGATTCGAAAGCAATTATTGCTGGGGAAGGTGCACTAACCAAAGATTTAGTAGAAATTGCCGATCATGATTTTAAAATGGTAAATTACATTTCTATTATAATTATTTTCATCTTAATGTTAATCGTTTTAAAGTCATTTAGTTTACCAATTATTTTAGTCATAGTAATTGAATTTGCAATATTTACGAATATGGCGATTGCTTATTTTACAGGTACTACACTTCCCTTTATAGCATCAATTGTAGTTGGTACAATTCAACTTGGAGCTACAATTGATTATGCAATCTTAATGGCTACAACATATTTAGAAGAAAGAAAACAAAATCAAAAAGAAAAAGCTATGAGGAATACCCTAGAAAAAACGATTCCCTCTATAATTGTATCTGCCTTGTGTTTCTTTGCCGCTACTTTTGGAGTAGCTACTTACTCTAAAATCGATATGATTGGATCAATCTGTGACTTATTATCACGAGGAGCTATTATTAGTATGTTAGTCGTTTCTTTATTACTACCAGCTCTATTGCTCTTATTTGACAAAATAATTTTAAAAACCACCATAGGTATGAAAGAAGGAAAAATATGAAAAAAAGTCAAAAACTATTAAACTTAACTTTAATCACTGGACTTGCTTTAAGTCCTCTCTCTGTAAAAGCTCTTCAAAAAACAGAAAACATCTATTCTAACTTACATTCTGATGGATCTTCTTACCAAACAGTCGTATCCAGTCACCTTTCTTGGATAGATGAAGGAGATGTGGAAGATGATAGTGAATTAAAAGATATTTTAAACATTAATGGAGAAGAAAAATTTTCGCAAAATGGAACAAAATTATCTTGGAAATCACTAGGAAAAGACATTTTTTATCAAGGAAAAACGGAAAAACCACAGCCAATTAAAACTGAAATAAAATACTTTCTAAATGACGAAGAAAAAAGTATAGAAGAAATGCTTGGAAAAGAAGGTAAAGTTCGAATTGAATTTACTTTCCATAATGACTTAAAAAATATAGTTCGTGTAAATGGTATCAACACCGAAATTCACACCCCTTTTGTTACAACCGTTGGAACAATGCTTGATAGTACTAATAATAAAAAAATACAAATTACAAACGGAAAAGTAATTAGCACTGGAAATCGCAACATGATTGTTGGTTTAGCATCTCCTGGTCTTTACGAAAGTATTGGCTTAAAAGAACTACAAAACTTAAATAATATTACACTAAGTTATGAAACAACTAACTTTTCATTAAATAGTATTTATATTGTTTCTACACCTAAATTATTAGAAGAAACAGATTTAAGTATCTTTAACAAAATGGATTCTTTATATGATAATGTACAAGAACTTCAAAAGAATATGGACAAACTAGAACAAGGAATTATTGAATTAGAAAAAGGAACTACTTCCCTAACAACCGGAACTAATGAACTAGTAAATGGCATAAAAAATGCTACCAATGCTTTAGAAGAATTAAAGAATGGAGCAATCTCATTAGATAACGGATTAAAACAAATTTTATTTTCCCTTGAAAATGCAGAACAAGAAATTGCAAAAATGAATTTAACTGAATCTTTAACAAAATTATCAACTTTAAAAAATCAAAACACGGTAACTATAAATAGTTTAATTTCTAAAACTGGTTATACTATAGAAGAATTAAACAACTTCTATATCCAAAATGATTTAGCAAATTATAAAGGCACAGATGAAACTCTTCAAAATATAAAATCTACTTATGAATTAATTGTCTTATTACAAACTAATAATGAAGCTATAAATACAACAATTACCAACTTAAAAAAGATAAACAATCAATTAAATTCTCTTATAATAAATTTAAAAGATGCCATTACTACTACATCAAAAGGTGCTACAACTTTATCAAATGGACTTAATGAGTTAAAAAATGGTTTAAACAAAATTCATAATGGCGCTATCTCCTTAAATAATGGAGCAACCGAATTAAATAAGGGAGCAAACTCTTTAAAAGATGGTGCGTCTGAATTCAACAAACAAGGCATTAATAAATTAAATATGTATGTAAAAACCGTAAAAAATTACACCAATAAATTAGAAGCTATGTTAGCTTTAAGTGAAAATTATAAAGGTTTTACTTCTCAAAATAGTAATTCAACAAATTTTATTTCTACTGTTAAATCAACAAAAATAACTTATCAAAGATAGTTTTTCTATCTTTTTTAATTGCCTAAAACTGTAATAAGTTCTCGATAAACGTGGTCAATGATTTCTTGATCAAAAGCATCCAATGAAATGGTAATTCCTTGATTAGCTAAATGAATAATAAATTCTACACAAGCATTTGTATAAGGAAATTGCTCACTATTCTCATTTAATTCTTGGATTAAAATATTTTCAAAATCTTCAACTACTTCATGAATAAATGATTTTATAACTTCTTTTTGCATACTATCTTTTACTACCCTTCTCTAATTTAATTTTATTAAAAAAACATAAAATGTCAACACCATATTGCAAAAAAGCAACGTAACTTGTCAATTATGCAACAGTTCTTTTTCTTTTTGAAAACGATTTAAAAATCCATTTGCATCAAGAATCATATTTTGAAATTCTGTTTCCATATTAAGTCCATGAAAACTAGCAATTTGGAATGAAATAGTAAACAGTAAAAAAATACAATGTTGAATAAAAGAATCAATAGAATCAAAACCTTTTCTAGGTTTTAAAAACCGATAACCATACTTTTCCATAATAGATTCATTTAATTGACCAAAGATAATTGGTAAACTCATCCAGTTAAATTCAGATACCTCTTGAAAATCTTTAATTTCAAAAAAATTAATATTCATACTATTTGCTAAAGCCATTAACTGTAAAAGGACATCAGAAAGTTCATCCCCTAAATTATTAAAAACACGCCCTTGCTCTGAAACAACATCATTTCGATAAATAATATTGTAGATTTGTCCAATTTGTACTCCAAGTTCATTTAATATGATTAATGGTCCCCAATCTTTTTCTCTTGTTGTAGAAAACGCTTCACTTAAATGAAGTGCAGGTTTGTAAAATTTATTTAAAAACGATAGAATCATATTTTTTCCTCCTTTAATATGTATGGTTCCCCATGAAAAGCAACATATTTTATATCATTACATTTTTGATTCATAAATACAGAAATCTCAAGCATATGAGATAAATAAATATAATCAAGAGAGTTTAATGGTTCTCCAAACAATTCTAATGTATTATTTTTATGAATTTTAAAGGTATAAATTGATGTTACTCCTATTTTATTTAAATAATAATTTAATTGTCTTTGTATCCTTTTTTGATTCAAACAAAAAGCAACACGACATCTTTCGCGTTGCTCATTACTACAATGACAACTATTGCATTCTTTAGATTTATAATAAATACGACAAGGTCGCTTTAAAACAGTTTGATATGCACAAGTATTAATTCGATAAAATAACTGTGCATGTTGATAATCTTTATAAAAATAATTCCAAGCAGATTCTGGCCACACAGAAGAATATTTAGATAAAGAAACACCCTTATAATTTTTAAAAAAGGAAAAATAATTTTTACAATTTCCATCTAACATCAACCCCGTTACAACCGAAATAGGCGTATATAAATGAACATAATCCAATACTTGTTGTATTTGTTTGGGATCAGAATTTTGTGAAATAAAAGGTCTAAAATAATGAACTATGGGTATTCCATATTTTTTTAATCTTGAAAAATTTTCACGTAACCTCTCATGATTAACACGAGGTTCCATATCACTCCCTAAACCAGAATAACTTAAATAAACAACTATTGTATAACCAGATTCAATCATTTGCTGAAATCGCGTCAAAACACTATCTGGAATAAAACACTTTGTAATCACGACTAAATCATTTTTGATGTGTTGCTCTTCAATAATATTCAAAGTTTCCATAAGATAATTAATATTAGCTTGATTCAAAAAAATATCTGTGTTGGGATACAAACAAATAGGTAATTTAATATCATAATACTTAAATTGAAGAAGTTCTTCTACGACTTCTTTTGGCGTTGCATAATAATGTGGATATGCACAATTTTTCTTAGTGCCCAGAAAACAATATTTACAAGCATTTGTACAACCGACAACAGAATTGAGCGCTAACCAGCTATTATGTAATTCAACATTTGCTCTTTTATGATTATTATAATTCATACCAAAACCTCCTAATTTTTTACAAAGAAAAAGCAAGTTTCTCACTTGCCTATCTTTTTTAATACATATCGATTAATTCTTGAACAATTGGCGTTATATTATCTTTATTATAAGCAATTGCTACTTCACATGGACAATCTAGCTCAACAATTTGTAAATCAGATTCTTGTTCTACGGTTTCCTTTAAAGCAAAACCTAATCCAAACCCTTCTTTTGTATAAAGCAACATTTGTTCAAAAGAATTGATCTCATAACTTCGTTTAAATGTTAATTTATTTTTTTTTAAATACTCATTTAACACTTTTCTCTCATCCGTATTACTCACGGGAATTACAAAAGAACAATCTTCTATATTAGAAAAGTGATATTTTTCTGGATTATAAAAAAAACAATAATTAGAATGAAATAAAGATCGTACTATCACATTATCATTATATGGATGATAAGAATTTTGCAATTTACATAGAATAAAATCATAAGAATATTGTAACAAACCTTTCCATAAAAGCTCCAAACTATCACGATTAATCTTAATATTGATGTTCGGAAATTTATCGGTAAATATTCGTAACTTATCCTTTAATAAAATATTTTCTAAGTCAAAAGATACTCCTAGAGAAACTTTAAAAAGATTGGTTTCCACTCCTTGAAAATAATTTTTTTCAACTAATATGATTTCGTTATATATTTTTTCGTATTTTTCATATAAATATTTTCCTGTTTCTGTAAATTTCATTTCTTTACTCTTAGAATCCAATAAAACTAATTTAGTATTAAAATTAGCTTCCAATTGTTTAATATGTCTTGATACATAACTAGTATCTACTTCGAGTTTCCGACTTGCTTCCGTCATATTACGAGATTGTCCCAATACTGCAAAGGTCCGAATATAGTCTAAATTCATTTTTTTAGATTTTAAAGACATAATCTCACTCCACTTACATCTAAATTGCTTTGTAAATTCATTATATCAAAAAAAATCTTCAAAGGAAGATCTTTTACATTGTAATATTTTTTATAAATTGAAACTCAAAATATACTTTTACCAAACAACTTTTTTTAATTTTTTGTAATGTCATTCGACTAATTCCTAATTTATCACTTATAAAATCCTCAGAACGATGCCCAAAAAAAGAATCAACGAAATAAACTGCTTCTTGATTGGATAATTTGGTAGCAAGTGTTAATATCGCTTGATAAAAACGTTCAAGCCACAAATACTGATCCATATGATTATTAATAAAATTTCCAATTGGATCGTTATTTTTATTTCCTCCTTGAACACAAACATCGTTTGAAATAACTTTAGAACAATAATTATAAGAAAAAGGATAAGAATACTTCATTTCTTGAAATTGTTCAAATATCTTATTTAATTCTTTTCTCATATTTTTGTGATAATATTGTAATATGATAGAGTCTTGAAGAAGCTCTGAATATTCTTCATATTTTTCACAAGTTTTTAATATGACATTAGGTAATTCTAGCAAATCATTTAAAGATAACGAGCTAATCAATATATCACCACCAAATCCCCAACAAATTTTCTAATTATAATAATTGGAAAATTATGGAAAGTCAAATAAAAAATGAACTTATTTCGAAAATAAATCCATTTTAACATATTATATTCAACTATCTGCTAATGTCTAGACTAACAATTGTCTATTTTTTGTATAAAACTTGTAACATTTTTATATAAAAATCTATCTAGTACAAAATTGAAAAAGTGATTCTGCATTTTTTGTTAATATATATATCCGTCCGATCCTTTTCTTGTGGATTTAAATATTTATTATTATATCCTTTTAAAAAAGACTCACTAACATCACCATCAACAGGTTGAAATTATAAATTCATTAATTCATCACAACAATACATATCGGCAAAATCTACAAGTCCTGAAATTTTGTCTTCCAAAACCAAAACATTCCCATACCACATATCCGTATTAGTTAATCGTGCAGATGGCACATTAATAAGAGAACTTTGATAATGATGTAAAATCGACTGTATTTTTAAATATATTTTGGGATCCAAACAATTTAAACGTCAAGCATCATCAAACAATTTATGAAATAAATATACTACGAAATCATAATTATTTTTAAAAATAGTTCCTGGTTGATTTGGAAGAAAATAAAATCCACATTTATTAGAACTAATTTGATTTGCGAGACATTCCAGTTGATATTGAATACTATCTACATCACGCTGATTCATATTAGATCTAGCAAATAAATAATTAAGTCCTGGTACATAGCTCATACAAATATAAGGAAAAGAAATAATTTCACGAGTATCATCAAAAAAAAATAAATTCAGGAGCGGGAATATGTTGAGAATTCATTAATTGTAACATTAATGCTTCCCACCACATAATATTTTGATCAATACTAACTAACTTAGATAAATCCTTTGAATCAACCTTTACTACAAAATGAAAATTTCCATCAGAAATTAGATACCTCATTTTTAAAACCTCCACTTAAAACTTTTATATCTAAAATAGAAGATTTTTTATGAAATACTTTTTCATAAATCTTTTGAATATCTTTTACAGAAATCTTCGCCATATTTTATTCTCCTTTTTATTTTTCATTCTTTCTAGTAAAATTTTGACTAATATTAAAAAAACTTTCCCAATTATTTAATAATTCTTTCTTTAAAACTCCCATTATCATTAAATCATCTATGATTGTTAAAACATTTTCTATATCTCGAAATTTTAAAAAGTTATTTGCATTTACAAATAGTTCTAATAATTGATCAACGACTAAGTGAATTTCTTGTTGAAATTCATTTGGAGCAAGAATATTCTTTTTATAATCACGAATAAAATGTTTTAAAATGTAAACTAAGCTATTACATAAAATGATATTAGCATTTTTTTGATATTCATTTCCAAAGGTTGAAATATGATTTCTCATTTGCTCTCCCCAACTTTTTAAAGAAAACAATTTTGAAGATATCTTTTTTCCCGTTATAGATGTTGTTTGTCTTTTTATATAATGGTATAAAGAATCATCAATAACTACGAAACGTTTTTCTGCTAAACATAAACGCAAAGTATGATCTACTTCTTCATGTAAAAAGTTTTCATCAAACAAAAATTGCTTTATCTCTGACAATTTATAAAGTTTATTCCAAACAATTACTTTAATAATACCTTTAACATAAGCATCTATTAAACCATACAAATCTTGAATAACGATTTGATCATCACGATGAGAAGAAAATTCTCATACACTTCCATCAACTCTAAGTTCATCAAAACTACACTCACATACATCAGCATTATGAAATAAAGACACTTTAAGCATTGTTTCAATCATATTGGGCTCTACATAATCGTCTGAATCAAAAAAGGAAATGTAAGATCCAGTTGCTAATTCCATACCTTTATTTCTCGCATTTGATAAACCCTTATTTTCTTGATGTACAACATGAATTCGAGAATCTTTTTCTGCAAATGAATTACAAATATTTAAAGATTGATCTGTAGAACCATCATCAATCAAAATAATTTCCAAATTATGATACGTTTGGGAACAAATACTATTTAAGCACTTCTCTAAATACTTTGCTGTATTATAAACAGGTACTACTATTGAAACTTTTATTTCTTCATTTACCATATATAAATCACTCCCAAAAAAGCAAAAGTATAGTACCAAGTTCTAAGGAGTATAGCAAGAATTTCATTATTCAAATTTTTAATGTCTATCATAAAAAAAATTTAGAGCAAAGAATTTCAAGTATAAATTTTTCATATAAACTAAATATAAAATCTTTTTCTTTAATAGTTAAAAAAGATAAAATTTTATTAGGTATAGATTGAGGAAATAAAAACTTATAAGAAAAATTTCTAAAAAAATCTTTTTCTTTCCATTTAGTATTAAAATGTATATTATTACAATTTTTAATTCATATTTTTTTACAAACCTTTTAAAATACTAGATCCTAATTTATTTTATAATCCTATCCAAACTAACTTATTTTATTAATTTCATATTTTTTATTTTACTATGATAATAGTTTTGAATCTTTCTTCTATTGATTTCTTTCATAAAAAAAATGACTCCTTCCAAGTTAAAGAATATATTTTTATGATACATTCTGCTTCTAACTTTTCGAAATCATTTCAAATGCTAAGTGGCACGATTATAAGAGGGGTTCAAAACTTTTTATTTTTACTAGCCTTTCCTATTTAAAATTTTTATTGGACCGTTTTCAATTATTGGGTCATCTTCAAACTGCATACCTATATGTAATCTTGTACAAATATCACCAGATAAATGTATTCTGGTATCCTCTTTCCAATTTTGTGATAAATCGTCAATACTTATTGCAGTACTTAATCTAGGATTAGTTTCGACATCTAACATTAAAATTGCAGATATTCCATCTTTATCAATAACATACTTATTTACTTGATCAAGATGATTAGTACCATCTATATTTTTTACTAAGTAGGTTCCAACAGCGTATGGTACAGAAAAATTTATATTATTCATCCAAGACCTCCTGAATTTATATATAAATGAACACTTTGGTTCAATTCATTCACATGGCAGGGGCGGAGAGAATCGAACTCCCATCAAAAGTTTTGGAGACTCCTATGCTACCATTATACCACGCCCCTAATTAAAGGCCACTTACATTATATCAATAAAATCAGTCATTTTCTAGTGTTTTTTGTAGTAGAACATAATAAAATTTGTTATGATACACCTGAGGTGAAGTAAATGGCTTTTAAAGAGTCTCTAAAAGAAATTGTAAGAAAAAAATTAGATGGCAGATGTGTAATATGATGTAAACCTTTTGTAGAAATTCACCACATCATTCCACAATCAGAAAACGGTCCAGATATAATAGACAATGCAGTAGCTTTATGTGCATATTGTCACGAATTATTAGGAGACAGTCCTTCCAAAAGAAAAAAATTAAAAGAAATATGTGATTCACGGTATGAAATTATAGAAGCAAAGAAAAAATCTAGAATCATAGAAAATCATTATGTACATGAAAAATTAAAATTTTTACATGAAGATAAACATTCCAATGGTTCTAAAATTGCAATCTATCATGTTGTCTATGAAAATGAAACTTTTAAAGATGCAGCAAATGTGATTATTGAACTAACAAGAGAAGCTCAAAAACAATATCCAAACAAAATACGTGTCTTATATCTTGATATAGATGGACATCGCTTAGAAAATGGTGCTTTTGATCATGATATGCTAGAACTACAATACAATTTTATAATGAAAAATATATCACATTATTATAGTGAAATAAACATCCCCTTAATATCATGGAAAAATAAATTTAAACAAGCAAACGATCCTCTTCCTGATGACTTCATTGTTTATGAAGAAAATGAGATTCCTGAAGAATTAAAACATTGTGCTAGAACTATACTAACACAGATTTACAAGACAGAAAAAGAATTATCAACAACTTAAAAAAATATCATAAAATATCATAGGTGAAAAAAATGATAATAAACTATACAACCAAAGAATTAGAACAACTTGCTAGAATTATTAGAGCTGAAGCTTTAGCAGAAGGAGATTTAGGAATGTTAATGGTTGGAAATGTAGTTACTAACCGAGCTATTGCAAATTGTTTAACTTTTAAAAATGTAACATCTATCTCCGATGCTATTTTCCAAAAAGGACAATTTTCAGGCACTACTAGTTATTTATTTGAAGCATCCCCAACACAACATGAAAAAAATTTAGCAGAAAGAGTATTGCGAGGAGAATATTATTACCCAGCTACTCACGCATTATGGTTTTATGCACCAGGTAATAATCCTTGTAAATCTAATTGGTATGGACAAGACTTAGCAGGTAATTATCGAAATCACTGCTTTTACAATCCAGCACCAGGAACCTGTCCTGAAATTATTTAAAAATAATAAACCTTATTTTATTTAAAGATTGTAGATTTAACACAATCTTTTTCTTTGATAAAAATAGGACTAGTTTAAAATTCAAAAAAAGAATCACCAAATTAGATGATTCAAAATACTTTTTTAATTAACAAATTACTTTATTTAAATAGATTTTATAATTTTAAGAATTTGGTATTAAAAGTTTTTGTCCAATGCTAAGAGATGTTGTATTTAAATTGTTTAAACGTTGAATTGCCTGCACAGATGTATTGAAACGTTGAGCAATTTTATATAAACTATCTCCACTTACAACTGTATAAACATTATTAGAAGTATTACTTGGTATAACAAGTTTCTGACCAATACTCAAATTGGAATTAGAAAGATTATTTGCCAACATAATATCACTTACTGAAACACCAAATCGATTTGCAATTTTATATAAGCTATCTCCACTTACAACCGTATAAGTGTTAGATGGACTTGTAGGATTAGATGAAGTTCCAGAGTCTTTTACTTTCAATACTTGACCAACTTGTAAAGAATCACTCGTTAAATTATTTAATTGTTTTAAAGCTGAAACTGTCATATTATATTGATTTGCAATTTTCCATAAACTGTCTCCAGTCTTTACTGTATAAGTATTAGTACTTTGCGTTGTATCATCTGATGGAAGAAGTAACACTTGACCAACGGTTAAAGAATTACTAGTTAAATTATTAGCTTTTTTGATTGCATCAACACTTGTATTATTTGCATTAGCAATTTTCCATAAAGTATCACCAGATTTTACTGTATAATAATTACTTCCAGTTGGACCATCATATGGAACACCTATATATAAAGCTAAAGCTCTTACTACTGCTTCAGCAAGTTCCTCCCAATTATTTTTTATCATACTGACATCATCGCCAGAACTGTCTGCAAAACCATATTCTACAATTAATGTTTCATTATTAGGAGTATCTCTTAATAAATAATAATAATCTTTAGATGGATTGCTTGGTAATCTTCTTTGAAAATACTTACGAACATTTTGACCTGTTTTAGCAATTTCATTAGTTATTCTTTTTGCCAAAGTGTCATTATTGCGAAGTGAATAAATTACTTCAGCACCATCCCCACCTCGGGAAGGAACACTTGAGATGGTTTTGGTTATTTTCCTTGAAATCACGGTATTTTATTTAATCACACATTTTTAAGTTTTAGGTGAGGGAAAAATTGTGATTAATCTTTTCACTTATCTAAATTAGTCTTAACATTGTCTAAAACTTTAAACTTATAAACAATTTCTACATTTTTATCTTGATCAATTAAAACTTTATCAACTAAAGTTTTAATCAACTCCCTATTAGGATTATCTAAGTTTAGTAGTTCTTTAATTTCAGTTTCATAATCAAGAAGTTTCTTATTATCATTTTTTTGATTTTTATCTTTATTTTGAATTTTTGATAATTGTTTTTCTAAAGAAGCAATATTGTTTTCGGTAGATTTAGCAATTCTCATATAAGTATCAATAGAAATTACCTCATTATATCTATCTTCATATAACACATCTAATTTTCTCTTTAACTCATTAATCTGTAATATTAAATTATTTTCTTCTTCCTTAGCTTTATTATCTTTTATTTCTTGATTATTAATCTTTTTTGATAATTCTTTTAAATTTATTTCTTCCAAATATTTACTACAAGTATTTTTTACGATTTCTAACAATTCTTTTTCTAACTTATCATAAGGAAAGAAGTGTGGACTACATAATCCTCTTCTTGGATCTCTTGAATATTTATTACAATTAATAGTCCAATACTTATGATTCTTTCGATAAGTTAAAGATAAAGCATTTCCACATTCCTTACAAATAAGCAAATTTTCAAACAGTCTCTTCTCACGATTTTTAAAAGTTACTCTCGTTCTAGCAGGAGAATTTTGAATACTTTCAAAAATTTCTTTACTAACTAAAGGTTCGTGAGTATTTTCTACTATTATCCAAAAACTTTTTTCTAAAGCAACTTTCTTTTGTGACTTATAAGATAACTTAGTTTGAACATTTTGCACCATATCTCCAGTATACATTCTGTTTTTTAATATTTTATTAACAGATGATACTGTCCATATATTAGTCTTTTGCTTTGATGATGTCTTAGTATTCTTATACATACTAGGACTTAATATATTATTATCATTTAAATAACTTACAATATCACTAATTCCTATACCTTCATAAGCCATTTCAAATATCTTTTTAACATTAGAGGCAGTAACAGGGTCAGGTATCAAATGTCCTTTATCAAGTGGATCTCTCATATAACCATAACTAGGCTTGCTTCCAATAAACTTTCCTTGCTCTTTTTTATTTTTTAAAATAGAGCGTATCTTTTTAGAAGTATCTTTGCTAGTCATGTCATTAAATAGTGCTTTAAAAGGTGCTATATCATTGTTAGCAGTTTCTTCAAAAGTATCTACTTGATCTAATATCGAAATATACCTAATTTTATTTTGTGGAAAATACTGTTCAACATAATAACCACATTGTATATAATCTCTTCCAAGTCTTGATAAATCTTTTGTAATAACACAGTTAATTTTACCACTTTCAATATCTTTTATCATTCTTTTAAATGACGGTCTATCAAAATTAGTACCAGTAAATCCATCATCAACATATTCATCTATTAATGTAAAACCATGAGACTTAACATAATCCATTAATAGATTACGTTGATTGATAATACTTTCACTTTCTGATTCGTATGACTTATCTTCATCACTTTCGCTTAATCGTATATATAAACCTACTTTATAAAAATTTGGAGCTTGTATTACATTGTTATACACTTACTACTCCTTCCATGTGTATAACTTCCATAAGCATTATAATTATAACACAATCCTTATGATTTATCTTTTAAAGTCAACATCTTTTTTATATATTCCAAAATTAAGTCATCCAAATTTTTATTTTCATCAAAAGTTTCCTTCACATTCATGAGGTTCACCTCTCCTTAATTTTATGTTTTTTAAGACTTTAAAATACACCAAAAATACATTGTCAAATCCCACATATTTATATGTGTATATTTTAACTATCAAGTATGGTGTCTACACACCCATTTTCTTGTTAGGGAATATCCCTAAAACCTTAAATAGTCTCCGACAGTTTAAATATTTTTTACAGCAAAAAAGAGAAAAATTTGTTTAAAATTCTTCTCTAAAACTTATTATAAAAACATTCTTATGGCTTTAAAAAATTAATAAAATCTTCTACACTTCTCACCTCATTTCTTTAAAATAAAATATAGAAAATTTAAAAAATAGCAATAAAAAAGAAGATAAAAGTATCTCCTTAATCAATATTCTTTCAATTTTCGTATATTACCATAATAGCACATTTTAAGCGGAAAGTAAACGGAAATGAAAAAATATTTTTATAGCATTTTGCTCTTTATTTATAAGGCTTTAAGTAAATTCAAAAAAGTTTATTTTTCTTTTTAATTTTTAAACAAAAATAATTATTCAAATTCTATTTCATTTTCTGCTTCATTATATAAATCCAATTTATTGATAACGTCAACTTCTTCTGCAAACCATTGATTAAATGAACACATTTGAATAAAATCTCCAATTCTATTTACACCATGTAATTCTTTCAATGTAACAACCAATCCAAATTTAATATTTTCACCATCTAAAGGATTTAATCTATTTTTTGTTGTCACGCTAATCCCCCATAATGGATTATCATAAGATTTTTTATCTCGACTTCTAGTAGAAAACTTTTCTTTAATACATTTAGTATTGTCCCATTTTCTAAATTCTCTTCTCGCTTTTTCCTCAGTTGTTAATTCACCATCTTCATCTTGTAAATCATTGTTTATTGAATCGATATTATAACTTTGATCTTCCTTTTTGTTTTTAAGACGTCCAATTTTTAATTCAAATTCAGTATTAGTATAATCTACTCCTTGATTTCTTTCACATTTTGGAAAATAACACATAGTAGCTTTGGCAGCGAATGGATATCTTCCATTATTCATCGGAACAGGCAATTGATAATTATAAGTATCATATTTTAAGGATACACCAGAGATAACAAATTTTATTTCATCATTTGGAGTACTAATAATGTCATTTATATTAGTTGGCACGATACCATGTCCATATCTTAATCTCTCTTCCTCACTATATTTTTCATTCCATTTTTCACATGCATCGATTAGTATTGCTTTTGCTTCCTCTTTGGAAAAGCCCAAAATATGAATTAAATATGCAATTTTCCTCGAAATCCATGGTGCAGCATAAGATGTTCCTTCTTTAAAATTTTCCTGTCCTGGAATACAGCAAACATTTACAGGCATTTTTTGATCTCCACCAAAATAACAAACATCAGGTTTTACATAAAAAGATAATACCCCACCTTTTCTCGAATATGTAGTTATTTTCCCATCAATATTAACTGGATTTACAACAATAGAATTTATAGAGTCCGCTGGAGCTCCTATCTTATAATTTTTGTCTTTAATATAATCAGGCATATTTGTACCCGCTACTATAAAAATAACGTCATATCTACTTTGAATTTCATCCAAAATTGAAGCTTCTGGAGATATAAAATTTTTCTCTATTTCTTTATCAGAACCAAGTGATAAATTCCATACCTTAATATCTGGATTATCTTTTACTAATTCTTCTATTCTAGTCATAATTTTAAAAGAACTATATTTACCACTCGGGCTTAACCCAAAATGTCTTACTCTAAAATTTCCACACCCATCATCAATAAACGGATTCAAATTAGGACCATCTACAATAATTGAAGAAACTCCCGTTCCATGCTCTAAATCTTTATCATTTATAATCTCGTCTATATCACTAACCGAATCAACCCAATCTGAAAAATATACCTTATTATTAAAAGGAGTGTCAATAACACCAATATATGGTTCGTTACTTGGTTTTTTAATGTTTCTAACCGAATCATTATTAGTATTATAGGTATATTCAACTGGTAACTTACTTAAATCTTCTACTTCCATAGCAATTAAATATGGTGCATTTCTTAATAGCAGGTTGATTTCCTTAGGATCAAGTAATAAAGTTGTATTTCTTATTCGTTCTAACGGCACATCAATTCCTATGCTCATTAATAATTCTTTTGTATCTTTTTCTGTTTCAAATATCGAAACAATTTTTCTTTCTTCAGATAATTGGTTTGCTTCTAAGACATATATTTTGTCTATATTTGATATATCAACTACAGTTCCAACAAAATTTGATTTCGTAATGGTTAATTGATTAAAATTTAATAAATTGTCTATTGATAATAGCATATCATTAGTAATTAATCCACGTAACTCATTTTTGATGCAATCATTTATTAAATTTAACTTATTAATTGCTTTATCTATAACATCCTTATCTATGTAATAGGTAATTATATGTTTTTTACCATCTTCAGTGAACTTTGCACCAACGATTTTTTCATTTACAAATATAGAGGATACTCTTCTAGATTTCGGAACAATATCAACATATTCTATAGAAATTAATGCACCATTAATTAGTTTTTTATCTTGCCAATAATATTTACATTTCTCAAGATCTAATAATATTTTTTCAATGTGATCATTAGCTACTGTGACACCACTTTTCATTTGCTGAGGTCCAAATGATGCATTTCTTTTCTTTTGCTTAAATTGGCCTCTAAGTTTTAGCATTTTATTCATTTGCATCACCATTTATTATTCTTGACACTGTACTCTTAGATTTACCTGTTAAAATCTCAATTTCTCTTGTTGAAAAACCTAAAAAAGATAATTTTGAAATATCAATCTGTTCAACGTTTTCTTGAAGCAATATAGTTTCATAAATTCTTTTTAAATAATCATATTCATAATCCGGATCACTAAAAGCTAAAGAAGTTCTTAGAATGTTTTTCATTTCTCCAGGATAAGGAACATTTTTATATAGATTCATTACTTTTCTAAATAGTTTACTATTTTTTGTTACTTTCTTAAATTTAGGTAACATACTATCCAATATCATTTCAGATGTTTCAATTAATTCTTCTTTTGAATATCTGCTAAACGAAATTACTGCATCAAAACGTCTCTTTAAAGCCTTATCAATATTTTTATATAAATTAGTTGTAGCAAATATTACAACATTATCTCCTAGTTCATCTAGTTCTTTTAAAAACGCAGTTGTGACTCTCCCCATTTCTCTTAAATCATTAGAATTTATTCTGTCTAAAGCTATAGCATCTATTTCATCAAATAAAATTAAACAATTATTAATGTTAGGAATCATTTTTATTTCATTAAATAGTTCTCCTATATTTTTCTGAGTTTGACCTAGCTTACTATCAATTATGTAATTAAAATCAACAACATATAATATTTTATTTAAAATCCTAGAAATGTGTTTTACAGTTTCAGTTTTGCCAGTGCCTGGAGGTCCTTCAAATATAAATTTATTTATAAAATTATGTTCTTTTAAAGAATTTATTATTCCCTTTACATCATTAGTTATTGCTTTAGGTAAAGGTAATATTGTATTATCGCAACTAACCTTTTTTAAATATTTTAAGTTATATACCACTTCTTGAGGAATAAAATAATTTGAATCAGATAATAGCGTCATTATATAATCTCCAAGTTGATTATCGTTATCATCATAAAATTCTTTAGCAATTATCATTGCTTCAGCTCTAAAAGCAGAATCGTTATTTTCTTGATGGTATCTTATTAAATTAATTACATTTTTCTTTTTCATTATTTTTTCTCCTCACTATATTATATATTATAACGCACTGGGACAAATAACACAATATATGGGACAAACATTTTTAAAATAAATTATTGCATTTATAAAATTTACATGATAAAATTGATTTAGCTAGAAAATATTGAAGCAAATAAAAAACCACATTAGTGATTTTCTAGCAATAAATCAGAAAGTTATAAACAAGTATAACATTCCAAATATCATATATGCCACTATACGATGTATATAGTATATCCAAAAATTCTATGAAAATCAATATTTATGTAGATTTTTGATTATACCCATTCCTTATACTGTTTGTAACTTCTAGAAAGGAGATTACAAATATATGAAAAGATTATCCGTGAAAAACGAAACCTCATCAGGATTTAATACCAAGATACACGATAATTACCTAGGAATCGATATGACTATTAATCAAGCCGTAAAAAAAGTAGAAAATGGTTTGTATCCAAAATATCATGTTAGAACTCAATCAGAAACAGGAAAAAAATTTATAGCATCGAATCCAGACAAAAGTAAAAATAATAATCTAGGTTAAGCTAGATATGATTATTAAAAAGTGATGAATATTGTTTTATATAGCCAATTTGAAAATAAATTGGCCCTAAATTGAAAAGTGAACCACACCACCAAGGGTGTGGTTTTTTGATATAATAAAAGAGCCCAACCCAGCAAGGAGAGCTCATAAATGAATTATAAACAATTAACAGAAAAAAAGAAAGTAGAAATTGATATTTTGTTGAAACAAGGACTATCAATGAGAAAGGTAGCAAAAATATTAGGAATCCACCATTCAACGATATCAAGGTGGATTGTCAATACTTTTTAGGACAAATTAAATGTGGACAAGTTTATATTGCATTGGTGTAAGATAATCTAAAGACCCATGAATTCGATGATTATTAAACCAATTAACATAATCGAAAAGTTCTAATTCAAGTTGTTCGAAACTTTCAAATACTCTATTAAAACAGAATTCTGTTTTAAATATTTTATAAGTAGCTTCAGCTACAGCATTATCATATGGAGTTCCTTTTTTGCTAAGAGAGCGTTGAATATTAAATTTATTTAGAATTTCATCAATTATATTATTTTTAAATTCATTACCTCGATCTGAATGAAAAATGCTGACTTTATTTAAATTATATTTTATAGATTTAATAGCTTTTTCAACAATTAAAGCATCTTTATGTCGACCAGCAGAATAACCAATTATTTCACGATTAAATAAATCGATAATTAAGCATACAAAACACCATTTATTAAGAACTCTAACATATGTAAGGTCAGTAATAACAACTTCTAATAAATCACGATTATTAAAGTTTCTATCAACAATGTTAGGTATATTGTCATTATTAACTTTAGAATTATGATTTTTAAATTGCTTTATTGTATAATTAGAAACTAATCCATATTTATTCATTATTTTTCTAATTCGCCGTAAACTGACAATATATCCACTTTCAAATAATTTAACTTTTATTTTTCTAGAACCATAGTTATTTTTACTATCTTTAAAAATTTTAATAATCAGTTTTTCTAATTCTGAATCCATTGTTTTCTTTTTATGTTTATAATAGACTAAAGAGCGCGGAATATTTAAAACTTTACACATAGCGCTGATATTGTACTTATGTTTATTTGCTAAAATAACATTTATCTTCGTCCCATTATCAGCGCAGCTTGCTTTAAAATATCGTTCTCCATTTTAAGTTGACGATTTTCTTTTTCAAGTTCTTTATAATTTTTTTCAAGTTCACTTTTATTATCTTTTTCTTTAAAAGATCCAGTAGAATTATAATACCTAATCCATTTATATAATGCTGAATTAGAAACATGATATTCAAGTTCTATTTCTGAAGCTGATTTACCACTATTATATAGTTCTACTAACTGTTTTTTAAAAGAATCGTCAAATTTACTTTTACCTTTTTTCATAATCCACTTCCTTTCTTTTTATTTTATCATGTCCACATTTTTTCTGTCTAACTTATTGTATCCAATCCAAGGTATAAAGCAGGAATATACAAAAAGAGAAAAATAGATATCAATAAAAAATA
>CAJUQG010000018.1 GCA_910588025.1 uncultured Bacilli bacterium
AATAAATTTTATCATTCTTTTTATTTAGTGTGAACTTTAAAGGTATTATAATCAAGGAAGTTTTATGTTTTTGTGGGGTTAATATAAAACAAATTTAATAAGCAACATAATGAATTTATAGAGGTGCAAGACATAAAATCTAATGTCTTTGTCGCCTCTTTTTTGATGAGGAATAAGAAAGGATTAAGGATTTATGAATGAAGAAAAGAAAATTGCAGGAATCTATATTCGTGTCAGCACAGAAGATCAAGCCAGAGAGGGTTTTAGTTTACCAGAGCAAGAGAAAAGATTAAAAGCAATGTGTGAGTATAAGGGTTATGAAATTTATAAGGTTTATAAAGATGCTGGAATCAGTGCAAAAACTGGTAATCATAGACCAGCATTTGAAGAATTAAAAGAAGATATTAAAAGCAAAAAATGTAATACTATTGTTGTTTTAAAATTAGATAGATTAACAAGAAGTGTTTATGACTGGGAAAACATAATGAAATTTTTAGAAGAAAACAATGCTTATCTTGATTGTGCTAATGATGATATAAATACAACTAATGCTAATGGTAGAATGGTTGCTAGATTACTTACAACAGTTAGTCAAAATGAAATAGAAAGAACCAGTGAAAGAACTAAAGTAGGTTTAGCAGGTGCTATTAAAGTTGGCAATATTCCAAATAAAGCGCCATTTGGTTATAAGCATATAAATAAAAAACTTGTTGTAGATCCAATTAAAAAAGATGAAGTAATAAGAATTTTTAATTTATATTATGAGGGTAATTCTTATCAAACTATCTCTAATATTTATAACGAAGAAAAAGTATTTGGAAAAACAAATTGGTGTGATAGTACAATTTTAAGAATACTAGAAAATGAAATATATAAAGGCGACTATGTGCATGGTAAAAAGACAAATCATCCTACTTATTATGAAAATGTAGTTGAACCACTAGTATCAAAAGAGTTATGGGAAGAATGCCAAGTACAAAAGAGAAAGAACTCTAGAAATTATAAACGAGATAAAGAATATTTATTTTTACAAAAATTAAGATGTCCTAAATGTAATCGTATTTTAGGTGGAAATGCTACAAGAAAGAAAAATGGTAAAGTTTATTATTACTATCAATGTAATACTTGTAAAATTACAATTAAAGAACCTAAAATAGAAGAAACTATTAAAACATTACTTGCTGATATTTTAGAATATGATAATGTTGTTAACGAATTCTTTTTACCAGTTTTAAAATCAAAATTAGATAATCCCAAAGAAGAATTAGAGAGCGAATTAAAAAACTTAAATAACAAGAAAAATAGAATTAAAAAAGCATATATTGATTCATTATTTACTGAAGAAGAATTTAAAGAAGAAACAAAGATAATAGAAAATCAAATAGAGTTAATCAATTCAAAACTATTAGAAAATGAACAAGCAGAACAATTAAACTTTACTATTGATGACATATTACTTAAAAGAGATATGGACTTTATAAACAAAGTAAAATTACCAATATCTTATTATGCTTTTAATGAAAACTGGGATTTACTTGATAGAGAGATTAAAGCAGATATTATTATGAGATATGTAGATGACATAGAACTTGAAGTATCAAATAACCAATATGCAGTAAAGCAAGTTAATTTTAGAAGTACATTCTATAGTGATTTTGAAGAATTATATAAGCAAGGTTATATTGATAAAAAACGACCACTTACATATAACTTTAATGGAATATGCACTGACACTATTGTTAGATATAGTGAGTATCTACCAATTAAAGAAGTTATGCAAAATCTATATAGATTAAATGAATGTTATGAAGTTAATTTTTATAAAGGAACATACTATAAAGAAACTGAAAAATTAGATATGCTACCACTAAAAAATGGTGAAGTACCTATTAGAATATTCCCATTACAAGAGAATAACAACGGAAATGAAAATTGGGTATCAATGGGAATGCTTGCAACAAAGAATACTCCAAATGATATAAAAGTAAATATTAGAGATGTATTTGAAACAATACCAGATAATGTCAATGAATAAAATTATGAGAACCTTTACTTACGAAGTTTGTAAAAGGTACGAATAATTTTTACAAGTCTTATGTAGTTTTATTTCATTACGAAGTTTTGAAATATTACGAAATAAGACAAGGTGGATTCTAAGGTTGCCTAAACCTTAGCCCCCAGATTTTGATGCTTGCGTCAAAATCTATAGGGGGTTAGAGATTTTGACAGAGCAAAATTACCCTACTATAAATAGTAGGTCTCTATTCTATAAAGGGGGTTATGAATTTATGGAAGAATTATCTTATTCATTACATTTAGGTAATGATAAAAATAAATCAAAAAAAGCAAGAAGAACAGCAAAAACTAATGAAACTAACACTACTTCTTTTAATAATAATGCAATACAAAATCATCAACAATTATCAAAAGTTGATAAACATAATTTACGAAAATATGATGATGATAAAGAATTAATTTGTACGATTAAAGGTACTCCTTCTATTGTAGAAGATACTAAAAATTTGTATTTAGAATTGTTTGAAGATGCAAGAATTAAATATAATGAAAAACAAAATAGAAATGATAGAAAGATAGAAAACTATTTTAATCATATCTCAAATGATAACAAAAGAGATCTTGCTTGTGAAATAATTATTGAACTTGGCGATATGGATTTTTGGGCTGATAAAGATGATAAATTTAAGAAAAAAATGATTGAAGTTTTCAAAGAACAAGTGTTAGATTCAGAAGAAGTTGTACCTAACTTTAAAATAGCAAATGCAACTATTCATTTTGATGAATCTAGTCCACATTTACATATTGTTGGTGTTCCTTTTAAAGATGGCATGAAAAATGGTATGGAAAAACAAGTTGGAAAATCTGATGTATTTAATAAAATAAGTTTAGTAAATATTCAAGACAAAATGAGAGAATATTGCATTAATTCATTCAATAGAATTTATCATTTAAATTATACTCTTAAAGCAAAAGAAGAAGGAAGAAATGTTGATATTAATGTTGTAAATATGAACGAATATAAAAAGTTTAAACGAGAACAAGAAAAATATAAAAAACAACTTAAAGAATTAAATGGTAAAACAAATGAATTACAAAATAAATCTAATGAAATTAATGATATTATTGATAATCTAAAACCAGCAATAATGAATAAAAATAATTTTACTATTTCAAATGAAGAAGTTAATAAAATCAAAAAGTATATAGAACAAACTAATGACACTACTTCTAATTTAAGAAATGCGAATGATATAAATATAATCTTAAAAAAATATGAAGATGATTTAAGAGAACACTCTAACGAAGTTAGAAACTTGAAAAAGAAAATAAAAACTCGTGATGATAGAATTGAAGAATTAGAATATGATTTGAATGAAACAAATGAAACTATTGATGAGTTAGAAGATAAAGTATTAGAATTACAAAAAATAGTTGATTACTTTAAAGAATTATGGAAAAAGTTTATAGAATTTTTACAAAATAAATTCTTCTCTAATGATAAATATGATGACTTCATAAATGATTTATATGACGAAGATATACTTGATGACAATGATATTGATATTATTCAAAATAATAAAAATAATGACAAAAGTGATGATTTTGAAAGATAAATATGGTAAAATAATAAGTAATTAAGGAGGACTTTATGGAATTACAATTTTTAGGTAGAGGTGCTGCATTTAATCCCAAAGAAGGTAATAATTCAGCATATTTTATAGAAAATAATCAATTATTTTTGATTGATTGTGGTGAAAGTATATTTGAAAGACTAGTTGAAAATGGTTTACTAGAAGGTATTGATGCAATTAATTTGATGATAACACATACACATTCAGATCATATAGGTAGTTTAGGAACCTTAGCAATGTATTCCTATTATACATTAAGGAAACCATTAAACATTATTATGAAAAAAGAAGCAAAACACTTACCAAATGTTAAAAAAATTTTAGAAGGATTTGGTTGTACTCCTGCAATGTATAGTTATGTTGATGAAGAACAATATGATAACAGATTTGTTTCTTTTCAAGGTCTTAGATATATTGAAACTAGTCATTGTGATGAACTAAGTTGCTATGGATTGTTATTTACAACTTCAAATGGCTTGGTTTATTACTCTGGTGATACTAGAGAAATCGAAAATGTAAAATCTCTTATTGCAAGTGGTCAAAATATAGATAAATTATATATCGATACAACAACTGCAAATTTTCCAGGTAATGTTCATTTATACATAGGAATTTTACAAGAACAAATCCCAGAAGAATTTAAAAGTAAAGTATATTGTATGCATGTTAATAATGACCAATGCATTGAAGAAGCCAAAAATGCAGGATTTAATGTAGTTGAAACTCAAAAGGAAAAAGGACAATCTAAGGTTTTAAAACCAAATATTACACAAAAATAATAAATCGTATTGCTACTTTTTACCTCAATTGGTATAATTATAATAGAAATTGATACAAATATTGTATTGATTACTTACTTTAGCGAAAAAAAGTTTGAAATAACTTTCTTACTCGCACCAGATTTGATTGATACTCGAACTTTTATGATTCGAGTTTTATTATGTATAAAATTATAGTAGAATATTTATAGAAATAAAATTGATATTGGCAATTTAGTAAACAATATGCAATATGAAAATCAAGAGTAATTATATTTACTAATTAGGAGAATGTAAATGCTAAATAATAGTATAGAATCATATTATGAAAAATGTTTGGAGTTCATAAAAAAAATTAACAATCCTGTTTTAAAAGAATGTTGTCAAATTATTTATAAAGATTTTAAAGAAAAATTAATTAATAAACCTGCAACCACGGGAAGTCATCACTTTTTTAAAGGTGGGTTACTTTATCATATATATAGTGTTACTAGAAATGCTATTGCGATTTGTAATTTATACCCTGAATTAGAAATTGATATGGACCTAATTATTTTTGGTGGATTACTACATGATATTGGCAAAACAAATGATTTTTATGACTTTATAGAAGATGGTGATAATACAAAACATAAAGGCAATAGTGCAGCTTTATTGGGTCATTCGTATGAGGGAGTTCATATTGTTGAAAATTATTTAAATATGTATGATATTGATGAACTGTTTAAAAATCAAGTTATACATATAATTGGGAGTCATATGAATGAATATAGTGAATGGGGTGCATTAGTAATGCCCAAAATGTTAGAAGTAATCATTATTAACTTTGCAGATAACATAGATGCTCATATTGAACCTGCCCATCCAATAATAAAACAAGCTAATAAAGGAGAATCATATAAAATTAATAATGCTCCTAGAGAATATTATAAATCTTTAAATCCTTTTTACAACTTACAAAAATAAAATTGTTGTACTTCTCTTTTTCAGGCACCATTGAGGCCCAAAATCGCACTTTAGCGATTTACTATATATAAAGTTCATAGTATTTGATATTATGGGCTTTTTGGCAAATCCCATGTCCTGTTATGTAATTTTTAATTGTTTTAAGAAGAAAATAATTTAGGTTTATAATATATATAAGTTGTATTAACATATATATTTGCTTTTATAAGTGAGGAATTAGCATTGGAAATAGAAAAACAAAAAACAGAATTTAATGATAATTAAAAGTAAAATAGTTCCATTTGTGGAATAAAAAATATTTAGAGAAAGGAAGACGAAATTTGTTTAAAGATGTAAAAGTATTTAGAGATGATGAATTAATGAAATATAACTATAAAATTGATGATGGCTTATTACTATTTTCAATTGACAATATAAATAATAAACAATATGACAATTTAAAAATAATATATGATGAAAATATCTATCAAATTCAGTTAAATGATGATATAAAATATGACAATTTAAAAGCTGGAGAAATATTAATTTCTTTAGAAAAAAACACCACTAGTTTTTCTTTTAGAGCCAATATCAATTACAAATTTTTTATAAAAACTGTATATAAATTCATAAATAAATTTATTGATAAAGATACATTAATCCAAGAAATAGATATATTTTTAAAATCAAGTATTGGTGTAAAATATAAAAATGAATTGGCAAAATTATTAACTGAAATAGAAAATAAAAATGTATCTATAGAAGAATTATTGTTAGAAACTAATGATGAACAAAGTAGAATTATTGATTTATTATTAAATAATGAATTATTTATAACATTGGAAAGTCAAATGAATGCTCAAGATTTAATGTTATTAATTACCTACTATATATCAGCGCCTATGATTCCAAAAATTGAACAGGAAACTTTTAATGACTTAGTGAATTCTGCGATTAAATACGATCATTCCTTAGAAAACGTCTGGCGCCTTGGAATGAATTATGATTGCAAAAATTATAATTATGATCTATTAGATAAATTTTTTGTAAATAGTAAAGATAGTTGGTATTTAGCAGAATACATTAGTGGGATTAACCAAGTAAATCAAGAAAAAATTGTTAATATGGTAATACAGACAAAAGACAAGGAATTTATAAAAAAATTGTTGAGTGATAACTTTATTCAAAGCACTTTAGAAGAAAAATATAAGGAAGATTTAAAAAAGGCTTTAGTTAACGAAGAAAACTAATTGTTTAAATTTTAGAGATACGTTGTTTTGGTTTGGCAAGAGTCACAATATAAGAAGAATCGATGCCATTACTAACGGTATCTTTTGAGGTTAATAGTAATTCAAAATCTCTTCGAATGTCTCATACTTATCCAAAAAGGGCAATTAATTCTTTAGCTGTTAATCCAGTGTCCTTAAAGGATGTTTATCATTTAGAAAATATGGAAATATTGGCCCAAAATCAAGAAATAGGCAATTTCTTATATGCAGTAATGACGAATCCACAAGCAATAAAAAGAAGAAATTATAGAAGTATAATAAGAGAAATGATTGAAAATAAGAATAATATAGGTTATGTATTTTTGGTGTGCTATTATGCTATAGGTGAACAAGCAACAGTTCAAGCTCAAAATATACTCGAACGTAATTATTTCTATGAAATAAAAAGTTCTTATAATATTGTAGAATTACTAAAAAAAGTAGACGAAAAAATTAATGTTATAGATGGAAAATTTGAAGAGGTAACGATATATGAAATCGGATGTAACGATTCTGAAGATGATAATCAAAATTTAAGTAGTCAAAAGAAAAAAATGATTAGGAAAAGCACTTAATAAGCTCTGTAAACGCACCAAATTGATTGCTACTCGAATTTTTAATTTATGTTAAGAGTTCGAGTTTTAATATATTTTAAATTATTGCCTATAGATCATCTTAGTCCTATATCTCAAAAAAAGTTAAAAAGGTAACATCTCTACTTTTGAAAAATTAAAAGAAACACATATTTTATAGGAAGAATATTGAACTATAAAAGAAAGTAAAAATTTATTAATTAAAAATAGCACGAAAGAACTTCAACTATTAAATTTTTTTAATAGTTCAAAAAGAATAGAAAAGTATTTTTTACAATTATAGTGTTATTATTGCGCTTTTAAAAGCAAATGATATGAAAAGATAAAAAGAATTTGTTATAATGGTAATTAAGAACATATCAAGAATACTATATATTTAATTACTTTATTTTATAATAAGTTGAAAATAACGATTACTATTACCATTGATTGTTATTCCAACTTTTATGATAAGAGGAGATGTTTATGAATTATAATTCTTTAGATATTATGCATTATGTTATTTTAGCAAGTATTCTTGAACCAATTCCAGAAAAGAAAGGTTGTACCACTAGAAAAAATGATTGGCAAAATAAATCAAAATTAGAATATTTTCTTATATCTGGAGTAAATATTGGTCGAGTATTTCATGAATTAGCTGAAAGAATAAAACATAACAATTATAAGCAACCTGATTTGATATATGATTTAGCTTATAAAGCTCAAAAAGAAAGCTTAAAAAATCGAAAAGGCGGAAAAATAAATTTTGGTATTATAGAATTAATGATACCTATCGTTACTACACAATTAATTGAACAAAAATATGATATTAGCATTTTAGATAAAGTTGAAAAAATGTTACAAAATACAACGAAAGAAGATGTAAAATATCATTACCAATTTAGAAAGATTGCCAAAGATGTATCGAAACAATTTCCAAATACCACCATTTATGATACACCTAATTTATATGAATATTATAAAATTGATAAAAGTGAATTAGAAAATGATGTACATAAAGAATACATAACAAAATTTGAAAGAATTAAACAAGCATATTATATTTTAGAAACTACATATAAAGATGGAGATTTACTTGATATTTCTATAAACGCTTATAATACAATATTAAAAGATTGCAATAATTATAGTGGATTAGCAGCAGATTATATTTGTGTTGCATTATACTTTTATTTAATAAATCATCCTGATGTTATAATAATATAAAAAATTGTTCCCCTTCTCTCTTGAACAATATTAGGAAATCTGTTAAATTAATTCGAATTTTTCATAAAACCAATCAGAATGAACTAAAACCCCAAAAGTTGAACAGTATATAAATAGTATCTAATTAGAGGATTGTAACCTGTATTTTAAAGGAAACAGTCCTTTTTATTTTAGACCATGACATTGATAAATATGATACGAGGACTTTATCAACTAGAGAAAAATTAGATACAACAAGAATAGTTTATAAGGATAAAGCAAAATGGATTAGATATATTGTTATTACTCCTTTAATTAAGAATATAGTTTAAGGGATTGATGCGTAGGTCACTTACCTTTAACCACATTACTTTTCACTTAATTAAATGACTAATTTTTGCTTGAAATATACCCTATCATTTCTTTTTCTTAGCTTTCTCCAAATATGGAATTTATTTTTCTTTTATCTAACTTTTACATTAGATTTACTTTTTGTTCATAAGACTATGGAATAAGGATTTCTTTAAAAAAAGAATTTAATAACATTTCTTAGAAAAAATGATAATTATTTGTTATAATACATCATAAAAAAGGGCGGATAATAAATATGATTAAAGTTTGTCTCGTATATCCAGAATGTTATGAAGTAGCAAAATTTGGTACAAAAAGAAAAGAATTTCCTCCATTTGGAGTTATGTATTTAGCAAGTTCTTTAGAACAACATGGAATCAACGTTCAAATCATAAAAACCTCACAAGATCATTTTGTTTTAGATTTTAGTGAATTTGATTTAGTAGGATTTAGCATCTCATCTTCAGTTGCTTATCCCCTAATTAAGCAAACAAGAATTAATAGTATATTTAATAAAAACAGTATTATTATGGCTGGAGGAATTCACGCAACCTTATATCCAGAACAAGTTCTGAAGGAATTAGATTTAGATATTGTAGCTATCGGAGAAGGAGAAAAAACCATTTGTGATATCGTTGATCATTTATATGATCAAAACTTCTCTTTAATTAATGGAATTTATTATAAAGCCGAACATACAATCAAAAAAAACTTAAACCAAAATATTCCTTGCAATCTGGATAATGTCCCTTTTCCAGCAAGACATTTATTACCCAAAGATTCTATTGTTATGGAAAGATTAGCCAATACCAAATTGCCTATCGCTCACGTTTTATTTACCAGAGGATGCCCTTATCATTGTAATTTTTGTGCAAACCAAAATCACAACATTAGATACCGAAGTAAAGAAAATATAATAGAAGAATTAAAATTACTTAGAAATAATTATGGAATTCAAGGTTTTTGTATCACAGACGATAATTTTTTAATTGATAAAAAGAAAGTCTTACCAATTATTGATGAAATAGCAAAACTAGGTCTAAAATGGTCTACACTCTCACGAGTAGATATTATTGATCATGAATTATTAGAAAAACTAAAAAAAAGTGGCTGTATTGAAATAAAATATGGTGTAGAATCTGGTAGTCAACATATATTAGATTTAATGAACAAAGGGATAACAGTAGATGAAATAAAAAAGGCTTTTTATCTTACTTCAATGGTAGGTATAAAAGCCAAGGCTTTATTAATGCACGGATATCCAGGAGAAAACTTAAAAACAACAATGGAAACAATAACTCTTTTAGAAAACTTAAAAAAGTATATATCACGTGTAGGACTCACTTATTTTACCTACTTACCAGGCTCTCCTATTTATCCTAAAAACAGTTTTAATTATAATCATGGAGTTTATTGTGATTCACAAGTCCCTTGGGGAACTTATGAAGAAAAACAAGAAGTCTTAAAAGCCAGAAAAATATTAAAAAAATATATAAAAAAGAACTTTGAATAAAAAAATATAGACAACTTTGATAAGTTTATAAAATTCTTAAATAAAAAACAATTTCTGTTCATTAACGTGCTTTTGAATTTAGATTATCGTGAGAAATTGAAAGATCTTCCAAAATCACATCACCATCTTTTAACGTTTTATATTTTAAATGATGATGTTGTAAATAAGAAACTACCTCATACATCAAATGAGATTCTGGATGATCTGGTGATTCAAAATGAGGAACAGGCATATAATCAATTAACCCTACCCCATTCCAAATAATTTCACTATAATGATATGGATCTTGTTGTAAATCATCAGCTAAATGAATTCCTTGCAAATTAGTTGCTAAAACACATATGCCTGCACTAAACCCAGAGTACAAATAATCTGGATTGTTAGAAATTTCTAGCAAATAATCATCAAAACCACTTAATTTCATTGCTTGTCTTAAAACAAAAACATTTCCACCTAAGACATAAAATGCGCGAAAATCCTTAATTTCTTTTCTTAATAATTCTGGATGATTAAAATACTTTCTCAAATCAAAATGAATTGGATGAAAACCCAAATTCTCTAATTCTTGACATTTTTCTAAAATACCATTTGTTTTACGTTCACCATCTGGATACACGTCCAAAGCATTGGCAATAACCAATATATCCTTATTGTGCTCATTTACCCATTTTATTAATTCTTCTTTACTATTACCGATACGATAAGACGAAAGATATAATTTCATGCAAAATCTTTCTTTATATTAAAATAATATTATCATCAATGTCACTTTTTTTAAAGAACCTTATGAATTTAAAACACTAAAAGAGAAAAGATTACCAAGATTATTCATAAAAAAAGAAAAGGATAAAAAACCACTTTTCTTAAAATAATAAAAACAAACAACGAAGAATTAAGCATAATCCAAAACCAATAAAAGTTGGTAAAATAAATGCAATTACTGCCCATTTCCAACTATTTGTTTCTTTTTTGATTGTTAAGATGGTTGTAGAACAAGGAAAGTGAAACAAGCAAAGAATAATAAAATTAATAGCTGTAAGTATAGTCCATCCTTGATTCACTAAAATTCCTTTCATAACTACTAAATCATTCACTTCCATCATACTTCCAAGTGATAAATAACCAAGCATTAAAATTGGAAGAACAATTTCATTAGCTGGAAACCCTAAGAAGAAAGCTAGTAATATCATTCCATCAAGTCCCAACAAAATTCCTAAAGGTTGAAAGAAATTTGCAAGAATAGATAAAATTGTTGTTCCTCCTATTGATACATTTGCAACAAACCAAATGACAAAACCTGCTGGGGCTGCTACACTAACCGCACGTCCTAAAACAAATAAGGTCCGATCAAAAATAGAACGAATAATAACTTTACCAATTTGAGGTCGACGATATGGTGGTAATTCCAAAGTAAAACTGGATGGATAACCTTTTAATATCGTTTTAGACAAAATATATGAAACCAAAAATGTCATCATAATCCCTAATAAAATAATACCAGTTAAAAACAAAGAACTAATTACAGAAGAATATTGACTAGACATTCCAACAAAAAACATAGAAATCATTGAAATCATGGCTGGAAATCGTCCATTACATGGCATAAAGGAATTTGTTAAAATTGCCAGTAACCTCTCTCGTTTTGAGTCAATGATTCGAGCTCCCATAACTCCTACTGCATTACATCCAAGCCCCATACACATAGTTAACGATTGCTTTCCACAAGCTCTACATTTCTCAAAAGGATGGTCTAAATTAAACGCAATTCGTGGTAAAACTCCCAAATCCTCTAACAATGTAAATAATGGAAAGAAAATAGCCATCGGTGGTAACATAACTGAAATTACCCAAGTAAGAGTTCGATAAACACCTTCTATGAGTACTCCATTTAACCACCAAGGAAAAGATAACATATTAAATAGCCAAGTCAATTTTGTTTCAATAAAAGCAAAGAAATCAAAAAGTAGAGAACTAGGAATATTTGAAAAACGAATTGTAAGCCATAAAATCACAAACAACATGAATATCATAATGGGAATACCCGTAATTTTATCGGTTAAAATCTTATCCCATTTTCGCATAGATTGATCATATTTTTCATCCTCAAATTGAACAACTTCTTGACCTACCTTTTTAGATTCAGCTAATAAAGTTCCAACAATATCATCCTCTCGAAATATTTTTCTTGGAAATCGAAGCAAAGATTTTATTTCCTCTTGATTCACTTCTGGTAAATAAGAAAAAATACTATCACCACTTAACAATTTTAAAGCAATAAAACGTGGATTATAATCAAACTTCTCAAAAAAAGGTGTTACAAGAGTAATATAATCTTCAATATATTTTGGATAAATTAAAGGATAATACGTTTTACGATCTACTTGAATCACTTGACGCATTAACTCGTCTAATCCTTCTCCACGTATCGCACTAGTTGAAACAACTGGCACACCAAGACATTCCTCTAATTTCTTTAAATTAATACGGATTTTTTTCTTTTTTGCTTCATCCATTAAATTTACACAAACCACAACATTAGGAATAATTTCCATTGTTTGAAAAACTAAATTCAAACTTCGTTCTAAACATACTGCATCACATACTACTATCGCTACATCATATTGCTCAAAACAAATAAAATCACTAGCTACTTGTTCTTCTAAAGAATGACTGACCAAAGAATAAGTTCCTGGCAAATCATAAATAGTCATTAATGTATCTTGAAAATGACATTCTCCATAAGCGTTTTCAACCGTCTTCCCTGGCCAATTTCCTGTATGTTGATGAAGCCCAGTTAAAGCGTTAAACACAGTCGATTTTCCCACATTAGGATTTCCAATTAAAGCTACTTTTTTATGCTTCATAAGTCACCTCTATCTTTTGAGCATCTAAAAATCGAAGTGCAATTAATGCCCCGTTTACTTTATATAAAATTGGACTTTGAAAAGGACTAATCAAAACGCATTCAACAAGATTTCCTGGAAAAAAGCCTAAATCGTAAAGTCTTCGTTTCAAATGTGTATCATCTTGGATTGATAAAATACGAGATATCTCACCAACATTAGTATCTGCTAAAGTCATAAATTTCCCCCTAAACATACTTTTCTACAGTATTATATGATTTATTTTTAAATACGGGATTTAATAAAAACAAACAATTTCTCAAAAATTATGTTATAATAAAAAAATAAGATAGAAAGTATAGGGTTTATCATGGGAATATGGAATAAAATATGGGGAAAAATTCAAGAACAAACAAAAATTGATTCAATCATTTTTGATACAGAGAGAAAATTAATTGATATCCCCACTCTCTTAAACTGTACAATAAAAGATATCTGTTTCATCACCGAAGAACAAAAAGAAAACTTTAATAATCAGATCATTCAACAAGTAAATCAACTAGAAGAAATATTAACAAATCTAAAAGCAAATTTAGTGAGTACAACAGAAAACAATACAAAAAAACAAATAGAATTTGATATAAAACAACAAGAAAATCTAAAAGCAAAATTAAATCAAACCAAAGAAATTCTAAACAATAAAGATTTACAATTACATTATCTTATGAATTATCAAAACAGATTAAATTCTTCACACTTTTTTATCAATAACGAAATCATTAATATTTTTGAAGAATTTCATTTATCACCAAATTTCGAACCAAATGAATTATTAGTTGCAAGAGAAAATTTAGAAAACAACGCATACACACTTCCAGCTTCAGAAAAAAATCAAAAAATTGATGAAATTAATCGTTATTATGAAATACTAATTGATCCCATACGCTTAAAAGGATATCGTGATATTTTTGAAAATCCTGATATTATCAAGGCTTTAGAAAATCGGATCAAAGAATTACAAGAAGAATTAACAGAGAATCAAATAAAATCTAATCCTCCAAAAGAACAAACTGATTTAAAAAGTAAAATGGAAACTGAAAAAAACATTCCTTTAGAAAATCAAAACAATAATCTTTTAAAGGAAACAATTGATTGGAATTCTATAGAAATATTAGATGAAATACCAGAACAAAATATGAAAGAAATACAAATTCAAAATGAGCAACCATTTGCTACCGAAACGATTAACAGTGTAAATAAAGAATTATTAGAAGAGCAAAAACGAATGATTGAAGAACAACTAATTCCAAATTTAATTCCTTTAAACAAACAAATTAATGAAACTCATAACGATTTACTTTTCATTGCCAAAAACAGTTTACTAAAACAACATAAAAACCTTTTAGACCAAAATGTAGAATATCAAAAAATTTTAGAAGAATTAGCCAAATTAAATTAATTCTTCTAATTTTTTTTATTTAACATAAAATATTAAAAAGGGGGTTCTATGCACCAAAACATACCTCCAAAAAACGACTTTTTTAACAAAATTGACCCACCCACTTTTTCTTTTACAGCAGTTTTAATTGGAGCAATTCTTGTTGGAGATTTAGATGTAAATGAACAAAATGCTATTGGTAACTGGTTTGAACTTGTTGGACAATATATTTTAACGAACGCTGCTCAACAACAAGTACTAGAAAGTCAAATTGAAAAAAGTAACATTAATATTAATAGCAAAAAGGCAAAAAATGGTGGAGGTCCTTATACTACTGACTCAAATAAATCAAATCAAACGCAAAGAAATGAAGTGGATTTTTTATTACAAGAAATTCAAAAAATAGAACAAGAACTCCAAAAATTACAAAAGAACTCTAATCCTTAGAATATTGATCTAAGAAATGAGTTCTTTTTCCATCTTTATGATAAGAAATGACACAATTCAAATTCACATTTTCGACACTCTTAAATATATTTTGCACAATATAAGGATTTGTTGAACGAAAATGCTCTATTAATCGTTTCATCTCTTTTCTTTTACTTGTTTCTTCTCCATATTTATCGTTGGCCTCTGTAAAACGACAAGCACAATTTAAAAAAGTTAATTGATTGTATTTACTCCAACTAATAATATCTTTTTCATGAACTAAATACATTGGTCGAATTAATTCCAATCCTTCAAAATGGTCACTATGTAATTTAGGCATCATAGTTTTAATCTCTCCACCGTATAACATGGATAATAGAGTTGTTTCAATGACATCGTCAAAATGATGAGCTAAAGCAATTTTATTACATCCTAAATCTTGAGCAAATTGATACAAATATCCTCTTCTCATGCGCGCGCACAAGTAACAAGGATTTCCCTCTTCTAAATGATTAACTACTTCAAAGATATCTGAAGAAAATATTTGAATAGGAACTCCCATTTCTTTTGCATTTTGCATAATTAATGTTTTATTTTCTTCACTATAACCAGGATTCATAACAATAAATTCTAAGTTAAAATTTAAAACTCCATGTTTCTGAATTTCTTGAAAACATTTTGCCATTAGAAAGGAATCTTTGCCACCTGAGATACAAACACCTATTTTATCTCCTTCTTGAATTAATTGATAATCATTAATAGCTTTTACAAATTTTTGCCAGATTTCTTTACGAAATTTTTTGATAATACTTCGTTCAATTTCTAAAATTCGCTCCATAAAATCACCTATAAATTTATTATAACAAACAAAAGTTAAGAAAACTATGACATTCGAACAGACCATTTTATTCTAACTTCATAAAATACCATGGAAAGGAGGAAATAATATGTCATGCAATAATGCTTACAGACGTGCTGAGCAAACTATTCGAGAATATGCTGAAAATCACATACCACAAGGATGTTGTTGTTCTGGAAGACAATTAATCGGACCGACTGGTCCAACTGGTCCTACTGGACCTTCTGGAGGTCCGACTGGTCCAACAGGTCCGACTGGTCCTCAAGGCATTCAAGGTCCGACTGGTCCAACAGGTCCGCAAGGTCCTCAAGGTATTCAAGGTCCAACAGGTCCAACAGGTCTTCAAGGTATTCAAGGAGCTACTGGTCCAACTGGTCCAACAGGTCCTCAAGGTATTCAAGGAGCTACTGGTCCAACTGGTCCAACAGGTCCTCAAGGTATTCAAGGAGCTACTGGTCCAACAGGTCCGACTGGTCCTCAAGGTATTCAAGGCCCGACTGGTCCAACAGGCGCTACTGGTCCTGCAGGTAACAATGCTAATTCTGCAACTTGTAATTGTATTAATCAAATGAGAAATATAATTCAACAAATAATAACTTTATACCCTAACGACAATTTAATTGTAGCAATGGAAAGTGGTAACAATGCAAGTGGCAGAGCTGGAACACTTTTACCAGGCCCCAATAATAATCCAGATTCAGGAATTTTTCAATTAATAAATGCTCAAGGTGTACCACAAGAAGGAATTTCACTATGTAGAATTGCTTCAATTACTATTACAAGTAGCACTTATAATGATAATATTACATACTTACCAGCACCTTCTCCACTTCCGACTGGATGTGATGCAACTTGTGAAGCAACTATCCGTTCATACTTACCAGTTGGAACAACCGGTGTAAGTATTAATGCTGGAGGTCAAACTGTAGCTCAAGGAACAATTTTAAAAAGTGAATATGGAATGGTAGTATTAGTAGAAAACAATAATGCCAATCCAAGTTTTGTTTCTTTGTGCAAAACAGAAATCATTACTAAATAATCATAAAACTGAAAAAATAAAATTATAAGAAAGGAAAAAAAGATATGTCATGCAATAATGCTTACAAACGTGCTGAACGCACTGTTCGAGAATATGCTGAAAACCATATACCACAAGGATGCTGTTGTTCTGGTAGACAATTAATTGGACCTACTGGTCCGACTGGTCCTACCGGACCTTCTGGAGGTCCAACAGGTCCGACTGGTCCTCAAGGTTTACAAGGTATTCAAGGTGTCACTGGTCCTACTGGTCCACAAGGTTTACAAGGTGTTACTGGTCCTACTGGTCCTCAAGGTTTACAAGGTATTCAAGGAATCACTGGTCCTCAAGGTTTACAAGGTATTCAAGGTGTCACTGGTCCTACTGGTGCTACCGGTCCAACTGGTCCTCAAGGTATTCAAGGTGTTACCGGTCCAACTGGTCCTACTGGTCCTCAAGGTTTACAAGGTATTCAAGGCGTCACTGGTCCTACCGGTCCTCAAGGTTTACAAGGGATTCAAGGTGTTACTGGTCCTACTGGAGAAACCGGACCTACTGGTGCTACCGGTCCTCAAGGTTTAATAGGTGAAACTGGTCCAGCACCTAACTTAGCAATTGGAACTGTTACTACTGGTGCTCCAGGAACAAATGCCAGTGTTACAATTACTCCTGCATAATAAAAGAAAGAGAGGTAAAAAGAATGAATCCAACAGGATATACAATTGACTTTGTTATTCCTCAAGGCCCAACTGGTCCTCAAGGTTTACAAGGTATTACTGGTCCAACTGGAGAAACTGGTCCTACTGGTCCTCAAGGTCTACAAGGTATTCAAGGTCCTACTGGTCCAACTGGAGAAACTGGTCCTACTGGTCCTCAAGGTCTACAAGGTACACAAGGTATTACTGGCCCAACTGGAGAAACTGGTCCCGCTCCATCCTTAACAATTGGAACCGTTACTACTGGCGAACCAGGAACAAATGCCAGTGTTACAATTACTCCCATTACAAATTAATAAAAAAATATTAAAAGAAAGGATATTTTAAATGAACTCAGATTATTTAATAAATTTTGTTATTCCTCAAGGACCGACTGGACCTCAAGGTCTTCCAGGAACAAATGGCATAACTGGCCCAACTGGTCCTCAAGGTTTACAAGGTATTCAAGGTGTCACTGGTCCTACTGGTCCTACTGGCGAAACTGGTCCTACTGGTCCTCAAGGTCTACAAGGCATTACTGGTCCAACTGGTGCGACAGGTCCTGCAAATGGATTAAATGCATACGGTGGAAAATACAGTAATACCCCACAAACAATAAATTTAACTATTGGTACGCAAACACAAATCCCATTAGCAAATTCAATGCCAAATTTTAATACAACATACACTCCTGCAAATAGTATAACTGTAACAGAAGCAGGAACATACGAAATTAATTATTTTAGTAATGTATCTGTGGCACTAGGAACTACATTAACATTAGCTGTTCGAAACAATGGAACGAATATTCCGGCAACTGTTATATCAAGAATATTATCTGTTGGTGTAGATTCAATATACAGTGGAAGTGTAGTTGTTACTTTAGCAGCAGGTGCAGTAATAGATATGGCAATTTCAGCATTATTAGCAGTTGGAGTTACTTTAGGTAGCGGCGTAAATGCAACATTAAGTGTTAAAAAAATCAACTAATAAATTGAAATCCAAAAAGTAAAATAATGATGTAAATTATTTCTAATAGAAATTTATTTCAATAACTTCGACTGAACATTTTCTTTGCAACATTATTATAAAAAAAGTGTAATGATATGTTACACTTTTTTTAATTGAACTTTTTGAATAAAACGCTCACTCTTCTGTTAAAAATAAATTTTTTTATTACAAACTAATTTAAAATAAAAATAAATACAACCTACTAAAATAATTAAAATAATACTAATAATCAGAAAAAATTTAACATTTGAATTCTTTGAATCTTCCTTAAATACAGACATAGAATCATTATCTATTTGAAAATTAACATTCGCATCATTTGTTAAATATTCTGATACATCCGTACTAAACTCTCCGCCAGAAATAAAATTAGTGAAATCTTGACTATAAACAGCTTTTACTCCTGTAGCAAATCCTGTAAAAACTCCTCCTTGTATTTGTAAATGAATTTTATCTAAATCATCTTTTACATTATTATGAGGATTCCACTCATAAAAAGCATATTGTCCACTAACATTTCCATTTTTAATAATCACATTAATTGGATTTTTAGTAGTATGTTGTGCAACACTTATTCCAACACCATTAGTTGTTGTACCATTTGTATTAACCATTTTTACAAACTTTGATGCAATAGCTTTAATAGTTCCATTATAAACAGTCAAGTTCCCAGAACGAATTTCAATACCAGTTCCTCCTTCTATTAAACCATTATTAATAATCAAATCTCCTTGTTGAGGCTGATAGATACCTACACTATCTTCTTGATTTAACCCTCGTATTACTCCTCCATTAATAGTTATTTTTGTATTATGTACTCCACCATTTCCAACAACACCATGATAATACCCTTCGATCGTACCACCATTTACAATAAGCTCTGCTACCCCTTTACTATTTTTATCTCGTATTAACTGAATGCCCGACCAAACATGATCACCAGATCCAGAGGTAATTTTACCTGTACCTTTTGAATCATTTATAGTTAATTTTCCCCCTCGATTTACTGCAATGATTCCGCCTTTTAATTGAAAAGTAGAAGTGGGTGAAATAGTATGCCCATTTAAATCAAGAATCAAATCTCCATTTACTGTTTTTGCATTACTAACTTGAATATCAGAACTCAATCTACAAAGATTCATAGATTTAAAACACTCATCCAAAGAAACTTCATTATTTATTGCAAATGCTCCATCATCACTCGCTTCAACTTTATAACCAAAACACATAACAAAAACAAAAATTACAACTATAAAAATAATTTTCTTCAATTTCTATGCCTCCATTAATCTAATGCATCTTATGAAATATAACTTTTTTTATTCACAAAACTTTAATTATATAAATTAAAACATAGATTTTTTTAGTATTTAACAGACATCATTTTTTGATAAAATTACATCAAAAAAAATGCAAACTTCTTTGCATCTTTTAAATCTTAAATCAATTAATTGATTTCTTCAATTTTCATAAAATTAGTTAAATTTGTTCCATTTTTAGGGAAACCACCAGTAATTAAAATACTAGACTTTTCATTTCCAACATATTTACTAGCTTGTTTTTTAGCATCTGTAATAAGGTCATCCATAGTATTATAATCTCCGGTTACTACAGAATAAACACCATATCTTAAATTTAAAGATTTTGCAACTTTTTCATTTGGAACACAAGCAACAATAAAAGAACTTGGTCTTAAATTACTAATTTGTTTTGCTGTATATCCTGATACGGTAGCAGCTACAATTGCTTTAGCATTTAACTCTTCACTAGCAGCAACGACACTTCTAGCAATAATAGAAGTATTATCTTTATCTAATTTTTTATCATAACGATAATCATATTTATAATATCCTTCCACAGTTTCACAAATATTAGCCATATTTTGTACTGTTTCAACTGGATAATTACCCATAGTAGTTTCTTCACTTGTCATAATAGCATCACAACCAGCAAGGACAGCATTAGATACATCTGTAACCTCAGCATTAGTAGGACGGATATTTGTTCTCATACTATACATCATTTGTGTAGCCATAATAACGCCTTTTCCTTTTTCACGGCATTTTTCAATCATCATTTGTTGATAAAGTGGTAAATTAACAACACCTGTTTCTACTCCTAAATCGCCACGAGCAACCATAACATAATCTGTTTCTTCTACAATTTCATCTAAATTATCCATCGCATATTGAGTTTCTAACTTAGAAACAATTGGCATATTTGGTTTACCATATTTCGCACATAAAGCTCTTACTTCACGAATATTAGAAGCATCATTAACAAAACTAATTGCTAAATAATCTCCATCTTTTTCACAAGCATATTTAATATCTTCTTCATCTTTTTCACTAACATATGGAACATCAAGTTTTACTCCTGGAATACAAACTCCTCGTCTACTCTTAATTCTTCCACCATTTATAATTCTACAAGTAACAGAGTTTCCCCCGTCTTCTTCTTCAACAACTAACTTATAAAATCCATCATCAAGTAAAACGCTCATGCCTTTTTTCAAATCTTTAATAATACCTTTATAATTAAAGCAAATAGCATCTTTTGTTCCTTCAATATCTTCTTCTACAATACGAATTGTCTCACCAGCAACAAGTTCAATATAATCATCTTTAAAACTACAAGTTCTTAAATCTGGTCCTTTCGTATCGTATAAAATTGCAATATTTGCACCTAACTCATCATTGGCTCTTTTAACAAGATCCTCATCCATTTTTCTTTCTTCTAACGTAGCATGAGAGAAATTAATTCTCGCCACATTCATTCCTGCTTCAACAATTCCTTTAAAATTTTCCCAAATTTGTGTTGAAGGGCCAATACTACAAATAATTTTTGTTTTTTTCATATTATAAACACTCCCAATTTCTAATGCCTTTAGATTATACACTAAAAAGGTGCTAAAAATCAATATTTTCCTGATATTTTTCATTTTTTCGAACAAACTATAAACGTGATTAATATGAAACAAGAAAAATATGAAAAAGAACTCATCAAATTTATTCAAAAAGGAAGCTGTAGTTTTACCGTAATCAAAGAAATAAAAACACAACTTACTAATCTTCATTACCATGAATTATTAGAAAATGAAACTTGGCATCTAAAACCAGGAAAATTTTTTGTAATTAGAAATGACGCATCTTTAATTGCCTTTCAAATTGGTCAAGAAACACCTTACAACTTTAATATTGTTACCACACATTCTGATACTCCAGCTCTCGCATTAAAACCCTTAAACGAAAATTTTGAAAATGGCTATTTAAAACTAAATGTTGCTCCTTATGGTGGCCTTTTAAATTATGGTTGGTTAGATCGTCCTCTATCTATAGCTGGTAAAATCATTATTCAAAAAGAAAATACTTATTACAGTAAAATTATTGATTTAGAAGAACCACTTCTTGTTATTCCAAGTGTTGCCATTCATCAAAATGCCAAAGCCAATACAAACCTCAATATCAACTCTCAAATTGACTTATTACCTATTATCCATTTAGAGGAAGACAAAGATATCATAAGAAAACTAATTCATCAAAAATACAAAATTCCCAAAAGTCAAATCGATGATTATGATTTATTACTTTACACTAAAGAAGAATCTTTACTCATTGGGGCCGAAAAAGATATTTTATTATCCCCACGCATTGATAATTTAACCAGTACCTTTGCAGCCTTAGAAGGCCTATTAAGCGCTAAACAAGAAAAAAATATTAATATCTTTTGCTGCTTTAATAGTGAAGAAATTGGTTCTCTTACCATGGAAGGAGCTGATTCTAACTTCCTATTAGACACGTTAAAAAAAATAGCCGCTTCTTTAGAAATCGATATTACAACTTCCCTATCAAACTCTTTCATTATCAGTTCCGATAACACCCATGCTGTTCATCCCAATCATCCAGATTTGTCCGATATCACCAATAAAATTTATTTAAATAAAGGAATTGTCATTTCCAAAGAACCAATGAGTACAACAACAGCTTTATCTTCCACTATTTTCAAAAACATTTGTCAAAAAGCAAAAGTTCCTTATCAAAATGGAACCAATCGAAATGACACGACCTCTGGAAGTACATTATCTGGTCTGAGCTTACGACATGTAAGTTCAACTTCTATAGATATTGGACTTGCTCAACTTGCCATGCATTCTTCTATGGAAACTGTAGGAATGAAAGATTGCTACTACCTATACAAAGCTTTAAAACAATTTTACAATACGAATATAGAACATCATAAAAAAAGCACGAAACTTAACTTTTAGTTTTTGGTTTTGTGCCTTTTTTTGTATTTTTTTTCGTTTCTTTCACAGGTTTCTTTTTCGTCTCATCTTTTTCTAAATTCTTCTCTTTTTTTGGCTTTTCTTCATTCAATAATATTTCTTTTGGTTCGTGACTGTCTTCATCTTTTATCTCACTTGCATTTTCATTAGAAACAAATATAACTTGTGTTCCCGCTAGTAAATCATGAAGCCCTCGAGAATCTTTACGTACCAAAACTAAAAAGACGATAAAGTAAAGTAAAATATAACCTACCATATTTACATTATTATAAATCATATAATAATTATCTTTTGTAAAAGTAAATAATATAACAATTTGTATAACAGTAATTAATATATTATTCTGAATAATAGCTCGTAAAAAATAAGATATTCCTCCCACTTTCTTTTGCTCATTGACAGAAATTACTTGAATCTTCATTACTTTTTTACCAAAAGTCTGTCCATTCATAAAATATGGAACAAAAGTAAAATATAAAAGAATAATAATCAATTGAACTATTGTATAAAGATAATTAGATCGATATAAATCATATGACATATTCATATACTTTTCTTGATATTCAGTACTTGTAATTTCATTATTTGAATAAGAATCATATAACTGAAGCACCTCTTGATAAACGGCTTCATATTCTTTTTCATTCTCTTGTAAAATTGGAAAATAAGAAATACCAATTCCAAGAATACCTATAATTACTAAATCAATTAAATAAGCACCTAGACGGCGAAACGTTACATTTTTCATTTCATCACCATCTAAAGTATAACAAGAATCATAAAAAAAAGAAAGAACCCTCTATTCTTTCTCCAAAATATCTGTTTTTATTCAATATTTTTATCATAAGAAATATCAGAAATTTCATATTTACGATTTTTGGAAATATAGCTCATCACTTTCGTTACACTCCATCCTAAGAAAGCTAAAACAAAGAAATAAATTACTCCAAAAATAGTAAATTTCGGTTCTGACTTAGTAAGAAGTCCAATAATCGATGCTCCTGCACTCATACTAGTTACAATGGTTAAACTATTAATTGATTTACTAGTAACATCCGATTTCAAGCCTGAAAATAACTTTTGAGCACTAGATAGATAAGTTTGAGTCATATCCCATAAATATTTAATATAATCAAGAGTATCTTTTAACGTTTCAAAACGGTATCCTGAGATTGCTAAAAACTCTGCAAGCCCTTCATCACTTTTACTAATCTTTTCTCGTGTAGAAATATAAGTTCCCATTTGATTAATTCTTCCATCAATTAAGTTAACAGTTTTAGCATATCCCTCTAACGTAGAACTAAACTTTACAATATCTGCTCCCTTAACATTGACTTGTTCTTTTACTTTATCAATCTTCTCCCAAATAATACGATGCATGTTTAAATAACGATGCATTTGACCTTTAAATTCTCGAATAAAAATTTGCGACTCAATATACTTTTCAATATTATCTGTTACATCTGTTTTTTTATTAATAAAATAATACTTATCTCCTCGAGTTACATCATAATTTTTATTTTCAAATTCAAAATACTTTTGTTTTTCTGTTCTTGACAATAAATCAGCTATTTCTTCTTTCGTAGCACGATCACAAACAACAAAATAAGGATAAACATTAACAATATTCGCAAGTTCTTTTGGAACTGGTGCACCCAAACTAAATAAATAATTAATAGCTGGAGATAACTTTTGTTCATAATAATCCGTAAGTTCATCAATATCTGCAAATAAAGTATCTTCTGAAACATCTTTATTATTTAAAACAATTAAGCCATCTTCATAAATCTTTACAGTAATACTTACATTTGTTGTAAACTCAACAAACTCTTCGCCATCAACACCATAATCGATTTTTCCAATTCCAAGACTTTTTCTTAATTCTAATAACTTATCATGATCTAGATTCAATTGCGTTTTAGCAGCTCTTAAAAAATCATAAATTTCTGTTAATTGAAGCATAGTTCTTTGAAACCAACCACCAATATAAACATTTGTAATCTTCATAATACTTCACACCTTCTATAAATCTAATTCAAAAAATTTAGCATCTAAAATTTCAAATCCAGCATTTAAATAACATTGATGTGCTGGTTGTCTATAATTGCGTGACCATAATTTAATAGTACTACATCCTCGACTTTTACAAATATCTTTAATTGCTTTAATCATATATTTAGCAAAATGATGTCTTCGATACTCGGGTAAAACACACACATGATTTAAAATAGCAAAAGTATCCATACCATCAAACATAGTAGGTATAATGGTAATTTTCGTATGAGCTACAATTTTATTTTCATATAAACCTATTACATATAATTGATTCGGGTCATTAATAGTAGCATCAAATACTTTTAAAGCTTTTTCATAAGAAGTTTTCTCATCAAAACAAGTATTACAAACATCAATTAATTCTTTTACGTCATCTCTTGTAGCCAAGCGTAGTTTAAGTTCCATAAATCATCATCCTTTACCTTTCTTTTAGCTTACTAAATTTTAAAGAAAAAAACAAAATAGTTTTCCAATGATTTGACACAAATTTACAAAACAAGAAAGAAAATATACAAAAAACTGTCATAAAATCTTAGCAATTAAGATTATTAAGACAGTTAAAACTATAAATAAACAAGAAGAAATTTTTTAAATGGCTAACACGATACGAAAACTACCCCATGAATAAATATAACCTGATTCTCGAGCAAAATTAAATATGCCAGAACTTGTACCAGCTGTCATTGCTCCTCCACGACTAAACCATGGACTTTCTGAATTAATAAACCAAGATTCATCATTATGCCATGAACCTATTTTTCTAATTTGTGAGCTATAGGTAGCTGTCGCAAAAGGACCCATTTCTCCTGTTGCATCTCCTAAAATCCTACGATTATAAGTTTCATCATTTTCAGCATAAGCATAAGTATCATAGTATTTACTTTCTGGAAAATCTTTTCCAGTTGTTAAAGCTTTTAAACCAGATGTATCTCCTTTACAATCAAAACAACTAAATTTACCGTTAAACCCAGAATTATTTTTACTATTTTGTCCACTAATGAGATCGCCATTTTTATCTAATATAACACCCATCACATATTCCCAAGCTCCACCACTCATATCGTAAATTCCACTGATATTTCCAGTTGTACTCGCTAAATAGCCAATCTGAGAATTATATAAAGCTGTACTATCATTGGTGGTACCGTAGCGATTACAATCTTCATTTGTATTGGTCCAACCACAAGTTGGTTCTTTTACACTAGCATATCCTGTCATATAATTTTCATGATTATTAAGCCTTACACTACTCATACTTCCATATTTACTATGTTGTAAATAAGAAACAGCTCCCCATTCTGTATTCTTCATCATATGACTATCGAAATTTCTTTTATAATCATAAACAGTATAAAACGCATTCGCAACTTGTATTCCTCGCCATGAATTTACATTTGGTTTAATTTGTACTTTCTCTGGTTCAATTGTATTTACTTGAGCACTTATAGTATCGGTACTACCTTTGTATCCAGTCTCAAATTTTCCTACCCATATTCCATTCACATCAAATGAAGTAAATGCTGGATGCGTTAACCATTGTCCTTTTCTTA
>CAJUQG010000019.1 GCA_910588025.1 uncultured Bacilli bacterium
TGCATGTCTTAGGCATGCCGCCAGCGTTCATCCTGAGCCAGGATCAAACTCTCAATAAAATTGATTTATTAAAATCGATTATATTTTCGTTTATCCTAAGCTACTCAAATTGACTTTTTTACTTAGTTTTCAAAGATCATTTTCTGTGCCTCTTTTCATGAGCACGTTGTTAATATATCAAATCTTTTTTACATTGTCAACAAGTTTTTTACATTTTTTTAACTTTTTTCGACAATCTCATTTTTCTGGATAATTCCTAAGAAAAACAATGTAGATTTTCCATATTTGCACTCCTTTTCAGTAGCACGTTTTACATTCTACACTAAAATATATGTAAATGCAATAGAAAAATTCACTTTTTTTTCATTTTTCTAAATTTTTCATAAAATTTTACGACAATACCCGGTTCAAACGGGCCTTTTTCCTGTTTTTTTAACTCAATTAAATGATTTAATTCATAGTGAACAATTGCATCAAGCTCATCAGAGTAATGCATAATCTTTTTATGATACTTATATTCATTACGATCTAATATTCGAAATCCTCCATCTGGAAATACTCGCAAATCCAAATCATAATCAATATATTTAATCGCCCCATTATCAATAATATAAGGAGTAGCAATATTACAATAATAAAACAGTCCTTGTCTTTTCAACTGTCCGATTACATTAAACCAACTATGTTTATAAAAAAATAAAACAGCTGGTTCACGAGTTCGATGCGTTCTGCCATCATGTTCAGTTAACTTTGTATGATCATTTGCTACAACTAAATAGTCCTCTGTTATTTCCAGAACAATTGCTTCATCATTGGTACAATCAAGCAATCCGTTATGTTTATAACATTCGATTCTAAGACGATCCCCTACTTTTACAGAATCCATTCCATCACGTCTCTCCTTACACATTATACAAAAAAATAAAAAAAATAGGAATTCTTTTTCAAATCCTATTTGACAAGCCTACACCTCACCCAAAATTCGCAAAGCTTCTTTAAGTTGTGTATCAACAACTTCTTCGCCTTCACTCGGCAACAATAACTCAACCTCAACATCTGGACGAATTCCAACACCATCAATACAATCCCCATTAGGGCGTAACCATCTTGCTGTTGTATACTTCACCATCGAGCCATCTTCTAAACTTCGCGTTTGTTGCACCTTTCCTTTTCCATAACTAGTTTCTCCTACCAAAGTTACATTCCTATGATAACTATCTTTCAAAGCTGCCGCTAAAATTTCTGACGCCGATGCCGTTCCTTCATTCATAATAATAGTAACCGGATAATCGCGTTTCTCACTCGTATCATCACGAAATTCCTCTGTGGTATCCTTTTCTGCTAAAGAATAAATGATCTTTCCTTCCTCTAAAAAGAAATTTGCAATCTCACTCGCTTGAGCCAAATATCCTCCTGTATTATTTCGTAAATCAATAACTAAAGAATCCATTCCTTGACTTTCCATATTAGTTAAAGCACCCTTTACTTGCACAGCTACCGTATTAGAAAAAGTAGAAATAGCTAAATATCCTATTTTTTTAGAACCATAATCAACAAGTTGATAGTTAATCGCTGGAACTAATAATGTTTTTACTTCGATTTCAAATTGAATCGGTGAATCATTTCGTAACACCCCTAAAGCTACTTTTTCTCCCGTCGCATTTTGAATAAGAGACGCAACCTCATCACTAGTCTTATTTGACGTATCCTCCCCGTTAATTGTCACAATTTTATCTCCAACTTGCATGCCTACTTCCGCAGCAGGTGAATCAGGAAAAACTTTATAAATAATATTTTGATCAACAATTTGCACACCAATTCCCTTATAAGTTCCATTTAACTTAGAAGCCAAAGAATCTGTTTCATCCTTATTTAAATAATCCGAATAATCTTCCCCTAAATAATTAAACATAGCCTTCATCGCTTCTTCAAGCATTGCTTTTTTATCAAAATCAGTATAATAATCACCAATCAACGACGCATAAACTTTCAAAAACTCCTTCAAATTTTCATCTTGATTCAAATCACTACCACTCACATGATTCGTAATTCGATTATTGTTATACATAATTACCCCAGTTGTCAAACTAGTCAACAAGGATGTAATAACCACAATAATAATTAACTCTTTTAACTGAAAACCGGATTTATTTTTCAAATAAGTACACCTCTTTTATTTCTCATCTAAATATCATACCATAAATAATATACCAAAAAAAGAATTAGCTATTTTTCTTTTTCGTTACTGCTAATTCTTTCTTAATATTTTCTTCATCTTCGATATACTTTTCAACTTTACCATTTTTTACATAAAGCAAGGTTAAATTTTTAAACTTAAAATCTGAAACTTTACCTGCTTTTGGATTACTTGTTCCATTCTCTCCAACATAATAATCTTGATTCAAAACATTTCCTAAATCCACATGATAAACTTTAAGTGCCTTCTCTTGATTTTGCGTATAGTTCGTCGAAATAGCAGAATAATAAACAGCATTACTTGCTTTCTCATCATAAACAAGCACATAATACTCTTTCTCTGGACGATTTAACATAGTTCCAACAATCGCTCTTTCTGTATTGATAGCTCCATTATTATAAGATATCTCAAACAAACTTTTATCCATAACAAACATCTTACTAATAAAATAAACTCCTACTACAAAAAGAACAATAACTACTAAGACAATTAAAAAATGTAACATTTCTTTTTGCTCTTCTGTTTGATATGTAACTTTTTTCTGTTGCTTCTTCATAATTTTTCACCACCAACATTATAGCAATCAAACAAAAATTTGTAAACTTTTTTAAATAATCGAATAAATCCCCTCCAACTCACTCAAATAAACTTAAAATAACCGATTCTTTATAAACTACAAGAAATAGGCTAACTAATCTAAAAATACAAAAAAGCCACCTAAAGTAGCTTTCTATCCTTTTATTTCTCGTTAGAAACATTGCCATTTACAACACTAGTAGCTTGATTCATATTTTTTGCAATATTTAATATCTCATCACGCGTTAAGTCATTTCCAGCTAAATAATAGCTAACATTATTACTGGTCCAATAAAGTGAATTTTCACTAAGTGCTGCCACCGTATCATTAAGCATTAATGGATCTCCATACACAGGAATGATTTCAAATTCATTACTGGCCATAGCTGCTTCTTCAACTAAGACAAAGCTCTTATCTCCTCCAAAAGTTAAAATCACACGTTCCCCATTATCTGTATTAACTTTGTCTTTTCCTGAAAGATAAGTATTACTTGGAATATAAAGTGGATAAATAATATCTTCTAATTTTCCTGTCGTTGTACTTTTACAATTACTTCCTTCACATTTTGCTTCTCCATTATTTTTACAATTTTCATCTGATTCTGAATCACACTTATTCTCTTCTACCTTACAAGTAGTATCTCCCTCTTCACATTCTTCTATTTGATTTGACGATTGATTCTTATCCTTTGAATTTGAATTAGTATTACTATTATTACTACTATTATTTTGATTTGTATCATCATTCGTTTCTTTTACAAAATCTTCTAATTTAAAATCATCTTCAGATAATCCAGCTTTTAAATCTACATTACCAACATTTACTTTAACTTTTAAAGCATCACTAGCATTATAAACTTCCACCTTATTTAAATTCATATCTTTATCAAGAGTAACTTTTTGATAAATCAAATCAGCATTATTTGGATAATTGACTTTGGACTTAATTACATATTTAGAATCAACTTCTTCCATACTAACTTCTGCATCGTTATTCAAATCGGTAATAATTGCTTTTAACAAATAAGATTGACTACTATTATCTGGCCATTCACTTTGGAATTTAAAGCTTTTATTTAAAGAAGGCGTAATCACATAAACTCCATCAGCATTTCGTAAGATGACTTGTTCGTGATTATTCGTTTGATTTACAAGTAACACTTTGTAAAAATTATCCTTTAAATAATTTGCCTCTACACTATAAGTAAAAGTATCCTCATCGCTATAAATTTCCATAGTTCCCTTTAAAACATAACTTTTGGAATTATTGACCGTATCTGTAAACTCTTTGACCACATCGGCACTATCCATCTTTCCACAACCAGTTGTCATGAGTAAAATTGCAGCACACAAGCACCAAAACTTTTTCAAACTATACATCTCCCTTTTCTACTTAACTATATTTAGAAGAGCTAAAAATATTCATGTATAAAAATCATTTTTTTAGGAAGAATATTAACAAAGGAGTGAATGGATTTGGAAATATTGCATAAAACTTGTTTAATATTTACCATAATTGGTGCTATTAACTGGGGATTAATTGGCTTTTTTGATTTCAATTTAGTAACAACCCTATTTAAAGAATCAAGTATGATTGTAAATATTATCTACGGTTTAGTTGGAATCTGTGGCTTAGTTAATATTTTATTATTATTTAAGCATTATACTGATGACCCAATTAAATAACTAACGGATAATACCGTAAGAAATAGCTAAGCTATAAAAAAAGTCAGTCAAAATGAAGACTGGCTTTTAATTTGTATAAAAATATAATGTTTAATACTCCCCAAACGATAGAAAAAGATGAGTTAAAATAAACTTCTTACTCGTTTCATTTGTTTGAGACTCAAAGTCTCTAAATATGGCTCAGGATTAATATTGGGTTCTGGCAATATAATTCTTTCAAATACAGAAAGTAACTCTTTATCAAAACCAAAGAAATCTAAATGATCTAAGTAATCATAAAAATTAGTCAAACGAACACGATAAAAATTCCCAGCCAAGATAAAATTTAAAATAGTCATAATATAACAATAAATTTCCGAATCATTATTTGGAATAATATATCCACCACAAACACCGCTTTCATTTACTTTATATTTCTTTGAATTACACTGTACCAAAGAACATATGGAAGCATACCTAGCAGGATAAACTCCATTATGCCTTATTTTAGAACTATCTAAATCTAAAACTCCAAGTTCTCCTGTTGCTAAATTAGCAACAAAATTAGATTCATGTATATCATTTAAATAAAAATCTTTCAGTGAAGTAGATTCTCGCATAACTCGCAATTGTTCTAAGATAAAACCAATTTTTCTTAAATAAAAAATTTTAAGATGAAAAGGAAATTTTGCAGAATTCAAAATCGTAGCTAAATTTATTCCTTCTACAAAAGGAATAGTAAAACCAATCGTATTACCATCACAAGCAGCCAAAGAATCAGGAATATACAAACTTGGAAGTAAATAATCCTTATAGTAATCTAACATGGAAATGGTATACATTTTAAAAGCGAAGTACTCTCCTTCTAACTCATTTAAAATTTTTAAAACTTTATGTTCTCCATTTACCCAAAAATGACAAACTCTACTTTCTGAATTACAAACTTCTGAACCTAATGCTAACGGTTGTAAATTTTCAAACTCTTTTTTTGAAATAACGGTAACTTTCATAACCAAACAAACCCCTTTTTTATTTAAAATAACACAAACTAATCAAAAAAAATAGTATTTTTTAAAATATATGAATAATTTTCTCTTCTTTATCTACATCAATTTGTAAGGCAGCTGGAGTTTTAGATAATCCTGGCATAGTCATAATATCACCCAAATACACTACAATAAATTCTGCTCCTGCTGAAACATGCAAATCACGAACTGTTACGGTAAAATCTTTTGGATATCCAAGTAAATCTTTTTGATCACTCAAAGAATATTGGGTTTTAGCAATACACAAAGGATACTTAGGAAAATATGTTTGATACAACTCCAACTTTTCAATAGCCTCTTTCGTATACTGAACTTCTTTAGCGTGAAAAATTTTAGTTGCTACTTTTTGAATTTTTGTCTTAATCAAATCATCATCTTGATAACAGAATTCTAAAGAAGGAGAGGATAGTGTTAAAATTTCACGTGCTAAATCAATCGCTCCTTCTCCCCCCTTAGCATGAACCTCATTCACGACACATTTTGCACCATAGCTTTCTACAAATTGAATGACCTTATTAATTTCAGCCACTGTATCTGTAGCATATCGATTGATTGTAACAAGATAAGGAACTTGAAGTTCTTTCATATTATCCATATGAGCACGTAAATTTTCGATTCCTTTATCCAAGCCTTCTAAATTTTCTCTCGCAATATCTTCCAACGATACGCCGCCATTATATTTTAAAGCCTTGATAGTGGCCACTAATACGACCGCTTTCGGTTTTAATTCATTCTTACGACAAATAATATCCAAAAACTTAAAACCACCTAAATCGGACCCAAAACCAGCTTCTGTGATGACTAAAGGAGATAACTTCCTTGCTAGTTTAATCGCTCTAACAGAATTAACACCAGGGGCAATATTAGCAAAAGGTCCTCCATGAATAATAACAGGATTTTCCTCTAATGTTTGCACCAAATTAGGTTTCATTGCTTCTTTTAAAAGAGCAAGCACAGACCCCGTTATTCCTAAATCAGCTACTCTTACAAATTCCCCATCTAAATTTTGAGCCACAATAATTTGATCAATTCGTCTACGTAAATCAGCAAAATCCTTACTAACACAAAAAATTGCCATAATCTCACTCGCTGCGGTAATTGTAAAATGGTCAACTCGTGGAGTTCCATTGATTTTTCCACCTAATCCTACTTGCACTTCCCTAAGAGCTCGATCATTCATATCCATGGTTCGTTCAAAATAAATTTTATCTAAATCAATACGAAGTTCATTTCCGTGTTTAATATGATTATCAATCATCGCACTAATTAAATTATTAGCACTAGTAATAGCATGAAAATCTCCATTAAAATGCAAATTGATATCTTCCATCGGTAACACTTGAGCATAACCGCCACCCGTTGCTCCACCCTTGATTCCAAAAACTGGCCCCATGGATGGCTCACGAAGTGTTAATAACGACTTTACACCAAGACGCCAAAAAGCATCATGAAGTCCAATCGCAACCGTTGTTTTTCCTTCCCCAAACGGTGTTGGATTAATCGCCGTAACCAAAACGACATCTCCTTGCTCCTCTTTTTCTATCTCTAAGATTTTAGCTTTATACTTTCCATACAAATTCAAATCATCTTCAGTTAAACCTATCTTCTTCGCAATATTACGAATATCTACTAATTCTTTATTTTGGGCAATTTCATAATCTTGTAACATAATTTTTCTTTCCTCCTTCATGACTTCTTGTTAAAAAGTGTATCATACATTCCATAAAAAAAAGAGATTTTTTTGCAAACCTCTTTTAACCTTGAGATATACTAATTCGTACTTTCGTTGTTACAACATAAGATACTCGTGGATCATCACTTTCAATTACTACATCTACATCGTATTCTCCCGCTCCATAACCAGATAAGTCTGTATAAGCAGAAATATTATCCGCATTAATTGCATCAATCACCGATTGAACTCCTTTAACTTGAACTGGTACTTGAATCGTTCCTACTAAATTAGCTTTTAATCCACTTCCTAAATTGCGATAACCAATATTGGTAATATCTAATGTCTTTTGTTTTTCATCACCAAAGCTTACCACAACTTTTGCATTCTCTTCACTAATATGACGAACTCCATTTGGTTTAGCTATCGTCACATTATATGTTTTTGCTCCATTATTTCCTTGATTCGTTACATCAATTGTCACAGGAATACTCTTAATCTCATCAATAATAGATTTCTCACCATAAATAGTTAGAGAGTAACTACTCTTACCATTAATCGTAATAGACGAGATAGATTTTCCCGTAATTAAATCTCCCGTTGCTAAAACCTTAATAGGTACTACTGTCGAATATGTTCCTAAAGTAATTGACCCCGTAATTGTCGTTGGTACAACTTCAATATTTGGTAAAATAGCACCATTGGAATCATAAGCTACCAAACGAATATCCGAAATATCATAACTGCCAGCGTCGGTATAACGTTTATTACTTAAATCAATCAAAGCTTTTACCGTTGCCACTTTATCCAAAGACTCACGACTTCCCTTAATGACAACTTCCGTCTTATCAAGTTCTACAGCATCCACACTTAATTTTTCATCTAATTTATTCGCATTTAATAACTCATAAGAAACATTCGTCCAAACTTGACTTTCTTTTTTCTTAATTGTCACAGTAACATAAGAAGGATCTAATTTATAACTAATATTATCAACAGTTTGATTATAACTTAATGGCACCCGTATTGGAGTATCACTTGCTTCATAATCGGTTAAATCTAATACCACATCATGATCTCCTAATTGTTTTGCCAAATAAATAGAACTTTTACGGCCTGTTAAAATAATATCAACTTGATCTACTAAACCTTCAATGACATAAGCTTCTTTATTATATAAAACATTAACAGGTTGATTCGATAAGATTTCAGCTTCTTTTTCCACTAAGGTAATCACTTGAGAATCTACTAAAAAGAAAATTCCTACAGCAAAAATTAAAGACAAATAAAGTAAGATATTGGGACGATTCAAAAAACGTTCAATACTACTAGGATTATTTTTTAAACGGTCGCTAATATAATAAACAAATCGACTAATTGGCGTAACAATAATTTTATCAATTACTCGGTAAATAGCTCGAAAAAAGTTTAAAATAGCTTTCAAAATCTTACTCATTTTCTTCCTCCTCACGATTCATATCCGCTTCATAGAAGACCTCTGTTTTTGGTTTTAATTCATCAATTAATTTCATCCGGAATTCATCCAAAGTAAGATTATAGTTAAGTTCTCCATTACTTGCAATACTAATTCGGCCATTTTCTTCACTGACAATTAAAGCAATTGCATCCGACTCCTCAGCAATCCCTAAAGCTGCTCGATGTCGTGTTCCAAGACGTTTGTTAATATTTGGATTCATACTGGTTTTAAATACGGCTCCAGCACAAGTAATTCTATCGCCCTCTAAAATAACGCCACCATCATGCAATGGACTATTTGGAAAAAATAAATTACATAACAATTCACTAGAAACATCCGCATAAATTTTGGTAGCTGGTTCAATATACTCTGATAAGGAAACGTCTCGTTCGATGACAATTAACGCTCCCATACGATTCCGTTTTAAATATTCAACTGCTTCCATGATTTCACAAATAATTTTTTCTCGTTCATCAATCGTTAATATTTTATGTCGACCTAGTAAATGTGTTCTTCCAATACTTTCCAAAACGCCTCTAATTTCTGGTTGAAAAATCACAATAATAGCAATAGGTCCCCATTCAATAACGTATTCTAGTAATAAACCAACCGTATACAAATTTAAAATTTTACTTAAAATCTCAATCGCTAAAACAATAAGTACACCTTTTAAAATCAAAACCATTTTGACATTGTTTTTAATGTTTTTCAAAATAAAATAAAACAATAACCAAACGATACAAATATCTAAAATTTTAGTTAAAATAGCCCAAATTCCCGCGAAAGTCATTTCATCACTCCTTTTTATTTTGCTTAACTATTATACCATTATAACTAATTTTAGTCTATGCTTAATCAGATAAGACAAAAAAAACTAGATTGCTCTAGTAATTTAATAAAAAAATTTTAAATGATTCCAAATTTCTTTATTTATTCAAGACATCAAAAGAGGATGAGGAATTATTTTCATTCATTTGACCAAAATTCATCATAGATTGACCCGTTTGATTTCCTACGTAATTGGAATTAGAAAACATGCCATTCATCAAAGAATTACCCATTGGTTCGATGGTATTCATAGGACTCGTCATAGGAGTTGCTTGAGGGCGCATTGCGTCACCAATTGTTTTATTTTGAGCTGATGCTGCTAACAATTCTAAATTTTTAGCAAGTTCTTGAGGACTATCAAAAATACTAACTTCTTTGTGTTCTTTACTATCCACGATATATCCAATCAAAGCAAAAATCAAAATAATAGTAATCACTAAAAACCACATGTAATTCCCTACTAGAAAATCTATCACCAAATCCATTTTTATTCCCTCCATTTATTCTTCACTTTCACAAAAAAAGCTACTACAACTACTTATTCTAATAAAAGTATACCAAAGAGAATATCAAATGTATCTCTCAAAAATGCGACTTTACATTATTTTGCTAAAGAAATCATTTTCCTATGAGCATCAAATAATAACGTATCTAAAACCATTTGATTATCTATAAAGTGTAAAGCATCTAAAGTATCATCCGTCATTTCTACAAATGTACCTTGAATGATCTGCCAACAAATTTGCCTAAAGAGTTTGTGCTTACTATACAAAATAGCTGGTTGCTCCCCTTCTACCAAAGAAACATGCTCTGCTAGACAAAGATAATTCACTTGCGAAAAGCAAGTCATAGTAATCCCATAAACCAAAGAGAGTGCTTCAAAGGCTTCAAACAGTTCAAACGTGCTTTTATTTTCATCAAGCAACAAGTTACTAAATTGTTTTAATTGTTCTTTTACCATATCTTGTTGTTTTGTCCTAACGAAATAATAATACTTGTACTCTTGATGATAATAAGAAAAAGAGAACACGTCACAGACAAAGGTATCACTAGAAGAAATTTGCCTATTTAAAAAATAAGAAATGGTAGGAATTATACTATCAAAAGAAAGCAAAAAAGCTTGTTTCATTTTTTTAATAAGCTGTTTCACATCACTTAAATTAGAATCATAATCTAAAATAACACTGGGATGTTTTTCCAAATAAGATAAATACCCTTCTGCTTGTTTTAATTGTTCCACCATGTTACCACCCTACCAAAAACATTAATAATTTCTCGACTCTCGCTCTAAATCCCGCTTTTTAATACTTTCACGCTTATCATATAATTTTTTTCCTTTACATAGTCCAATTAAAATTTTTACTTTATTTTTATGAAAATATAATTTTAAAGGTACTAGCGAATTTCCATCTTGAACTACTTTTTCTTTTAACTTTCGAATTTCTTTTTTATGAAGTAATAACGTTCTAGTTCTTCTCTCTTCATGATTAAACTGATTTCCTTCAAAATAAGGAGCTATATAAAGATTTAAAATCGTCGCTTCGCCATTTCTAAGTAATACATAGCTATCCTTTAAATCAACCGAACCTTTTCTTACACTTTTTATTTCTGTTCCAGTTAAAACAATTCCTGCTTCCAGTTCTTCTAAAACCGTATAATCATAATATGCTTTTTTATTTCTTACTTCTATCATGTGGATCCTCCACTAATTGAAAATCAATCATCGCTGTCTCTTTAGAAGCAGCAATACAACGAACACGTACACTATCTCCAATCCGATAAGTCTTTTTCGTATTATTACCGATTAATGCTAAACACTCGGGCACATAATTATAAAAATCACCTTTAAGTGTTTGAACATGAACCAGTCCTTCTATTAAATTAGGAAGTTCTACAAAGAAACCAAAATTAGTAACCGTAGAAATAATACCATCATACTCTTCTCCAATATGACTTTCCATATACTCTGCCATCTTCATATCATTGACATCACGTTCTGCTCCATCCGCCGCAACTTCTCTTTCGCTAGAATGTGCAGTAACTTCTACTAAATTTTGTTCCAAATAAGAAATGGTACTCATCGAATAATCTTGATCTACCAAATATTTTTTTAATAAACGATGTACAACTAAATCTGGATATCTTCGAATCGGACTAGTAAAATGTGTATAAGCTTTACTGGCAAGACCAAAATGACCAATATTATCTTTACTATATTCGGCTTTTCTCATACTACGTAATAACAAACTAGATAAAATTTTAAATTCTGGTTTCTCATCTAATTCATCTAGTAAACTTTGCATCGCTTTTGGCGTTAAATCGGTAGTTTTAGTTTTTAACTCATAACCAAGTAATTTTACTAAATTAACAAAATCATCAATTTTTTCACTATTTGGTTTTCCATGAACGCGGTATACAAAAGGAAGTTCCATATTATAAATATGACTTGCCACAGTTTCATTTGCTAAAATCATAAATGATTCAATTAATTTTTCTCCATCTTCTCTTTCATCTACGACAATATCAATAGCACAACCATTCTCATCTTGTACAATTCTTGGCTCATCCAAATCAAAATCCATATACCCACGTTCTACGCTTTTCTTCTGTAAAATGTGCGCAAGTTCATTCATTTTCTTTAAAATATCAACATAATCTTCATAACCTGAAATAACTTTATCACGCATTAATATTTCATTGACATCTTCATAAGTCATTTTCTTAGAACTTTTAATATAACCAGGATTAATATCATACGATAACACTTCTCCACTTGGACTTATGGTCATGACACAAGACATAGTAAGACGTAATACATCCTCATTCAAAGAACAAATTCCATTGGATAATTTATGAGGAAGCATTGGAATCACCGTATCTGCTAAATAACTGGAAGTACCTCTTTCATATGCTGCATCTCCTAAAGCTGTATTTTCTTTTACATAATGAGAAACATCTGCAATATGAACACCTAACACATAATTTTTTCCATCCATCCGAAGACTTAACGCATCATCAATATCTTTGGTATGAGACCCATCTATTGTAAAAACAATTTCATTGGTATAATCCACCCGTCCTATTAGAGATGCTTCATCTACTTCACTTGGAATATCTAAAAGCTCTTCTTCTACTTCACTGCCAAAATCAGGGTCAATTTGATACTTATAAGCAATACTTAAAATATCTACGCCAGGGTCATCTTTATGTCCTAAAATCTTAGTAACAAAACCAATATATTTCTTATCATCTAACTGTCTATCTAAATGCACCAACACTTTGTGTCCTACAACACAATCTTTAGCTGAGTCTTGATCAATAACAACAATTAAATCCTTTTTTTCATCATCTAAATGTAAACGAAATTTACCCTTATGTTCATAGATTTCTCCCACCATATCATGTAAATCTCTTTTTAAAACCCGAACAATTTTTCCCTCACGTTTCACCCCAATCCGAGTAATCTCTGCAAGTACGATATCATCATGAGTCGCTCCATTTATCATATCTTCTGGAATATATAAATCTTCTTCTTTTTCTAAAATAACAAAACCATATCCCTTTTTATTTAAAGATAATCGTCCAATTTTCAAACTAGGACAATTTTTAAGCAAAATATATTTATCTTTCTTCGTATGAAAAACAATGTATTCTTCCACTAATTCTTGTAAGGCATCACAAACTTCACGATACTCTAAAGCTGTAGTTAACCCCAACATATCATTAATTTGCATCGCATCTTTGGCTTCATGAATATTGTCCAATATACGTATTATTTCCTCTTTCATCTTCTTATCACTCCATCTCATATACACAAGTTTTCTCTTGATTCGGATAACTTATTTTAATCACTTCTAATCCTGTAATTGCGCGACCTGTCATCGGATTTTTCAATTCCTCATCTAACAAACTATTTTGAATTAAAACATTGGTTGTAACAGTACATCCACTCACTTTACAAGTTTGCTTCTTTTGTTTAATTTGTGGGTCCGATAAATCAATATAAGTACATGCTGCATTTTCTAATAGCTCTTTAAAATCTGCTAAATCTTCCTCTTCACGACTACTAAATAAAGAATTAAGGTTATTCACAATAATAAGTCCCATCAAAACCATCAAAGCAATCGTCGCAATTAACTCAATTAAAGTAAACCCTTTCTGATTTTGCATAGTATCACCATAAGTTTATTATACCCGTTTTTTCATAAATTTAAGTGAATTTTTGCGGAAACTTTACAAAAAATAGAAAAAGACTATCGCTAGCCTTTTTTTACATTACAAATAAAAGAAAAGATATTACAAAAAATAGAAGTCCAAGAATTAGTGTAAAACGACTAATAAATAGTTCCAATCCTCTTTCTTTCATTTTTCCAAACAAAGCTTCATTTCCACCAGTAATAATTTGACCAGCATCACTCGCTTTATTACTTTGTAATAAAACAATGGCAACTAAAACAATTGATATAACAAGTAAACTAATTTCTAAAAATTCTATCATAAAAAGAACCCTCCTTAAGTCAATACAAAGTATATCATAGATAATGAAGAAAAATCAAGAATTTAAAGCCGATTCAATCATTCGATAAACATCTTCGCGCCCTTTTTTAGAAATAGAGGAAAAAGGAATAAAAGAATCATTTTCTCCTAACTTTAAAGTTTCTTTAATCATTTTATCTTGTTTGGCACGTCCGCTCATATTAACCTTATCATATTTTGTGGCAACAATAGTTGTTTTTACATTATAATATTTCAAAAAATTAAACATTAAAATATCATCTTCACTAGGTTTATGACGATAATCTACTAACATAAAAACTTGTGACAAATTAGGACGATTTTTTAAATATTCCTCAATCATCAAACCCATTTTTCTAGTATGATCTTTTGATGTACTAGCATAGCCATAACCTGGAACATCAACGAAATAAAACGCGTTATTCACCAAATAAAAATTCAACGTCTGCGTTTTCCCGGGTTTACTACTAGTTCTTGCATAATTCTTTCGAGCAATCATGGTATTAATAAAACTACTTTTCCCCACATTACTGCGACCTACCAATAAAAATTCTGGTAATAATTCCTCCGGATATTGGCTTTGACGAGTTGCCATTTTTTTAAGTTCTACACTTTCAATATTCATAGTTTCACCTACATTTCTCTAAAATTTATGCCCTATCAATCATAAAAAGACAAAATAATTTCTTCCTTTTTCTTTAAAAAAGATAAAAACGTAATATTTAGTATCCCAAAGAAAATACTAAAAACACCAATAACTTCTCCAAAATACAAATTAAGAAAAGGATTTACAAACAACAACACAGCCATAAACCAAAATAACAATAAGCTAACCAAAAAGATGAATATATCCTTATCATGGGCACGAACTAAACCAAATCCTTGAATGCCATGTTCAAGACTTACCAAAATAAAATAAAGGCCCAACACAACCAAAATTTGATGAGTTTGTTCACTCGATATCCAAAAACAAATTAATCCTAATAGACAACTAAGGATACCATATATTATCGAATGCTTATAAAAAGAAAAAAACGATTTCTTATGAAAAAAATAAAAATGAATGATTCCGTACAAAAGGAAAAGAAAAGCACCAAAAACTTTTAAAAGAGAATTTGAGAAAGAAACACCTACGACACTACAAATTCCATAAAAAAGAAACATCAACGAATAAAGAATAAAAACTTGAAAGAAAACCGTAATTTGCTTTTCATTTGAAGGAATAAGTCGTTTGGTTCGCCGACGAAAAAACTCGTGTTTTTTTACTACTTTCTCTTCTGGCGTTACATCAGAATACATAATTTCCCTCCTTAAATTTGCCTTTATTATATCACGAAGCCTTTTTTTTGCCTAGTCTATGAAACATTCAATTTGTTTGAAAGTTGAAATTTCTTAAAATTATGATATAATAACGTCTCGAAAAAGAGGGGATTCGTATGAACTTAAAAGAACTAACAATTTTAGAATTTGAAGAATTTGTCTACAAAAGTCCACTAGGAAGCCACTACCAAACCAGTGATTATGGCATTTTAATGAGTGAACAAGGATATGACTATGATTTAATTGGTTTAGTAAATGAATATGGAGAAGTATTAGCTGCTTCCTTAATTCTCATAAAAAAAATAGGATTAAAAACCAAATATGGTTATGCACCCAAAGGATTTATCATTGATTATTTTAATCAACCACTTTTAAAAGAATTTACAGAAAAACTAAAAATCCATTATTTAAAAAAACATGTTGCTTTTATTAAAATTAATCCTGAAATTGCCATTTCGGAAATCGATTTACAATCAAAAGCGAAAACCTACAATTGGAATAACCAAATAAGAGACTTTTTAGAAGACTTAAACTACTTAAAGCTAAAAGACAATTTATACTTTGAATCTTGCTTACCAAGGTTTAATGGTATCATTTCTCTAAAAGACTTATCTTTAAATCATTTTGAAAAAAATACTAGAAATAAAATTAAAAGAGCAATTTCCAAAGGTCTAGAAATCGAACTGTCCGAACGAAGTGGCATGGATATTCTATATCATTTTATTAAAAACAAAAAAAACAAAGATGAATTTTATTATAAAGATTACTACAACATCTTTCATAAAAAGAAACGAATTGATTTATTTTTAGTAAGCATCAATACCAAAGAATATCTTTTAAATGCCAAAGAAATGTACGAAAAAGAACTAGAAATAAATACCCAATTAAATCAAAATTTAATTCGTAATAATACCCAAAAAAATATTAACTTAAAAATGAATTCTGATCGTAAACTCCTTTCTTATAAAAATGATGTTTTAGAAGCTACCGAAAGAAATAGTAAACACGAAAAAATATATATCGCTGGAGCATTAGTTATAAAATATAAAAATAGAGTTCAAATACTAATAAGTGGCTATGATAAAAAAATGAAACGTTATAATCCAAATCATTTCCTACACTATAAAATAATGGAATATTACCAAGAAGATTATACTTATTTTGATTTAAACGGAATGACTGGAGATTTTACAAAAGAAAACCCTTATTATGGATTAAACGAATTCAAATTAGGATTTAAACCAAAAGTTTATGAATTTATTGGAGAATATGATTTAATTATCAATCCTAAAAAATATCAAAATTTATTAAGTACGGGTACTCTTGCTAAAATTTTTAATAAAAATGATTTAAAACAACCAAAAGAAAACGCGAGCACAAAATAAAATGCCTTCGCGTTTTTTTAAAAACTTAAAATTTTTCCTGTATTATAAAAATCATCATTAATTTTTAAATAAATAGCATAATTTCCATCCAAATGTAAATTAATTTTCGAAGAAACGGCTTCATTTTCTTTTTTATAATGAAAAAGATAACTATTTTCTTCTTCAGAAACAAAATAAATATCAACAGTTTCTGAATTATCAAACATAACATTTAAATAAACTGAATTTTTCGTAAGCTCAAATTCAAATGGATTAGAAATTGCTTGATCTAATTTATCAAAAATAGAACTAGTTCGTATTTTATCTAACTTAGTCGATGGATTATTATCAATTAATTGATAATTACTAACTTGATAATGTTTCGTATATTCTTGATACAATGAATGTTTAAAAGCTCGATAAACCCCCTCTTCAATCGTTGCTTGAAACACCACTTCATCATTCTGATTTAATTCAACAATTCGAGCATATGTATTTCCTAAATAATCATAAATGGTTGTTCCAGGAACATAGGCCGTCGGTTTATAAGTCCAACCAAAATTAATTAACTTAAATTCATCTGGATACACCATAAAACTTCCTAACGCATAATTAAAAGACTTTCCATCTCCAGCATAATCCCACACCGTTTTAATATTTTTACCATCTATTTGATATAATGTCGCACTAGAATAGTTTTTAGCAAAATGAATTAACTCAGCACTAGAAGTATCAAGAGCATCATAATCATTATTAAAGACACTTAAATATCCATCTTTTGTTAAATAGGCCGTATGTTGACCATTAGGAATCCGTGACTGATCAGTAACTTTTAATAAAAATGGTTGAAAACGTTCTGAATAAAATTCTGGGTCCCCAAAAATCCAATTAATTTTCTTTGCTTTATAATCCACGGAAAGAATACTATTGATTCCCCGTAATGATAAAATCATTTCTCCACTTTCTTCATCGTAATAAATCGAATTATTAATCATGTTAATTCCCGTTAAAGAATCGGCAAAATCTTTATCAATTGCAGAAAATAAATCATAAACATCAAAAGAATCGATAATTTCTCCCGTATTAGCATTAATTTGATACACAAAAGCAGCTCGGTAAGGAGCATTTACTTCCACACTTCCACCAGCTACCAAAATAGAACCATCTTGTAATTCTATTAATTCATGATGATATCCATTTTGTAACGAATAATCCTTATAAATTTTTCCTAAATAGTCCACTTCAACAAAGCCATCATAAGTATATTGAATCCCACTTACATTCCCATTACTAAGTAGCAAATGCCCATTCTTTAAAAACTCCATATCCAATGTAAACTTTTCTGTTAAATACCAAACGGCTTGTCCCTCTCCATCATAAGCAACAGCACTAGTCCCCATCGGAGCAGCCATAAAATATATATTTTGATCTATCGTTGCTTTTGGATTACTTGTTTCTACCACTAACTGATTTTTTTTCACTTGGGTTAAATCAATTTTAATTTCTTTCTCTTGTCCCCCACTTTTTAATAAAACAACATTTTCCTTACCAGCAATTAAACCATAAATAGGAATCGCATGAGTAGACGCACTTTCCATAGTAGTTACTTTCTTTTGATTAATCATAACTTCTGTCGTTAAAGATGACTCTGTTTGAAAAATAATCAATGCTGTCAACGGCGATATTCCATAAGGATTTACTAAGACACAAGGATTATCGAATGTACAACTACGATCATTCATCGCTTCAAGAATTTTTTCATCAGCATCCTTTTGTTTTGAAACCAAATCACCACTGGCTGCAATACTTGTCTTATCTTTAAAATAGTTAGAAACCTGATTCAATTCCTCTTTACGTTGTTGATTGGCCACAATTAAAATAAATAAAAGAGCCAACACTAAGACACAAAGAATAATGATAGTTGGTATTTTTTTTTGCTTCATCTTCTCACCTACCCTACGATATATGGACTATTTAAAGTTCCATTTCCACCAATAAACGTAATCGTATTTTTAAATGGAACTGTCATAGCTGCATTAACATTAATATCATGATGAGCTCCGGTAACAGCACTTTGACTTCTCAAAGCCCCATTAAGAGCATATACTCCTGTAATATTATCTACATCATTATTACATTCATAATGGTCACTACTTAAACATACCGTATAAACGGTTGATAAAAGAGTCCCCACATCCTTCATATAAGATTTTTGATAAATATTTTGATATTCTCCTAAATCAAGCAAACCATAACGCGCTTGTATCGTTTTCTTAGCTAAGTACCTTCCATTTGGTAATCCTGTTACAACTCCAAAACTATAACTTTCCAAATTTAAATATTTCGATGGATTTGGTAATTGATCATAATAAGTTTTTAAAGAATTATCTCCACCATCACTGTAAATTCCTGACCAAGAAGTATTATAAACATTTTCTTCAATACAAGTTCCTTGATCACAACAAAAATCATTGATGATAGAAGTTTTCATATTATTACTTACATTAACGCCAAAAATAGAATTAGCTGTCTTTCGATAAAGAACATAGATATTATTACCATATTTTACATAAACACCATTTTCACAATAATTATTTTGTGCATTACATTGATGAATGGCATCTTTCATTTGAAATTGAGGAGTAAACTGAATTACTTTTTCACTAACTACTCCAGCTTGATTCATTACTTTTAATTTCACAGAATAAGTTGTATTTGATTTTAATTGTTTCAATACATAAGTCCCCGAAGTATTAGAAGTAGCAAACTCTTTTTCCATTGTATAATTAACGCCATCTTCACTTAGATATATTTGAAACCGTTCTATTCCACTTTCCTCATCATCTGCTCGAAAAGAAATTTCATAATCATGTTCTTCAAGTTGCTGAATCACTGGACCACTAGCATCGAATAAATAAGACGAAGAACACTTTTTTTCACTTTCATTCATAGCTCGATCAACACCGATAACACATACTTTTTGAGGCAATTTCATACTCTCTTCAAACGATATGATACCCATACCATTCGCATTTACTTTACGCATTTGATTAGGATTACAATCATCATTAGTAAAACAATATTTAATAGAATTAGCACCACTTAAATTATCTAAAATCGGAATTTGCAAAGTTAATTCTCGATAATACTTACTTCCCTTATTAGAAGAAACAATTCCAAAACTTCCAAGAGTTGGTTTTTCATTATCGGTTTTCGATATAGTAATAGATACTGGTTCACTTACATTTCCTACCGCATCTATAACACAAATATAATGCGTTCCTTGAGATAAAGAAACATCAAAACGAGGGTTTGATAATTTAATATATTCTTCCTGATTACTACTACAACTTTCTTGATTAGTAATTTGATAGCCATAAACTCCTGAACCATTATAATCAGAAGAAATAATATTTACTTTCTTTGCTTCACTTTGCCAATCATCACGATTTTCAATATTGATATCATCTTCATAAACGATAGGACTTTGACGATCAATTTTCACTTGTGTATAAGCTTTATAAACATAGGTTTTCTCTTCAAAACGTATCGTCACCGAAACTTCATATTGAACATTCATAAATTGTGTTGCTTGCACAACCAATTGTTTTTTTTGTTCAAAATCTTCATGTATAGCGATTTGCTCTTTTTGATGATTTCCTCGCCATTCAATATTCGTCACATAATCTTGATAACGTTCTTTTTCTTCATCATTTAAAAATTGAATTTCTAAAATAACATCATCTTTTACCCAACTATCTTTTAAGATTTCTGTTCCTTCTTTATTTTTTTGTACTATTTTAATAATCGTTGACTGTTCTTCTAATTCTTTATAATCACAAAATTGTTCTTCCGTAAAATTAGCAATCATTTGATTATTAACGGTTTCAATCCGAATCGTATCACATAACATCGACTCATTATTAACAGGATTTCGATAATCACCATTTTCATTATCAGCATCTAAATATCCTTCTTCAATCAAATGAGAAATATTAGTAACCGTTCTACCAGTATCTCCTGCCCATACTTCCGCTTTCATAAGAGCATAATTCCTTTTATTTTCATAATTCTTTTCTTTAACATGATTAGAAATAAGAATAAAAGTTGGTATTCCAATTGCAAACAACATAGAAAGAATTGCCACCGTTGCCAAAACTTCTATCAGAGTAAACCCTTTTTTATTCATCGGACCACGACCTTTATTATTTCATTTTATCAAAAATAGAACAAGTAATCAATGAAATAACAAAAACAAAAATCTACATTAATTCTACAAAAAAAATTGAATAACAAAAAAACAACCCTATTTCTAGGATTGTTTATCAAATGTATTATTCAATAATTTCAGCAACTACTCCGGCACCAACAGTACGTCCACCTTCACGGATAGAGAACTTAGTTCCGTTTTCAATAGCAACTGGAGCAATTAATTCTACAGTCATATCAATGTTGTCACCTGGCATAACCATTTCAACTCCACTAGGAAGTTCGATAACACCTGTAACATCAGTTGTACGGAAATAGAATTGTGGTCTGTAATTTGAGAAGAATGGAGTATGACGTCCGCCTTCTTCTTTAGTAAGTACATAAACACTTGCTTTGAATTTTGTATGAGGATGAACACTTCCTGGTTTAGCAAGAACTTGTCCTCTTTCTACTTCATCACGAGTAACTCCACGAAGAAGTGCACCAGCATTGTCTCCTGCTTGAGCAAAATCAAGTGATTTTCTAAACATTTCAATACCAGTAACAACTGTTTTCTTAGTATCTTTAAGACCTACAATTTCAACTTCATCATTTAGATTTAATTGTCCACGTTCAACACGTCCAGTAACAACTGTACCACGTCCTGAGATTGTGAAAACATCTTCAATACTCATTAAGAATGGTTTATCAGTATCACGAACTGGAGATGGAATATATTCATCAACAGCAGCCATTAAATCACGAATAGATTGAGCAGCAGTCTCATCACCTTCAATAGCTTTAAGTGCACTACCACGGATGATAGGACATTCACTATCGAATTCATATTCACCTAATAATTCACGAATTTCCATTTCTACTAAATCAAGTAATTCTGGATCATCTACTTGGTCACATTTATTCATGTAAACAACAATTTTAGGTACTCCAACTTGACGAGATAATAAGATATGCTCTCTAGTTTGAGGCATAGGGCCATCTGCAGCAGATACTACAAGGATTGCTCCATCCATTTGTGCAGCACCAGTAATCATGTTTTTAACATAGTCAGCATGTCCTGGGCAGTCTACGTGAGCATAATGACGTTTTTCAGTTTCATACTCAACGTGAGCAGTATTAATTGTAATACCTCTTTCTCTTTCTTCAGGAGCTTTATCGATATCTGCATAATCAACAAAGTTTCCAAAATATTTTGTAATAGCAGCAGTTAAAGTAGTTTTACCATGGTCAACATGTCCAATAGTACCAATATTAACGTGCTCTTTAGAACGATCAAATTTTTCTTTTGCCATTTCTATTTTCTCCTTTCGATTTCTATTATATTTTATCTAATGCTTGAAAATTATTCAAGTATTATTTTTAGTTAACGCTGTTTTTCTTAATGATTTCTTCAGCGATTGATTTTGGAACTTCTTCATAGTGATCTTTTTCCATTTGGAAGTTTCCACGACCTTGTGTATTACTTCTTAAATCAGTTGCATAACCAAACATTTCAGAAAGTGGTACCATTGCAATGATACGTAATGTATTACCAATCGATTCTTGTCCTAAAGGACGACCTCTACGACTTGTTAAATCACCCATAACATTACCCATGTATTCTTCTGGAACATCTACGACAACTTTCATAATTGGTTCAAGAAGTACTGGTTTACATTTATTTTTAGCTTCCTTTAAAGCCATACTAGCAGCAATTTTAAATGCCATTTCACTAGAGTCTACATCATGGTAAGAACCATCAAATAGTGTAGCTTTAACATCTACCATAGGATATCCTGCTAGAATTCCTCCAGCCATTGCTTCTTGTAAACCTTTATCTGTTACTGGAATATATTCACGAGGAACAACTCCACCAACGATTGCATCCACAAATTCATATCCTTTTTCATGATTTGGTTCAAATTTAATCCAAACATGTCCATATTGTCCACGTCCACCACTTTGTTTAATATACTTACCTTCACATTCACCCATTTGGGTAATTGTTTCACGATAAGCAACTTGTGGTCTACCTTTATTACATTCTACTCCAAATTCACGTTTCATACGATCAACGATAATATCTAAATGAAGTTCTCCCATTCCAGATAATACTGTTTGACCAGTTTCTGTATCTGTTTTAACACGTAGTGTTGGATCTTCTTCAACAAGTTTAGCGATTGATAAAGCCATTTTATCTTGATCATTTTTTGATTTTGGTTCAATTGCAATATCAATAACTGGTTCTGGGAATTCCATACCTTTCATGATACATGGATTTTTCTCATCACACAAAGTATCTGCAGTAGTAGTATTCTTAAGTCCTACAGCAGCAGCAATCTCTCCAGCAAACACTTCACTAATCTCTTTTCTTTGATTAGCATGCATTTGTAAAATACGTCCAATTCTTTCTTTTTCACCCTTAGTACTATTTAATACATAACTTCCACTAGAAAGTTTTCCAGAGTAAACACGGAAGAATGCTAGTCGTCCTACAAATGGATCTGTCATTATTTTAAATGCAAGAGCTGTAAATGGTTCTGAATCACTTGGATGACGTTTTACGTCGTTTCCGTTTTTATCAGTACAATCAATTGCTTCCACATCAGTTGGTGCTGGTAAATAATCAATTACAGCATCAAGCATCAATTTAATACCAATATTACCTAAAGCAGTTGCACATAATACTGGGAAAAATTGTACAGATAATGTAGCACGACGGATAGCAGCTTTTAATTCATCAACAGTAATTTCTCCACCATCCAAATACTTCATCATGAACTCTTCATCACAATCAGCAACAGCTTCAATTAAAATTGTACGATATTCTTCAACTTTATCAGCCATTTCAGCTGGAATTTCAATTTCAATTGGTTCTTCTTGTTCTTTTCCATCATATTGATAAGCTTTTTTAGAAACTAAATCAATAATTCCATTAAATTCACTTTCAGCACCAATTGGAAGTTGAATTGCTGCAGCATTTGCTCCAAGTCTATCTTTAATTGTACCTAAACTAAAATAGAAATCAGCACCTAACTTATCCATTTTATTTGCACAAATCATTCTAGGAACTTTATATTCATTTGCTTGTCTCCAAACAGTTTCTGTTTGAGGCTCAACTCCTGCTTGTGCATCGATTAAAGCGATAGCTCCATCAAGTACACGAAGACTTCTTTGTACTTCAATAGTAAAATCAACGTGACCTGGAGTATCAATGATATTTAAGCGATATCCCTTCCAGTGAGCAGTAGTTGCTGCACTAGTGATGGTAATACCTCTTTCTTTTTCTTGATCCATCCAGTCCATTTGAGATTCTCCATCATGAGTTTCTCCAATTTTATGTGTAATACCTGTATGAAATAATACACGTTCTGTAGTAGTAGTTTTACCAGCATCAATGTGCGCCATGATACCAAAGTTTCTTAATTTGTCAATACTGACATCTCTAGCCATAGAATTGTCCTCCTACCATCTATAGTGAGCAAATGCCTTATTTGCTTCAGCCATTTTATGAGTATCCTCACGTTTTTTAACAGCGCCACCTGTTCCATTTGCAGCATCAATAAGTTCATTAGCTAAATTAATAGCCATTCCCTTACCATTTCTAAGTTTTGCATAATTAACAATCCAACGAAGTGCTAATGCTTGACTTCTATCATCACTTACTTCGATTGGAACTTGATAATTACTTCCTCCTACACGACGAGACTTAACTTCTAGTGCAGGTCTAACATTTTCTAAAGCTTCATTGTATACATCAATGGCCTCACGACCTGTTTTTGATGCAATAATTTCAAATGCTTCATATAAGATTTTTTGAGCGGTACCTTTTTTTCCATCTTGCATAATTTGATTTACAAGTTTTGTAACAATTTTTGAATTGTACACTGGATCCGGTAATACATCTCTTTTTTCTGCTCTTCTTTTACGCATAACTATCCTCCTTTATTTTGAATTATTTTTTAGGTTTTTTAGCACCGTATTTACTACGTCCTTGCTTACGATTATTAACTCCTTGAGTATCTAATGTACCACGAATTACATGATAACGAACTCCGATTAAGTCTTTAACACGTCCTCCACGAATAAGTACTACACTATGTTCTTGTAAGTTGTGTCCTTCTCCTGGAATATAGCAATCAACTTCTTTCCCATTCGAAAGTCTAACACGTGCATACTTACGTAATGCTGAGTTCGGTTTCTTTGGTGTTTTTGTACCAACACGTGTACAAACTCCACGTTTTTGTGGACTATTTTGATCTGTTTGTTTTCTTTCAAGTGTATTTAATCCAACATTTAAAACGGGACTTTTACTTTTGCGAGTTTTCTTACTTCTTCCTTTTTTAACTAATTGGTTAATAGTAGTCATAATTTCCTCCTTCCAATTAACACACACCCTGGTGTATCAAAAATTCTATTTAATTAGGTCTTACCGAAGTAAAACCTAAACTTAAATTAAACATAATATACCATTCAAAGTATATGAAAGTCAAGAAATTTTAGAAGAGAAATGTTCTTTCATATCATCAAATTATAAAAGCCAAGAGAGTCTTACAAGAACAAAACTTTTCAAATTCATATACTTTAGATGTCAACTACATGGTTAAGACAATTCGAAAGCTATCACTATTGTGTATACGCCCAAGGTCACGACTAAACCCAAACAAAGAAGAACCAAGGCCAGTAGGGAAGTCACCACCACGACGGAACCAAGGGTCTCCGTAATGAATAAAGTGAGAATTAGCAGCATACCATGAGCCAATCTGTCTGTTCTGTGATCCATATATTACGGGAGCAAAAGGTCCCATTTCACCCGTCGCATCTCCCAAAATTCTTCGAGTATAAGCTTCATCATTCGTAGCATATGAATAAATGTCATAATACTTCAGATCCATAGGAAAATCTAAACCAGTTGTAAGTTCAGTTAAACCTGAAGTATCATTATCACAAGTTGGACATCCAAAAGGACCATTAAATCCGGAATTATAGATTGAATTTCGTCCACTTAAGGGATTCCCATTATTATCAGTCATAACACTCATGACATATTCCCAAGCACCACCACTCATATCATAGATTCCACTGATATTTCCCGTTGTACTTGCTAAATATCCAATACTCGTATTCCATGGTTTCGTAATATCTTCTGTGTTTCCATATCGATTACATTCTTCATTCGTTCCTGTATATCCACAAGTTGGTTCTTTCACACTTGCATATCCTGTTACATAATTACTATTGTTATTAATTCTTACACCACTCATACTTCCATATTTACTATGTGATAAATAAGCTACTGCTCCCCATTCCGTATTCTTCATCATATGACTATCGAAACTTCTTTTATAAT
>CAJUQG010000020.1 GCA_910588025.1 uncultured Bacilli bacterium
ATATTTAAGTTAATTTATCTTTTTATTTAGTGAGTACTTGACAGGTACTAGCATCTTACTTCTCTTTTTTTGTTATAATAAAAATGGTGTCAGTATGGGATTTGAAATATATATATAGAACATGTTACAAAAAAGTTAAAAACAAAGGACTTATTTTAGATAATGTAAATTTAAAAATAAATGCAGGTACATTCAATGCCTCAATAGGACCTGACTAGTATAAATTTAATAAAAGTCGTAAAAACAACTAAATTAAATGGCTATCTTCCTGAACAAATTTCCATTGATTTATTCTTAAACGAAGCTCAAGAATTCTTTACTTATACAAAAGAAAATATTTTAAGTATTTGGGGAATCTTAATTTTTCTAGCTTTAATTTTTATCATAACATCCTTTTATCTAGTAAATCGATTCATAAGAAATATGGAATAATTGAGCGAATTATTTTGCTAAAAATCCTTGGATTGGTTATAATAATAACGAGATGATAGAATGAAAAAGACCTTACAAAATATGAATGTAACCAATAAAACAGTAATCGTTCGTGTCGATTATAATGTACCTATAGAAAACGGTAAAATTTTAGACGATAACAAAATATTAGAAACCTTAGAAACAATTGAATATTTAATGGCCGAAAATTGTAAAATTATTTTATTAAGTCATTTAGGAAAAGTAAAAACCGAAGCCGATAAAATGAAATATACATTAGAACCCGTTGCCAAACGCTTAAAAGAAATATTAAATAGCGAAGTATATTTTACCAAAGATATCTTGTCTCCTGATTTAAAAAAACGGGTAGCAGAATTAAACCCAAAAGAAATTTTAATGTTAGAAAATACTCGTTTTGCTGATGTTCCAAATCGTTTAGAAAGTACTTGTGACGCTCAGCTTTCCTTGTTTTGGTCAAGTTTAGCCGATGTTTTTGTCAATGATGCTTTTGGTACTGCTCATCGTGCTCATGCATCTAACTACGGAATTGCCAAATATATTCCGAGTTGTATAGGCTTTCTTATGCAAAAAGAACTGTTTAGTTTAAATAAATTAGTGAAAAATCCAGAACATCCTTTTGTCGTTGTTATGGGTGGAGCTAAAATAGATGATAAAATTGAATTAATGGAAAACTTAATTAAAAAATGTGATTACCTTCTTTGTGCTGGGGGAATTGCTAACACCTGCTTAAAAGCTCTCGACTTTGGAATAGGACAAAGTATAGCTAGTATGGATTTTCGAATCATTAATAAATTACAAAAAATGATGTTAGAAAACAAAGAAAAATTTGTATTACCTTTAGATGCTATCGTTGGCAGTACTTATGATGAATCTTATGTAAAATATAAAAGAATTGATGCCATTGATGATAACGATTTAATCCTTGATGTAGGAGTAAAAACTTTAGAAAAATATCAAAAAGTTCTTTCCTCAGCGAAAACTATTTTTTTAAATGGAACTCTAGGAATGTATGAAAATCCCAAATTTGCTAATGGAACCAAAGAATTTTTTAAAATGCTTACAAACACAAATGCCATAGTCGTAGTAGGTGGAGGAGACTCAGCAAGTGCTGTCAAAAACTTAGGATATCAAAACAAATTTACTTATATCTCAAGTGGTGGTGGAGCAACGCTTGATTATTTAGGAAAAGAAAATCTCATAGCCCTAGATGTCATAAAAGAGGAGGAAGAAATTGAAACTCTTGATCTGTAATTGGAAAGAAAATCAAACTCTTTCCGATAGTTTATTAGCAAAAAAAATGCTCGAACAAAGTGACTTATCCAATTTAAAATTAGTGATATGTCCGGCTTATCCATTTTTACCAATCCTTCATTCTAGAAAATTTTACCTAGGGGCTCAAGATGTTAGTGAATACAAAAATGGTAGTTACACAGGTGAAGTAAGTGCTGAAATGTTAAAAAGTTTAGATGTTCAATACGTCATAATTGGTCATCATGAACGAGAAATGTATTTTTTAGAAAATCGAGAAAAACAAAAAAAGAAAATTCAAAATGCCTTAGAGCAAGATTTAAAAATTATTCTTCCTATTGGTGAAAATCTGATGGAATATCAACTAGATAAAACCGAAGAAGTTATTGAAAAAAAATTAACCGAGTTATTATCCGATATTCCAGAAAATAAGAAAAAAAACATTGCTTTAGCCTATGAACCTATTTGGCGAGTTGGTAAATCTAATCCCATCAACAAAAAAGAGGTCATGAAAGTCATAATTTTTATGAAACAATGGCTTTATAACCATGGATTTCCCAATAATCCCGTTCTTTATGGCGGTGGTTTACAGCTTGAAGATTTCGCTAATTTGCCAGAAATCGACGGCTTTCTAGTGGGAAATTTATCATTAAATGTTGAAAAATTGTGTAAAGTGATCACTGAATTTCAAAATTCGACACACGTTTACAAAAGTTGACGTATCCCGTCAAAAAATATTCTAGTATTTTGTCTACATCTTTTATATAATGAATTTGCGTGCAGTAAATAAAGAACATAGAGGAGACAAAAATGAAAACTAATATCAGAGTTCTTATGATTGATGACAATGAGAAAATCATAAGAGAAGTAGAACAACACTTTAAGGGACACGCAGTAATTAGTCTTGTAAAAGTTGCGACTGATGGGTTAAAAGGATTAGAGCTAATCAAAAAACATCAGTCAGAATATGATTTAATCTTAATGGATTTATTACTTTCTGAAAAAGATGGTATAGAAATCCTAGAAGAAATGAAACAAGAAGGAATTAAAAAGAATGTAATCATTGTTTCTAGTTATAAAAAGGAATATTCCATTAAAATGGCTAGCAAATATGACATTGATTACTACATGTTAAAACCATTTAGTCTAGATTCTTTAGAAAAGAGAATATATGAAGTGGTAAATGGAGAACCAATTAAAACAGAAGTAAAAGAAGATAATAAAGTTCAAATGGCAATTAGTAAATTATTACATAGCCTAGGAGTACCATCTCATATTAAAGGATATCAATATATTCGTGAAAGCATTTACATGATGTATTCCTCAAAAGAAATGCTTGGTGGAATTACAAAAGAGATTTATCCAGAAATAGCTAGTCGTTTTGATACAACTGCCTCAAGAGTAGAAAGAGCCATTCGACATGCAATTGAAGTAAGTTGGTCAAGAGGAGACTATGAATTAATGGAAGAAATATTTGGACATAGTGTAGATTACGATCGTGCAAAACCTACCAATTCTGAATTTATTGCCACTCTTGCAGATCGTTTAAAAATTGACCGTAATTTAGTAGTAGCATAAGGAAGTGAATTCACTTTCTTTTTTTTAACAAGTTTATAATTTTATGCTAAAATAGGACCAGGTGATGACATGAAAAAGATCTTAACAATTATTTTGGATGGCTTCGGTTTACGAGAAGAAAAACAAGGAAATGCAATACAACTAGCAAATCCTGAAAATTTTAATAATCTTTGGAAAAAATATCCACATTCCACCCTTTATGCCTCTGAACAATATGTGGGATTAGAAAAAGACCAATTTGGAAATAGTGAAGTTGGACATTTAACCATTGGTGCTGGAAGAAAAATTAAACAACCCATTGACCAAATGAAAGAGTTTATTGAGAGTGATATGAGTACCAATGAAACATATTTAGAAATGATCGAAAAGATTACCGAAGAACGAAAACGTGTACATCTTATGGGCCTTTGTAGTAATGGTAAAGTACATTCTGATATTACTCAAATTATCAATGTCTATAAACGTTTAGTAGCAGATGGCGTAAAAGAAATATTCTTTCATATTATAACGGATGGAAGAGATACCAAAACGGATATATCTTATCAATTTATCAAACAAATTGAAGAGGAAATCGCGATTACTGGAATTGGTCATATTGCTACCATTTGTGGAAGATATTATGCGATGGACCGTGACCATAAATGGGAACGAACAAAAAAATATTATGATTTAGTTACAAAAGGGATAGGTCTTTCAACCATTAACATTCAAAATACCATTGAAGCCTTATACCAAAAAAAAATAACTGATGAATTTTTAGAACCAATTTTAGTAACTCCGCGAGGAATCATTAAAGATAACGATATTTTAATATGGCTAAATTATCGTACGGATAGAGCTAGACAAATTCTAAGTTCTTTTACAGATCCTAAGTTTGAAGATTTCGTTTCTTATGATATACACCCTGATGTCTATACTTTTGTAACTATTGATAAAAGTATTAAAACAACTCACTTTTTAACAGATCATATGGTGGAAAATCCTTTAGGTATTTATTTATCAAAATTAGGACTTACCCAAGCAAGAATAGCAGAGACAGAAAAATATGCTCATGTAACATTCTTCTTTGATGGAGAATATAATGGTGCAATCGAAGGAGCTAGCAAATATTTAATACCGTCACCCCAAGTTGCCACCTACGATTTAAAACCAGAAATGAGTGCTGTAGAAGTGACAAAGAAAGTCATTGCTTGTATGGAAAAAGACATTGATTTTATCTTAGTAAATTATGCCAACCCAGATATGGTGGGTCATACTGGTAACTTAGAAGCTGGAATCAAAGCCATCATGACTGTTGACTTATGTCTTGGAAAATTAATAGAAAAAGCAGAAGAAAACTTTTATCAAATTATTTTATTAGCAGACCATGGAAATGCCGATATCATGCAAAATGAAAATGGAGAACGTGTAACCACTCATACAACCTCTATGGTTCCCTTTATTCTAACCGATGAAAAAGTCAAACTAAAAGAGATAGGGGACTTAACCAATGTAGCTCCAACTATTTTAGAATATATGGATATAGCTGTGCCAAAAGAAATGAAAGAAACAGAGAGTTTAATAATCAAATAAAAAGCCATCAAAACGATGGTCCTTTTTTTATTTGACAGAAACAAGTTCTTTTTGTTCTTCAAAAAATTTATTAATTGGTACACCTAAAACTTGACTAATATTCCATAAAACTGGAACACTAACACCTTGTAATCTTTCTGCTTCAATTGCACCAATTAAGCCAGTAGATACACCAATAATTTCAGCTAACTTCGCTTGAGAAATCATTTCTTTGGGATGATTCAAGTTGTATAGTTGACGATAATATCTTACATTAGCACCAACAATTTTAAAAATGTCTTTTTTCTTATTGTCTAAATATAAATTCATAATTTTCCCTCGCAATATATATATTTTCTCATAAGTTCACGGAATGTAAATTTATCAAGATTAACAAAATTATACCTATAATTGTAAAAACTAACTCATATCTCGTATGAAAAGAGAATAACTACGAAAAAGTGATTAGAATTTAGAAATTAATTTTTATTTTAGAAAATTTAGACATATAAAAAGAGTTTTTCATTCACCAGCTTTACATGAAATGATAAAAAGGCATAGTAATAAAAGAAAAACTAGTTATAATAAAACTAGGAGGATTAATATGAGATTAGAACATAAAATAGCCATTGTAACTGGTGGAGCAATGGGGAATGGATTAGGAATTGTAAAAGTATTTTTAGAACAAGGCGCCGATGTTATTATTTTAGATTATTCTGAAAAATTAAACGATACCTTAGAAACTTTAAAAAAAGACTTTCAAAAAATAAGTGGTTACCAAGTAGATATAAGAGATAGTCAAAAATTAAAAGAAATTGTGAATGAAATCAAAAAAGAAAAGGGTCAAATCGATATCCTTGTAAACAATGCAGGTGTAGCAAAATTAGAATCATTTTTATCAATGAGTGATGAAGTAAGAGATTTTCATTTTGATATCAACATAAAAGGAACATGGAATGTTACCAAAGAAGTCTTACCACTTATGAACGAGCAAAAATATGGACGCATTATTAATCTATCAAGTGTCACTGGACCAATGGTAGCAGATAGTGGAGAAGTAGCTTATGCAACTACTAAAGCCGCATTAATTGGTTTTACGAAAGGACTTGCAATGGAAGTTGTTCAAAATAATATTACAGTAAATGCTATTATGCCTGGATATATTATGACCCCAATGGTAGAAAAAATAGCCAAAGATACCAATGCTCAAAATCCAGAGATGGTTGTAAATGGAATTGCTGAAGGTATTCCTATGAAACGACTTGGAACAATTGAAGAACTAGGACATTTAGCTTTATTCTTAGCAAGCGATGAATCAAGTTATATCACTGGACAAGGATTTGTAATTGATGGAGGATCTACTCTACCAGAAACTAAATCCGTGGGAGTTTAAATAAATAGGATAAAAACATTATCACCCTAATATAATGAAAAGAAAGGGTGATTTTTTTGAATATCATAGACAAAGAATTTTATAGCTTTGTAAATACAATAAAGTCGTTAAGTGAGAAAGAAATCTATTATCAAATTCGCAAATCATTTGACCAAATTCCAGATCAAATGAAACGAAATTTTATGGACTTCTTTAACAAATTTGAATATTGGGGACATTTAGATATCGACCAAAACAATTATGAGGAATTAGAACTAAAAAGTGCCGCTTTATATTATCACATCGATGATTTCGTTTGGATGTATGAGCATCTAGCAGATTATCGTTCGAAAAAAACATTATATTCTATTTTAAATAATTGGTTTCGATATGATTTTGAAACTACTGCCAAAACCAAAGAAAATTTGTTTGATGACTACTTTGATTTAGATCTTGTCAAATGTGATTCCAATGAAGTAATCGTAGATTTAGGGGCATATACAGGAGATACTGTACTTTCTTATATTCGTAACTATGGAAAAGAATCTTATAAAAAAATATATTGTTATGAAATAACACCAAAAACATTTGAAATCTTAAAAGAAAATTTAAAATCATTACCAAACATTGAATGTCGTTTAAAAGGAATTGGTGATGAAATTACTAAGATGACTATAAATGATAATGAAGAGAGTTCTTCTGCCAATACCTTAATAGTAGGGGGTAAAGGTTGTATTTCTGTTACAACACTAGACCAAGATATCGAAGAACCAATTACTCTAATCAAAGCAGACATAGAAGGTTTTGAACAAAAAGCTATGAAAGGATGCGTCAATCACATAAAAAATGACCATCCCAAATTATTAATATCTGTGTATCATAATAATGAAGACTTATGGAAAATTGCTAAAATGATTTATGAAATTCATGATGACTATAAATTTTATTTAAGATACAACAGTTATCCAACTTATCCGACGGAAATTACATTAATTGCCATCTAAGAAATTTAACCGTCAACTTATTTCTTGAAAAATAAAAAAACTACATATTTTATAGACGTTTATGTAGTTTTTTAATGCCTTTTTCCATGTATAACTTCTGGTGTTTCCGATAATTCTCGTAAAACTTGTAAGAAAGTTCCATCCATCATAAAGTTTAATTCTTGTAAAGAATTCGTTGTATGATCAAATTGATTTACTAAAATATCTTGATAAACTTCAAAATAAGGAAGATGATTTCGAATAAATTGTTTTTGAAATTCTGTAAGTACAGCTGGAACATTAATGTATCCAAACGTATCTTCGCTTCTTAAATCAGAAGTCGAATAATAAATTTGCAAAGTTCCCTCTTTACAAACTGCTTCATCAAAATAATAATGCGTATCATCATCGATTAGAACATTTCTAAAAGGTTTCAAATGTGCTGACTGATTAGATAAAGGCATAAGTGCGTAATAATGCTCCGTTAAATTAGAGGTACGAATAACTCCTTCAATCTCATTATCTGAATGTATATAAAGAAAAGCGTAATTTCTTAAATCTTGAATATCTGGGTAAGCAAGAAAATCTTTTTGATGAGAGTCAAAAGGTTGCACTACATTTTTGTTTTGGTAAAAATAAATCATTATATTACCTCCCGATTAACATTAAAATTATCTTAGCAAAAGAACTTTTAAAAAGCAAATTTTAACTGCAAAAAAAGTTCTAAAAATATTTCGTCGATTTTTTAGGATTTATGCAAAATTTCTTCTTGCTTTTCATAGGATATATTGCTATAATCGATTCTGTATGACGGCGAAGATGTGCAAGGTTGCTGATACACTTGGAGGAGTTGATGAGACTTTTCTGGAATCAGGTAATTTGCAACGGAGCTAGTCTATACTAGATATAGGCGAAAGGAGGACATGTAACATGTCAAAAAGTAGAGTACGTATTAACTTAAAAGCTTTTGATAATAAAACATTAGATTTAGCTGCAGGAAAAATCGTAGATACTGTGAAAAGATTAGGAGGAAAAGTTTCTGGACCAGTACCTCTTCCAACAGAGATTGAAAGAGTAACGGTTCTAAGAGCTGTACATAAATACAAAGACTCTCGGGAACAATTTGAAAGTCGTACCCATAAGAGACTAATTGATATTGCTGCTCCTAGTAAGGAAATCGTTGATGCTTTAACACACTTAGATTTACCAAGCGGTGTTGACATCGATATCAAATTATAAAAAGTAAGAAAGGAATGTATTGATGAAAAAAGGAATCTTAGGACGCAAAGTCGGAATGACTCAAGTATTCACCAAAGATGGAAAATTAATTCCTGTAACTGTAATTAGTGTAGAACCAAATACGGTAATGCAAGTAAAAACAGTAGAATCTGATGGATATAATGCCATTCAACTTGGCGTAGTGGACAAGAAAGAAAAAAATTCAAGTCGTGCAAGTATTGGACACGCAAAAAAAGCTAATACAACACCTAAGCGCTTCTTAAAAGAAATAAGAGATGTAGAAGCTACTTACCAAGTAGGAGATAAAATAAGCGCTGATATCTTCACTGTAGGAGAAGTAGTAGATGTTACTGGAACTTCAAAAGGAAAAGGTTTTGCAGGTTCTATTAAACGTCACAACCAAGCTCGTGGACCAATGTCTCATGGATCTCATTATCATAGAGGACCAGGATCTTTAGGTACTATGCTTCCAAAAAGAGTTCTAAAAGGACACAGACTTCCAGGACATATGGGTTGTGAAACAATTACAATTCAAAACCTAGAAATCATTGAAGCAAACGCATTAGAAAATTATATTTTAGTAAGTGGAAATGTTCCAGGAGCTAAAAATTCACTAGTTTTAATTAAAACTGCTGTAAAAAATTCTCGTAAAAGTAATCCAAAAGAAGTGCTATCTTATGTAGAAGAAACTGTTGTGGATGAAGTAGTAGAAGAAACAGTGGTAGAAAATGAAAGTGCTGAAGTAGTTGAAGAAGTAGTAGAAAATACGCAAGAAGAAACTACAGAAAGTGCACAGTAGAGTCACGATAGGAGGATAATTAAATGGCAAAAGTTGAACTTAAAAATTTAAAAAACGAAAAAGTTAAAGATCTAAGCATTAGTGATTCTATTTGGAAAATCGAAGTGAATGACGATTGCTTAAAGAAAATGATCAGATTACAACTTGCTGCGACACGTCAAGGAACTGCTAAAACAAAAACTCGTAGTGAAGTATCTGGTGGTGGAAGAAAACCTTGGAAACAAAAAGGTACAGGACGTGCAAGACAAGGTTCTATCCGTGCTACACAATGGCGTGGAGGTGGAATTGCTGGAGGAGTACAACCTCGTGATTACACATTCAAAATTAACAAAAAAGAAAGAGTACTTGCTCTTAAAAGTGCTTTAACAGATAAATTAAATACAAAATCTTTATTCGTATTTGATAACTTAGAATTACCAAGTTTAAAAACAAAAGAATTAAAGAGCTTTGTGGAAACTGCCAATTTAGAAGGAAAAGTTTTATTTGTTACTGCAAGTGATAATGAAAACTTATATATGGCTTCTCGTAACCTTGGTTACACTTATGTATTATATATTGATGATATTAATGTTTATGATATTGTTAATGCCGATACACTAGTATTAGATGAAGCAGCTCTAAATAAATTAGAGGAGGTGCTAAAGAATGCATAATCCAGATATTATTTTAGGACCAGTTATTACTGAAAAAAGTATGGCGAATCAACAAAATGGAGTATATACATTCAAAGTAGCAAAAAGTGCTACAAAAACACAAATTAAAAGCGAAATTGAAAATCATTTTGGTGTAAAAGTATTAAATGTTAGAACTTTAAATACCAAAGCGAAAGACCGTCGTGTTGGAAAATACACAGGAAAAACAAAAACTTATAAGAAAGCAATCGTAACCTTAGCTGAAGGTTCAACGATTGAAATGTAAGGGAGTGAGTAATTATGGCAATTAAAAAATATAAACCAACGACCAATGGACGTCGTGGAATGTCTACTTTAAAAAATGAAGAATTAACCAAAACTACTCCTACTAAAAGCTTACTTAAAAAAGCAAATAAAACCGGCGGAAGAAATAACCAAGGTAAATTAACTGTTCGTCACATTGGTGGAGGAGCAAAAAGAAAATACCGTGTTATTGACTTTAAAAGAAATAAAGTTGGAATTACAGGACGTGTTGCATCCATTGAATACGATCCAAATCGTAATGCAAATATAGCTTTAATTAACTATAAAGATGGAGAAAAAAGATACATCATTGCTCCAAAAGGCTTAACGGTTGGAACAATTATTGAAAATGGCGAAAAAGCTGATATCAAAGTTGGTAATGCACTACCACTTATGAACATTCCAGTTGGTACTGTAATTCACTGTATTGAAATGAAACCTGGAAAAGGTGCACAACTTTGTCGTTCTGCTGGATCTTCAGCTCAAATTCTAGGACGTGAAGATAAATACGTATTAGTAAGACTTCAATCAGGTGAAACAAGAAAAATTCTTGGAACTTGTATTGCTACGATTGGTGTAGTAGGAAACGAAGATTACGAACTCGTTAATATCGGAAAAGCTGGACGTACAAGACACATGGGTATTAAACCAACAAACCGTGGATCTGTAATGAATCCAAACGACCATCCACATGGTGGTGGAGAAGGACGTACACCAGTTGGACGTAAGAGTCCAATGACTCCTTGGGGTAAACCTGCACTTGGATATAAAACCAGAAAAAATAAGAAAGCTTCTGACAAACTTATTGTTAGTAGAAGAAAGAAATAGGAGGGTTTAGAACATGGCTAGAAGTTTAAAAAAAGGACCTTATGTATTTGAAAGATTACTTAATAGAGTTCAAGAATTAAATAAAAATAATAAAAAAGAAGTTATTAAGACTTGGTCACGTCGTTCTACAATTTATCCTGACTTTGTTGGACACACATTTGCAGTACACAATGGAAAAGAATTTATTCCAGTATATGTTACAGAAGAAATGGTTGGACACAAATTAGGAGAATTTGCTATGACTCGTAAATTCGGCGGACACGCAGGTCAAAAGTAGGAGGTATTAAATGAAAACTTATGCAATTCATAAAAGTGCTATGATAGCTCCAAGAAAAGCAAGAATGACTCTTGACCTAATTCGCGGAAAAGACGTTGCTACTGCGGAAGCTATTTTAGATACGACTAATACAAAAGGAAGTCGTTTAATCAAAAAAGTATTAAAAAGTGCTGTTGCTAATGCTGTAAACAATAACGGTGCAAATGAAAATGACTTATTTATTTCTACATGCTTCATTAATCCAGGACCTGTATACAAAAGAATTAAATTTGCAAGTCGTGGTAACGTTGACAGAAGAGATAAAAGAACAAGCCACATTTACGTTGAAGTAAGTGATGGAAAAAGTGAAGGAGGCAATAAATAATGGGACAAAAAGTTAATCCAATTGGATACAGACTTGGAGTAAACAAAGATTGGGATTCAAAATGGTATGCCAATAAAAAAGAATTTGGTTCTAAACTAATTCAAGATATCAAAATTCGTGAATATTTAGATACAAATTTAAAAGATGCTGGAATTGCCTCAGTAACAATTGAAAGAAAAAAAGACCGTACAGAAGTTAATATCTATACTGCGAAACCAGGTGTTATCATTGGACGCGGTGGAGAAGATATTGAAAAATTACGTGCTGCACTAAAAAAAGTGTCAGGTGTAGATATTTATGTTTCAATTATTGAAGTAAAAAATGCTGATACCAATGCTCAATTAGTAGCAAAAAATATTGCTGCTCAAATTGAAAATCGTGCTCCATTTAGAAGTGCACAAAAAAGAGCTATCAGAAATACTATGAAAGCTGGAGCAAAAGGAATTAAAACTTCTGTTTCAGGACGTCTTGGTGGAGCTGAAATGGCTCGTACAGAAGGATATACAGAAGGAACTGTACCTCTACATACAATCCGTGCAGATATTGATTATGCAACTGCAGAAGCAAACACTACTTACGGAAAAATTGGTGTAAAAGTATGGATCTACAAAGGTGAAATCCTTCCTAGTAAAAAAAATATGAAGGAGAGTGATGAGCATGTTAATGCCAAAAAGAACTAAGTATAGAAAACCTCATCGCTTAACTTATGACGGACATGCGAAAGGAAATACTGAATTACATTTTGGTGATTTTGGATTAATGGCCAAAGAAGGAAATTATGTAAGTGCTCGTCAAATCGAAGCAGCTCGTATTGCTATGACTCGTTTTATGAAACGTGGTGGAAAAGTTTATATTAATATTTTCCCACACTTAGCAAGAACCAAAAAACCTCTTGAAACTCGTCAAGGAAAAGGTAAAGGTTCCGTAGAAGAATGGGTTGCAGTTGTTAAAGAAGGAAAGATTATGTTTGAAATTTCTGGCGTAACTGAAGAAATTGCAAGAGAAGCATTAAGACTTGCTTCCCATAAACTTCCAGTAAAATGCAAATTCGTTAAAAAAGACGATATGAATGGTGGTGATTCTCTTGAAGGCTAGTGAAATTAGAAAATTAACAAGAGAAGAAATCGAAAAGAAAATCAAAGATTCCAAAAGTGAATTATTAGATTTAAGAATGAAAGCTGCTACAGGATCTTTAGAAAAACCATCAAAACTAGATGCAATCAAAAAAGATGTAGCACGTATGATGACAGTTTTAAATGAAATGAAAAAAGAAGAACAGGGAGGTAACAAATAATGGAAGAAAAGAAATCAGAATTAATTGGTAAAGTAGTTAGTGCCAAAAATGATAAAACCATTACTGTTTTAGTTGAAACCCACAAAAAACATCCTCTATATGGAAAGAGAGTAAAATATTCCAAAAAATATACTGCTCATGACGAATCAAATACTGCTAAAGAAGGAGATACAGTAAAAATTAGAAGTACAAGACCATTATCAAAAACTAAAAGATATGAGCTTGTTGAAGTTCTAATCGAAGCTGTTATCCTATAGGAGGTAATCTTATGGTAATGCAAGAATCAAGACTTAAAGTTGCTGATAACACAGGAGCTAGAGAAGTTTTAGTCATTAAATGTTTAGGCGGAAGTACCAGAAGAACTGCTAATATCGGTGACATCGTCGTATGTACTGTAAAAAAAGCAATTCCTAATAGTAACATGAAAAAAGGTAAAGTTGTGAAAGCAGTTATAGTAAGAAGTGTAGAAGGCGTTAGAAGAAAAGATGGAAGTTATATTAAATTTGATGACAATGCATGTGTATTAATCAAAGATGATAAAACTCCAATCGGAACAAGAGTATTAGGACCTGTTGCAAGAGAATTACGTGAAAAAGAATTCAACAAAATTGTCTCTTTAGCACCAGAGGTTTTATAGGAGGTTAATCTATGAAAATAAAAGTTGGCGACAATGTAAAAGTTTTAGCTGGAAAAGATCGTGGTAAAACCGGAATGGTTACCAAGACTTTGAAAAAAGAAGATCGTGTCATTGTAGAAGGAATCAATGTGGTAAAAAAACATATGAAACCAAACCAAATGAACCAAAATGGTGGAATTGTAGAATTAAACGCTCCAATCCATGTATCTAACGTTAAAAAAATTGAAACTTCAGAAAAAACTAAGAAAGCAAAGAAAGATTAGTTAGTGGGTGAGAATATGAGTAATTTAAGTAAATTATATAAAGAAACAATCGTAAATGATTTAATGAAAGAATTTAACTATAAAACAGTTATGCAAGTCCCAAAACTAGAAAAAATTGTCATTAATATGGGTGTTGGTGAAGGAGCAAGAGATGAAAAATTTATCGAAGCTGCTATCGCTGACTTAGAAACAATCACTGGTCAAAAAGCTGTTGTAACAAAAGCTCGTAAATCAATTGCAGGATTTAAATTAAGAGAAGGACAAACAATCGGTGCCAAAGTTACCCTTCGAGGAGAAAAAATGTATTATTTCATGGAAAAATTAATCAGTGTAGCTCTTCCTCGTGTAAGAGATTTCCGTGGAATTTCTAAAACATCTTTTGATGGACATGGAAACTATACCTTAGGAATTAAAGAACAATTAATATTCCCAGAAATTGAATACGATAACGTTTTAAAAATTAGAGGAATGGATATTGTATTTGTTACTACTGCTAATACAAACGAAGAAGCTGAAAAGCTATTAAGAGCATTTAAAATGCCTTTTAGAAATTAAGGAGGACAAGAATCATGGCAAAAACAAGTTTAAAAGTAAAACAACAAAGAGCTCCAAAATTTACATCACGTGCTTATACTCGTTGTGAAAGATGCGGAAGACCTCATGGTGTCCTTCGTAAATACAAATTATGTCGTATTTGCTTTAGAGAATTAGCAAATAAAGGACAAATCCCTGGCATGAAGAAAGCTAGCTGGTAGGAAGGAGGAATTAAATTATGGTAGCAGATAAAATTGCAGATATGCTTACAAGAATACGTAATGCAAATCAATTAAAATATGATACAGTTGAAGTAATTGGTACAAAAATGACTTTGGGAATTGCTGAAATTCTAAAAAAACAAGGTTACATTAGCGAATATGCTTATGAAAAAAGTTCAAAAGGCGATAAATTAACTTTAACTTTAAAATATGGAGAAAAGAAAGAACGTGTAATTACTGGCTTAAAAAGAATTAGTAAATCAGGATTGCGTGTTTATGTATCTTGTGATGAAATTCCTCGTGTTCTAAACGGATTAGGAATTGCCATCATTTCAACTTCAAAAGGTCTTATGACTGATAAAGAAGCAAGAGAAGCGAAGTTAGGAGGCGAAGTACTTGCCTATATTTGGTAAGGAAAATCTATGAGTAGAATCGGTAGAAGAGCACTTACAATTCCAGAAGGTGTTACAGTAGAAGTTGTAGATAACAATGTTACTGTAAAAAGTACCAAAGGAACTCTTAACTTAAATATTGATCCACTAGTTAAAGTGACTGTGGAAGAAAATGTTGTCAAAACAGATGTTATAAAAGATACCAAAAGAGCAAATGTAGTCGTTGGTACAACAAACGCTTTAATAAAAAATATGTTAGAAGGCGTAAGCAACGGTTATACCAAAAATCTTGAAATCGTTGGAGTTGGATATCGTTTCAATGTTCAAGGAAATAAAATCAACATTAGTGCTGGTTTTTCACATCCAGTTGAAAGAGTTTGTCCAGAAGGTGTATCTGTAACACTAGTAAACGCCAATGAAATTTCATTAAGTGGAATTGACAAACAAAAAGTATCTGAATTTGCGGCTAAAATTCGTGAAATAAGAAGTCCAGAACCTTATAAAGGAAAAGGAATTCGTTACAAAGGCGAACATATTAGACGTAAAGAAGGAAAGAAAGCTGCAAAGTAGGAGGGTAATTATGATAAAGAAAGAATCAAGTAACGATTTAAGACTTAGACGTCATGCTCGTATTAGAAAAAATATTTCTGGTGACTCTGAGATGCCAAGACTTAATGTATTTCGTTCAAACAAAGAAATCTATGTTCAAGTAATTAATGACGTTGAAGGCAAAACTTTAGCAAGTTCTTCAAGCGTTGCCCTTAAACTTAAAAATGGCGGTAATGCAGAAGGTGCCAAATTAGTCGGCAAAGATATTGCTGAAAAATGTAAAAATTTAAAAATTACAAAAGTCGTTTTCGATAGAGGTGGATACCTATATCATGGTCGTGTACAAGCTCTTGCTGATGCTGCACGTGAAAACGGACTAGAATTTTAAGGAGGAAAGTTATGCCAAAACAATATACAGATGCAAAAAAGAAATTACTAGAAGAAAAAGTTATTTCTGTTGGCCGTGTTACTAAAGTAACCAAAGGTGGAAGACATTTCCGTTTCTCAGCAACTGTTGTCGTAGGAAACCGTCGTGGACTTGTTGGTCTTGGTAATGGTAAAGCAAACGAAGTTCAAGAAGCAATTGCAAAAGCTACACAAGCAGCAAACAAAAATGTTGTACGTGTTTCTCTAATTGATAATCGTACCATTCCTCATGAAGCAACTGGAAAAGTTGGTCGTGCAGTTGTCCTAATTAAACCTGCAAAAGAAGGTACAGGAGTTATCGCTGGAGGTGCAGCTCGTGCTGTATTAGAACTTGCTGGTGTTAAAGATATTGTTTCAAAATCTTTAGGATCAAATACGCAAGTTAATGTTGCGAAAGCTACTTTGGAAGCTTTAAAATCAGTTAGAACACCTGCTAAAATCGCTGCTTTACGTGGATTGAAAGTGGAGGAGTTATAATATGAAATTAGAAAGTTTACCAAAATCTAAAGAACAAAAAAAGAGAAAAATCGTTGGACGCGGTCCTGGATCAGGAATGGGTAAAACTTCAACTCGTGGAGAAAAAGGACAAAAAGCGAGAAGTGGAGCAAGCATTAGTGCTTGGTTCCAAGGTGGACAATCTCCTTTATATAGAAGATTACCAAAAAGAGGATTTAACAATGCTCGTTTTGCTACTAAGTATGCAACAATTAATCTAAGTGATTTAAATACTTTCTTTAACGATGGAGATGTAGTTACTCCAGAGATTTTAAAAGAAAGAGGAATTATTAAAAAAGAACTTAGTGGAATTAAAGTTTTAGCAAGTGGTGAACTAGAGAAGAAATTAACAGTAAAAGCTCAAAGATTCTCTAGTGCTGCTGTGACAAAAATTGAAGCCGCTGGTGGTAAAACTGAGGTGATCTAGTATGTTAAAAGGGATCGCCAAAATATTCACTAAAGAAAACAAGGATTTAAGAGCTCGTCTTTATTTCACTCTATTTGCATTAGGAATTTTCTGTTTAGGTACCAGTATTACGATTACATGGGCTATTCCATGGATTAATACAATGTATCAAGAACTAGGATTTTTAGAAATATTCAACCTAATGAGTGGAGGAGGATTAAAAAGTTTTTCGATCTTTGCTTTAGGTGTAAGCCCTTACATTACTGCATCCATTATAACCCAGTTATTACAAATGGATATTATTCCATACTTTAAGGAATTAAAAGACCAAGGATATGTAGGAAGACAAAAAATTAATCGTATTACTAGATACATTGGTATCATATTAGCATTCGTGCAAAGTTATGCAATCACTGTATTTTATTTAGGAGTTTCTGATGCTGGTACCATACTAAAAATATCTTTAGTTATGACAGCTGGAACTGCTTTCCTACTATGGCTTGGTGATCAAATCACAAATAAAGGAATAGGAAATGGTCAAAGTTTATTGATTATGGCTGGTATTCTATTAAGTTTACCAAGTATCTTTACAGGTGCTTATACAACATTTATTGATGGCTCATTTGCTCTTCCTTTAGGAATTTCCTTATTTGTATTATTTATCCTTGTATATATCTTAGTAATTGTTGGAATTATTTGGATAACACTTGCAGAAAGAAGAATTCCAATTCAATATTCGAATCGTACTGCTAGTGCATATGGTGCTAAAGAAAGTTATTTACCAATAAAAATTAACTCATCAGGAGTTATTCCTGTAATATTTGCATCTATGTTCCTAACCATTCCATCTGTTGTTGCATCTTTAATAAAAAGTGAAGCTGCAATAGAATTTATCAACAAATATATTTTATATACAACCCCTACTGGGTTCATATTATATGTCTTACTAATTTTCTTCTTTGGATATTTTTACACATTTATGGTAATGAATCCAGAAGATATGAGTAAAGACTTAAACGCAAGAGGTGCTTATATTCCTGGCGTAAGACCTGGAATGGAAACCTCAAAATATATTAGTAAAACCATTGGTCGTCTTACTGCAGTTGGTTCATTATTCCTTTGTGTTTTAGCAGGGATGCCTGTATTAATGTCATCTTTAGCCAAATTACCAAGTTCTGTTTCTATTGGAGGAACTGGTATTCTAATCGTGGTTGGAGTTGCCATTGAGACTTATAAACAAATTGAAAGCGGACTAGTAAGCAGAAGTTACCAAAAAAGAAGGGCGATTAAAAAGTGAAGGGAGTAATATTTATTGCTCCCCCTGCCGCTGGCAAGGGGACTTTAAGTAAATATTTAGTAATTCATCATGGATTTAAACATATATCGATTGGCAACTTATTTCGCGAAAGAGCGAAGCAAAATGATGAAGAAGGAATTTATTTAAGTAAAGCATTAAAAACAGGTCAATTAATTGATGATGAACGACTGTTTTCTATGCTAAAAGAAGAATTACGAACCGTTAAAAAAGACGAAAAAATAATTCTTGATGGAGTCCCAAGAACCTTGCAACAAGCAGAGAAACTTGATATAATACTACGAGATTTAAACGTTTCAGACTTCGTAGTATTACATATCAACATAGAAAAAGAAATATTAAAATTAAGAATGACAGGAAGACGTATTTGTCCAAAATGTCAAAATACATATAATATTTATTCTGAAAAATTTAAACCACACAAGGATTTAACTTGTGATTCATGTAAATCATCTTTAATAAGTAGAGAAGATGATACAGAAAAGTCTTTTAACGTAAGATATGAGATTTATAAAGAAAATAGTGAGCCAATTGTTTACTATTACCAGAATCAACATCGATTGTATGAAATTGATTTAACCGATGAAGATCATACCAATACATTAAAAGAAATTGATAGAATTGTGGGTGCTTTTGTTGATTAACATAAAAAGTGAACGAGAAATTAATTTAATGAAACAAGCTGGTCACTTAAATTTCTTAACGCATGAAGAAATCAAAAAACATTTGCGTCCAGGAATTAGTACGAAACAACTTGATTCAATTGCTCATGATTTTATTATCAAAAATGGTGGAATTCCATCTTGTTTAGGATATGAAGGATTTCCTGCCAGTATATGTATTTCAATAAATGATGAAGTAGTGCATGGCATACCATCTAATCGCAAAATCAAAAATGGCGATATCGTCTCAATTGATTTTACAGTTCGTTTAAATGGCTATGAATCCGATGCTGCAAGAACTTATATCATAGGTAGTGTTTCGAAAGAAACGGAAGATTTAGTAAAAAATACTGAAAAAGCTCTTTACGAAGGAATAAAAGAAGTGAAACCTGGTGCTAGAATCGGTGACATTAGTCATGCGATTGAAACATTCGCCCATGCTCATGGCTTATCTGTAGTAAGAGAATTAGTAGGGCATGGAATTGGTAATAACATGCACGAAGGACCAGATATTCCTAATTATGGGGAACCAAAGAAAGGACCACTATTAAAAGAAGGAATGGTCTTAGCAATCGAACCAATGCTAAATCTTGGAAGGCGAGAAGTTTGTATGTTAGAAGATGATTGGACAATCGTCACTGAAGATCAAAGTCCTTCCGCTCATTTTGAACATACCGTTGCTGTAACCAAAGACGGATATGTAATATTGACAGGAGAATAAATTTATGGCTGGAAAAAATAATAAGAAAAAAAATATACATGAAGTAAAAGCAAATAAACCTAGCTCTGGAACAAGAGAAGATAAAATTGAAGTGGAAGGAAAAGTAATTGATGTAGTAAAAGGCGGAGATTACTTAGTAGAACTTCCGAATGGTCATACTGTAGAAGCCTACGTTTCTGGTAAAATGCGAGTACACATGATTCGTATCTTACCAGGTGATACAGTAACAATTGAACTTTCGCCTTATGACCTAACACGTGGGCGTATAACATGGAATAAGAGATAATGGAGGTAATGTTATGAAAAGAAGACCATCAGTAAAGAAAATTTGTAAAAAATGTAAAACGATTAGAAGAAATGGGAAAGTTATGGTTATTTGTGAAAATCCAAAACACAAACAAACCCAAGGTAAATAGGAGGATATTATGGCAAGAATTAAAAATATTGAATTACCAAATGAAAAACATACTTGCATTGGTTTAACAGCAATTTATGGAATTGGAAGAAGCCTTGCAAATCAAATTTGTGATGATGCAAAAGTAAATCGTACTAAAAAAATTAAAGATTTAACAGAAGATGAAATATCAGCACTAAGAAAAGAAATCGAAAAGTACGATGTAGAAGGAGATCTTCGTCGTGAAACTCAAATGAGTATCAAAAATAAGATGGAAATTAACTGCTACCAAGGTGTAAGACATAAAAAAGGCCTTCCCGTTAGAGGACAAAGAACAAGCCGCAATGCCCGTACCAGAAAAGGTAAAGGTAAAGTAGTTGCTAATAAGAAAAAAGTAGGTAAATAAGGAGGTTAAATCATGGCATATAATAGAAGAAAAAGAAAAGTTAAAAAGAATATTCCGGAAGCTGTTGCACATATTTACTCAACATATAACAACACAATCGTTACGATTTCAGATAAAGAAGGAAACGTAATTAGTTGGGCCTCAGCTGGAACTATTGGATATAAAGGTTCTAAAAAGAAAACTCCATATGCAGCAGGTTTAAGTGCAGAAGCAGCTGGAAAATCTGCAATGGATTCTGGAGTAAAAAAAGTTGAAGTATTTGCTAAAGGATTAGGAAATGGACGTGAAAACGCAATTCGTTCTTTACAAGCAGTTGGGTTAGAAGTAACAAGTATTAATGATGAAACACCAATTCCACATAATGGATGTCGTCCACCAAAAAGACCAAGAAATTAATGAGGAAGGGGATTTGTTAAATGATTAAATTTGAAAAACCAGAATACAAAATTACAGAGTATCAAGAAAATAACCACTTTGGTAAATTTGAACTTGAACCACTAGAAAGAGGATTTGGTACAACCATTGGTAACGCACTTCGCAGAGTTATGTTATCAAGCTTACCAGGTTCAGCAATTACTAGTGTAAAAATTGATGGTGTGTTACATGAATTCCAAAAAATTGATGGCGTTTATGAAGACGTTACCATGATCATTTTAAACTTAAAGAATGTTGTAATTAAAAATCATAGTGATGAAGAAAAAGTTATTCGTCTTTCTGCATCTACTCCTGGAGAAGTAAAAGCTGGAGATATTGAACACGATTCTGATATCGAAATTATGAATCCAGATTTAGTAATTTGTACGCTAGTTGAAGGTGGTAAAATTGACATAGAAATGACTGTCAATAATGGTACTGGATATGTTGATTCAAAAGAAAACCAAAGACTTATGGGAGAAAAGAAAGTCGGCGTTATTGCAATTGACTCTTTATATGCACCAATTGAAAGAGTAGCATATGAAGTAGAAAGTGCTCGTGTTGGACACAACGAAAACTATGATAAATTAATTATGGAAGTAAGCACAAATGGTTCTATTACTCCAGAAGAGGCTATGGCTTTATCTGGAAAAATCTTAATTGAACATTTTAATATTGTAGCAGATTTAAATTCCATCAGTGATGTATCTGGCTTAATGAGTGAAAAGAAAGTAGATACTATTACCAAAACATTAGAAACACCAATTGAAGAAATTGAATTCTCTGTAAGAGCTTATAATTGCTTAAAAAGAGCTGGTATTCATACCGTTCAAGATTTAATCTCAAAAAGAGAAGTTGAAGTAACAAAAATACGTAACTTAGGTAAAAAATCATTAAAAGAGGTTTTAGACAAAGTTGCAGAAATGGGACTTAAGTTCCGCGATTAAGGAGGTAAGAACATGTACAGAAAATTAAATAGAGAATCTCGTCAAAGAAGAAGTATCTTAGCAGGACTTACAAAAACTGTAATTCTAAATGGATCAGTAGTTACAACAGAAGCTAGAGCAAAAGAAGTTCGTAAATTCGTTGATAAACTAATTACCTACGGAAAAAGAGGAACTTTAGTTTCTAGAAGAAAAGCCCTTGCATTTGTTCATAACGACAAAGAAGTTGTTAATAAAATTTTTAATGAATTAGCTAAAAATTATGAAACTAGAAATGGTGGATACACTAGAATCATTAAAATAAAAGAAAGAATCGGCGACGACGCTTTAGAAGTTAAATTAGAATTAGTATAAGAATATTCCAAAAAGAGTATTCTTTTTTTTCATAAAAATATTAGTTTTCCACTGCGAGTCTTTTATTTTAAATAATATATGAATTATTTAATATCCATTTTGCTACTAATTTACTACTTTTTATAGAAGTTTTAAATTCTTCAAGGAATTTTTTAAATCTTAAAGAAAATACTTGCTAGTAAACTATTTTTAATGCTATAATGAATATGTCAAAGAAAATTGCATAAAATAAAAAAGGAATACCTAGTTTTGAAGAGTTAGGTACTATTCCAATTTGAATTGATTTAGTACCGACTTATACAGTTGGTACTATTTTTATTAAAATGACTAAAATCACAATAATAAGGAGTATTATGATATTCATTAGAGTTTTCTCTGATTTTCTCATAATTTCACCTCCTTTCACTTTTAAAAAAGTAAAGGAGAATAGTACCTAAACTAACTAAATATTCCTAAATCAATTATATCAAACGTTTGTTTTATAGACAATAATTTTATTACAAATTAACAATAAATATTAAAAAGCAAAATATATAACAATAAAAGTAGGTTTAGTAATAAAAGATAAGAAATGGAAATATTTGTTGGGTGTAGTAGTTCGGAAGATGTTGACTCAATATATTTAGAATCAGCAAGAGAATTAGGAAAAATAATTGCTTTAAATGGACACACTCTAGTTTTTGATTCTTCTGATAAGGGAATGATGGACTATACTTCGATACTATGACATTGCATAGTATTTTTTAATATTTAAAATTAATAATTTAAAAACTTTCTGAATTTTACTACCAATTTACTAATTTTGAAAGCAAAATATGAGAAATTATAAAAATATATGTGAATACCTTCCAAAAATAAAAATGCCATAAATACTTATAAATAAAGGACATAATGACATTTAAGAACTTATAAAAAGCTAGTCAAAAAATTATATAACTTTTTTTCTAACAAAAGTTATTTTTAGTGCACTAAAAACAGTATTTTGATAAAATGAAAGAGGAGGATAGTATGTCAAAAGTTTATTATACAAATTTAGAAGTAAAAGAAGGAAATAGCTTACTAAAGAAATTAAAAAAATTATTAAAAGAAGCAGGATTGGAAACAATTGATTTTGTTAAAAAGGATGTAGCTTTAAAAATTCATTTTGGAGAGCCAGGTAATATGGCTTATTTAAGACCTAATTACAGTAAAGTAATTGCTGATTATATAAAAGAATTAGGTGGAAGACCATTTTTAACAGATAGTAATACTTTGTATGTTGGAAGAAGAAATCATGGCTTAGCTCATTTAGAAGCAGCTTATGAAAATGGTTATAACCCTTTTACAACAGGATGCCACATTTTAATTGCCGATGGATTAAAAGGAACAGATGATGTAGAAGTTCCAATTGATGGAGAATATGTTAAAAATGCAAAAATTGGCCGTGCAATTATGGATGCTGATATTTTTATCTCAGTAAATCACTTTAAAGGACATGTAATGGCCGGATTTGGAGGCGCTTTAAAAAATATTGGAATGGGCTCTGGATCACGTCGTGGAAAAATGGAAATGCATAATGCTGGAAAACCAGTTGTAAACAAAGAAAAATGTATAGGTTGTAAAAATTGTTCCAAATATTGTAATCAAGATGCTTTTTGTTATGATGAAGCTAGAAAAGCAAATATTAATCATGAAAAATGTGTGGGATGTGGAAGATGTATTGGCGTATGTCCAACCGAAGCCATTCATACATTAAATGATGAAGCAAAAGATATTATGAATAAGAAAATTGCCGAATACTCACTTGCTGTAATAAAAGATCGTCCAAATTTCCATATTAATTTTGTAATAAATGTTTCACCAGGATGTGATTGTCATGCTTATAATGACACTCCAATTGTACAAGATATTGGAATATTTGCCTCTTTTGATCCTGTTTCATTAGATCAAGCTTGTGTAGATGCAGTAAATGCTCATCCTTTACTAAGAAATATAGAAAGTACGAAAGATCATTTCCATGATATTCATCCTAACACAGATTGGGAAGCAGGATTAATTCATGCAGAGAAAATAGGTTTAGGTACTCGTAAATATGAATTAACTGAAATAAAATAAACTACGAAAAGTAGTTTTTTTTTGGCTTTTACGTTATACTATAACTTGAAAGACGTGATGATTATGGCAAAGAAAAAAATTATTTTAACAGGAGACCGTCCAACAGGTAAACTACATCTTGGTCACTTGGTTGGATCTCTAAAAAATAGAGTTAAATTACAAAACAGTGGTAAATTTGATGAAATGTATATTATGATTGCAGATGCCCAAGCTCTAACAGATAACGCAGATAATCCAGATAAAATTCGTGAAAATATAATTGAAGTAGCACTAGATTATTTATCAGTAGGATTAGACCCTAAAAAAGCTACCATCTTTATTCAATCGCAAATATCAGCTTTAACAGAATTAACATTCTATTATTCTAACTTAGTAACTGTTTCTAGATTAAAAAGAAATCCTACTGTCAAAAATGAAATAAAACTTCGAAATTTCGAAGCAAATATTCCTGTAGGATTCTTTACCTATCCAATTAGCCAAGCGGCAGATATAACAGCTTTTAAAGCAAATGTTGTTCCAGTAGGAGAAGATCAACTGCCTATGATTGAACAAACAAGAGAAATTGTAAGAACATTTAACCGTACTTATAAGAATATATTAATAGAACCTACAGCCCTTTTACCTGAAAGTAAAGCAGCTCTAAGACTTCCTGGAATTGATGGAAATGCTAAAATGAGTAAATCACTTGGCAATGGTATTTATTTATCAGATTCAAAAGAAGAAGTGAAAAGAAAAATTATGGGAATGTATACAGATCCTAACCACATTCATGTAGAGGATCCTGGTAATACTAAAAATAATCCTGTATTTACTTATTTAGAAGCGTTTTCAAGTGAGCAAGATTTTAAAGAATTTTTACCACAATATAAAAACCTGGATGAACTAAAAGCACACTATGAAAAAGGTGGCTTAGGAGACATGGTTGTGAAAAAATTCTTATTAGCTGTAATTGAAAATATTTTAGAGCCAATAAGAGAAAAAAGAAACTACTATGAAAATAGAATTGATGAAGTATATAAAATGTTAAAAGATGGTTCTGATAAAGCTAACATAGTAGCAAATGAAACATTGAATCAAGTTAAAAATGCCATGAAAATTAATTACTTTGAAGACAAAGAATTGATTGAAAAACATATTCAAAAATATCAAGAATAGAGCAATGAAAAAAGCTCTTTTTTTTAATTTAAAATTAAAATTTTTAATAAATCTAATTATTTATAAAACAATAGATAAAGTAAACTAAAAATAGAAATTACCTTTAAATTTTAGCAAAATATCTTATTGATACCCTTTTAATGCTAGTAAATAAGCCAAAAATCAACTGAGTGTAAAGTAAATGTAAACAAAGCTAAAAACTTGACATTTTCTGTAGAAAAAAGAAAAATAATGTATTACAATGAGAATGTAATCACAAGAATTAAAAGTGGATAAGTGGTTGGTTAGTTTAAGAAAAGAAAGGGTAATATTTTATGAAAAAAATTGATTCTAAGAAAAAACATTTGAAAGAAATTATTGCAACTATGATTTGTTGTATTATAGTTATTACAATTATCGTAAGTAACTATAATGGAGAACAAATGGAATTAATAGAAGATAATACTATAACAGCCCATATGGGAAGTACCAAAGCAGAGAATGGAGAATTCATCTATTTATCAGATATCGATTATATAGAGAATCAATCAAGTACAGGTTGGGGAAGTATTCTAAAAGATAAGACAAGTAATAACACAAAAATAACAGTGAAAATAGATGGAGTAT
>CAJUQG010000021.1 GCA_910588025.1 uncultured Bacilli bacterium
AATCAAAAAAAGTAGTATATTCATTTTGAATACACCACTTTGTCAACAGTCTGAGGTATAGTTAAAACTGTACCTTTTTGTTGTAAAATAACAAAAAATTTATATAAAAAGAGGGGGTGAAAAAATGAAAAACAGAAAAATGATGGGATTTTTAATAGTAATCATTACAGGTTGTTTGTACTTTTTTGGAACCAAAGAAATTTGTGATTGGCTTATCCTAAGTTGTGATAAAAACTTTTATTCAGAACCCACTTCTAATCATTTAGAAATATACAGTATAAAAAATAATAAATTACAGGTTATAAGATTAAAGCGAATCGAAGATGAAAAAATAATGAAAGAAAAATATCAAGAGATTTACGAAAAATTAGATCAAGAAAGTCAAAAACAGTTAGATCAATTATTAACTATTACTAAAAACATGAATCAAAATCATCTTTTTTATTGGGAAAATAATGATTCCAACGAAACTTTAATTATTATAGAACCGATAAAAAATTGTTTTTATAAAATGACTTATAATTTTTAAAATGAAACCATAAGAAAAGACCTCAACTAATTTAACTTGGAGGTCTTTTTCACTTTTGTAATTTGTATCGTATAACCAATTGGTCCCAAAATTTCTAACAAACTGTATATCGACGGCGAGGAACTTTGTGTTTCAATTCGGGCAATTTTCGTTCGTGATACATTTGAATATCGTGCTAGTAAATCTTGAGTTAAGTTATTTTCCTTACGAAAACGAATAAATTCATGAACAAATTGCTCATTCAATTCTTTCGCGTCATAAGCTGATTCAATATAATTTATGTCATAATCCATTACTACTCACCAAAATAATTGTAACATATTTGATACAAACAATGTAAAAATATATTGTGAGAATACCAAAAAAAGATTATACTGTAGAAAATAGGTGGGAAGTATTATGCTAAAAAAAAGAAAAGAATTAGAAAAAACGGTTCAAGAATTAAATCTAAGAATAAAGTCTTTAGAGAATTTGACAGCACAATTAGAACGTCAAAATGAATTAAAAGAAATTGAATTAGGTTTAAAAGAACCAAAAAAAGATTTAACAGGACTACCATCCATTGACCAACCATGGTTAAAATTTTTTCCAAAAGAAGCTCAAACAGATAAAATAAATGAATATACCTTGTATGAACAATTAAAAAATGCTAATCAAGAAAATTTAGAAGAAATAGCTTTAAGTTATAATGGAGAAAAAATAACATTTCGGAAATTATTTCATCAAATTGACTTAGTTGCGGGTTCTTTCCTATCGATTGGTATCAACAAAGGGGACATTGTTACCATTTGTTTACCGAATATTCCAGAATTTGTTTATACTTTTTATGCCTTAAATAAAATTGGCGCAATTGCTAGTTTAATTGAACCACGAACCAATGCAGAACGCATAAAAGGCTTTGTCAATAATGCTCAATCAAAAGTAATGGTAATGCTAGATCTTTGTAAAGAAAATATTGAAAAAATAATAGATTCGTCAACACTAGAGCTCATTATAAGTGTCTCAGCTGCAAACTCCTTAGAAAACAAAGCCAAAAAAAGTTTGTATACAATGGCTCACAAAGAAATAAAAACGGGAGGAATCTACTTAAATTGGCAAGATTTTACCAAAGTAAAAAGATTAAGTAATATTTCGGCTGAAAAATATCAACCAAATCAAACCGCAGCTATAGTTTATACCAGTGGTACAACTGGAGTTCCAAAAGGGGCTGAATTAACAAATGAAACATATAACGGTCAAAATATGCAATTAAAATATTCTGGAATCATTCCGAAAAATGGCGATATTTTTCTAGGAAATGTCCCATTCTTTTCCGCTTATGGCTCTTCTAGTGGTATGCACAATGCCCTAACAAATGGTGTTGAAATAGCACTTTTACCAAGCTATAAACCAGAAGATTTTCCAAGTATTCTGTTAAAATATCGTCCTAATCATGTGATGGGGGTTCCTCGTTTTTATGAATTATTATTACAAGATAAATTAGCTCAAAACAATGACTTTTCCTTTTTAGATAATATCATCTCTGGCGGTGATAAAATGGCTCCAACCAATGAAAAAAAAGTAAATAAATTTTTAAAAAATCATGGAGCACCAAATTTAAAAAAAGGTTTAGGTATGAGTGAATTTGGTGGCGGTTTTGTGACAACCGTTTCCAATACCAGTAATAAAATTGGTAGTGTAGGAGTTCCTCACATTGGTAACAACGTAAAAATATTAGATGTAAATACCAAGGAAGAATTAAGTTATGGAAAAGCTCATCAAGTTGGAGAACTTTATGTCACAGGACCAACGATGATGAAAAGATATTTTAATAATCCTATCGAAACAGAAAAGTTTTTTGTTACTGATGAACAAGGAATAAAATGGGCTAAAACAGGGGATTTAGTTTATATGGACGAAGACGGCGTTATTTTCTTTGTAGATCGTATAAAAAATGTCATCATGCGTCCTGATGGTCATACAACACCACTTCTTCCAATTGAAAATGCTATTTCCAAACATCCGAACGTATTAAATTGTGCAGCGGTAGGAGTTAATGTGGAAAAAGGCAAAACAGGAGCATTACCAATGGTATTCATCGTGTTAAAAGAAGACCAAAAAATAGATTTGATCCACGAAGAAATTGAAGAACTTTGTGAATTAAATATCCCTGTTCGAGAACGACCTAAATGGTATCGTTATGTGAAAGAAATCCCTTACAATCTAGCTGGTAAAGTCGATATGCTAAAACTGAAAGAAATGGGGATAACAGAAGATTTAAACCAAAAAGTAATGAAATATTAAAATGGCTTTTCAGGTCATTTTTTTTGATATCTAGTTGGAAGGATAAAAAGATTATGATATACTTAATAAAATAAAAGGAGCGTAAAAAAATGTCTGTAGGAATCTCATTTAGTTTATGTAGTTTTTTCTTTATTGCGTTGCTTACTTTAGTATTTTTTGGTAAGCCACGTATTTCTTCTTGTGAAAACAAGATTTATTCTTTACTAATTGTTACTAGTTTATTTGGAACAGCAATTGGAACCCCTTGTTATTACTTTATGAAGTATTATGAATCTTTTAAAATTCTAAATGCTATTACAGCTCGTGGTTATTTAGTATATTTAGTAACATGGATTACCTTATTTACACTATATGTATTTATGATCACTTTTAAAAAAGCCAATATAAAAAAAATTCAAAATATTTTTAAAGTAGGTTATGTAATCTTAATCATTTTTGTCTGTCTCTTACCTTTATATTATGAAAATGGGGATGGTTTAGTTTACTCTTATGGACCAGCTACGAACTTTATGTATTTAGCATCTCTTCTAGCTATTATTGGCATTATATGTTGTTTGATTATGAATATTAAAAATATTACTCAAAAAAAGTTTTTTCCTTTGATTGCCTTCATTATTATTGGAACCATCATTATGATTATTCAAAAAATAAATCCAGCCTTACTACTAATTACTTTTGGCGAAGCTTATATTACTTTTTTAATGTACTTTACCATTGAGAACCCTGATGTTAAATTAATCAATCAATTGAATATCGCAAAAGAGCAAGCTGAAAAAGCTAATCGTGCGAAAACCGAATTTTTATCAAGTATGTCTCATGAAATCCGTACGCCTTTAAACGCCATTGTGGGATTTAGTGATTGTATGCTATCTTCAAATAACCTTCAAGAAACCAAAGAATTTGCCAAAGATGTAGTCGATGCTTCCAATAATTTATTAGAAATCGTAAATGGCATCCTAGATATATCAAAAATTGAAGCCAATAAAATGGAAATCATTGAAAAAGAATATAATCCTAGAGAAGTTTTTGCCTCTTTAGCTAAGCTAATAGAACCACGTATAAAAGAAAAAGCGATTGATTTTAAAATTAATATTACCGAAGATTTACCAGGTGTTTTACGTGGAGATATGGGAAAAGTAAAACAAATTATTTTGAACTTACTAACCAATGCGGTGAAATATACTGATAAAGGAGAAATTAATTTCACTGTCACTTGTATCAATCGGTTAAATACCCAAACTTGTTTAATTTATATCGCTGTCAAAGATACGGGGCGAGGTATTAAAAAAGAAAACATGGACAAATTATTTAATAAGTTCGAACGGATTGAAGAAGATAGAAATACGACGATTGAAGGAACAGGATTAGGTCTTGCCATTACCAAACGTTTAACAGAAATGATGGGTGGTAAAATTACTGTTAACAGCAAATATGAAAGTGGCTCTGTCTTCCGTATTTATTTAGAACAAGAAATCGTTAGTATGGAAGTTCCTTTAAATAGCAACGAAGAAATTGAAATTGACTATAATGCAAATCCAGGAAAACGTATTTTAATTGTCGATGATTCTAAAATAAATTTAAAAGTAGCTAATCAAATACTAAAACCATACCAGTTTGATGTCGTCTTAGCAGAAAGTGGATATGAAGCGTTAGAACTAATGGAAAGTAAGACCTTTGATTTAATCTTGATGGATATTATGATGCCTAAGATGAACGGAGTAGAAACCCTACGTCGTTTAAAAGAAATAGAAGGCTTTAATTTACCAGTCATTGCCTTGACAGCCGATGCCATTGAAGGAACCGATGAAAAATATTTAAAAGCTGGTTTTGATGCTTATTTATCCAAACCAATTGATAAATATCATTTAGACAAAGTACTAAAAAAATTCTTAGGAGGAAAAATAGATGAATAACTTAGAATACTTAAAAAGTGTTGGTGTAGAAGTTGAAAAAGCCTTAGAGCTTTGGGGAGATGAAGAAAGTTATCAAAGTGCTTTAAAAGAATACATGGAATCACTACCTAAAAAAGTTGCTGATTTAACAGAATTTTTAAAAGCGCAAGACTTTGAAAACTACGCTATTTTAGTCCATGGTATGAAAAGTGAAGGAAGATACTTAGGGTTTATGAAACAAGCAGAAGTATTTTTTGAAAATGAACAAAAAGCCAAAGAACAAAACAAAGAGTTTTTAGAAATCCATTTTACTAATTTAAGAAAAACAGTCAATCAAATAATCCAGATGATCAAAGAATATTTTCAAGAACAAAAAAATTTATTAATCGCTGATGACTCAAACATAATCTTGAATTTTATTGAGAAAAATGTAAAAGAAGATTACAACGTCTTAAAAGCCGAAGATGGTAGAATTGCTTTAGAACTTTTAAAAGAGCATCAAATTTATGGAATTTTACTAGATCTCAATATGCCTAATTTAAACGGCTTTGAAGTATTAGATTATTTAAAAGAACATCAATTATTACATGAATTACCAGTAATTGTTATTACTGGTGATGATGATACGAATACCATTAATAGAGCATTTTCTTATCCCATTATTAACATTTTAAAAAAGCCATTTAATGATACAAATATAAAAAGTGCTTTAGAATCTATAAAAAATTTTTATAATCAAAATTCATATTAAGAAAGCTGGTTCGTATGGACGAAATCATAACAAACGAATTAATTCAATATAAAACTGGATTTACCAAAGGAAAAAATGATGTGATAGAATTAGCGAAATTAGGAAAAAAAATAAATTTGTTTGATATAGAAGAAATAGAAATGACCCTTTGGTACCGTTATGGATATTATGATGCCATAGAATATTTCACCAAGAAATGGCAGAATAACGAGGATATTACTTCTATAAGAGTAAGAGATGTTGTAAAAACTTGTTTTGCCAATCGCCTTATCCTTCATAATAAAGAACAAAAAGAAAATATTCCTATGACTACATTTAAATTGTAATCGCATTCTTTTATAATATTTGATAAAATAGAGCCTGTGGAGGTGGTATAGATGTTTGAAGATTTTGTCAAAATGAAATTAATAGCTGGCAAAGGTGGCGACGGTTGTACCTCATTTCGTCGAGAAAAATATGTTCCAATGGGTGGACCAGATGGCGGAAATGGTGGCAAAGGCGGCGACATTATTTTTCGGGTAGAAAAAGGATTAAAAACTTTAATTGATTTAAAATACCATAAAATTATGAAAGCAGAGAAGGGTGTGAATGGCAAAGGAAGTGCTATGCACGGAAAGAAAGCCGATGACTTAATCATTAAAGTTCCTGAAGGTACCACTATTTTCGATGATGACACAGGTTTGATTTTAAAAGACTTAATCACCGATGGAGAAGAATACATAGTTTGTAAAGGTGGTCGGGGAGGAAGAGGAAACAAAGCGTTTGCTACACAATCTGATCCTGCTCCTAAATTTAGTGAATTAGGTGAACCAGGAGAAACCAAATATGTTCGTTGTGAATTAAAAGTATTAGCTGATGTAGGATTAATTGGTATGCCAAGTGTTGGCAAAAGTACAATTCTAAGTCAAGTAAGTGGAGCCAGTCCCAAAATAGCTGCTTATCACTTTACAACCCTTTCTCCAAATCTTGGACTTGTCAAAGGAAGTAACAATCGTTCTTTTGTCTTAGCAGATTTACCAGGTTTAATTGAAGGAGCAAGTACAGGGGTAGGTCTTGGAATTAACTTTTTAAAACATGCTATGCGTACACGTATACTTGCCCATGTCCTAGATATGGCTGGTACCGAAGGAAGAAAACCTTGGGAAGATTATGAAATGATTCGCAACGAAATTCTTTCTTACAGTGAAAAATTAGCTCAAAAAAAAGAAATAGTGATTGCCAACAAAATGGATATGGAAGGCTTTTCTGAAAATTTAAAAGAATTTAAAAAACGTTATCCTTCTTTAGAAGTTTTAGAAGTGAGCGCTATCAATCAAATCGGGTTAGAAAAGGTTTTAGAAAGAATGCTGGACCTTTTAGATGAAATCGAAGAAAAATCACCTTACGAAGAAGATGAATTTGAAAGTACCATGATTTATAAATTTCAAAATGAAAAACCTTTTTCAATTACCAAAGAAAATGATATATGGGTGTTAAAAGGCAAAGAAATTGAAAAATTATTTTTAATGACTCGTTGGGAAAATGACGATGCTCAAATGCGATTTGCCAGAAAATTAAAAGGCATGGGAGTCGAAGAAGAATTAGAACAAATGGGAGCAAAACGGGGAGATGAAGTAAAAATTTTAAATTATATCTTCGTCTTCAAAGAGTAATATACTACCCATTGTAATCTCTTTACTAGTATCTTTTGGAAGTTCTAAGATACTAGTTTTTTTTATGTCATTTTTAATTCGGACTATTTGATTTTTGGGTAAATTTCGATAAATATAAATTACTTGGTTTTCTTCATTCAATCCTACAATATCAATATTTTCCTTCATAAAAAAAGTATGAATAGCGTTACATTTAGGAAACAGCATTCCATAATCAATATTGGTTTTGCCCATAAATCCCTTAAATCGGTCGGCCATATTTTTTGCTACTACAACATTTATTTTGTTTTTATTGACTTTTAGAAACACAAGTATCACCTAATAAATTGTATCAAAGAAAACCTAAAATATGCTCAAAAAAATTGTCAAATTGAAAAATTAGGATAGCAAAGAAGAAATGATTATGATATACTATGTTTAGTCTAGAAAATAAAGGGTGTATGTTATGAAAATGAAATACAAAGTGGCATTGTTTATTTTAGGAGCCATGATTTTTGGAACATCTTGTATGGGAGTAAGTTATTCTTTGTGGGTACAAGAATTTGAAAGCAAAGAAACCAATACCATTAAAACTGGATGCTTTACGATTAACTTTGAAGAATTATCAAAGTCAATTAGTTTAAAAAATACTTATCCGATTAGTGATGAAAGAGCGTTAGAAAGTGCTCAAACCTCTTATCGTATGAAAGTAACAAATACTTGTAATACCACGGATGCAGGATATTCGATTACCCTAAATACCGTTGGTGTGACAGGAACCAAGTTATCTGATGAAAAAGTAAAAGTAGCGATTGGCATAGATGGAAGCAAACCTTCGGCAGGATCTTTACTAAATACTATGGATATTAATACCGAAACCCAAAACCTAGAAATCGATGGTACTTTATTAACATCTTATATTATTAATACTGGATATATTGAAAAAAATGCTTCAAAAACCTTTGATATTTATTTATGGGTTGATGAAAATGCTGGAAAAGAAGTAATGAATCAAAAATTTGAAGCAGCTATTGTCTTAACAAGCTATGCTACCAAAATGAATACCTTAGAATCAACGGTACAAATGGAAACTAGTGCCAGAAGTGGAACCAATGGTATTATGGAAATAAAACATATGGATAGTACGTTAAGTAATGCAACATTTAAAAATACAGAATATCGTTATGTTGGTCAAAACCCTAATAATTATGTGTCTTTTAACAATGAAACATGGCGTATGATCGGTCTTGTAAATACTGTAGAGGGTCAACGAATTAAAATGATTAAAAACATTCCTCTACGTGATGCAATTGTCCGAAATACTACTCCAAACAATGATTGGAAAACCTCAGAACTACAAAATTACTATACCAATACTTATTACAATGCCCTTAGTTTAGAAAGCAAAAATATGATTGAGACGATTACTTGGAATTTAGGTAGTGCCGAAAACTATAACACCAATGAAAATGGTACAGCGAATCACTGGTATGATTATGAAAGAAATACTTTAGTATTTGCTGGAAATGATGCTACATGGTCTGGCAAAATAGGCTTAATTAGTCCTAGTGATTATGCTTATGCAACAAGTGGTGGAAATACCTTTACTCAAAATACTTGTATCAATACCGCTTTAACATCTTTATCAGAAGCAGCCGATTGTAGTGCCAATAACTGGTTATTCCTAGCCAATAAAGCTCAATGGTTTATGAACCCTGCGATGACAAATCAAGAAAACTATTTTGCTCTAAATACAAGTGGTAATTTAGAAGAATTAAAAAGTGATGGAACCGTTGCTGATCGTCCCGCTATTTATTTAAAACCTGGAATTACTGTAAAAGGTGGAAATGGAAGTGCTGGAAATCCATACATAATCAATTAGAAAGGTTATCCTTTCTTTTTTTCTAACTTGACAATCCTAATAATCTACAATAATCTATATATAGAAAGAGGTATTTTATGAAAAAAATAGGTGTGATCGTCCCATGCTGGAATGAAGAAGAATCCCTTCCACTATTTTATCAAGAAATGACAAAAGTAATGAATCAAATGAAGGAACAGGACTTCGAAATCATGTTTATTAATGACGGTTCAAAAGATAATACTTTAAAAGTCATCAAAGAGTTAGCAAAAAAAGACAAACGCGTTCGTTTTCTTTCTTTTTCGCGAAATTTTGGCAAAGAGGCAGCAATTTACGCTGGACTACAAAATATTGATGGCGATTATATAACTTTGATGGATGCGGATTTACAAGATCCCCCAGCGAAATTAATTGAGATGTATGAAACTCTTCAAAAAAATAATTTAGATATCGTCGGTTTAAAAACGAATAATCATAAAAATTATGGTTTTTTAAGAAAATTTCTAACAGCTTGTTATTACAAAATAATCGGTTTATTAAGTACCGTACCTATGGCTCCAAATGAACGTGATTATCGTTTGATGACAAGACAAGTAGTAGATTCAATATTAAAATTAACAGAATACAATCGATATTCCAAAGGTTTATTTAATTTTGTTGGCTTTGATACGCTTTGGTTAACTTATGATGCCCCAAATCGTGTTGCTGGTCAAACAACGTTTAATTTTCGACGCTTATTTGCTTATGCTATGGATGGAATTGTCGGATTTTCGACAAGACCATTACTTATATCTTCTTTTGTAGGAATTCTATTTTGTTTCATTGCCTTATTACTGATTTTGATTATTATTGCCAAAACCTTAATTTGGGGTGATCCTGTAAGTGGCTGGCCAAGTCTTGCTTGTATTATCATTTTTGTAAGTGGTGTTCAACTCTTTTTTCTAGGAGTCTTAGGGGAATACTTAGCTAAAATATATCTAGAAACCAAAAATCGTCCAATATATATCGTCAAAGAAACCGAAAAAAATTTAAAATAAGACAGGATTTCCTGTTTTTTTCATTTTCTTGTCATCCGAAAATATCTCTGTTATAATGTTCATAATAGAGGTGATTTTATGTTGAATCACAAAGGCCAAGCCTTAATAGAATATGTCTTAATTGTAGCCATTATTAGTGTCATAACCATAAGTTTGGTTAGTTATTTTGGTGGGTATTTAAAAGATTCTATTACCAAAACATCTTGTAGTTTAATTGACAAAGAATTTGAAAGCGGAGAAAATCCAGGAGAAGGAAAATGTGTAGACAAAAAAAACGAAACCACGCCTTAAAGTTTTACTAAAATATTTAAGAAAAATATGATATAATAAAAAACGATAATAGAGGGTGTGACTATGATAAATCGCAAAGGTCAAGCATTAGTTGAATTTGTCATGATTCTTCCAATCTTTCTCTTTTTATTATTTGCTATAATCGATTTTGGCAAACTTCTTTATATCAAAAATAACTTAGAAAGTACGATGGATGAAGTAATTGATGATTATCGAAGTCGGGAAAATGTCGATGAAATCAATACCAAATTAAAACAAAAAAATGCGAATCAATGGGTTACATTAAAGAAAGAAGAAGAGTATCTGACCTTTTCTTTAAAAGAAGAAGTAGCACTTATCACCCCTGGATTAAATTTAATTTTAAAAAATCCGTTTGATGTCACAATAGAAAGGTCAATCAAACATGAATCGTAACGGTCAAACTTTAATTCTTTTTGTCATTATGATTCCTATTTTTATAGGGCTTGCTGCGTTAGTCATTGACTTAGGAATTCTTACACATGCCAAAAGTAAATTAGCTCATACTACGGAAACTATTTTAAAAGAGTGTTATCAAAAACGTATGACTAGTAATATTGAAGAAGAAATTGCCGACCGTTTTGTGAAAAATGGAATATCCATAGAGCATTTGCAAGTAGAATCCACATCTTCCTCCCTTAAAATATCTAATGAGGATACCGTAAAAAGTGTATTTGGACGCTTATTAGGGTTAGAAGAATATCACGTGAAAACGACTAAAACGATGCAAGAAAAAGATGAAGAGAACAGATCAAAAGAATAAGAAAAGAGGGCAAACATGATACGAAAAAAAGGTAAATCATTATGTATTTTTGGAGCCAAAGGAGGAGTAGGTAAAACTTCAACCACGATTAATATGGCTGGTATCTTTGAAACCATTGAAAAAAAAGTATTAATCATTGATATGGACTTATCTGGTGGTGGAATTGCTACAGCCCTAAATACTCCTTTTACCAGCACAATATATAATTTCGTCGATGATTATAGTAATAATCGTTACAAAGATTTTAAAAACTACATTACCACTTATGATAAATTCATCGATATTTTACCTTGTCCAAAAGATCCACGACAAGCAAATAAAATTGATTCAAAATATATTGATATTCTTCTTGATAAAGCTCTATACAATTATGATATTGTTCTAATTGATACCAATCATGACTTAGATGAAAAAAATTTAGTGATTTTAGATAATGTCGACCTAATCTTATTTATTATGACCAATGACCCATTAGATATTAAAAATATGAAATCACTCGTTAGTATTTTTAGAGATTTAGAAAAAACAAATTATAAAATTCTCTTAAACAATAGTATCAATCCTTATAAAAAATATTTTTCTTTGTTCGACTTACGAAATATTTTAAAATCTAATATCGATTATACACTGTCTAGTGAATTTTTCTTAAAAAACTTCGACGAATATGTTATGAATGGTAAAATCATTTCGTTAGAACCAAAAATGCCTAATATTTTTGCGAAAGACTTTTCTACCATGATGAGCATTGCGGCAGATGTCACCAAAGAAAAGGAGGAAAATCCTCATGACGAAGAATAGCTTATTAGATGCGTTTAATATTAAACGTCAAGAAACTCGTTCTAATTTGATAAATGATTATGAAATTTTTCCAGATAAAAAACTATTAGATGAATTGCGTACCAGAATTGTCGTTGATATTATTGATTCAGAAATTCCTGAAGATAAATTATTGGATCAATTTATTAATGATGAAATTGACAAAAACATCGAAGGTTATGATTTATCTAACTTAGAGCGTACCCACTTATTTAATTTAATCGATAATGAAATCAACGGTTATGGACCTTTAACAGAATTATTAGAAGACAAAAATATTACAGAAATTATGGTCAATAGTCCCAAAGAAATATATATTGAAATCGATGGTCAAATCATCAAAGATGAAAGTGTTTCTTTTATTAATGACGAACATATTATAAGAACCATTCAACGTTTAATTGGACCTTTAGGAAGAACCATTGATTCCTCAAATCCTATGGTCGATTCAAGACTTGCTGATGGTTCCCGTATCAACGCTGTCATACCTCCTTTATCTACCAAAGGACCTGTCATAACCATTCGTAAATTTAAAAGTGAAATGACCTCAGTCGATGATTTTATAAGAATTGGTTCCATGACACCTTATATGGCCACTTTTTTAGATGCAGCCGTAAGAGGAAAATGTAACATTATCATTTGTGGAGGAACCGGTTCAGGAAAAACTACCTTACTAAATATTTTAAGCGGTTTTATTTCTCATGATGAGCGAATCATTACGATTGAAGACGCTGCTGAATTAAGATTAAATCAAACACATGTCATTTCTTTAGAAACCAGAGTTACCAATTATACCAAAGATGGAGAAGTAACTATTCGTGATTTAGTCATCAATAGTCTTCGTATGCGACCTGACCGTATCATTGTTGGAGAAGTTCGGGGAAAAGAAGCCTTTGATATGCTTCAAGCTATGAATACTGGTCATGATGGGTCTATGACTACACTACATGCCAATAGTTCGAAAGATGCCTTAAATCGATTAGAAACAATGGTTTTAATGAGTGGATTAGAAATACCAGTCAAGGCAATTCGAGAATATATTGTCAATGCCATTGATTTAATTGTGAATATTGAAAGAATGAGTGATGGCCGAAGAAAAGTTACTTCTATTACAGAATTAACAGGCATGAAAGAAAACGAAATCGAACTACGAGAAATTTTCGCCTTTCAACAAACAGGTCTAACGAATAATAAAGAAGTAGATGGCGAATACATTTTTAATCATTTAGAAATACCAAATGTTTATCAAAAAATTTCCTCAAAAGGAATTACCGACCTTGATGACATGTTTCATCAAGAATAAATAGAAAGGAGTCAATATGAGTAGCATCAAATGGATTTTACAAATACTTGTCCTTTTCTGTGCTTTATTTTTCCTTTTCCTTTTTTTAAGAGAACTAAAAGCATTAAAATATCAACGAAGATTTGCCAAATTTGCTCTAACTTCCATTCATGATCAAGAAAAATCATTTTTTGATATTTTCAGTCATCATCTTTGGTGTTTTACTCATAAATTGAGTCGTATTTTAGAAAAAAGTCAAGTCTTACGTACTTTAAGTGATTCTTATGAACGGCACATTAGTTTTGAAGAAAAAAAGCAAAAAAATAAAATGGACTATATTTCTTTAAAATTTTTAACATCTTTTAGTTTTCTTTCTTTACTAATATTAACCATCATTTTTACTTCAACTAATATTAATGTGATTCATGTTTTAAGTGCAGTATTCATAGGATTTTTTATCCCAGACATAATACTAGCACTTAAAATGCAACAAAAACAAAAACAAATTGAAGATGATTTACTAAAAGCCATTATCATAATGAATAATAGTTTTAAATCTGGAAGAAATATTATGCAAGCTGTAGAAATAGTAAAAACAGAGCTCGATGGTCCGATAAGTGATGAATTTAAAAAAATTCATATGGATATGACTTATGGTTTGCGTTTAGAAGTCGTATTTAAAAGGTTTTATGAGCGAGTAAAATTAGAAGATGCCAAATACATTACTTCCGCTTTAACTTTACTAAATCGTACAGGAGGAAATATCGTTCACGTTTTCTCAAGTATTGAAAAATCGTTTTATGATAAAAAGAAACTACAAAATGAAATGAAAAGCTTAACAGCCTCTAGTATTTTTGTCTTTCGTATTTTAGTTTTTTTACCTATTTTATTTTCTCTAGCTATTCTGCTTTTAAATCCAACTTATTTTAATCCTTTTTTTGAAACACCTTTTGGTTTCCTAAGTTTTATCTTTATTCTGATATTGTATATTAGCTATATATTTACCATAAAAAAAGTATTGAAGGTGAAAATGTAATGAAAAAAGAACATAATATCGCCAAACGAATTTTTCGTTTACAAACGATCAAAAAAATTGACAAAAAAATAAAATTGTTAGGAAATACAAATTATCAAACCTTTCCATTTCTAAATATTCGTTTATTTTTATCTTGCTTCCTTTTTTTTATCACTTTATTTTTTCTAAAAAATGGCTATATACTAGCTCCTTTACTAACTGCCTTTTTTTATTTAGGTAGCGAAATTCTTTTCTTAGATATTCCTATAAAAAGAAGAGGCAAAAAACTAGAACATGAAGCTATTTTCTTTTTTGAAATTTTATCCTTAACTTTAGAGGGAGGAAAAAGTTTAAATGTTGCTTTAGAGTTAACCTCAAAGAATGTAGATAGTGAATTAGCAAGTGAATTCCAAAGTGCATTAAAAGAAATCCATTATGGGAAAAGTTTTACCGAATGTTTAGACGATTTAAAAAAACGTCTTCCAAGTGATGCCATCAATAATGTCATCCTAAATATTACCGAGTCCAGTGTATTTGGCAACAATATGATTGAATCATTAAACAACCAATTAGACTTTTTAAGAGATAAACAACTTCTTGAAATAAAAGAAGAAATCGCTAAATTACCAACAAAAATTAGTGTGATATCAGTAATTTTCTTTATCCCTATTATGCTTCTTGTAATTCTTGCCCCTGTTATATTAACATTTATCTTTAAATAGTGTTGTCAACGAGACAAATTTCCAAAAAAATGTTAAAGTACACCTCAAATGAGGGGGATTTAAAATGAATTCAAAAAAATTAAATGAGACAACAAAAAAGAAATTAAAAATAGCTAGAAATCTTTTAATCGGATTAGGGGGATTAACTTTATTAACTGTTTCATCAGAAAAAGAAGTAAATCCTAATAATTTTACTAATAGAAGTGAAATTACTATGCTAACGAGAAAAAAGCGGTTTTATGAAGACAAATATTCTCGAAATAGTGTAGGGGTTATTAAAGATGTAAATGAATTTATTCCGTTTATTCGTTGGAAGGGTATTTACTATACTTTAGATCCATTTGAAGAAATAGGGGCATTTATTTCACCTGAAAATGGAGTTCGAGGAATTTATCAAAATGGTGAATTAAAATATTTCACATGGCAAATTCTTGATTTTGCTAAATGTGATCCAAATGTTGAATATAATTATGAGACAATTACTTCGTTTAATTATAATTCTTACAAAAATTTAGCAAACGAATATTTTGAAAATATAGGCTATAATTATGAAAACTGGAAAATTTATGAGATTAAAAATATCACTACAAATCTAAAAAAATTTATTGTTGGTGTGCAACTAAATGGTACAGAAGTTTTTAACATGAAGACCTTTAGAATAGAAGAATATATGGGTTGTTCCATCAAAGAAGTTTATTTGGAAAACCAAGAAGAACTTTATTCGTATAATCAGGGCCTAGATGAAGTTTTAGAAATACTAGAAAATTATAAACATGACAATAGCAAAAGAACTTTAGAACGTTAATCTGTTGAAAGGCTACGATGAAAGAGTCCTATTTTCAAAAATAGGCTTTTTTGATTGAAATCTTAAATTGCACCAATCTTCTCCATTAGATTATGCCGTCCAATGAATCCTATGATAAGTTACTTTACTAAAATTCGTAATAGTTCGAAAACGATTTATGATTAATGACTAATGGCTACTATTTTTCCTATCAACATTTTAATATCATTTAATATACAAGTGTTTTTTGTTTGCATATTTTAAAATACTTGCTATAATATCATGTAATAAAAAAGGGGTTAATCTATGAAAGAAAAAACAAATAAATCTACTAAAAAAAATGGGACCAAAAAAATTTTATTTAGTCTTTGTTTTCTAACTCTTCTATCAAATAATTCTATGAGAACTTATGCAGTAGAGGAAGACGTTGTACTGGAAGTTCTAAATCAAGAAAATTTATATGATATTATTGTTTCCTATCATTTAGAAGAAGACATGACCTACATTTTCTGCCATCAATCTGACTTTTTAAAGTATTATCAGGCAACTCTTGAAAATAAAGAAATGACCGAAAGAGACCGGGAAATAGCTCTAAAAGAATTTCCCTTTGTCCACAAATATTTATATTACGATTATTCTTACCAGTTAGAAAAGATTAGAAATCGGAAGATTACCATCGATGATGAAAAATGCCAAAATCGCAAAGCGAAAGGTTTTTTTAAGAGAGGAACGGATGATATTTACTTAGTAGAAAATGCTACCGATGAAGTAAGACATCACGAAAATATTCATCATCATTTAGATTTTGCTAGTGGAAAAATTTGGGGCCCTATTGATATAAATGCTATTTCCTTAGTGGAAGCAATAGCTAGTGATATAGGAAGACAACATGGTTCTTTAGATGGTTTTACCACTTCTTATTTTGAGTTAAACACTTACTTACAAGGTTTACATTACATCTTTGGTAGAGAAACCATTTTAAAAATCATGACCAAACCAGATTGGATTCTCAAGTTATATGAACTTTATTACAATGTAGGTATGACCGACAAAGAAGTAGAGCGTTGTTTTGCTCATTTAGAAGAGTTACATAGTGGAAAAACAAAAGAAAACCTCGCCCAATTGAATTATAATGTCAGTATCGATTTAATTGAATTATATGAGAAAAAAACAAACCAAAAATGGTACAATTCTTTAGAAATGAAAACCATTATTTATTGTTTAAATCAAAAAGACTTTGCCAAAGACAAAATTAATGAAACAAGAAATCATCATGAAGAATTGCAAGAATTAATGGAACAAAAAGATTTTTTAGCAGGAATTGGTCTTCCCAAAATTAATGGCAATCTAAGCGTTGTAATTGAAAATCAAAACCGTTCTTGTCCTGGTGAATTTACCATAAAATATGAAACCTTTCGATTATATGAAACAGATTCTGATATTATTTATTACACTCTTCAAAACGAGACATTAATATCGCAAAAAAACTATAATTCAGTATGGGAAGCTACCAAAACGCGTTTAATAAGTTATCAAATACCTGAAACTTTATGGCAAGTTTATCATACTCATCTATCTTTTTTCTTAAATTATGAAAAATATGTTTTAAATTCTTTAGACTTTACTGAAGAAGAACAAAAAAATATAATCAATTACTTTCCTAAATTTATCAATTTACATGCCTTTATTTTTGAACAATGCGAAGAGGGAGTCGATAATTATTTATTTTGGGATAGCCTAGAACAAATTACCTCCAAAGAAATGTTTTATCAATTTTTAACCAACGAAGAATGTTTCTATTCATTTTCTAAAATCCGTAATAAATTAGCATATGATGGTTTCAATAATTTTGAAGATCAAAACGAAGTAATAAAACATCTTTTCAAATATGATTTATATAAAAGCTTTATCGATAATTTAATAGAAATAAAACAAATATCTCTTGAGGATGGAATGAAAATAAAATCTGCCTTTTTAGCTTATTATCATAGCAGAGAAGAGCTATGGAATGATAATGTATATGAAAATGTATTCAATGATTTCCAAGATGTTTATAATTACGAAGATTTCAAACAAAAAATAAGTAGCCAAAAATATAGTTTAAAACTAGAATAAGAAAAAATTAGAAAAGAAAAATTCTTTTCATCAAAACAAACGTATGATAAAATAGAATAGGTGGTAAAATGTATAACTATATTAAAGGATATGTCAAAATACAAGAAAACAATTACATTGTTTTAGAAAATAATAAAATTGGATATCAAATTTATGTAGGAAATCCTTTCAGCTTTAAAACAGAGGAAGAGATTACAGTTTATACGTATTCTTATATTCGCGAAGATGAATACAGTCTTTATGGCTTTATGAATATGGAAGAACGCAATTTATTTTTAAAACTAATTAATGTAAAAGGCTTAGGTCCTAAAATGGCTCTTCCTATGCTTGCAACTGGAAGTGTGAGTGGAATTATTGATGCCATTGATCGTGAAAATATTCTATATTTAAAAAAATTTCCCAAAATTGGGGATAAAGTCGCACGTCAAATTATCTTAGATTTAAAAGGCAAACTTGCTAAGTCCGAATCCACAGTCAATGTAAACAATCATGATGAACTAACAAGCGTCTTAGAAAGCTTAGGTTACAAATTAGCAGATATTAAAAAGATTATTCCAGAAATATCTTCCGACTCACCAATCGAATCACAAGTGAAAGAAGCATTAAAGCTTTTGTTAAAGTAATGAAAATTGGAATTGACATTGATGATACTATTACAGAAACCAAATGGGAAATTTCCAAACAAATTAAAAAGTATCGTCGAAAATATAAATTAGCTAGGTATAGCGAAACACATCAATTAAGTGAAGAACACTTTAAAAATTTTATGGTTGAGTTTGGAGAAAAAGTATACTTAGGAATGAAAGTAAAAAAACATGCGACGGAAGTCATTAGATCTTGGAAAGAAAAAGGACATTATATTATTTTAGTTACTGCTCGGTGTGAAGAAGAATGTCCAAATATGAAAGTCTATACACGAAAATTTTTAAAAGACAATCACATATTGTATGATGCTCTATTATTTGGCTCAAAAAATAAAGGAATGGATACCAAAGAGTTAGGTTTAGACCTTTTTATCGATGACCGAGAAAGCGTTTTAGATACGATCAAAGGACCTTTTTTAATACGTGTTTTGGAAGATAAGAAAAATTATAGTAAATATAAAAAAGCCCGTAATTGGAAAGAAATAAAAGAGATAGTCGAAAAATTATAAGGAGGAATTATGGAAAAGGAAAGACTTGTCGATGCCGAAATCATTCATTCAGATACCATCGAAGAAAACATTCGTCCTCAAAAATTAGAAGAATATGTTGGTCAAAAAGAAATAACCGAGAATTTAAGTATTTTTATCAAAGCTGCTAAAATGCGAGAAGAGTCTCTTGACCACGTCTTACTTTACGGTCCCCCAGGGCTTGGAAAAACAACATTAGCTCATATTATTGCCAATGAATTAGGCGTTAACTTAAAGACTGCTTCTGGTCCATCTTTAGAAAAAAGTGGTGATTTAGCTGCTGTATTATCCAATTTAGAACCAGGAGATGTCTTATTTATTGATGAAATTCATCGTATGCCAAAATTTATTGAAGAAATTTTATATCCAGCCATGGAAGACTTTGAATTAGACATAGTCATCAATAATGATGGTCGAAGTAGAAGTATTAAAATAGATTTACCTCCTTTTACATTAGTGGGAGCCACTACTAGGGCAGGGGATATTTCCAGTCCTTTAAGAGATCGTTTTGGAATTGTGTCTAAATTAAATTACTATTCAGAAGAAGAACTTTACCAAATCATCAAACGGACTAGTCGGGTTTTAAATATGAATATCGAAGATGATGCCGCAAGAGAAATCAGTAAGCGTTGTCGAAAAACGCCACGAATTGCAAATCGTCTATTTAAGCGAGTTCGAGATTTTGCTTTGGTAAAACAGTTAGAAGTCATCGATGAAGAAACAACAAATGATGCGCTAAAAAAACTAAAAGTAGATCCTCATGGATTGGATGCTATCGATACAGAATATTTAATGGCTTTGATTACTAAATTTAATGGTGGACCAGTAGGAGTAGAAACCATTGCTACAAGTATTGGCGAAGAAGTATCTACTATTGAAGATGTTGTAGAACCATTTCTTTTACAAGAAGGTTTTATCAAAAGAACGCCAAGAGGAAGAGTTGTTACCGAAAAAAGCTATGACCACTTAAAAATTGCTCATAATAATACATTTTTTTAAAAAAATTATGGTTCTAAAAAGAAGACAAGAGAAAATTCTTCTTTTTTTATGTTTTACTAAAAATAATAATAATAATTGCATTATGTGAAGAAAACAGCTATAATAACACCAATTCTAAAAAGGGTGATTAGTATGATGTGCAAGTTAATTTCTTCCGATAACAAAATAATTGAAATACCATATTACGAAATGGAGAATACTTGTAAATTCTTAGTAGATGAGTATTTGAATAGTGAAAATAAAAAAGAACAATATCAACGAAAGCTAAAGTTTTATAAATTTATAAAGCAATATAAAACTTTTTCACCATATTTTGATTTTGTTCTACTACATATGGGATTTACATTGCAAAATCCATTATTTATTTCTGATACCATTCTAAAAGTAAAACAAGATGAAGGTATTAATTATTATTTTGCAGAATATCAAAAAGAAGATTTGCCTCGTCTTAGTAAAGCACGTTTATCAAATCCGATATTAATGCAAGGAAAAGAAAATAACATCACTAGAATTAAATTAACAAAAAAATATAATAATATACCAGAGGGCTTTATCACTAGCGACCTAAATTTATTATCATTAAAAGGATGTTATGATTTGCAGGATTTTTGGGCTTCTCTTTGGCTTCATGAACTTATAAAAAAAAGAAAAGATGTGTGTGAAGACTACTTACAAAGAAAAGGTAGTGATATGATTTTATATAATCCCGCAGACATGTTATTAGATTATTACCCATGGATTCGCTTTTGTTCTTATACTACTGATAATAAGCCAACATATTTAGCATATTATAATGGAAAAAGAAATTCAGAATTACAAAATGAGTTTTTAAAAGAATTGCAAATTCAAAGAAGATTAACAAAACAAAATATGATAGATATAAGTGAAGAATAGACAAAATTCTTCTTTTTCATTATAATGAAGAAAGCAAAGAAGGAAAATATTATGAATTTAGAAGATTTTAATTACGAACTACCAGAGCAATTGATTGCTCAAACACCTCTTAAAACTAGAACAGATTCAAAATTGTTAATTTTAGATCGTGAAAGCGGTGAATTAGAACATAAACATTTTAGTGATATTTTAGATTATTTAAAGAAAGATGATGTACTTGTAATAAATGATACAAAAGTAATACCTGCAAGATTAATTGGTGAAAAAACAGAAACCAAAGCAGTCATAGAGCTATTGCTTTTAAAAGATTTAGGAGAAAATACTTGGAGCTGTTTATCACGTCCTTTTAAAAGACTAAAAGAGGGAACCATCTTATCATTTGGAAACGGATTATTAAAAGCACAAGTAAGCAAAAAAGAGACAGAGGGAATTGTGGAAGTAAAATTTATTTATGAAGGAATATTCTTAGAAATTTTAGATCAACTAGGACAAATGCCACTTCCTCCATACATTCATGAACAACTACTAGAAAAAGATCGTTATAATACGGTTTATGCTAAAAATATTGGAAGCGCTGCTGCACCAACTGCTGGACTTCATTTTACAAAAGAACTTTTAGATAAAATAAAAGAAAAAGGAATTATTATTACAAACGTGACTCTTCATGTTGGGCTTGGAACATTTCGACCAGTAGAAACAGAAGATATTTTAAAACATCACATGCACAGTGAATATTTTGAATTGAGTGAAGAAAGTGCAATTATCTTAAATAAAGCGAAAAAAGAGAATCGACGAATTATTGCAGTAGGAACCACTTCTACAAGAGTTTTAGAAACCGTAGCGTTAAAATATAATGAATTCAAAAAGTGTTCTGGTAATACAGATATTTTTATCTATCCAGGATATAAATTCAAAGCCATTGATTGTTTGATTACTAATTTTCATTTACCAAAAAGTACTTTAATCATGCTAGTAAGTGCTCTAGCTGGAAGAGAAAATATTTTGCATGCTTATCAAAGTGCAATAGAAAATCATTATCGTTTTTTCTCATTCGGAGATTCCATGTTTATTAAGACAGAAAAAAAGGACTAATCAATGTCCTTTTTTTGCTCTTTAAATTCTAAATAAACGTTTTTCTTAAAACGATGTTCTAAAACTTCCACCGTTCCATCATCTGCTTCTTCTAATTCTTCATTATTTACTAAAAAATATTTATGTTGCAAATAATCTTTACCATCTTTACTTACAGGGTCATCCCACGTTAAATCCAAATGTAACCATTCCTTATCCAAGTAAACAGCATTCCACACATGTCCTTCATTTTGTTCTTGTAAATCTTCTGGAGTAGTTGCAATTTTATAATTAGGTAATTGTAATCGAGCAAGAAAAATAGCCATAGCATCGGTATACCCATTACAAGTTGCAAACCCTTCAAACAAAGGACCATATGCCAAATAAGAAAGATAGGTAGAATCACCATTTTCATTTCTCGTCACATCATACTTGGTTGTATTAATAAGATAATCGTGCATCGTTTTAATTTGATCATACAAAGAATCTGTCGTATCAATTTCTTGCATAATAATTTCTGTCATTTTTTGCTCAATTTGAGCTACTTGTTCATCTGTATACAAATATTCTACTTGAATGGTTATTTCTCCCGACTCCGATAAAGTTGTTTTAATATTAGAAAAACTATTATATGGATGAACAAAATTATTAATATGAGTAAGCATATTTTGATCTTGACTAAATTCTTTCATATCAGTAAGACAAGAAGTATATTCACTAGGACAATAAAAAGTAAAATTATTCCATCCTGAATTAACAACAGTAAAGAAAATATTTTTTAAATCTCCTTTACTTAATGGAACAAAAGAATCGGTATTTTGAACAAAGATAAAAGAATCTTTTTTGTAATAATCATTCCGTTCTTGATCTACATAAATCGGATTATTTTCTATAATTGTCGTAAGTTGTGTACTAAGAAAAGAAGCTTTCGATACTAAGTAGATTAAAAAAACACAACATAGAAGAGGAAACACCATTTGTTTAATCCACTTCATTTTTATCAACTACTTTCTAAAAAACATTTTAACATTAAAAAAAGAAGTAAGCAATCTTACTTCATATCTTTAACTTTTTGTGATAATCTGCTTTTTTGACGACTAGCAGTATTTTCTTTCATAAGTCCTTTACTAACCGCTTGATCTACATATTTTTGAGTATCAGAAAGTAAGGTAGTAGCTTTTTCTTTATCATTACTAGCAATAGCTTTATCACAGTCTTTAATCAAATTCTTTACGCGAGCTTTCAATTCATGATTATTATCAGTTTTTTTAGCGATAACTTTGATAGCTTTTTTAGAACTTTTAATATTAGCCATAAATATCTCCCTTCTAGACCTAATTCACATACCATTTTAACAGAATTGTATGATTAATGCAACGAAAAATACCAATTTTTTCTTTCTTTTCAAGGTCGTTTGTATCGTTTCACCTAGCTGGAAAAAAGATTATTTTCCTTTTATAATAAAATAGAATTTAGCAAAATTTAGAGATAATGGCCGTCTTAGATCATTACTAAATTCGTTAGGACAAAAATGGTTTGTCGAGCACTGGAATTCTTGGTTCACTCGTGGTGGAAGTTCTACAATAGGATTATATGCTGGTAGTTTTGCTGTAAGTCGAAGTCATGGTTACTGGATGGGTTATATTAGTTTTCGCGTCGATATTACTATGTAAAAAATAAAATGAATTTATTTATGGTTTGTCTCTCATACTCGTCTTTGGTTCCTGCGTGGTGGTGATCTTCCTATTGGTACAGGTGCTTCGGTGTTTGCTTTTGCAAGATATCATGGGTCAGTTGATACATGGATTAGTTTTCGCGAGTATTTACTATGATTTAGATTGTTTTTAAACTTTTTGAAGAAATAAGAAAATGAAATCATAGATTTTTTATAAGCAGTCCACTTTGGTTTGTCGAGCACTGGATTTCTTGGTTCATTCGTGGTAACATTTACTTCGCTGGTATAGATAGTGGTGTGTTTGCTTTTGGTGTTGCGTACGGTAATTCGTATGGTAATGGTAGTTTTCGCAAGTATTTTACTATGATTTAGATTGATTTTAAACTTTTTAAAGAAATAAGAAATTGAAATCATAGATTTTTTTATAAGCAATCCACTTTGGTTTGTCAGTCACTTGTATTCTTGGTTCATTCGTGGTAGATCGATTGAAGTAGGTATAGGTGCTGGTGTGTTTGCATTCGCAAGTGCTAATAGTACGAGTAATAGTGGTAGTTTTCGCGAGTATTTACTATGTTAAAAGAGTATAAATAAAAAAATATGTTACATAGAAAATAAATTCCTGTCTCATATATGAGCGAATACAAAGATATTTTGAATTAAAAAGAGTAAGAGATGAAATGGATGATTCAAAAAAATAAGAAAAAAGGGATTTATTTGTAGTTTGTCCTACATTACTTACCTTGTATTTTGCGTGGTGGACATTGGACAGATGGTATATCTTCTTCCGTGTTTGCATTTTTTAGGACAGATGGCGAACTAAATAGTAGTATTAGTTTTCGCGACATTTACTATGACTTTCATAATAAGTAGTTTGTCAATCGTAATTGTCCTTGGTTTATATGTGGTGGACCTTTACCAAATGGCACAGAAGTTGGTGTGTTTGCCTTTGGTGCTGCGTATGGACATTCGGCTTTGAATGCTAGTTTTCGCTGGTATTTTACTAAGATTAATCAAATATAAAAAATAAATAGATATAATTATTTAAAAAATAGTCTTAGATTTTCCTGGTTTGTCCATTATGCTTACCCTTGGTTCAGTCGTAGTGGCGATTTTACACATGGGTCAGAAACTGGCGTGTTTACTTTTGCTCATGATTGTGGTCGGGCTGTACATTGGATTAGTTTTCGCGGCATTTACTATGTTAAAAGAGTATAAATAAAAAAAATATGAAACATAGAAAATAAATTCCTGTCTCTATAAGAGCGAACACAAAATACATTGAATGAAAAAGAGTAAGAAATGAAATAGATGATTTAAAAAAAGAAGAAAAAAAGGGATTTATTTATGGTTTGTCGATCCTATTCAGCCTTGGTTCAGTCGTGGTGGAGCATATTCTCATGGTTTTGGGTCTCATGTGTTTTCTTTCTCACCTTATCGCGGTGAATTTGCTAGTTGGGATAGTTTTCGCGACATGTACTATGTTTTTATCAGGGATACAATGTATGGCTTGGTTTGTCAAACCTATTCAGCCTTGGTTCATTATAGGTAGTGGTTATACGCATGGTACAGAGTCTGGTGTGTTTGCTTTTGGTCATGACTGTGGCCGTACCTTAAACTATGTTAGTTTTCGCGGGTATTTACTATGATTAATAATACGAATATAAACAAAAGTAATAAATCATAGAAATTGTATTCCTTTTCTACGGAAAAAACACAAGAATTAAAAAGGATAGTTTGATCTATTCTTTTTCAGAGTGTAGACAAACCCATAGATTTTTTCTATGGGTTTTCTATTAATTA
>CAJUQG010000022.1 GCA_910588025.1 uncultured Bacilli bacterium
ATCAAAAAAAGTAGTATATTCATTTTGAATACACCACTTTGTCAACAGTCTGAGACACCTTTAGTAAAAGGTGTCCAGGTATGAGAAACAGATACAAAAGTATCTTTTTTTGTTTCCCAAAATTATTATAACCGATTATATTTTGTTCATTCATTTTGTGGGCTATTATAATTATTTTTTTATTTGTGCGCTTGTTTTTTCAGGATCTACATAGATTTGTACTTTTCCGTAATCTCGAGTCTGAATAATAGCCACTTGATTTTTTATTTTCCATTCTAAAATGTCGTAAGTTAGTCCGCCAAATCGAGATGGATATAAAACTCCACATTCATTACCAACGATAGGGTGTTTGTTCAAAGGATATACTCTCCAGGTATCAACATTGCTTGGCAAATAAATTTGTTCTTTTTTATTTAATGTTTTAGCTTCTAAATCTGTAGTTAGGTACGATGTTGGATCTACTAAAGCACCATTTTTCTTTATTCTTAAATGTAGATGTCTTCCATACGCATTACCACTTTCTCCAATTATTCCGAGGATTGTATCTTTTGTAACTTTGTCACCAATTTTCACTTTAATATTCTTTTGTAAATGAGCATAAGTTGATTCTAATCCATTTTCGTGACGAATCATAACGAAGTTGCCGTAACTTTCAGTACCAATTGAACCTGGATTATGTTCTTTTCCATCCACAGCTTGTATAACTGTACCAGTGCACAAAGCAAAAACTTTGTTTTCTTCTTCGTTTGCTCTCCAACCGATATCTATGCCTTCGTGTCCATTCCCATAATTTTGCGTGATTCTTTTCTCACTATCTTTTACTACTCTCATAATTATTTACCTTCTTTCTTAGATATTTTTGAAAAAATATCATGAATAAAATTTGCACCACGGCTAACTAAAATACCCGTTAAGATATTTGGTAAAATTGGCCATACAATATTTAAACCAACTAATCCAAACACATCAGCTTGTACTCCAATGCAAATAAAAATAGAAACCATAAGAGCTCCTACTTTATCCCAACTGAATTTATTATTTTGCCATACTATTTTGCAATTTTCCCAAATTGCCTCAATAAGTATTGCAACAATTATTATTTGTGAATATTCCATCTCTATTTCCTCCTTAATCCACAGCTTCATAAGTTCTAATTTCATTGATAATATCATCTATAAACGAGTTACCTTTTAATTTTTTATAAATTGTATATGAATACTCAATTGCAAGTAATTGATATCTAGTAATTGTTTTTGAGTCCTTACACCTATCGTATATTGTTAAAATGTCATTTCTAAGACTGCATTTTGTTGCTTGAATCATATTAAAAGCAAATACAAAAAAAGCACCTAGTATGCTTACTAAAAATGCTATTTGTGTCCAATAATTTTTTATAAAATTTAATACTTCCATATTAATTCCTTTCTTTTTAATTAATTGTTAATGAACAATTAAAACAACCTATTTCATTTCCAAATTCATCATACTCATAATCGTGTTCAGTTACTTCAACTCTGCTAATAACTTCGTTACAGACTTTACAATAAGTTTCTTTGACATGACATACATTTTCAGTACTAACTGGTATTTTACGAATACGTTTTGAGTCAGCATGATCATGTTTTCTAACGTTTAGACCACATGTATCACATGTAACATTAAAATAACCATCATCATCTGTTATAGTTTGTTGTTTGCTATGTTCGCGTGTTATTTCTTTATTGCATTTATTACATTTTAAGTTTTCGATTTCTTCATTAAAGTTAATCACTTCATATTGGTGCTCACATTCAGTTGGAGGAGATAGAATTTGTAGTATTTGACTTATTATTTGTTGTTTATCTTCTTCTGTAAAATAATCTACACCTTTTCTGGGTGTCGCGCCGTCTTCTCCTTTTGGTCCTTGAGGGCCTACATCCCCTTTTTCACCATGATCACCTTTTGGTCCAGGTTCTCCTATTGGCCCAGGATCACCTTTGTCTCCCTTTGGGCCTTTTAATGATTCTAACTGTTCTTCAGTAAAATCTTCATAGCGAAATGGTTCTCCTTTCTCCCCACGCGGACCTTGAGGCCCTTCTGGACCTCGTTCCCCTTTTAAATTTGGTTCGATAATTATAAACTCATCTATAACTTCTTTTTTGATAACCTCATTCATCAGTCATATACCTCGTTTCTCTTATGTGTAACATCTTTTAAAAGCTTTATTTTTCCTACTGTGATTGTTTTGATATCATTATCTTTCACAATTACAATATCGAAATCATATGTCCCGAACTCTAAATTACAAGTATCCTCGGATTCGATTGTAATGTAATAATAGTGATCTGATTCATCATATATAATCGTGTTGTTGCTTAGTCTTTTCTGAAAGAGACATTCTTCATCACTATAATATTCTTTTACAGAAAAAAAGACCTGATCTGGTCTTTCTGTAATAATTTCTTCATTTTTTAATTTCCGTTGAAATCGAAATGAATATGTATCTCCTCTTATAAATTCTATTCTCATAAAACTCCTTCCTACTTGTATCCTAATACTTGATGTATCTTTATCTCCCATGTATTTGTGGCTACAATGGAAACTGTACCATTTATCATAGCGTTCAGATAACTTTCTGAAACATTAGTTATTTTGTTACTAGCGACTTTAATTACTTTTGCTTTAATTTGCAAAGTACTTTCGTTCGCCAAATAAGAAATCACCAAATTAATTTGTTTGTTGTTAGGTGAATTAACTTTGACAGAACTATAGATATCAGCTTTACTATATAATATTTCTATATAATTATAATTAGATGGTGAGTCGGTTAAAGTAACGTCTTCAGTAGTTCCATTATCATTGTTGAATAATACTTTTGGTTTAGCTTGTATTTCTCCTTGGTAACTATATTTCAAATTAGAATTATGGCTAATTGCACCGTATGATCCATCCCAATATGATAAAAAATCCATACAAGGAATATCCGTTCCATTCGTTCCATAATTTGTTGACACAACTGCGTTTGAAGTTCTTACTTCATCTCTAGCTACAAATTTTTTATTATTTTTATTATAAACATCTGTGTGATGTTGGAACCACGTCTTACCAAAATCAAAATTTGGTATACCTGCCACAACATCCATTTCTTTATTACCATTTGAAAGTTTATCGATTACCTCTAATTTGAATCGATAATCTGTTTGATAATCAAATATAGATCCACAATCAATTGTAGATTGATTGATAGTATTCCCATTTAAACTTGGAGTCAAAGTTCCACCAAGCGTCCATGAACTAGCGTTTCTCTCTTTCCAAAACCATTTCACTGTTAAGGCATTTGAAACAGATCCAAAACTTGCATTAAAAAAAGACCCATTATAGGTCAATTTTACTTGTGCACTTGTTTGGTTTGTTCTAGCAAATGTCACATTTGTAATAGGACTAAAATAATCTAATATTCCTCCAGTTGCACTTACTACTTGAGAAGTACTGAATCCCCTACTATTTGTTACTGTTACGGTAAAATCTTTTTTACTTACTTTATTTAAGGTTACTGTATCAGTTGTAAATGTAGTACCATCCACTGATTTTGTAGAAATGGTAGATCTTGTATCACCGCTTGTACTAGATGCTTTAATAGTTGGTGTGATCTTTACATTTGAAAACCCTTTTACTAATTTATTTGAATTTCCAGTCAAAGCGGTTGTAATACTATTAGCATCTGCTACTGCTCCTGTGATTGTTGGTTTACATCTTGATTCTAAACAATTTGCCGTTAAGGTAGCAGTCTTTGTTCCAATTAAGGTATTTCCATTGTAGGTATTTAAAGTTAGCGTTCCTGCTCCACTTTTTCCACCAAACTGTTGATAAAAAGAAATCGGAAGCGTGAAATTTATATTCTTATTAGAAAACTTATACTCGGTACTTTGTAAATTGCCACTTGCATTGATAAATCCTGTTACAGAGCCAAGAGTCACTTTTAAACTATGCGTAAAACTACTACTGGCTGGATTTAGCGCGATTGTATAAGTATCTTCAATATATCCACTTAAATTTGGGCAAGTAGTCGCTCGTGCAATTGTATCTAATGTTCTACTAGTAGATGCTATCGTTTTTGTTCCCCAACTATTACCTGTTGTATGTGTTGCTGAAATATTTACTGATTTTTGACCATTATCTGCATGATACACTCTTTTTGAAAATGAAGCTATTATTACCGCGCTACCAACACTTGCATTTCGTAAGTCGAAAGGAGCATTTAAATTTCCTGAGCTTGTGCCATCAATTGTAATATTAACTTTTGAGGACCCACTTGTATTGAATGCGTTATAAGGATCAGATGCATTCTTTTTGTAAATCCATTGAACCGTGACATCACTATAATTCCCTGTTGTGTTTGGAATAGAACTCCAATTCAGATAATAACTATAAATGCTATTGTAATTACCTCCAGGTATCGTTCCATTCGCAAACAATTGTAAGTCTAGCTTCATCATAAACTAAACACCCCTGTTCCTTTGCCGTGATTTGGATTGTTATATTCTTCAAAACGGCAATTTGGTGCAACAAAGTATTTTTCGACTGTCATATTTTCTGCTTTCACAATTGTTTCTTGTGACGTTTCATCATACCCTGCAAACAATAATGTTGTATTGCTACTTTTATCTATAATAGTCATTCCATTTTCGGCTAATTTATTCTGAACTTTAGAATTAGAATCGTCTATCGTTAACCCTTGATCATTAAATGTATAGCCCTTTTCTGTCCTAATTTGTGAGATTCCATTCTCAAGTAGTTCATTAATAATTGTGATCTTCTGCTCACTAGAAGTAATTTTGTTTTCTACAGAACTAATCTGTTGTTCTACAGATTCATTTGTAGCAAAATCATTTAACTTTTCATTAAAAGCTAACTCATTATTCTTTACAGTAGTATTTACTTCGCTAACTTTTTGCGTGATTGAATCACTTAAAATCTGCATTTTTGCTTCAGAGTCTTTTTGTGTTTCGAAATATTCTGTTATTTTAGATTTCGTATAGTAATCGCAATCAAAAAAATCAATGAGTTCATCATCGATTCCTATATAACAATCGTCTTCAAAAGTACTGACTTTTGTATATCTTAAATTGATATGTTGCTCTTCTTTTAAGACATAGTATACCGTAGCTCCTGATGACAAAATTCCAGTTGAAGACATATAGTTTGTAGTAATTTCTTCATTGGTGTAACTTTCTATTTTTCCTATTTTCTTTATTAAATTACCACTTGTTACTTCTAATTCGTCATAAACATCTCCGATTTTAGCTAATTCATAATGATTGACAATATGTCCTTCTTCATCATATTGATTTAGATCTACTAAAGCAGTTTCTTCATCGAATGCTTCATATTCGGTTGCCTCTGTTCCTTTTTCTATTTGAATATTATCAAAAATGACCGTATTCGTTAAAGCTGTACCACTCCAATTAGAATAAAAAGTTATATTTAAAGATCCGTCACTTGTACTTGTAACTTGTATTATTGATTTGAAGTTCTGATTAGAAGTAATATCAAAATTTGAGTCGTTTTCATATAAGCCACATCTTGCACCACTTTCATTAATGACATCTGAACTAATAGTATAAGTTGTGTTTGGTTCTAACTTAAAATTTGCAACCCTTCGGTTCCATACTCCAGCATTAACCAACCTTATTTGATTACTATTTTCAATAAATAAATCAGTGTTAGTTCTATTTTCAAATTCTGTTTCTTTTGCATTAAACAAGTTTTTTATCGTAGATAAAGTTCTGACTTGTAAAAACCAGCCATCTTGCTCTATTCCTTTAATTGTCTTTATCTCACTTGGCTTATCAGGGCTTGGATCTACCTCTTGAAAACTATTTCCTTTTATAACTAGTTTGGGGATATCTTTACCTGCTGAATCTTTAAAAAAAACTGGGTTGCCAGAGGCTGATTTGATTGGATTTAAGGTATCAATCTTTTTAGAATTTGTTTCTGTTTTAGAAACTAGAGCATTTATTTCATTTTTATTATAATCAACATCGAATCTAACTAGTTCAAGGTCTTTTTTTACACTTCCAGCCAATTCGTATGCAATATTACTTTTATTTTGAACACTAGCCCCTATTTTACATTTCAATCGGTTTTCTGTCTCTATAGATAATATTGTTACTTTTTGAATTGTTTTATCTTTTTTTTCAATCGCAATAATATCATTGACATCCAAAAAGAAAACATCAAGTGCCGATTCTAATGCAAATGGAGTTAATTCTAAATTATTAACTTGATTATATATTTCTTGATTTCTATCTAATTTTATCAAATCTAAGAAAGGATTATCATTAATAGTCCAAGGAAAAGTTTGTTCTCCTTCTGGCCATACAACATTATTATTTATATTTTTATTTCCAAGTATCACTTGATTAAGTGGGCCATATAATTTCTCACATGTTAACTTTTTATATTCATAAAATTTATATGAAAGATCAATTTCTGTTGGTCGTTTAATTTGAATTTTTCCTAATCTGGAAAATAGAGCTATTGCTCCCCTTTGCTCGGCATATCGACTTATTATTTCTCTTACACTCGTGTCTACTGGCATATTAGGTTTCTGTCTCATCATATAGTTAGATTCTACAAAAACATTTTCATCTAATTCATATCCTGATTGGCTAATTACATTCTTTATATAATTACTTTCAGAAATTGGATAAGCATTATTATCAACATATGTTTTTGTGCCTGCTTCTTTGGCTTTATCATAGCATTTTACAGTAATATATTCTCCTGTATCAGAAGTAGTCACATCTTCATTTTGAGCAATAAAAACACCTTGTGGAATCCATGTAACTTCTTCATTGATTACTAATCCTCTATAGATTTTTATTTCTTTATTAATTACATCAATAAAGCCTTCCTTGATCCACAAACTAAATTCTGCGCTTTTGATTGGAAATCCGCCTATCATTGTTTCATTACTATGACTGAATTTTGGATAATCTTTTATATATTTAGAACCATCATACGTTACATTGTCTATTACAACTTTACTTCTTGATTGTCTTGTTAGCTTTTTACAAGCAATCTTATATTCATCACTAATACTATACATAATCATCAGGTATTTGTTGTATGAAACTTATTTCGAAAGGATCACAAACAAATTCTCCGTTCAATAAATATGATGGTGTAATATTCTCTGCAACTATATAACATATTTTGCTTACAAAATCTTGTTCTCTAAAATCAAAGAACCGGATTTCTCCAGTTCTTTTTTTTGCCATTTGCAATAACAATGCTGTCTCTTGCTCTTCCGGACTTTCATATTTTGCTATGAAGGTCATACGCTCGGGTAATGGATCAAGAAACATTACATTTTCATCTGTTGCTCCTGCTCCATCTCCATCTGTTTGAGGATAAGAATAAGCTACAGATTGAGCATGAAAAATCTTCGTGACTCCATCTTGTGTAATTGAAAAATCATATTTATTTTCTAACATTTCTTGACCTCCTAAACATTTAATAAAATCTTTCCCTCTTTAATTTGGGTATCATTTATTTTCTTTATTATTTTTTTGCCATCTTCATAAACAACATAAATTGTCATTTCTATTTTATTAGTTCCATTATCCTTGTGCCTTTTGTAACCCCGATCTATAGCTTCATCCAGTTTTGGCTCTGGTGCTACAATTTCATTATGTTTACCTTCACCGATTATCGATAATTGTGGATTTCGAGCTTTAACCCAACCACCTTCTGCAAGCTTTGGAATTGTTGGTATGTTTAATCCCACGTGTTCTCCACCTAAAATTGGCACCCAGTCAGGAACAGTAAAGTTTATTTTATTTATTCCAGATATCATACAATTTATTGCATCAATAACCAAATTTAATGGTGCTTTAATAATTGCGACTAATCCATCTACTATACCTTTAAAAATTGAGACTATTCCTTCCCAAGCTTTTTTCCAATTCCCAGTAAATATTCCGGTTATGAAATCAATTATTCCACCAAATATTTTAAAAATTGCGCCAATTGTATCGCTAAGAAAAGCAAATGCTGTACCAAAAGTATCAATAATTATAGAACTTAGCATTGACCAAGCAGGACTTAAAACTTCTAATAAAAATTTGACAATAGGTTGAATAAACTTGTTATATATTTCTAATGATCCATTTACTAATTTACCAATAAAATCGCCAACTGTTTTTACCATTTTACTAATATGCTCATCCCATAACCAAGATAGCATTTCTAAAAATGGCGTGATTATTGGTTCTAAAATGTTATCCCAAATTGATTGAAATAATTCAATTGTTTTTGATACAAATTCTCCAATATTATTTAATAAAGGAGCACCATGTTCGTTCCATAAATCAACTAAAGTTTGAGTAAATTCTGCCCACATTTGACTAACAATCTGTATAAATGGATCTATAGCTTCCGTCCAGATAGAATTAAAAATATTTGATATACCATCAATTATAGGTTGGCCCCAAGCTTCTAACCCCATTTGAACATCTTGCCAAAAATTTGTCCATAGGACGGTCATATTTTCTAACCCTATTCCTAGATTTCCTTTGATGTTATTCCAAGTGTTAGACATATTGACTGTTAAATTATTCCCTAAAGTTTTCCATAGTTTCCAATTAAAATCTATATTAGATTTAACCGCTTTAGAAAAGGCTTGAATTGGTTTACTGTTCCATACTTGATTAATCTTTAATTTGATCTTATCGAATTTATTTATTATATTATCAACAATCTTATCAATACTCTTAGATGTATTATCTGTTATCTCTGGACTAGATATGGATGGCATACTTGGTACGCTAGATCCACCACTACTAGTATTATTTCCAGAATCTTTTTTATTAGATAAGATATTTAATTTATCATATCCCATGACAGCTTTTTGAGCCTTTTTTGAGGCACTTACGGTTTCATTAGCTGAATCCATAGCACTTTCGCCCATACTTACATAATCACTTGAAACATTACTAATTACTTCGGATTGTTTACCAAAGATCCTACTAATTACTGATGAAAAAACATCAGCTACTTTTTGCAATCCACCAAGAATTGCATTTATTCCTTTTATAATGGGTGTAAATAAAGTTATGAATCCTTGGCCTAAGGTTGCTTTTAGTTGTTCAAATCTCAAAGATAACACTCTAGTTTGATTTGCCCAACCATCACTTGTTCTTGAAAAGTCTCCCATAGCTCCTGATAATTTATTTTGAACAAAAGAGTATCTTAAAGCTACTTTTTCGGCTTCTGACATCTGAGAAATAGTTTTACCCATTCCTTTTTGTAAGGCATATTCTTCTAGGGCGGTCTGAGTCATTACAACACCGAGATCTTTTAGTCCTTCTGTTTCTCCAGTCCAAACTGCTTTCAATTTTACTGCAGCTAAGTCTTGACTTATATTATAGAATGAAGCAACGTCTCCTACTAATCCTGTCATAGTCTTAGACATTTCATACGCTGATTCTTCCGTAAATCCAAAACTCTTTGACATAGCTCCAAATGTACCCATATACTGCTTAGCCATTTTCTCGGATAGCCCGAACTGAGTAATTGAGTTTTTCGCAAAGGCATTTACTTGTTCAGACATTTTAGGAAATGAAACATCTACAACATTTTGCACCTCAGCTAAGTCAGAGCCTAAATCCAAACAAGATTTTGTGAATTTTGCTACTGCTGTAACCGCTAAGGCTTTACCAACAATTGAGCCTATTTTCTTAAAACTATTAGAAAAGGCATTTTCTGTACTTTTTAAAGTATTTGATATGTTTTTATTATAACTTTTTGTATCAAATGCAGTATTGAAGTATACCGTTCCTGCTACACCATTATTACCTCATACCACCTCCAAACATTGATTTGATTAAAGAATGAAATTCTTCTGTCTTTTTCTTTTTGTCCTTTTCGCTTATTTTAGGAGCATGTTTCATTCTAAATTCTTTCCACTCATTACGAATTTCTTTTTCTGACTTACTCATCTCTTGAATTTTCTTAGAATCAGATTCAGATCTTATCTGTATATAGTAGCCAAGTGGTGTGTCTCCATTTAAGTGTTTTAACAACTGATAGTATTCTTGTGTAGATATTTCGTTATATTCCTTGCTTAAACGAATACCATATTGTTGAGTAAAACTTGCAACTATTCTATCCCAATCGAAGTCTTCATCATAAAAAACTTCTTGGGATATTAGTTTTTTCTTTCACTTTGTTCTTTTATTTCTTCAAATGTACTTCCAGTGATAGTTGCTAAAATAAAGTAAGTTAGATTCTTATAACCACTCACCGTTAAATTCGGATTTTCTAAAATTTCCTTTGCATTTTCTAACCCTAAAGCTAATTCAAATATTTTTCTTTCTTTTTCGTTTTGTGATAAGGTAACATCTGATTGAATTTCATTTATCTGATCAAACGTTTTCTTTCTATCATCTACTAAATATAATTTATCTCCTATTTGTAATTGAGGATGATTATCTCCTGTAAGGATTTTATCCTCTGTTTGTATTATTCTCATAAAAAATTCTTCTTTCTATCTTATTAAAATTTTAAAAAGAGAGGTTTTTTTCCCTCTCGTAATTATTCAGTTGTTGCTGCTGTAAAAACTGGTTCTCCATCGCTCTCTAAATCAAATTCTAGAGGTTGTACGTCAGTAGAAGCTCCACCTACCCAATTTGTTACTTTAACAACGCAATTCATTTCTAATTTGTCACCGTTTGAAAAATCAATTGACATCTTAGAGCAACAATTACGCCCGTTTTTCAAAGCAAGGCCTGCAATATAGTCATTACCATTGTCACCATAACTTCTTTTTCCAGACAAAGAAATAGTTAAAGCTTTAGCAGTAACTAATAGTTTTCTCCATCCTTTTGCTTCCATGGGATTCCATTCTTGTGTATCAGATGTAACTGACATTGAAAAATTATCCATTTCTGCAATATTTTTCATATCTGCATCGGCAGATGTTTCTCCTTTAGTACCAATTTTAAATACTAAATCATAAACTGGAAATACTCCAGTTGTAAATGTAGCCATTATAGCCACCTACCTTTCTTCATATAAATCGAACTCAAAAGAATATTCATACACACCTTTTTCATCTGTTCCTAACCAAATAGGCCCATTAAAATGAGTGATAACAAATATTCTCTTTTCGTTCATTAAAAAAGACCTCTCATCAAAGAAGTCATATATTTCTTTTGCCTTCGCTTCTGCTAAAGACTGATTTTTTGTATACCTTAATAAAATAGTAATAGGAATTAAATTATATTTAGCATTCTGTTTTCCACCAACACGATTTATTTTTGAAATTTCTCTTTTAGATGGATAAAAGCATATTGCTTTTTCTTGATTATTATCAATCTTTCCTATTGATATCGATTCGTTCCATAGAAACGCTTCTTTAAAATAATCTTTAATATTTACTAATGACATTTTCCATCTCCTTACGAACCATTTGAGTAAAGGTTATTTGAGGCATTTTTCCCTTCTTTCCGTTAGGTAAATAGGGTTCAAACCATAAGCCTCCTGCATTTGGATTCTTATCTTTTCGGAAATTATACTCAGGATGAAAATATAATCGTCTAGGATAAGGTAAATTCGTATGCATTATTCGCACTATCCCACGTTTCATATTTCCTTTAAATACAAAGATGTTTCTTTGTAATTCTCCAGTATCTCCATGAGGTAAGGTTTGAGATTTTTGTAAATCAGACTTTATAGCATCACATGTTTTTATCTGCGCTCTTTGAAAAATCTCATTCATAGCCGATATGTGATTTTGATTAATTCTACTTGTAACTTTCATTACATCAAATCAAACTCAGTCATGAAAACTGATCCATCTGGATTTCTTGGACGATATCCTACATAAATTTCATACTTTCTTCCGCTAATAACCACTGATCCACTTGCGATTGACTTTAAACTAGGAGCAATATCTCCTTCGATTGCTATTTTTCCAGTTAAATCTATCCTCTTACCATCTTCATCTATAATACGTTTTGACTTTTCAGAAAAAATACATTTACCTTCTGTTTTAAGTGCAACTAATGGTTCTCCTTCTTCAGAAATACCTTCTTGTTCTAATTCAAGCTTAAAGTCAGTATTTGCTAATTGTTTAGGAAACTTCAACTTCTTTACACCTAACGCCATCTAAAATTATTAGTACAAAGCCCAGTTTTTTGTAACTGATCTAACGCAAAGTCAGACATATGTAATTTTTGCGCTTTTGATTGACTATTCTTATCTACTGATATAGAAATATCTAATACGCTATAACTACTTACATCATTTTCTTCTGTACCATTCTCCTCAATAAATTTTATTTGATGAAACATTGCTAATTTAATCTTTTCTTTTTGAAAATCAGTTAATTTATCAAATCCTAACGCAACTATCCTATTATGAGTTACACTATTAATTTTTTCTTTTGCTAGAACATAATTATTTTTAAAATCTTCAGGAATATCTTCTAATTCCCAATACTTTGCATAATCTGATCTAGTAATATAGAGATCATTCATTTTGAATACCTCCTTTTATTTTTGCTCTTGTTTATTATTCTCTTGAACAATAGTATTTTCTTTATTTTTCTTAGCTTCTTTACTTTCTTTTTTATCAACAATTTCTTTATAATCAGAGTTCTTGCGAAGCATAACAATATTTTCTTCTGTTAAAACTTCGCATACTCTACCATTTTTATGTTTAAATAAAGCCATTACGCAGTTTCTTCAACTAAGAATTGAATTGCATCATGTTTTTTATTATAGATAAACATATCTTCAAAAGACTCTTCGAAGTATACATATTTACCTTGTGACAATGCACTTGGACTTTCTAATTGAGCAAATTCATATGAAATTGCTGGAATAATAGCACTTAAATGTACTAACATCATTTTTACATCTTTGGCATCTGCCGATACTTCAAAACCATCATCTTCTTTGAATGTGAAAGATGTTTTCATAAGAGTTGTTGGAACAGATACAATTTCAACTTCATCGATACGAGAAACTGTACGTCCTAATACTTTATTACCACTAGTACGAACTACATCCTTAGCAGTATCAATAAGAGTTTTTGTATAAGTATCAACGTAAAGAATACGTCCTGATGCAGGAACCCTTTCTTCGTCCATTTTATCCATTAGAACATCAAATTCAGTTAATACATTTTGAGCAGTAATATAGCCTTTTGCCTTTGCTTCAATTACTTCAATTTCATTTTTTAATGAATAAACTGCATTGATTGCTTCAGCATCCATTTCTGGGAATTTTTGTTCTTCATTCATTGTCTTTGTGATATTTTGAATTGATGCTACTTTATTTGTCTCATCAATATCACGAGGATGTACTAATGTATCCCAAGTTCTATGATTTTTTAAAGTTTTTGGCTCCCATTCATTATCAAAATTTCTTCCAAAAGTCCCGATAGTATCACGATTACCATTTTTACGTCCTTTTACCTTTAAACTAGGTAATTGAATTGTATTGCTATTTAAGAATTTTACATCTTCTTTGGTTGCAGTCCACAAAGCCCCAAAATATAGTGTATAAGGATAAGCTTGTGCTAATGCTTGACTATATTCAGTTGCGTAATTTAATTTTGCCATTTTTATCTCTCCTTCCAAATAAAAAACACTATTTTCTAGTGTTTACGTACCCCAGTAAAACCAAAATTAAATAACTCTCCACTGGAATTTTTTGTATCAGATCCGTCTGCTCCAACTTTTAAATCTGCAGCATTTTCACTTTTAGTTTTTAATGCTGGGACATCATCTAATACTTGTTGTAAAGCTGTTTTAATTAACTCATTATTGATATTTCCTTGTTCATCAACAACCTTGCTGAAATCTGCTAACTTCGAAACATAAGGAATATTTTTTGTATCAATTCCTAATTCTAAAGCTTGCATAATTGCTTCTTTTTCTATATTAGATTGCAAAGTAGCCTTATTAGCAGTTGCTAATTGATCTTTCAAGGCATTGTTATCAATAACTTGCTGCTTATTATTTTCTTCTTTTTGAGTTTTGAAGGTTTTTATGGCTTGATTCATTTCCTCTGCACTTAAACCTTGGCTCTGAAAATAACTTTTTAAAACACTTTCTTCAGTCTTGGCATTTCTACTATCAATCATTCCTTGTATCTTTTCGTAATCAATACCAGATGTTTGAGTAGATCCTTGACTATTATTTTGAACTCCGTTTTGTGTGGCTTGAGTTCCTTCGCCATTTCCTTCATCAGCAAACAATTGCAAAAATAAAGGCATGAATTTTTGATTATTCTTCATAATCTCCTCCTTTTTAAAGTCTTGAATGACTATTCTCCAGCTTTTTATGTCTTCGGGGTTTGGACATACGAAAAAAGAACATATTACTATGTTCCATAAAATTGGTTGCAGGAGTTGGAATCGAACCAACATTAACAGCAAGGTTGACTGTCATTCTTCCATTAAACTATCCTGCCATATAAAAAAGCGCCATTAGCACTTTATATTTCTTCTTCATCAAAATCATCTAGAGGTATATTTCCATCAATCATCAAAACACTTTTTAGATATTTTTCATCAACTTCAACAAGCTTTAATAAATGTTGTTTCATTTCTGGATCTTCTAAAATTTCATGATATAATTCATTTCTTTTTTGATACAAAATCTTTTGTTCAAAAATTTCTAATTCATCGTCATTTTTTAATTTTAAAAATTCTTCTTTCATTTTTTATCAATCACTTTCTTTATAAAAGAATACAACACTTTATCCTTTTTTTCTAATAATTTTGGATTTTTATAATAATACTTTACTCCTTCTGAAAAATACTCTTGAGCATATTCTAAATTTAGTTTTCCAAGCAAATTAAAACCACCATTATATATTCTGGTTTGATATCTGCTTATAAAATCAGAATAATCCTTTAACACATAATATTTTCCACCTGCTTTTGACCTTATCTTCATGAAATCTTTTCTGGTATATTTTTTGAATTTATTCAAAATTATTTTATCGTACACAATTTGTTCTTCTTTAGTAAAATTCCACTGTAATCTATGTGCAAGTTCATGGATCAAACTATATTCATCTGATAATGTACCTAAACTAATATTTCCTGTTTCTAAGTCAAAACAACTATGTTTTTCTTTTATTGAATTTATTTTTGCACCTTTAGTTCTTTCATAAAATGTTTCAGATATCATCATTCTGGTATTTTTTACAACTTCATTCAATTCTTTTTTGCGTTCCCAGTGTTGTTTTTGATCCTCATATAATCTAATATTATCTTCATCTAAAGAACCTGTTATTAATCTTTCGCATCTATGAATATTATTGTTAATCCAGTTCAATTTTTCTTGATATTGTTGCATTGTCTTTTCAGTCGGGCCATGTTCATCAAATTCTATATCATCCATATCCTTATAGTATGTTGGCAATGAATGTTCACATCTTGGATGAAAGAAACCTTGTGCCATTGCTTCACTTAACAGAGGATATTTACCATCTTTTTTACTTCCACCAGAATAAACGTCATCTATAAGAACTTTACCTTCCCATTTAGCACATTTTTCACACGCAGTATTATGTCTTGTGGGTCTTACTAGATGTTCTCCTATTTCTTGTCTAAACTGACCTTCTCCAATCAGTTGTGCTCTTGTATTAGCGGTTCTTACCGCCATATCACAATAATCAGCTGTATTAACTCTTCTACCATTTTTATATTCAATACAATTGATTCCAGCATTTAAAAAATCCTTTGTTGCCATGTCAATTGCTTTTGTTGGAGATACAACTCCGTGATTGCTAAACATAACAACTTTCGATATTACTTTTCTATATTGATCATCAAGCATTCTTAAAGCTCCATAATTAGCATTTTGGGTGCCGTTTTGAATTTCTTGTATAAGCCCAACTAACTTCTTATCATTTAATTTAAAAAAGCTATGAGAAAGATTTATATTACCTTTATATTTATCTCCCATAACTTTTTTATATTTTTTTAATTCTCTTCGTGAGCCTTGTTTTAATTCATTTTGTAATTGTTTAGAAATGTCTTTGCTTAATCCTTTTGTATAACTTCCTACAATAGATTTATTGCTATGTTGAAATCTTTTCATTTCTTTTAAAGTTTCAGCTTGCCATTGTGTAAAATTGAATCCTGTTTTTTCTTCTTCTTTTAAATGTCTTGAAAGAGTTCGTTTCATTGATGAAATTAATTCTAATTCCATTTCACGATATATTTCTTTTAAGTTCAACTTATTCTTCATTTATCTCTTCATCTTCATTATCATGCAAATTAAAACCATCTAGATTAACTGAGGGTTCTTCTGTCCGAACAATTCCCAACTCATTCTTGATTCTTTCAACTTCTTCTTGTTTCCATTCTTCCGTTTTGGAATCTCCATATAGTTCGTCAACCATAGTCTCAACTGATACGATATTACTTGTTCTCGCTTTTGCCATTGTTTCAATTTGTGCGTCAAATGATGGACTATTATATTCTCCAAATTTAACCTTAATTTCTGGAATATCAGGTATATTCTTATTATTTAATATAAATTGAAATTGGTATGCTACTGTAACTACTTTAGGTATAAAAGCGTTTAAAGCTTTTATTATCTTACCCCTTGTATACATCGTCGTTTTTTCCATTTGTCTTTCATAAGAAGCATTTGCATCCGTTATTTTTTTATTATCAATTCCAAGCGTTGCAGGACTTATAATACCTTGCAGACATAAATCTAAGTATGTGATATAAGATTGAAGATAATTTTCAGTAGGAATTTGTGCTTGTTCTACAACTATCTTATTACTTGTATTAGTTTCTGTTAAATTATCATCAGTCATCATGTATTGATTATCATATGGATTTGGCAACAAAGTTTCTCCTGTATTAAAATCTCGTGGACATAACGATTCAGGAATGTATTTCATAGCCCTACCTTGTCTTACCGCTTCTATCCATTGTGATATTACTTCATCAAAGCTATCAAGTGAATCATACTTTGTTTCAAATATTGATGAACCTCTACCTAGATATCTTTTAGATTTATTTATCATACAAGGAACTGCTAACATAACGGTATTATTAAAAGTAATATTCTTCAATTCTTTTAATTGCTCTATTGTATTTAAAGGAACAAGTTCGTCATTATCGTACAATTCATATTGGATATAACCATAGCCACGTTTTTCTATTAAGTGATATATCTTTTTATCTTTCTCATAATAGAAATTAAAATCAATTTCATATAGTTTTTTATTTTTATATTTGAAATCTACATTTTCACTAGACATCCATTCAAGATTTATTCTTTTCAGAATCGGATCATATAAATACCTTACTGCCCCATCTCCAATTGCTAGACTATCTGTAATTACTTCTTCTAATAAATCATCAAACAAATCATTATTATTTTCATCTTTACTTATAGATTCCCAATAGTCAATTATTTGAGTATCATCTGTTTCAATTCCGTTATAATCATTAATTACGATATCAGATAATTTGTTAACAATAATAGATGGCAACCCACTATGTGATTTCTTTATTTCCATTCCAGCAGTTGATATACTTCCCCAAAAAGTATTCTCATATCCTTCTAATTGCCTATGCAATGAGGATAATTCAAATGGGTCACCTCTAAGCCATACGCGATTTATTGCACACATTGTTCTAAAATCCTTGTTTTCATAAACCACCAAATTTTGAGGCGTTGATGGTCTTATGTCTAACCATGTCTTTATCATTTCTTTAATCTTTCCCATCCTTTCATCTTCCTCTCTTTATGTCATATTCTAAAGTTTCATCTTTTGTATTATCTTTAATAAAATGTTTGATTAATTCCCAATTTCCTATCATTTTCTTAAACGGTAACCAACCATATTGCCCACCTTGGATACTATGATCATTTCCATCTTCTAGATCACCATCTTCTGTAAAACTATAAGTATTTAATTCATGTATAAAGTTCTTACATTCATCTACAACTAAAAAATCGCAGGTCTTCATCCACGATTGTTGTAATTGAACTCTTATTAAATTAGGCGTTTTTTTCCAAGCCGGAACAAATTGATAAATACAATGACTCATTCTCTTAAACTTTTGTCCTTCACTTATCGTTCCTGCGTCTGCAGAATCAATAAAAATATAAGTCAATTTATTTATATTCCATAATAACTTACATTTTTCTGCAAATTCTATTGTTCTAGGAATGACATCACTTGGAGCAAATGGTATTTCTCTATTTCTATTATTATCTATTTGTTCTTCAAGCACGACACACTTTCTATCTTCTGTAATTCCAATTAAAGTAAAGGTTAATTTGTCATGTGATTTTTTAGAATATGAAGTATCAACTCCAATAGCATATCGAATAAAATTCATATTCAGTGCTTGAGTTCTTGTAATAATATTTTCTTTTCTTAAATCAAATACTAATCCTGTTGCTTTTCCTCTCAAACCTTGAATCTTATTTTTATATAATTTTGACCCTTTAGGAACTGATTCTATTATTTGATTTTTCTTTTCTTTTGTTAAGCTAGCATTATGATCAAAGCTAAAGTACCACCAAGTCCAATCTGCAATTTGTTCTTCATTTAACATATCAAGTAATTCCTGAGGTCCATCATTTTTGTACTTTTCAATAGGTCTAGCATGATTTACATACTCTATATAGCATTCTTTGTTTGGGTCATCTGGATTCATAGTACAAAGTTTATAGTCAGCACGCATAAATGATTCTCGAACAAAATCCATATCAGCTATATTAAACTCATCTATGAATAATCCATAACATTGCCCACCCAAAGCTTTTTTCCAACGTTTAACATTGTCATATCCAAGAATATAGATTATCTTTACTCCATTCTGAGTATGAAATAAAATATGTGGCATTCTAATATTGCCAGCACCACTCGAATGATACTCAATACAACCACCTTGATTATAATCTCCAAATACTTCAATCAAGCCATTATCTGCATTGATAATATTTTTTTCAATAGTTCCTAAATCGAGCCCTGCTATAATGCTTGGCTTTGTTCCAGTATAATTCATTATCTTAAACATGAACTTTGGAACAGCTACTGTTGTCTTTCCTGCTGCAGTGGTACCTTCTAAAAACTCGCAACTACATTCATACTTCAGAAAATCTAAATACTTTTCGCTTAAAGGAAAAACATCATTCATTCTTGCCACCTAATTGTTTATTGATTGATTCTAATACTTTTGTAGCTTTAGGATTATGAACTTCAATTGTCTGTTTATAGCTATTATCCATTTTATTTAAAGTATCTAAAGCCATGATCTTTATTTTTAATTTAGATGATACATCCTGTTCAATTGTTTTCTGGTTTCCATCTTTATCAGTTACAATCATAGAAACTTTTTCTTTGATTTCTCCATTAACAACTTTAGATAACCATTTCATACGTTCTTTAGCACTCATTATTGATTGATCTTCTAGTTTTTTTGCAAGTTCTTCATACCTCGCCCTAATCTCTTCCTGTTTAAATAATAATGAAGCTTTGTCATCAATAGTTTTATCTTTCATTTTACTAGCATTGTAACTGTTCTTGTAAGCTTCTCTTTGAGACATACCATTGATTAAGTTTTGCACAAATTTTTCTTGTTTTATTGTTAGCATATCTCAACCTACTTTCTACTTTTTATTATTACTAATGCATCCTATACACGCTAGAATTAATAATGTTGCACAAATTGTTACTGTTATTATTACTGCATCGCTCATTCTTCTTTCTCCTTTTTCAAAACCAATTTGTATTCTTCTTCTACTTCAATGATCTCTTGCTCTATCTGTTGTTTTCTTTTTTGTAAAAATGCTCGTAGATATTCTAGTTGTTCTCTACGAGTTAAAGGCCTGTAATCATTCATTCAACATCATTCTTTCTTATTTTCGACTACAACGCGCTAAAACTATATGAAACTTGGCAATGGTTGATCTTTGGAAACTAATATAGACTCGGAGGTGTTTTAGTTTTGTAGTCAAGAATAAAAAAAGAACCTATTTTTAAGTTCTAATATAAACAAAATGGCGATCCAACAGAAAATTTGCACTTCTGTAATAAATGCTACTTGTTTCGAACCTTTCACATCTATCTCAGCTAACATCAATATAATATTACGTACTATTATATATATTTGTCTCTGATGGACCATATGGTTGCTTGTGTGGGATTTGAACCCAATCCTCCAGGTTATGAGCCTAGTATGCTAACTGTTACACTACACAAGCGATTTGGTAGGCAAAGATGGACTTGAACCACCGACCAATCGTGTATAAGACGAGCACTCTAACCAACTGAGTTATTTGCCTGTATCTAATAGATACTACACCGATAATAATGCTGTGATACTGACGGGAGAGGAGTTTCCCCCGACTGCCATAGGAATCTATACAAGCTCCGCCTAACCCGTCCTTATATGCGCACTGAACATCTTTCCGTCGAAAGATAGTTTAAGGCTCCTATCCGCTCATACATTACTATCAGTGTACTACCTATTAAAGGTAGCTTGTGGAATATTTGTAGAGAACTTCTAATCGTTCCCATGATAACATTTTAGCATCATGACCATGACATCAACATGACAAGTTGCTATTTTTCTCATTTTTTTATGAATTTAAATACTTATCATAAATCCTATGAGCTTGTCTTGCACTAAAACCTGTTGCTTCTCCAATAACTTCCCAAGTTCTAGGGTTTCCACCATGTTCACTAGCATATTTTTCATCTTCTCTTAATATTATAACTTCGGCATCTTTTTTGTTGGCTAGTGCAATGCTCTTTATTCTCTTAATGATTAGTGACTCATAACTATTAATCGACTGTAACAAGGAAGTTATCTTAATGTCTAAATCTTCATCTTTGATTACATAATGAGCAAACTTATCAAAAGAGGTATGCGATTGGTCTACAATAATATCTTTGATAGCTATTGATTGTGGTTGTGTTCTTTGATAGTTAATTTTTTTATTTGTCAGTATAGTGTCTAAATCATCATTTAAATCTCTTAAGATCTTTTTTACTTCTCTAATTGTTAGTTTTTTCTCTAGTATCATATAACCTCCTACAAAGAATGAACATATACGAAGATTCCTTTTTTCCACTTCATGTTCTCTAATTCTTCTTGAATTTTCTTTTCAGCCTCTTCTTCTGATAAATCATCTTCAAAATAATTTTCTAGCATATATTCTTCCCACTCTTCTGTATCATCTTTGAATAGCCAATCGCAATCTGTAACATGTGTATAAGAATAATCTAATTCTATGTATTCCTTTATTTTTCCATTACTGTTTATTCCGCCAATCCAACAATGAGTATCGTCTTGTACTACGTCAGGTTCTACCCAAGCAAAAATGGGTAAATTTGGATGATCATTTATTAGTTTAAGTAATTCCTTGTTCATATCTTACTCTCCTATTTTATAATTCATATTTTCAAATTGTTCTTTAGTTACTATTGACTTGATATCTTCATTTTTAATATGATATGGAAACTTAAACTTTTCATCATTACCAACTATTACGCCAATTTTCTTAGCTTTTTTTAATCTATCGAGTCCATTAAAATGAGTTTCATCAATATATTTAACACATTCTCCATTCACATAATCTCCAACTTCTATTAAATCAATTATGTTATGACTTGCTTTTAAAATATCTTCTTCGTCAACATAAAATGTTTCATCTCCCCATTCGTTTGCTATCTCTTTGTTTAAAAGTATGCCTTCATATATTTCATCGATTCTTGCTATTCCTTGACATCGATCAAGTCTTACAAACATCCCAACTTCTAGTTTCATTATTCATCTTCTTTCTTTAATAGATAATTTACTGCGTTTCTAAGTTCTTCTAATTTATGATAAAATTCCAACATGTTTGCCCCAATCAATGTTTCTCCTTTTTCATTATCAGCATTTTTGTAATTACCATTTGCTTTGTCATAATACCATATTTCGTTAAGACATCTTAATTTATATGGCACTTCTTCTTTATTTGATATCTTTACTAATAAGTCTATTATTTTCATTATTCCATCCTAACTCCTCTACTTGATTGTTGATGGCTTGTAATTCTTCAAAAGTAATTGTTAAAGGTTTATTTGGTGTAAACGGACTATCACTTTCAATAAACATCTCTAATGTTTTATTCTTTAAATTAAAACTTATAACATCTGTATCACTAATAAATTTTTTTCTAAAATAATTTATTTCTTCTTGTATGGTATCATCAAAAACAAAATCATGTTGTTTCATCATATCTTTTGCT
>CAJUQG010000023.1 GCA_910588025.1 uncultured Bacilli bacterium
AATTTAATTAATAGAAAACCCATAGAAAAAATCTATGGGTTTGTCTACACTCTGAGAAGTTTTAAACTTCTCTTTGGTCTTGCTCTAACAATTTTAAAATACGTCCACAAGATTCTTTGCCTTCATTACATACTCTTTTTGTAACACAAGTTGGTCCAAGAATACTACTAAATAATTCAGCATCTTTTTGTTTTGATACTTCTTGATACATGCCATTTGCCATCGCTCTTGTTTCCCACTGAGCTTTATTACACATTCTAAGTTCTAAAATATGTCTTAAATCCCAACCATTCATATTTGTTAGAATGTTACACATGTTGCCAGATAAGGTAAAGTAAACTAAATCTTCTTCTCTAATATGATATTGTTCTTTCAAACTTTGATAAACTTCAAAGTTATTTTTAAATATTTTTTGAAGTTCTTTTTGTTGTCCCTCATTTAATGTTGGAGGAATTTTGTATTGCATTAAGTCAATGATTGGTGCAAAATCCGGAAAAATTATATCATGTGTTCGATGTCTTGTTAAATGGGTTAAAATAGCATAAGATAGCGCTAGTTGGAATTGAAAATTTACTTGAGTAAACTCTAAGCGATCTGACTCAAAAGCAATTTTGTGCATTAAGATTTGTTTAAACTCTGGATTATTTTTGCTCAATTCATCTAAAACTCTTTTAGCTTCTAAATGGTTATATTGATATCTTCTCATTAAAGCAGACATCAAAATTACATCATCAGTATTTTCGGTATGATTTAGTAACTTTGATCTATCTAAAACTTGATATTGTCCACGTTGTAAATTAGAATTTAAAAATTCATCTACACCATCTTCCAATTTTAAAGGTGCTTTATTAATCTCATCCAAAATATACTCACAAGATTGTTCCGCGATCTCTTTTAATCGTTCTCCAAACAATCTCAGTTCTTCTATTTTAGCATATTTTGTTTTGGTAAATTTGATAATCATATCTTTCAGTGTATGAGCATCGATTCCCATCATAATGTTTGAGTAATAACAATATGGAAGAATAAATCTAGCATCTTCTAGTTTCATATTTTGATTTACAAATTGACCATAATTTTGAAATAAAGATTTCATATGTTTTTGATATTCTTCTTTTACTTGATTATTGTTACTGATCATTACACCATTTTCATCATGAAAATTCGGAATATAAAATCCTGCATTGGTAAAATCAACTTCTCTTCTTGATTTTATGGTAAAAGAGGAAAAACGTTCAGCAATTATCATCTGTTCTATCAATGCACTGACATTTTCTATTCCAAAAACCAAATAATCATGATCTGTAATTGAATCATGCCCCATTCCTATTACTCTTTTAATAAAATTTACATTTTTTTCATAACTATTTTGTTCAGAAATATTTAACACTTCAAAAACATTACCAGGGAATCTTGAAAGACGAGCAGCAGTTGCTACTACATTTGTTTTTTGTCCTTTTGCTAAGTTTTTAATTTCATAGATTATTTCTTCAACATTTTCTACTTTCCCTTTTAACGCTTCTTCTAGTTTGTTATAATCTAGGGCACCTAATAACTCTATTTTCATTTTTAATCCTTTCTCTACCCTTTTGCATCTTTCTTTGATTATAACATTAAAAAACTTTTTTTAACAACAAAAAAAAGGGTTAACAATTAACCTTTTTTCACTTCTTCTTTTTGGAATCCATAGTGTTCTCGCACTTTTTTTTCTATTTCTTCTTTTAATTCTTTCTTTTCTTTTAAGAATGTTTTTACATTTTCTTTTCCTTGTCCTATTTTTTCACCATTATAGGAATACCATGCGCCACTTTTTTCAATGATATTAATTTCACTGGCAATATCAATTAATTCCCCTTCTCGACTTACTCCTTCACCATACATGATATCAACACAAGCCGTTTTAAATGGAGGTGCTACTTTGTTTTTTACAACCTTAACATTGGTTTTATTACCAATTACACCATCACCTTGTTTAATTTGTTCTCCTCTTCTAACATCCATGCGAATAGTTGCATAAAATTTTAGTGCTCTTCCTCCAGGAGTTGTTTCAGGATTCCCAAACATTACTCCCACTTTTTCACGTAATTGATTAATAAAAATTGCTGTTGTTTTGGTTTTATTGATGGTACCAGATAATTTTCTTAACGCTTGACTCATTAGTCTTGCTTGAAGTCCAACATGACTATCACCCATATCGCCATCAATTTCCGCTTGAGGAACTAAGGCTGCCACAGAGTCGATTACAATAATGTTTACAGCTTCACTTCTTACTAACGCTTCACAAATTTCTAATGCTTGTTCTCCTGTATCTGGCTGAGATAATAATAATTCATTGATATTGACTCCTAAATTTTTAGCATAAACTGGATCTAGTGCGTGTTCTGCATCAATAAAAGCTGCTCTTCCCCCAGATTTTTGAACTTCTGCGATTGCATGTAATGCAAAGGTTGTTTTTCCAGAAGATTCTGGTCCATATATTTCAATAATTCTTCCTTTTGGATATCCTCCCACACCTAGGGCGATGTCTAAAGCTAAAGACCCACTTGAAGTTGCTTCAATTTCCATGTGCTCTTGAGCACCTAATTTCATAATGGCACCTTTTCCAAATTGACGTTCAATATCTGCTAAGACTTGTTCAAGAGCTTTGTCCTTATCTTTTATATCTTTTGTTGTTTTCATAAAATCCTCCTAAGTTTCTAAGTACAAGTTCATTTTATGATAGTTTATCGGCTTTGTCAACCCTTTTCTCAAACATTCGTTTGGTAGTGATTTCCAAACAAAAAAAGCAATTTGACCGATACAATTTTGCTTTTTTATTCTATATTATCTTGCCATTTTTCTATTTTAATTTATTTGGGTAATACTTTTAAAGATATAATGATCATCTTTTTTTTCAAATACATATTCGTAAGTGCTTGCATCCTTTATATAATCTTCTATTTCAATACTATAATTGATATTAGAAGATATTTCTTTGTAATCTAATTTTTTACTTTTCTCTAAATCGGAATAAATGGTTCTTTTACTCATCGTGTCATCCCAATCATTGGTTTCATAAATCATTTTTTCTGTAATGATAATTTGATTTCTTCTTTTTTTGGCACTAACAATTTTTCGATGAATTTGCTCATACCAATTTCCACCACAACCAGGGATTAGTTCATATTGTTTTTGTTCATTATTATATGTATAGCCACAAACTTCCTCTAAGAGATAAACATTGCTGTGCATATAAGGCACTTGACCCAAAATTTTTTCAATTTTTTCTTCTACTTTTTCCCGAGGGATAATTTCTATATTATCCGCTTTATGTTCTTTTATATAAGCCATTAAGCCAATATCAATAATATATTCATTGGATAAGGGATTCGTTGTATATAATAAACTAAGGACACTTGCATCAGAACTTGGATTAACAGAATTATAAAGTTCACGAACTAAATCAGAATTAATATCCATTTCTTCTGGTTTGGATAGGACGTAGCCAATAAGTAGGCATACGCTTAAAGCGATTAAACTAGCAAGAATGATTAAAACTTTATTTTTATTTTTCCACATTTTTTAAAACCTTTCTTATAATATCCATACGTCCTCGATTAGATGTTACTTGGACTAAATCAAATCCTGGACGACGATTTCCTTCAATGATTAATGGACCAGATGGTGTTATAGCTACATCCCATCCTACGACTAAAATTTTATCACTTTCTAAAGCGGCTTTTTTTACCATTTCTTTCACTTCATCAAAATAAGGAATTTTAAAACCATCGATTTTGATATTACTTTTTGGATGATTCGCAAATTGATTTAAATCTTTATCTAAGGCTGGACCTATTAACTCTCCAGTTTCTAAGTTGATTTCAGCCCCCATCCCTCCCGCATGAAAGTTATCAACGGGATTTACACCATTTCCTATGCGAAGACCTGCCCATAAAATTTCTGGTTTTTGATGATGATTAAACGTCATAATCCGAATGGTATTTACTGAAGTATCACATAATTTATTTAATATTTCATGTTGGATTACTAGTTCTTCTAAAAATAAATGTTTCTTTATTAATTCTTCATAAAAAGCTTGTTTATCGGTAATATCTTTTGTATGAACTTTCGTAACATCTGCCCCTCCAAGACCATCATAAGGCTTTCTCATAAAAGTTGCATGTTTGCTTAAAAAGGCTTGAAATTCTGCAAAATTATTTTCATTCGGCACAAAAAAATCACGTTTGGTATATTCCTTAAACTCTTTTAGAAAAGTTGGTTTTATCGTATATCTTTTTTTATAAGCACTTGGACTTACTTTTTCATAAAATGTATTTTGTAATTTAATGCCAACGTACTCTTTTCGTTCTTTTTTGGAACGGGAATAAAATTGATAATTTAAGTAATCACTCAAACCTATTCCATATTTTATAATACTATAATATGTATCTAGGGTTAACATGAGATAACTACGATGATTTTCTTTTGCAATTTTCTTTAAGTTATGAGCAAATCTTTTATAATTTGCACTAAAAATATAGGAATAAAAAGCCATATTATTCTTCCTCTTTCTGAATGTGTGCTTGCACAAAGTTCCAAATTTCTTGTGCAATTTCATCTTTCGATTTGATGATACATGTTTGTTTGTCTTTTAAACATTCAATGGTATGAAACTGATATTTTCTAGCAATTTCCAAATAAGCTTTTTCCGCTTGAATTAAATGATTATTATTTTTTTCATTATCATCTAAATCCTTTTTCTTTTGACGTAATATGATTTCAGCTTCAAACGGCATATGAAGAAAAAGACGAATGCTAGGTATGGGTAAATTTAACATTTCAAATTCTAATTTTTCAATCCATTCATAGAAATCATTTCTTTCTTCTACCGTTGTTAGTTTACCGCCCTGATGTGCCATTGAAGAATAAGTATAACGATCAAGGATGATAAGGTATCCTTCTTCCATTTTTTCTTTTATTTTAGGAAAGTTATAGAAACGATCTGTCGCATAAAATAAAGAAGAAGTAAGCGCATCAACATTTGGTGCTGTTTCTGGAAAATAACTATCTCCAAGTTCTTTTTTGCCTAAATAAGGTCCACCAATTATTTTACCTGTTGGACTTTCGTAATTAGGAAAATCGAACGAAAATACTCGATATCCTTTGTCTAGAAGGGTTTGTTTTAATAATTGGGTTTGCGTTTGTTTTCCAGAGCAATCAGTACCTTCTATGACAATTATTTTATTTTTCAAAAAAAATCACCTACTCTAATTCTGTTATTTTTTACTTTATTTGATTATAACAAAGGATTCAAAAAAACACTAGTTTCTTTTGCTTTAAAATTCGGACTAATCTTAGTTTTGGAATGGTAAAACTTTTTTATATTTTCTTCTTTTTCGATAGAAAAGCCATTGTTTTTTTCACACAAATTACTTGATAAAATACCAAGTTTTTTTGTCAAAAAAAAGCAGAGGAAATCCTCTGTTATTCTCGGTTCATTAACATATTTTTCGCATTAAAATAATAGATACAACCATTTAAGACGGCTAAGACAGTAGCAATCATAATTAAAGCATCAGCAAAATAGAAAGACCATAATTCAAACGGTAAATTATAAAATAATAAGGATAAGATTCCCAAGCGTAAAGTTACATATTCCATAAATCCTAATCTACTTTTTTCATTCATTTTGCCATTATCGGCACTCAATGATTTCATTGTATTGACTAAAATATTTTTAGCCATCATGACCACAGGAATTACCACAGAGATGAAACCATTAAAAGCTAAAATCATTAATAATCCTTCTACAAAAATTTCTTCTAAAGATTTTTCTATTTTAAAGATTAACGGTTGTTCTTTCTTTTTGTGTTGATTTAAACGAAAGAGAATTAATTTTAAAAGATAGGAAAATAAAAATAAAAAACCAGTGATGACATATTTTAAATCAATCATAATTTTGCCACCAGCAACAAGTGTTTTAAAATGAATTCCTAATTGATACCAAGGAATCATTAGAATTATTAAGCCTGTAACCATCACAATGATTCTAAACATGCTTATTTTTTTTGCCATTTACATCCCTCTTTTATTTAATATAGCTTATATCTTTGGTTTCATTTTTATTAATTGTTATTTGTTTAATGCTCCAAAAAAAGAGAATAAAAACAAATAAGACGATGATAAAATAAATTAATAAATAATACATCCGTGGATATTTTTTCATTGGTTTTGTGTACGGAGAATTGATTTTTAATTCTTCTTTTTCATTTTTACTATTTTTGGTCATTGCTCGTTCTATTTCTTTTACAGGAATTTTAGATGTATATTCAAATAAATATTCATTAAATTCATCAATTACCGTAGTACTATTTAAACCTAAATATTTTGCATAAGCACTAATTTGTTCTTTTAATACATAAATATCTTTAAATGCACCCATATTTCCTTCTTCAATATTTTCTAAAATGACATCTTTTATTTTTAAATCATTACTTGCTTCACTAATACTAACGCCCTTAGATTCTCTTTGTTCTTTTAAGAGACTTCCTAGACTCTTCAAAGTATTCACTCCTTTAAAAATAATAATAACTTATAAGCCATGTTCTGTACGCAAAATTTTGCGCGACAAATATTTATCTACCTTGCGGTCCTTTCGTCCTTTTGATTCATTTCGAAAGACTCCCCTACCAAAATTTGGGTTTCTCACTCGCGGGGTTTACCACGTTCCACTTCCCTCGTTTCCAAGTTCTTCGTCACTTTGGCACCTTCGTTCTACTTAAACCATGGTTAGGTTTGTTCGAAGCCGTTAGTATTTCTACTACCTAGAGTTATTTATTCCTCTAGCACGAACACTACAATCAATCGCAGATTGTGTGAGCATGGACTTTCCTCAACAGATTATTTACTGCAGCATTTGTCCAGTTATTATTCATTTTTTCCGTATACAATTTTTTCTAATTGGCTAATTCTTCTTAGTAAATCAATGTTATTAACATTGTTGCTACGACTATTAGAAGATTCTTGCGCTTCTAAAATGTTTCTTAATTTTCGTATTTCATTTTTTAGTTTATTATTTTCTTCTGTTAACTCACTAATCACTTTATCTTGTCCCCTGATGATAGTATTAAATTCTGTATAATCACGTATGATAATATCTAGATAATTATCAACTTCTTGTGGCCTGTAACCTCTTGCATCCACTTTGAATTCTTTTTCATAGATTTCAGAGGGAGTTAAGACGATTTTTTCTTCTACCATTCTATCACCTTCTTCGGACAAAATTATATCTTGAAACGAGGTAATTCGTCAAGTAGAGGTGCGTCCCATTATTTTCCTATTTTTATTTTATCAACTTTTCAAATTTTTCTTTAAATAGTGAACTTCTGATTCCTCTATTTCTTCAATATTATATGAAAGTGGTCCTAAAAATAATTTAAGATAAAGAATACCTTTTGGAAGATTAATTGGGTAAATAGAAACGAAATCCCATGATTTATCTTTAAAATCTTGATATAATTCTATTTCTTGGCAGTCCCAAGTAATATCTTCTAATAATTTGTCGCATAGATAATAAAAGCAATATCTAGCATCATTATAATTTTGAAAGGTAAAAGTATTATATAATTTTATGATTTTACTTAAATAAGCAATGTATTTATCTATTGCTTCTAAATCTTTTGTTTTTTCTAATAATTCTTGCTTTATTTTGCTAAATGTCTCTTCAAAGTAAAACTCTTTTATATATCCAATTTTCTGGTCTTGTGGTTTGAGCCATATTTGACTTTCTTTTATTGTTTCATTTTCTTTTTTGTAACTTTTTGTAGAAAGTCCCATCTTAACTCGTGCTAAATCATTTCCTAGTGTAGCATCTGCTAAAATATGCTCACCTTTTTGATTTTTTAAAGAAACATATTTATGTATTGTTCCTTCTGATTTTCCCTTTATCCCTAATAATTCATGTATTAATTTCAAATAAACTTCTTTATGCCAACTTGTACAAATCACATTGAAATCGGTTACATTATTTAAATTTATTTGACGATCCCATATTTCTTTAGTTAATGCTTCATTTGGTTCACACATCAGCTATTTTCTTCTTGGATCATAAGAAAATAATAAACAACTTTGTAAATATAAATATCGACATTTTTCATCTAAAGACCAATTTTTATTTTTTAAATTTTCTTCTAAATAAGCTAGTACATCCATATAACTTCCCCCTCATTTAAGGGTTATTATATTAAAAAAGTGTTAATTGTCAACTGAATTTAATATTCTTTTTAAATGTAGCAATCTTTCTGAAACCGATACTTGCTCTAACATTTCACTAAAAAGTAGATCAATATTTAATTCTCTCATATTATCACCTAAATTTATTTTAACTTACCTTTATCTTAAATAGGAAAATTCGACAAAAGATAGCAAATGTTTTTCTTACCTCTTCATCTTTTAAAAAATGCTTTAATATAGTATAATAAAGAAAGGTGGTAGGTGTGCAATATCCAAACAACATAGTAAAAAAGAAATCTACTTCTGTTTCTTATGGAAATCGAGGCATGGATTTAGAAAATTTACTAAATCTGTCTAATACTTATTATGAAGAAGAAAATATTGCATTAATTTTTAAAAAACCTACTCCTGTGGGGATTGTTGATGTTCATTATAGTCCGAAAGGAAAAGTAATTGATAAAGCTTATTTTAAAGCTCCTTCTACTTTAGATTATAATGGATTATATCGAGGAAAGTATATTGAATTTGAAGCAAAAGAGACCAAATTAAAAACTTCTTTTCCACTTCACAACATTCATCCTCATCAAATGAAACATATTAGAAAAGTTATTGAACATGAAGGAATCGTTTTTTTAGTAGTTAAGATTCAAGAACAAGTTTATTTGCTAGATGGTCAAGTATTTTTGGATTTTATTGGTCACTCAAATAGACAAAGTATTCCATATTCTTATTTTGTAGAACATGGACATTTGATTAAAGAAAAAATTGATCCACCACTCGATTATTTAAAAGTAGTAGATCAAGTATATTTTGGAGGGAATTCATGAAAAAGTTAAAACTGAAAAAAAAGATTCAGGGGACCAAAAAAACAATCAAAGATAAATTAAATGAACGAAAGAAAACAAGAAAGAAGAAACATAATAAAGGAAAAATTCTTAATTTTATTTTAACTTCTTTGATGGTGATAGGAATTGGTGTTTCATCTTGTGTATTAGCCTTTGGTCTTTATATTATTTTTACAGCACCAGATTTTGATTCTGAAAAACTATATCATAAGGAAGCAACGGTTTTGTACGATCGTAATGGGGTGGAACTTACTAGGTATGGCGCTGAAAATCGTGTATTAATTACTTATAATGATTTACCACAAGTGTTTATTGATGCTTTAGTTGCCGTTGAGGATTCTAGGTATTTTCAACATAACGGTTTTGATGCTGCGCGTTTTTTAAAAGCCAGTTTTGGGCAAGCTTTAGGTAATTCGGGAGCTGGTGGAGCTTCTACTTTAACAATGCAACTTGTTAAAAATACGTATACTTCTAGTGAAGCAACTGGTATTCGCGGAATTATTCGTAAGTTCACCGATATTTATATGGCAGTCTTTAAATTAGAAAAGAAATATACAAAAGAAGAAATTTTAGAATTCTATGTTAATTCACAAGAATTTAGTAGTGGTGGAACGAATTATTTGTATATTAGTGGTGTTGAACAAGCCAGTCAGTTATATTTTGGCAAAAGTGTTTCTGATTTAAATTTATCAGAAGCTAGTTTGTTGGTTGGGTTATTTAACAATCCTTATTTATATAATCCTTATCGAAATCCAGAAGGTTGTACTAATCGACGTAATGTTGTGTTGAGTTTAATGGAACGTCATGGATATATTTCTTCAGAACAAAAAGAAGAAGCGATGCAAATTCCAATTCAATCTTTGTTAAAAGAAAAAGCATCTAGTACGAATTCCAATCCTTATCAAGCATTTATTCAATATGTTGTAGATGAGGTGAAAGATAAAACTGGACTTAATCCTTATGATGTGCCAATGGCTATTTATACTACGTTAGATACGAATATTCAAAATATTGTAAACGATGTCCAAAATGGTGTTACTTATAAATTTAAAGATGATAAAGATCAAGTAGGAATTGCAGTCACTAGTGTTAGTGATGGTTCTATTTTAGCTCTTGGAGCAGGAAGAAATTATGTTGCTACAGGAACAAACCGGGCGACATTAAAAAAACAACCTGGGTCAACTGCTAAACCGATTTTCGATTATGCTCCTTTGATTGAATATAATAACGTTTCTACTTCACATCAATTTTTTGATGAACCTTATACTTATAGTGATGGAAAAACGAAAATTAATAACTATGATGGAAAATATTGGGGATTAAGTAATATGAGAGATGTTTTAATTGATTCTCGTAATATTCCAGCAGTTCAAGCATTCCAACAAGTTGATAAAAGCAAAATTACGGAATTTGTTCATAATTTAGGTATTGATTATGGTGATACATTATATGAATCGATTGCCATCGGTGGTTTAGAGGTAATGAGTCCTTTGGAAGCATCTGCTGCCTACTCGGCTTTCGCTCGTGGAGGATATTATATTGAACCATATTCTTATTCAAAAATTGTTTATTTGGAAACAGGAAAAGAAGAAGAATATAAATATGAGAAAAAACGGGCTATGAGTGAAGAAACGGCTTATATGATTACGAATATTTTAGTAGAAGGCGGTTCAAGTAAAAATAATGTTGGAGGAAATATACGTATTAGTAATAGTGATATTGCTGCAAAAGGTGGAACTACTAATATTACTTCTTCCATTGCTAATCAATATGGATGGCCAAGTTATGCAACACCAGATCATTGGAATGTTACCTATTCTACCGATTATTGTATTGCTTTGTGGTATGGTTATGATAAGAAAGAAAATGGATATTATTTAACAAGTAACACGGGTACTAGTGCTCGTAAGCGGATGATGGAACAAATTGCCAATAAGATTTATCAACCGAATAAACGCTTTACAAGACCAGATGGTGTGGTTGAAGTAACCGTTGAGAAAGAAACTATTCCTTTACAACTTGCTAGTGAATTTACTCCAGGTGAGTTTAAAATGACAGCTCTTTATAAAAAAGGAACCGAACCAACTGAGGTTTCAACAAGGTTTTCTACCCTTGATGCTCCAACAGGAGGAAAAGCTAGTGTAAAACAACAACAAATTGAAATTTCATGGAATCCTCTTTCAACACCTGCGGCGATTGATACCACTTCTCTAGCCACATATTTTAATGAAAATTATGGACAATGGGCAGAAAAGTATTATGGACAACGCATTGGTTATAATAATTCTAGGATAGGAACTCTTGGTTACCAAGTTTATTTAGAAAAAGATGGCAAGTTACAAAGTTTAGGATATACAAACAATAACTATTTTAAATGGAATGCTCCATCGGCAGGAAATTATACGTTTGTAATCAAAAGTGCTTATAGTATTTTTAAAGATAATCTAAGTAGTGGTTTAACCATTAAAGCTACAGTACAAAGTGGTAGTAGTGGAAGTAATCCTGATACTGATGAGGATGATAAAGCCTTACAAGCTTCTTTAAATGGTAGTGCGACAGTTTGTGTGAAATTAAATGAAAAATTCATTGATTTGAAAAACCCTGTTAAAGTTATGTATGATGGCAAAGATGTAACTACCGAATCAAAGATTGAAGCCAATACAAATATTGATACTTCCTCTAAGAAAAGTGTAACTCTTACCTATCGCATTACTTATAATGGAAAAACGACTACATTAAATCGAACGATTCATGTTTGTGATAGTTGTAATAGTAATGGAACATGTGCAAATTAAAGACGAAAATTCGTCTTTTTTTGTTATAATAAGATGGTCGTGAGGTGGGTTATGGCAATTAAATATTTAATTTATGATTTAGATGATACTCTAGTGAGTGATGTTTTAAATCAACAAGGGGCTTTTCAATTTCTATTACGTTTTCTAAATATTCCTTATCGAGAAGATTTATTTTTTAAATGGCATCAATTTGATCAAAATTATTGGAAAAAAGAAATTTATAAAACGATTCCTGTTCCAGTAGAATATCAAAAAAATAAAGAAAGCTATACCGAATATGTTCGCAGTCAACGGTTTGCTCTCTTTTTTAAGACAGATTCCCCTTTTTTACTTAATCAAGTATATCAACAAGGTTTATTTTCTCGTATTGTTCCCATATTAGATGCTTATGAAACGGTATCTAGTTTAGCATGCTATTATCCTAGTTATATCAGTACCAATGGAGTCAGTGAAGTTGCCAAGTATAAATTAAAACAACTTCAACTTGATTCCTTTATAGAGGGGATTTTTTCGGCGGATATGACTACTCATACGGTTACAAAAGCAAGAGAAGAATTTTGGGAAGAATTGATACAATTTTTTCAAATTAAGCAAACTAAAGAGTATTTAGTTATTGGTGATAATTATCGTGATGATGTCTGTACTCCTAAAAAACTTGGGTTTCAAACATGTTATTTTTCTTCTGATTCTATGCCAGATTTTCAAGGTGATTATCAAATTCAACATTTGCGTGAGTTAAAAAAAATAGTCTAAACTTATGATTTTAGACTATGAAAATAACGACATTGTTCTTTTAATTTACAGCTTTCACATTTCGGACGAAGACTCATACATTGATACCGTCCAAATAAAACCATTTGATGATGCATTTTACTCCATTTATCTTTGGGAAATGCTTTCATCAATTTTTTTTCGATAATCATGACATTATCCGTTTCTTTAGCATATTTTAAACGCTTAGAGACGCGACTTACATGTGTATCAACGGCAAAACATGGTTCTTGGTATAAATTAGAGAGAACAACATTACATGTTTTGTGCCCTACTCCAGGTAATGATTCTAAGTATTCACGGTTATTTGGAACGATCCCTTCATAATTTTTTAAAAGAGAATGCGCAATTTCTTTGACATACATCGCTTTTCTTGTAAATGTTCCAACAGGACGGATTATATTTTCTAGAACTTTTAAATCTAGTTTACTTATTTCTTCCAAGGAGTATTTGGAAAACAATTCTTGGGTAACCATATTTACTCTTTTATCTGTACATTGAGCACTTAAAACGACAGCGATGAGTAACTCATAATCTTTATGATAATTTAATTCACACATAGCGTCAGGATATAGTTCGTCTAGATAAGACATGAAATCTATTTTATTCTTCGTTATCATCTAACCAATTATAGTCAAAGAGATGGTGATTTTCTTTGACTTCCTCCCTTCTTGTTAAACCATGTTCTACTTCTTTTAAGGTTTTATAACCTTTTTTTTGCCATTCATAAAGAATTTTGTCAATATATCTTAAACTGGTTACACCATTATAAACCGCTTCTTTTAAAGCTCCTAAAATTAATTCTTCTTGAAAACCTTTTTCAATCCAAGCGCCAATAATTTCATATTCCATGGAAGAAATAGGACGACCAAATTCTGTTTCAAAAGAAGCATAGATATCAATTTTCGTTTCTTCTTTTAATACTTCAATTTCTTCCTCAGCCATTTTTTCATAAAAAGGATTTAAAGATACTTCTTCTTTTCTTCGACCTTCTAAGTCTTTACTCGATTCAAGAGATATTAATTTTTTCCCCATAAGAGAGTTAAAGGTCGTTAATATTTCCCCTTCACTTAAATTGGTGGCTTGATGAATTAATTCTACATTGAAGGATTTATCTATCGCATCTTCAAAATAGATTAATAAAATAAATTCTTCCATTTTTAGTTTTAAGCGAAGAGCTTCTTTCAGTAAATGAGTGGATAAAGAAAAATGTTTTTCGGTAATAAAATTAGATTTCATTTCTTGCCCTCCTCTTTTAAGTAGTTTAAAATATCTTCTTTTTGATTTTTTAATTGGCTGTTTAAAATTTGCTCGATAATTTGATTATAAATCTCTTTCGTTTCAGCTTTATTCGTATGGGTAATTCGTTTGATACTTTCAAAAGAAATCATTAAATCGCTGGCCTTTTTTAAAGGCATCTCTTGTTCCATTTGTAAAATTTCTTGGGTTGGAATTCGTTTGATTTTCGCTGCGACTAAAGAGGGATATAAACCATACTGATAAATGGTAAAAGGCGTAATTTCTTTTTCTTGGAGGATAGCGCGAATAGAAGCTATTTGTTTTTTTTCTAACTTTGTAAATTCAAAATCTTTGGTGGTCATAATTTGCGCCCACATCCCATTTACATCATCAACATACTGAATGTGAGTCGGAAAAATTTCTAGTAATTCTAATAAGCCAAGTGATGCTAATAAATCAAGACCTTTTTGATAATTGGGACTTAACCATATTTTATTTAATTCTTTTTTTAGACAATGATTCGATAGTGTTAAAATACTTTCCTTCTCTTTTATAATAGCCTTTTTTAAAGAAGGTTCTAGGTGAAAATCTAATGTACATGCAAAGCGAATGGCTCTTAGTATTCGTAAAGGATCTTCTTTTAAACGTAAGTTAGGATTTCCAATCATACGTATTGTTTTGTTTTCTAAATCTTCGACGCCATGAAAGAGATCAATAATTTGACTGGTGGAAGTAAGACAGATGGCATTCATAGTAAAATCTCTTCTTTGTAAGTCTTCTATTAAATTGTTCGTGTAAGTAATTTCTTTTGGATGACGATTTTTATAAAGTGCTTCTACACGATAGGTTGTAATATCATAGTTAAATGAATTGGTTTTTAGATTAAAAGTTCCATAGGGACCTACTTCTTTTAATGTTTCGAAAATTCTAACAATATCTTTTGGAAGTGCATTGGTAACGATATCTACATCGGTCGATTCACGACATAAAAGGTAGTCTCTTACAAAACCACCTACTATATAACTCTCGTAACCATTTTGTTCTATTTTATTTAATACTGATTTGATTTCTTCTTTCATAGTTTCATTATACAAAAATAACAGATTAAAGTAAATTCATGACAGGTTAGAAAATGCTTTTTAACGCGATTTTTGTAATGTTATTAAGTATTCGTTTGTACTTATTGGAACATCTCTTAAAGCAAATGTATAAATTTTATCAAGACATTTTATTTTTTCTTGATTTTCTTTTACAGTTATCGCTTGGAAATATGCTGCGATAAAATCAGGATCAAGAATTGAGAGTCCTATTTTTTTTAAACTATCTTGATAATTTACCAAAACATTTTCCATGTAAGTATTTAAAACACCACATTGGATTTCATAAAAACGTCTTAATTGTTCTAAGACTATATAATATAAGTAATTAGCGTCTGGTTTGTTTTCTTGCAAAGCTATAATAGCTTGATTGTTTTTGGAAATCAGAGGAATGGCACTTATTTTTAAATCATTCATTTTTGGTGTCTGATAAAAGTTTTCTTTGCGCATATTAAAGTTAGTACTACTTCTCTTTTTATCTAAAAATTCGATGGTAAAAAGGGACCCATAATTTTGGATTTCGTTTCTTTTTTGCTCTTCTTTAGTAGCGGTTATACTTTGGATAAATTGATTGGTAAAATGCTCACTTGGTAATACAGAACAATAATATTTTTCAGCATAGGCGCGATTTTGATAAAAGGAATAGACTTTGGAAATTGGAATTCTAGAACACCCACTCATGTTTTGATAATCTATGCGAATTCGATTTAATAAATTGTAATAAATAACTTCAAAAAATTTAGCATTTTTGACATTAATTAATTCCGACCACATTCTTTGCAGGCATTCTTTTTCTTGGCGATTTATTTCATAGGTTGGTAATTTATTTTTATGTCGTAAGAGAAAATACTTTTGAAATTTTTCAATGATTCGATCTTCATTGTAAATAATTTTGCCGTTTTGAAAAATAGATAACAAGAATGTTTCTTGTTTCGCTAAGGAAGTCATACAATCTTGCTCTAACGTAGCTACTGATTTTATTGTATAGTCAATTTGATGACCTTCTACTATCTTTTTTCCTCGCATGGTACTTCCATGAACGGTAATTAATAACAAATCAATATCCGAATGAGCTGTATTAGTCTTGTAACAACTACTTCCATAAAACAGAACTGCTTTTAAATGAGGGATTTCTATTTTTTTCTGTTCTACAAATTTTTTCATTATTTCATTTAATTCCATAATAAACCCACCTTTCCGTTATTATAACCGTATTGTTTAAAAAAACAATTCTTTTTTTATATTATAGGAAATCTTTTTACATTTTTCATGGACAGACATTACATCTTTTCTATACATATTTTAAGGGATATTTCATAGGATTTCATTGACACCATGTGGGATTTATGGTAAGTTAAATTTGCTTGGAAAACAGGCAGCGATTCTATTTATATATAATGTGTCTTTTCGATTGGATAGTAGTACAGAAGGCTGCCTTTTGGAACCTATAAAAAAGACTCCCTATATGCGAATGAATCAAAAAAATTTTAGAAAGGAGCAATATTATGGCAAGATATACTGGACCTAGTTATAAAAAATCAAGAAGACTTGGCTTTTCTACTTTAGAAAATGGAAAAGATTTAGCGAAACGTCCTTATGCACCTGGAGCTCATGGAACAGATCGTCGTAAAAAAGTAAGTGAATATGGTGTTCAGTTACAAGAAAAACAAAAAGTACGTTTTATGTATGGGTTAAATGAAAAACAATTTAGACGTGTTTTTGAACGTGCTAGTCATATGAAAGGAATTGCTGGTGAAAATTTACTTTTCTTACTTGAAAGTAGATTAGATAACTTAGTTTATCGTATGGGTATGGCTAATACTCGTAGAGCGGCAAGACAACTTGTTAACCATGGACATATTTTAGTAAATGGATGCAAGGTAGATATTCCTTCATATCAAGCAAAACCTGGAGATGTTATTTCTGTCAAAGAAAATTCTATGAATCATCCAGCTATTTTAGCTAGTTTAGAAGCTACATTAAATCGTCCAGCCTTTGTTGAATTTGATGCTAAGAAATTGACTGGTACTTTTAAAAGATTACCTGATCGTTCTGAATTAAATCAAGAAATCAACGAAAGCTTAATTGTAGAATTCTACAACCGTTAAGAAAAAGCAACTTGGTTTGCTTTTTTTTTATGGCTTTGTTATAATTTTTCTTGTATAGTAGGTGGCAAAATGCAAAAATTAAAAGATATTATGACAGATAAAAAATTAATGTATTACATTTTTGGAGGAATTGCTGGGATCGTAATTCTTTTTGGGGCAATTTTTCTAGTTTTGAAAATGCTTGGACGAAAAATTAGTTATTCAGAATTAGAAAATCAACTTTATTCTGCAACAGAAAAGTATTTAAAAGAAAATGATATTTATTATCCTAATGAGGAAAATCCAGAAACGATTATTTCTTCAGAAGATTTAGTTCAAGGAAAATATATAAAAGAATTGAATAAATTAGTCAAAGATAATTGTTCCGCGGAAATTGAAGTTCTTTATAAAAATGGAGGTTATGCCATTCGCCCACTTCTTAGCTGTGACAAATATGAATCGCAACTTTTTTATGATAAGATTTTAGCAGACAATCCTGTAACGGATGAAGGAAATGGATTACATGATTTATATGAAATGTTAGTTTTTCGTGGCGATCGAGTAAACAATTATGTTAAATTTAATGGTACACTATGGCGAATTGTAAAAATGAATCCAGTTGATAATACAATTTATTTAATTTTAGATAATGTAAAAGAAGCACCGAATGATATTTGGGATGACCGATATAATACAGCCGAAGAAAGTCGTCATGGAATTAACGATTTTCCTGTAAGTGTTATTTCTAGTACTTTAAAAGAGCTTTATCGAACGAAATTTAATACAGTGAAAGCCAAAATGGTTCCAATGGATATCTGTGTAGGAAAACGAAGTAATACGGAAACAATTAATGATGGAAGTATTGAATGCTCTTATGTAATGGAGGAACCAGAATTTGTCACCCTTATGCAGATCAATGATTATATCAATGCTAGTACAGATCGTCGTTGTAATACGGTAGAAGACCCTGCTTGTGGTAATTATAATTATTTGGTAAATAAAAATGGAAAATGGTGGACTCTTACGGCGGATGGAACAAAAGGCACAAAGGTTTATAGTATCAATTATAATGGAAATATTAATTCTGATTATGCTAATTCTAAAAAGTTTATCCGTCTTATGATTGCCGTAGATGGAAATAATTTATATCAAGAAGGTAACGGAACTAGTAACAATCCTTATATTATGAAATAAAAAAGATATTAGAACATAAAACTAATATCTTTTTTTAAAACCAAGTTTCAGAAACATTAATATTACTACTATCTGGAAGAGGATTTGGTAAATCAAACTTGACAAGAACTGGTAGCGGAAAAGAAGTACCAAACGCTAATGCGCACCCAGGACGCAATTGTTTGATTTTCTCAATATCTCTTGAAGTAACATTGGAAGCAATCGCTGTAATCACCTTTAAATCTTCGGGGTGAAATAATTTTAGAGAAATAAAGTTTGAGCATTGACTTAAAGAGGTTTCCGATAATTCACTAGGTCTTTGGGTAATAAAGCCCATAATAATCCCATACTTTCTCCCCTCTTTGGTAATTCGATCAAAAATATTATAGCCAAGAATCTTGGTATCAGAATCGGAATTGACATAGCGATGAGCTTCTTCCAAGATAATATGAATCGGAAATGATCCTCTTTCATTTAAATGGGTTGCAAATTGAAAAAATAATCGTGAAAAGATTTTGGTTAATATTTTAGCAAATCGGTCATCGACAAAATCAAAATTCATATTAATAATTTGAACAGATTCTTTCATTGGAGTTTGAAACATTTGATGTATATATTCTTCTTTGCTAATCGGATTGGTTACTTGAAAATACTTTTTCATAGGACTATTTATAATTGCATGTAAACGAACCTTTAAGGTGTTTGCTTTATCATACATACTTTGACTATTTAACGTACCTTCACTTAATAAAGCAAATTCAAGAGCATAATAAATATCATCTAAGTCATAAATAAAATTGTCCCCTAGTAAATTTAATTGTATTTCTGTTTTATTCCATTTGGATAAGAAGTCGACAACAAATTGAATGGCATTTATTTTACCTTGAGCATCAATATTTAAACATTGTTGAAAAGTTCTGGTATACCCCGGTTGCACAATTTCTGAATTTAGATTCAAAGATGGTGTATTATATTTCATTAAAATGGAAACGATTTGGTCCCGAATTTGTGTAGGATTTTTACCACTGGATAATATATCAAGTAAGCATTTGGCAATCATGTCATTTTTATATTCTTCGGCTTTTGGATCTGTACTTTTAAAAATATAAACAAATTGTAATGTTTTTTCTAAAATTGATAAAAGAGAACTATCTTGTACTTCTAATAAAATGGCTAAATCATCAACATCTAAAAAATATGGTGGGATGGAAATCAGTTCTGAATTATCTTCGGTTACTTCTGTAGTAACTTTGCGAACTTTAATTCCTGGAATGTTCCCCATTTGACTAAAAGCATTATGGTATTCGCCATAAATATCAAATAAAACAAGATGTGCATTGATTGGAATGGCTTCTTTGTTATAATAAAAAATATTTTGAATGATACGAGCAACAGCACAAGATTTTCCAGTTCCCGTATTTCCAACAATAGCAAAGTGATTGGAAAAGAACGAATTTTTATCAACGGTTACTTTGTATCCTTCATAATTTAAGGATTGACCAATTAATAAACGATTTTTACTAGCATAATCTTGAGAACCAATTAATAATTCTAATTCATTTTGAGAAATAATTCGACAAGTTGCGCTCATAGTTGGTGGCTTTAACATCCCACTTTGAAAGAAAGAATCTTTCATTTCTCCTAATAACATAATGGTAAATTGCTCTTTGGTTATTTTGATTATTTCACCAATTATTTTTCGAGAATTTTCTACAAAAGCGACATGAATATGAAGTAAATTTGTTTCGATTTTACCACTTATATTTTCTAATATTATGATATTATCTGTAATATCAATTATGCTACCAAACATCGTCTCACCCTATTCTTAATTCAGTGTAACATAAATTGCCACGAAAAAAAAGAAGGTGATATCCTTCTTTCTTAGAAAATTAATCCGCCAAGAATTATTGCAAGTAAGATGTATAGAACTAAGATAATGAAAGCACTATTATAGAAAGAACTTCCACCACAGCATTCATTATCAACTTGTTTTTTGCAACAGCTCATGGGACACCTCCTTCATAAAGACTAAACGAATGCTCCTACAATTAGGATCAGTAAAATAAATAATACTAAAATGATTGCAGGTCCAATTCCATTATCACAACATTTATTCATAAATCATTCCTCCTTTATTTGTCTTTTCATTAATATTGTATGGAATATTTATAAAGTGGTGCTTGATTTTATTTTATTTGTAATTGGTTTTGCATTTTGCTATAATAACGCTTGTGATTTATGATGTTAAATGAAATTTTAGGTTATTTGATTGCACCGAATGGTGATTATATGTCGTTTGGAAAATGGTCTATGCGTATCGGTTTTGATAGCACCGATTCTTATTATCATGAAATGGCGGTAATTCAAGAAATGCTCAAAAATAAATGGTATTTAAAGTATCCAGAACTTGGTCTTACGGAAAGAGAATTAGTGTCTAAGAATTTAGAACGAGATATTTATGAATATTTTTCTAATTGGAGTTTGCTTGGATTTATTTCAATTGTTAATGGAAATTCGGAAGATAGTCAAGAAATATTAGGTTATTTTCCTTCTTCTTGGAACTTTCTTCAAAACATGACTCTTCTTCTTTTAAAGGACGCGATTTTATACCAAAAAGAAATTCCGTCAATGATTCTTGTTGATGAAACACTAAAAAAAGATTTGAGTATTTATACGATTTATCAAAGAATTAGAGATGAATTAGAAAAAGAACCATCTTATTTACGAAAGAAAACTTATGAAGTTTCTACAAATCATGGGAGAAACTTGTATTTTTAAAGAATCATTGTTATAATGTTTATGTTTATTTAAGGAGGATCACATGAAAAAAAAGATTATAATATTAGGAGCATGTACCATGTTACTTTGTGGTTGTGGGAAGATTCCTACCCTATCTAATGGTGATGAAGCAGTAGTTAAATTTGAAAACGGAGATATGATTAGTGTCAATGAATTATATCAAGAAATCAAAGATAATTATGCACTACAATCTCTACTACAAATGATTGACAAGAAAATTCTAGAGACAGAATATAAAGATGAAGTGGAATCAAAAAAAGAAGTAGCAGAAAGTACAGTAAAAGCAATGAAAGAAAGTTATGGAGAAGATCAATTCCTTCAAATGCTACAAAGTTATTATGGATACTCTTCTATTGAAGCTTATCAAAATGCTTATTATATTAGTGCTTTACAAAATTTAGCGATTGTAGATTATGGAAAAAGTTTAGTCACAGAAAAAGAAATGAAAAAGTATTATGACGAAAGTGTTTTTGGAGATATTTTAGTTAGTCATATTTTAATTACTGCTGATACTACAAGTAATATGTCAACTGAGGAGAAAACCGCTGCCGAAAATAAAGCGAAAGATCAAGTGAAATCACTTATTGATGAACTTAAAAAAAGTGATAATAAAAAGGAAAAATTCACGCAATTAGCAAAAGAATATTCTAAAGATGAAAGTACAAAAGAAAATGGTGGAAGTTTAGGATATATCAATATCGGTACTCTAGGAACTTCTTACGATGAAATTGTCAAAGCTGCAAACTCATTAAAAAATGGGGAAATTAGTACAGAAGTTATTACTACAGAACTTGGATATCATGTTATTTTAAGAGAAGAACAAAAAGAAAAAGCAAGTTATGAAGATACTGAAGAATCTATTAAAACTACCCTTGGGGAGAAAAAGATTAGTGCAGATAGTACTTTAAGTGTTACTGCTCTTACAGAATTAAGAAAGAAATATGGAATGGATATTGTTGATTCTGAAATTCAAAAACAATATGGTAATTATATTTCTAATACCATTGCTAATATTGAAGCTAGTAAAAATAATTCTACTAACTAAAAAGAAAGGTTCTTACGATGCTAGTACCTGTCAAGTACTCACTAAATAAAAAGATAAATTAACTTAAATAT
>CAJUQG010000024.1 GCA_910588025.1 uncultured Bacilli bacterium
GCATTAGTAAGAAGATATTTACCAAAGGGAACCTCATTTAAAATAACACCACAAACTTATATTAAATGGTGCGGTTGAGATTTCAATTAAAAAAATAAATCCCAAAAGGGATTTTTTTAAATAAAATTATTTATTTTTGAATCTAGGAATTTTTAAAGCAAATTGATTTAATACTTTTCCTCGGATAAAATAAGCACCAACAAGAAAAATAATAGATGCAAGAAACAATGGAACAGCAATAAAATAATCACTCCAATTAAGTATATTTTTAATTATCCCGTTTCCAATAATATAAATGCTTATCAATAAGCCACAAATACCTATAATGTTTAAACGGATAAGTCGCAAATGCATTTCTTTTCCTTTAGGAGTACTATAATACATATTTCTACATTCCAGTTTATCATTTTTAGATAATCTTTGATATTTATTTTTCATAATTAAAACCTCTATTACTATTTTAGCACATATTAAAATATAAAAAAACTTGAATAAATCTGATTTTATGATAATTTATACCACTTACAAAATATTTTAATAAATTTCATAAAATAAAAAAACCCTTTAAATAGGGTTAAATTTCTAATGGTGTCCCCTTAGGGATTCGAACCCTAGACCCACTGATTAAGAGTCAGTTGCTCTACCAACTGAGCTAAGGAGACATATGAATAACAAAGCAATTATAACAAAAAATTAAAATGAATTCAATCCTATTTTAAAAAATTAGATTACTTAAACAATAATAAGAATTTAAAGCTAACAAACCTAATTAAGAAAAGAAATTAGTAAAAGCAAATATTATTTCTATTGAAACATGTTATAATTCTTAATGAGAGGTGTTTTATGGAATATAAACAATTTGCAAAATATTATGATATGTTTTACCAAAAAAAAGATTATCAAAAAGAAGTAGAATTTTTAAGTAACTTTATAAAAAATCAGGATGATGTAATAGATATTGGCTGTGGAACCGGAATTCATGCTTCATTGCTGACACAAAAAGGAGCAAATGTTGATGGTTTGGATTTAAACAAAGAAATGTTAGACATAGCTAAAACAAGATTAAAAACAAATTTATATCTACAAAATATATTAGAACTTCAAATTAATAAAAAGTATAATGTTATAATATCAATGTTTGCAGTATTAAATCACTTAAAAAATAAAAAAGAATTAGAAAAATGTTTTGCTAATTTTCAAAAGATTTTAAAAACAAATGGAAAAATAATAATAGATTTACACAATCCCCAAACTTCTGGAACGAAAACTGACTCTTTTAATAATATGAAAAGAACGATGAAATGGGAATTCGATCAAGAACATAAAACGGAAAAGAGTGAAATTATTTTTGAAGTTGGTGACGAAAAATATATAGATAATCATATCTTTTACATTTTTTCTATAGATGATATAAAAGAATGTGCATTAAAAACTGGATTAAAAGTATTAAACGTATTTGAAAATTATGATTGTAAGAAAAAAGGAATTTCATCTTCAAAAAATCTCCAATTTTTAATAGTAAAAAAGGAAGCAAAACTATGATGAAAATAGAAGCATTAACAATTGCTGATAACGAACTTTTTTTAAGACAAGTGTCAAAAGAGGTTGACCCAAAAGACCCCCCAATTAAAAGAACATATACAAGCTTTAGAAATGTATTGTAAACAACATGAAGTGATGGCGCTAGCCTCAGTGCAAATTGGTATTCCTAAAAGATTAATTTATTTAAAAAATACAAATTTAGAAATGGTTCGAAGATTACAAACAATATCCTAAAGAATTTTATGAAGGTTAATCTTATCAAAAATGTCTTTTCACTAAAGAACAAATAGATGAATTTATTGAAAGAGTTAGCGAAATCAATTTTAAAGATTACATCAAAAAAATAAATACACAAAAAAATAATGTAAAACCTAGAAATATAAATATCTTGAACCATTTGAAATAGATTTTGGATAAATTTAGAGATATTTGATACAATAAAAATAGAGGGATATTATGAAAAAGATAGTAATTACTACCATATTATTAGCAACCATCACTTTAAGTTATGGTTTAAAATTTTTAAAAGTATATGAAATAGAAAAACAAGAACAGAATTATATGGAGGAACAAATAAGCAATTATTTAAATGGAATGTCTTTAGAAGAAAAAATAGGCCAGATGTTAATGATTTCAAACCGAACTCCGACTATGACTTCTGAATTAAATACAACGTTAAATCATGTAAAGCCAGGTGGCTTTATCTTTTTTGCTGAAAACTTTACAAACCAAGAAAACTCAAAAAAATTAATAAAAGACATTAATGATACCGCTAAAATTCCTATGTTATTATCAATTGATCAAGAAGGTGGAAGAGTTCAAAGAATCAAAAGTCAAAATGATATAATCGTTACAGATATCCCACCAATGTCCGAGATTGGGGCAACCAATGATTTCAAAAAAGCATATGAAGTAGGGGTGACAATTGGAACCGATTTAAAAACGTTTGGCTTAAATATGAATTTTGCTCCCGTGTTAGATGTTTTAACAAATACTGAGAATAAATCAATTTTAGGTCGTAGTTTTGGTAATAATATAACCATTGTATCAGAGATGGGAATTAATGTTGCAAATGGCTTAAAAAGTACAGGGATAATTCCCACTTATAAGCATTTTCCTGGTCATGGTAGTACAACTGTAGATTCCCACTATGAATTACCAGTTTTAACAAAAACAAAAGAAGAATTATGGGAGAGTGACTTAATTCCTTTTCAAAATGCGATTCATAATCAAGCCGAAGTAATTATGATTGGTCACTTAGCCATTCCTAATATAACAAATAATAGCATTCCATCTTCCTTATCAAAAGAGATTATAACAGATTTATTAAAAAATGAATTGAATTATAAAGGAATTGTGATTACGGATGCACTTAATATGAAAGCTATTACTAAGTATTATTCCGAAAGTCAAATTTATGAAATGGCAATTAATGCAGGAGTAGATATTTTACTTATGCCAGAACATCCAGAAATGGCTATAAATATGATAAAAGATAGTATTGAAAAAGGAAAAATAAAAGAAAGCCAAATTAATGACTCAGTAAAAAAAATAATAACTTTAAAATATAAATATTTAGATTTTTTAAAAACAATGGAATAAAAAAGAAATATTCCATCTTTTTTTGAAAAAAGATAAAAAAGTTCTTGCAAAAATGAACGTTATAAGGTAAAATGAAATAGTCCTTAACAGAAATGGGCTTGTAGCTCAGCTGGTTAGAGCGCACGCCTGATAAGCGTGAGGTCGGAGGTTCAAGTCCCCCCAGGCCCACCATTTTGTATCGGCCCGTTGGTGAAGTGGTTTAACACACATGCCTTTCACGCATGCATTCATGGGTTCAAATCCCGTACGGGTCACCAAATATGTGTTAAAAGCCTTTATTTAGAGGCTTTTTTCTTTTTTTACTCTCAAAATTACTCCGACTTAATAATATTTATCGGTAGTTTGAGCAATCTCCTTTCTAACTTCATTTGATAAATGGCCATATTTATTTACTGTAGTAGAGTAGTTGTTGTGTCCAATCCGTTCACTTATATGATATAATTCTTTACCTTCCATCATCATTGTAGCAACGTAAGTATGTCTTAAATCGTATAATCTTATTTTAGAAACTTTAGCTTTCTCACAATATCGATGAAAGTGTTTTCTTAACGTGACATCGCAATATGGTTTGTTAGTTTTATAATTAAAGAAAATCATTGATTTATCTTTAACATTATATCCTATTTCATGTTTTAAAAATTCTCTGTATTTTTGTATTTCCTCGATAAGTTTACTAGAAATATCTATGACTCTTTGAGAATGATAAGTTTTAGTATTAGATAAGAAGTCATCAGAAGATCTATCATAATTTATTGAATGCAAGATTTTCAACGTTTGATTCTCTACAGAAATACAATCAAACGTTAATGCTCTTGTTTCACCAATTCTATCACCTAAATTAAATCCTATTAAAGTTAAAATTTTGACTAAATAAGCAATTCTTTTTGTTTCTATTTTGTTACTATTTAAATCATGATTAACTGCATCTAAAAAAGATTTTAATTCATCAGGAGTCCAGTAGAGCATTTCTGATTTAGAAACTTTATACTTTTGAATTTTATTAATAGGATTATTAATTAAGATATCATTTTGAATACACCAATTGAAAAATGCTTTTAATTTTTTTAGTATCTCATTCTTTTGCTTATTGCTACATTGCAGTTCATCTAAATATTGAGACCAAAATTCTTGGTTAGTTTTTGCAATAGGTTTGGCAATTTTTTGCTTTAGATATTTATTATAATCTTTTTCTTTTCTTAATAAGCTATTATAAGCCAATTTTTTTATATATTTGCAATCAAACATATATTTATCCCATAATGTGTCAAAATCTTCTTTGTGAATTGTTTCTAATGCCTTCTGCTGTTTAATTAAGACATTGTCTCTTATCTTCATAGCTTCATCAAGAGAAGAAATCTTTTTGTTATCGATACGACTGATACTAGTTTTAACTGGTTTACTCATTGAAATAACATAATTTTTATTCTTTATATGTTGATATATATTTTGATATCTTGTTTTTCTATAGACTTTCATGTCCATAAAATCATCTCCAATTCTTTACATTTTTTTTTAATTTTGCTACAATGGAGACATAGAAAAAACTCAATTAGCGTTGTGGTTTTTCTTAGGAGTATTCTATGCTCCGTTGACTCATGTGTCCGCATGAGTCTTTTTTATTTACCAAGTATGTCCACAATTTTGACATACACTTACTTTTTTTTGAATATTAACTATTTTTTGCTTTTTATGTTCTATATGAAATACTTTTAGTATAATTTTTAGCCAAAAGAAACAAACCCACATTATTGGAACAAACCACCAACCGATACATAGCCACCAAATAAAACTATGGTGTTTTGTTTTTAATTCATTTTCAGTAATTACTTGAATGCTAACATTTTCATTTTTACATTTTGGACAAACCATATTCTCACACTTCTTTCTTGATTTCTTCTAATATTTGTTTTATATATCTATCTGCTTCATCTTCATATTCTTGAATGTGAAATGCAAATAGATCTTTATCACTTTGACACAATTGATTTAGCTTAATATGAGCTAATTCATGTAATAGTGTCTTTTTTCTTTTATAATAAGTTAATTCTTTATTAATATAGATATTATTTATACCTTTATAATTAAATACAAATCCATTTATCTGGTTGGGCAATTCTGTATAAGTAACATTAGCGTTATAGTAGTTAAGTACTTCTTGTTGATCCAAAACCCCTTGAATTAACAATTTCAACATACTAATACCTCTTATTCTATTTTATAAATATAATAAGTACGATACTGCGTGTACTATTTGTTTAACTTCTTCGTAATTCTATTTTTTCTTTCAATTATTCCTCCTTTTGTTCCATCGTCTATTAAATTTAGCTCTATATATTTATTACATACATCAATTGCTTCGGCATATTTTTCTTGCTTTTCTAATATTTTTATTAAATATTTGTGACTACCATATCCTAATGTATAGTGATTTCGCTTTTCTGCTATTATCTTTTCATTATGCCATTGAATAATATATGGTGCCAAGGATAAATCCTCATATCCAAGTTTAATACAAGCAAATGCGTAATCGTTGAAAATATTTTTACTATTTATTGCTTTTGGATAATAATCAAATTGAATAAGATTTAATATTTCATAATGTCGTTTCCAATATTTTTCATATTTTTGATCAACTGCATTTATTTTGTTGTATTTTTTTTCTAGACCATAAAGTTTAATTTCATCTATGAGAGAAATATTTGTTTCTACTTCTATATATTTTTTCTTTTGTCTAATAGTAATTAATGGTTTTTTAGTTTTAAATAAGGACATATTAATTTTCTCCAAGTTCTTTATCGATTTCTTTTTTTCTTTTTTCAATGATGAACTTTATATAATCCTTGTCATCCTGAGTGAGAATATTTTTATTTTTATCAAAAAGAAGTTCAACTTCATCAGGTATAACTTTTTCTTCTAAGACTTCTTTTTTTATGTCAAAATTATCTAACATTACTTCATTAGGTTCTAAAATATTATCAAAAACAAGATAGTCTATTGTACATCCTAAATGATTAGCAATTTTTTTAATATTTGTTAAGTTTGCTTTTTCAAGACGTGTTGGATTAGAGTAATAATCCCATAGAGTAGTGTATGGAATATTTACATCATTCGCTAATTGTCTTAAATTTTTAACATTTTTTTCTTGTAATAATTTATCAATTTTTTCTTGAAAAGACATTTAAACACCCCTTTCATCAATTCAACTATATAATAAAAAATTAAAAAAATCAAATATTTTTTACGATATATCGAATTTTTAAATAAAAAAGTATTGACAATATCCGATATGTCGTTTATTATGTGAATGTAATCCGATACACCGGATATTAGAAAGGAGAAAAAAATGTATCCAAATTTAAATGCAGAAATGGCTAGAAATAAAATTGAACAAAAAGATATTGCAAAAGCTTTAAATAAAGGTGCAGATGGGATTTCATTAAAATTCAATGGAAAACGAGCGTGGCTTTTAGATGAAGCAAAAGAAATTAAAAAAAGTTTTTTTCCCAAATTAACACTTGATTATTTATTTCAAACAGAATATGAAAGGATAAAAACAAATGAAAAATAATTTAAAGATCTTTAATAATGAAGAATTTGGAGAGATAAGGACAATTTTAGTAAACAAAACACCCTATATATGTTTAGCAGATGTATGTAAGATACTTGATATTAAAAATGTAAGTCAATGTAAAGAAAGACTTAACCAAAAGGGTATATGTATTACCGACACCCTTACAGCTGGCGGTAAACAACAGATGATTTTTATTAATGAAAGTAATTTATATAAAGTTATATTTCAAAGTAGAAAGCCAGAAGCAGAAAAATTTACTGAATGGGTAACAAATGATGTATTACCAACAATAAGAAAAACTGGTGGATATGTAAGTAATGAAGAAATGTTCATAAATACTTATTTACCATTCGCAGACGAAAATACTAAAAAGTTATTTGGAAATACTTTAAAGACTATTAGAGAGCAGAATGCGATTATAACAGAAATGCAACCTAAAGCTGAATATTTTGATGAATTAGTAGAAAGAAACCTTTTAACTAATTTGAGAGATACAGCTAAAGAACTAAAAATAGCTCCAGGATTGTTTAACAAGTATCTTTTAGATAATGGTTACCTATATAGAAATATTCAAGGAAAACTTAAACCTTACCAAACAAGGATGGAAAAAGGATTGTTTGAATTAAAAGAATTTAAACATAAAAATGGCTATGCAGACAATCAAACATTGGTAACGCCAAAAGGAAGAGAAACTTTTAGATTATTATTTTCAAAAGATTTTAATCAAACTCAATCAGAAAATGGAGGATAAGAAAATGGAGGATAGTATGAAAGAAAATACAGTTGAAATAAAAGTAGAACTAATAGGATATGAAGAACTATTAGAAAAACTAAATAACATAAAAAAACTTCTACAAGAAACGGAAGTAAAAGAGACAAAAAAAGAAAATTATACTTTAGATGATCTAAAACAGAAATTAATTAATAATTTATATGAAAAGCCAAAATATAATTACAATTCACTTGACGTAGATTTACTAAAGATTTTATTTGAAAATAATGACATTTAAAAAGACTAGATACTGCTAATATCTAATCTAAATTGGAGGGAAAAATGGAAAATTTAGCAAAAGAAATATTAAAAATATTTGAAAGAGAAAATATGACATACTTGGAATCGATAAGTTTCATAGACTATTTAACAAATTGCTTAAAAAGAAATGCATTAATAAAAGTTTTAAATAAATAAACCCTTTATGAACAGATTAATCTATTTTATATGAAAAAGCGTTTATTGCTTCGGTTGCAATAACAGTTTCATTATAGAAAATTATAGAATCTTCTTGAGAAAATGAAATAGCTACATTAGCAAGAGAAATGCTATTTTTGGGAACTACTGATTGTTCATCAAATATTAATTCTCCTTGATATTTGCAATAATTTGTTTCAATAAAACACCGTACTTTAATATGCGAATCTTGTTTGTACAAATCGTACAATTTGCAAATAGCACATGATATGTATTCCGAATTATTCATAATAAAAAATCTCCTTTCTAATTATCTATATTAAAAGGAGAAAACCAAAAAATCAAATTAATAATGGAGGATAAGATGAAGATCAAAATAGAAGTATTTTTATCTAATTTATGGTATGGATTCGTAGAATTTTTATATGATTTATTTCAGCCAGAAATGCTTTTACCATGGATTAGCTTAATATTATCAATAATATCTGTGATTTGTGCGATATATCACATTTGATAACTTAGGAAAATTTTTTTAGTGACTTTACCACGAGAAGTATTAAAAGTAATTTTAGTACGTTTATTACTAAAGTTAGAAAGATCATCAGCAAAATAGACAAAAACAATTGATGTTTCTAAATTATCATATGACTCTAGTCTTATAGGTAGTGAAATACTACTAGTTTCATATTTAATTATTTGTCCATAAAGTGTGAAACCATCTCCTTTTAAACCAATTGGAACAGGAACAGCAGATAAACTTTGATTTTCAAAATCTAATTTTATCGAAGAAATATTTATAGGGTTTCTACTTTTATTAGCAATATTACAGTTAATGCTTAAACAAAACACTTCGGCATCTTTATAAAAATTAAAATGCTTTTCAGAAAGATTGATTTTCAAATTTTTCTTATTAACGGAAAATTCATAAACAAAAGTACAAATTGAAATTATTAAAGAAATAACAGAAATAATTAACGAAATATTAGATTCATTCAAAATTATTACAGATATTGGCTCGTTCAAAATAACATCTCCTTTCTAACTTTTTATTATAAATCAAGAAAGAGAGAAAAGAAAATAACCACAACGCAAATTAAATTTAAAAGAAAAGAGGTGAAATTATGCAGTATTACAAGGCTGAAGACGTAATGCAATTAACTGGCGCAAAAATTAATAAAGCATACGAAATTATAAGAAATTTAAATAAAAAATATAAAAAGAGATTCCCAGAATGTGAACTATTACAAGGAAAAGTTCCTAAATGGTATTTTCATGAAGCAATGGGATTAAAAGAAGAAGGAGTTGAAGAAAATGAAGCGCAGACTAAGAGTGAAGCCTAACGGGAAAGAAATAGTCGAAGTATTCATCACAGGGATGGCGGTAGGCATAATCGGATTCATTATAGCAAGTATCATGTCAGTTAGATTTCATTCATTAGAAAATGATCAAAATTATATAAACTCATTAAAAAAGACTGAGATGTTCAGCACACAAATCAGTCAAAATTAAAACATTTATTTAAAAAATAAACAATGTCATTCTAGCATTAATTGTTCAGAATGTCAAAATGGGAGGTTTAAATGATAAGTTTTATTATTAAAGTATTAGGAATAATAACAGGATTATTGATTTTCTTCATCTTCAAAGCAATCTTGTCTAATAATTTCTTTAATAGAAATCGAAGTTGTAGCTATTACATAAAAGATAAAAGCCAAATTCATAAGCGTAAGAACATACGAAAAACCAAAATTTAATTCTAAAAAAAGTTTTAAACAACTAACAAATAAAAATACAGAAAATAAATACAAAATTATAATAAAGGTCTTGAATAATACATTATATAACTTACGTTTAGGAATACTTTTAAGCTTAATTAACATTTTATTTGCAACAAAAATAATTAGGCTAGAAACTAATGTTGCTAAAACTTGTACTAAAAAATCATACATAAAAAACTCCTTTCTAATTCAATTATAAAGGAGAATAAACAACAAAAGAAGACAAAAATTCAAAATGGGAGGGAGTGAACAAGAAATGGTGTCATATGAATGAAGCAGGAAAATGGATCAAACTCCACTCAAAAATATTGTTCTGGGAATGGTATAAAGTTCCAAATACAAGAGATTTATTTATACATTTATTATTAAAAGCAAATTGGAAAGAGGGAAAGTTTCAAGGATATGACATACCTAGAGGGAGTCTGGTTGCTGGAAGAAAACAACTAGCGGAAGAAACAGGTATGACAGAACAAGAAATAAGAACAGCACTAAATCACTTAAAATCAACCAATGAAATAACCATTAAGACAACCAAAAAATTCTCGATAATTACTATAACAAACTATGAATTGTATCAAATGAATAACCAAGTAGATAACCAACAAGTAACCAACAATCAACCAACAGCTAACCAACAACTAACCACAATAGAAGAATATAAGAATATAGACTATATATCTACTACTAGTAATACGCATGAAGAAAATTTATTTGAGTTGATCGAAAGAGCTTTTGGGAGAACCTTAAGTTCAAGTGAATATGAAATTATAAACAATTGGCAAAATAACGAGTTAACTAGATATGCAATTAAGCAAGCTGAATTAGCTAGAGCATTTAATGTGAAGTATATCCAGAGAATCTTAGAAAACTACAAGAAAGAGAATATTAAAACTGTTACTGAAGCAGAAGAAAGAGACCGAAGGTATCAGGAAAAGAAAAATAAAAAAGCAAATACTATTTACAAACAACAACGAGAAGTACCAAATTGGATGAACGAAACTTTAACAAGTGAGCCAATGAATAGTGCAGAAAAAGAAGAAATGGAAAAAATATTAGAAAAATACAAAGGAGAGTAAAAAATGAAAGCAATGAATTTAATTGGAAAATTAGCAATTAGAACAAAACCGATTTGTTATGGTAGAGATGATTTTTCTTTAGAAAAAATAAAAGATTATTCTTATACAACAGAACCAATACATATTTTAAAAGTTACAGATAGCCACATTATTTATAATTACCAAAGAACTAACCAAGAAGGAATTTTTGGATGTAAGACTTATCTTTTAGATAGCCGTTGGAACGACAATAACTGGATAGACTATGAAGAATTAATGCGTGGAATAAAAGAAGATTCTTTAGGAGAACAAGAAAATGCAACCTAAGATACCAGGAATAAATCCTTTAATTGAGACTAGAGCAAAAGCAAATGAGTCAGTAGATAGAAAAACTAGATATCTGCAGATTATAGAAATTTTAGAAGATAGTAAACAACCATTATCAGCTAAAGAAATTTCAGTAGAAATGTATCGAAGAGGATATGCAAGTACAACAGAAAGAAATCTATCTCATCCTCGTATTCATGAATTATTAGAAAAGGGAATTTTAGAAGTAGCAGGTGACAAAGTTTGTCAATTTACGGGACATTCAGTGGGAGTTTTTGAGTTAAGAAAGAAAGAGGTTTAACAATGTTAAAAAAGTGGCTGCAGAGGGTTTTGGGAATAGAGAATATAAAAGAATTGATATATATACAAAACAATAATATTTTAGCTCATGATAGGTCAAGTGAAAAACTAATGAGAGAGTATGAAAAAGATAATATAAAATTATCACAGATGTTAGAAAATGCTAAAACAGTTTTAATAGCCAAAGAAGAACACATTGAGCTTCAAAATAACATGATATTAGAAAAAGATTCAGAAATTCAAAGACTGACGCAATTACTTGAAGAGAAAGAAAAAGAATCTCAAAAACATAGTGAATTTGTTAGAAAAACAACAGAGAGATTATTAGAGAATCAAGAAAAGAAATTAAATCAAAAGAAACCAACTTTAGTCGATTTAAAAATAGAAAAAATGAACAAAATTTCTGAATCAGCAAAGGCAAAACTTAAATGAAGTATGAGATTACCAGGCATGGATCTGATTATGTTCTATGGAAAAATGTTGAAACAGAGCATGGTGTAGGTTGTTTCAAAATAGTATCTGGAACAAAAGAAGAATGTAAGCAAAAACTGGAGGAATTAAATGGAACAGGAACTAGAAAGACTAAAAGCAAGAAACAACGAGTTAGACGGAAACAATCGTCTACTTCTAGAAAAAATAAAACAGCTGAGAAAAGAGATAAAAAACAAAGATGAGATTATCAAAGAAAGAGAAAGAATTATTGCTGAACTTAGATACAAACAACAAAAGCTATTTTAGAAAAAAGGTGTGTGGATGCTAAAAAATATTATACCAGACGAATTACATAAAATGACAGTTATATGTGAATGTACAGGCCGAGTGAGATTTACTTCAACAAGTCCAGATATTTTAGTATGTCGATGGTGTGGCAAAAAGCATTATAGAAATAAACAAATTGAATTTAGAGAAAAATTAAAACAAAAAATGAAAGAAGGAATATAGAAGTGCAAAAAGAAGATATAGAAAAAGTATTATACAGTGAATTTGAAAAATTCAAAAAAGAAACGCTAGAAAAATTAAATATAACAAAAGAATACAAAATCGGAGATAAAGTCAATTTTAAAGGGTTAGAATGGTTTGTTACTAAATTAAGAAAATACAAAAAAACAAATTATGTTGAATTGATGTTAGCTGACAAGTTATCACAAGATATTTTAGAAAGAGTATTTGATAATTCAGATATGAGAAATGATGGCAGAATAAAATTTGACAATGAAAGCTATGACTGGAAGAAATCTTATATCAGAACTCAATTAAACAATAAATTTTTAGATGTGTTGAATATTGATAAAAAAGATTTGTTATTAATGACAACTAATTATGTCGAAAATGAATATACGAAAGATTTTGTTCGAATCCCAAGTTTCAATGATTGTGAGACTTTGCCAAGAGAAGTTATTAAAAGAGATTATTGGTATTTCTTAATTAACAGAGGAGTTTATAGAAGAGATTGTGATACTATTCCATACTATGAACCTTCTGCTGCTGGTGTGTTTGCTTTCGTTGGTACGCACGGTCATGCGCGCACTACGGTTAGTTTTCGCGTCGTCCTGCCTGTTATTACCGTGAAACTTGATGCTTTAAAGTAATTTCAAACGTAGTTTGATAAGGAAAAGTGAAGAATGCAGCGAATAACATTCGTAGGAAAAATAACACAAGATATAAATTTGAGTGAAGCAAAGAATGGACAGGCTATGACTTATTTAAAGGTAGTTGATACAGACAATGGTAATCCCACTTACATTGATTTTCTTGTAATAGGAAAAATGGCCATAGATGCCTCTTTATTCTTGCAAAAAGGAAACTTAGTATATATTGAAGGGTATGTAAAAAATAAAAGAGAAGAGATTGCTGGAAAGATGAATTATAATTTTTCTTTCCATGCGACATTCGTGAAATTTTTAGATTAGGAGGATATAGTAATGCAAGAAAAATTAAATATAAATGAAATCATTAAAGTAGAACAATTACCAAAAGTTTTTGAACAACTTGAGTTAATAGGTGCTTATGTAGATGAACAAGTAAAAGATGTAGATCAATTAAAGTGTACAGAAGAAAATAAACAGGAAGTAAAAAATCGCCGAACAGAAATTAATAACATGCTAACTTTAATTGATACTAAGCGAAAAGAAATAAAGAAAAAGATAAATGAACCATATGATTTATTCAATAAGAAATATGAAGAAACCGTAAAGATCAAACTAGAAAACGCAAGTAAGCTTTTAACCGATAAAATAAATAAAATTGAAGATGAGCAAAAATTGGTTAAAAGAAATGCTGTAGAAAAATACTTTAATGAATATTGCCAATTTCTAAAAGTAGATTTTGTAAAGTTTGAACAAGTTGGATTGAATATTACTTTAGGCATTAGCGATAAAAAATTGCAAGAACAAACCAAAGATTTTTTAGATAAAGTAAACGATGATTTAACATTAATCGATTCACAAGAGCATAAAGAAGAAATCTTAATTGAATACAAGAAAAACTTGAATGCTAGTCAATCAATCACAATGATTGTTAATCGATACAAAGAACTAGAAGAAATGAAGAAAAAGCAAGAAGAATTAAAACAAGTAAAAGAGGCAGAAAAAGAAAATGTTCAAAGAGTAGAACAAGTCTTATCTGCCCCAACAAAAATCGAAATAAAGACTAACGATGAAGAAATTTTACAAATTGCTTTTAGTGTAAGAGGAACAAGAGAAAAATTAAAAGAACTTGTTCAATTCTTGAAAGAAAGGGAGTACGATTATGAGCAATGTAACAACTAAACCAAGTTTTAATGTCATGCTTCAAACTGAAGGTTATAAGAAGATGATTAGCTCTACAATTGGAGATCCTGAAAGAGCAAGAAGATTTGTGGCAAGTATCGGAAGTGCTGTAGCAAATAATAAAAAATTACAAGAATGTACACCTTATACAATTCTGAGCGGTGCGTTATTGGGTGAAGCATTAAATCTTAGTCCAAGTCCTCAATTAGGACATTATTATCTTGTCCCTTTTGAAAAGAAACAAAAAAATCCTGAAACAAATAAATGGGAAGTAGCAGAAACAAACGCAACGTTTATTTTGGGATATAAAGGATATATTCAATTAGCTATTAGAAGTGGTCAATATCAAGATATAGATGTAATAGAAGTAAAAGAAGGAGAATTTATTGGAAGAAATTCTACTACTGGAAAATTAGAATTTAATTTTTATACAAATGAATCTGAAAGAAAAGACAAAAAAATAATTGGATATTTATCATATTTAGAATTAAATAACGGATTTCGTAAAAGTTTGTTCATGACTAAGGATGACATGATTGATTATGCTGATGAATATTCTCCAGCATTCATTAAAAAAGGATATGAGTTATTTATAGCAGGCAAAGTTAAAGAAAGTGATATGTATAAGTACAGCTCTCATTGGTATCAGAATTTCGATTCTATGGCTAAAAAAACGATGTTAAGACAATTGATCTCAAAATGGGGAATTATGAGTATAGACATGCAGAATGCTTTTGAAAGAGACAATACTTTTGCAGATGAAAAAGGAAATTATTATTATCCTGAAACTATTGACGATTCGAAACTTATCGAAACTAAAATTGAAGAGCAAAAGCAAGATGTAGAAAAAGCACCTAAACAGGTGGATATGAATGAACTATAAAATTGTCGAAAGTGGAAGCTCAGGAAATGCCACAATTGTAGAAGGTGTTATTTTAATTGATTGTGGTGTTTCTTTCAAAAAACTTCAACCATATTATGAAGATTTAAAGTTGGTTTTATTAACTCATATTCATTCAGATCATTTTAATAAAGCAACTATAAAAAAATTAGCTAGTGTTCGGCCTACATTAAGATTTGGATGTTGTGCCTGGCTAGTAGAAGAACTTATTAAATGTGGAGTGAATAAAAGAAACATAGATTTGTATACACCATTTGAAGGATTGCATTATGGATTAGGACTTGCAATAGAATCATTTGAATTAAAACATGACGTGTCTAATTGTGGTTGGAGAATAATGTTTGATGATGGATATAAATATTTCTATGCTACAGATACTTGTAGTTTAAATAATATAGAAGCTAAAGACTACGATATGTATTTTATTGAAGGTAACTACGAAGATGAAACTGAACTTAAAAAAAGAAAGCAAAAACATATTGAAAATGGCGAATTTTATTATGAAGATAGAATAGAGAAAACACATTTAAGTCAAGTACAAGCCTTAGACTGGCTAAATAACAACATGGGAGAAAATTCACAATACATTTTTATGCATCAACACATAGAAAAAGAGAGTAGAAAAGAGGTAACAGAATGAATGGAAAACTTTGGAATAAATTAAAAGGAATAACTAGTTTATATCAAAATGATGAAGAAGAAATAAAAGAATTATTACTAGGTCGTACCATTGAGAAAGTAAACGATAATACATTAAAACTAGATAATGGATTAATCTTAGAAATTCAACCAAATCAAGGATGCTGTTGTGGAGCAGGAGACTATGATATTACAGAATTAAATGAATGCTTGAATGTGATAACTAATGTAGAACTAGTTGAAGAAAACATAAATAATAGTGACGGGTGGAGTGACGAATATTCATACAAAATATTTGTTTATGCAGAAGATAAAAAAATAAAATTATTGCAAGTTGATGGTGACGATGGCAATGGATATTATGGAACGGGTTATGAAATTGTAATAAAAAAGATAGAAGAGGTAGAGAAATGAAAATAATAGATAAATTAATTGATAGAATAGAAAACTATATATGCGATGTATTAGCACCAGCATTCGGCGTTTTGTGTGTAACATTTGCAGGAAACTGGCAAACAAGATTGTTTGGAATAGTAATTTTGGTCTTAGATTTTATTGCTTATAAGGGAAAAGATGACATTTACAGGAACTAAAGAAGAAATAAAAAAATGGCTCTTCAATAAAGAATCAAATATTGAATTTGAGATAAAAGTGCATAAAGAAAAACGCTCATTAAATGCAAATGCTTATTTTCATAGTTTAATTAATAAACTAGCAAGATATTATAACTGGTCAGATGAAGAAATGAAGATAAAAATGGTATTGGACTATGGGACTTTAGCCGAAAAAGATGGAGAAGTTGTAAGTGTAGAAATACCACGCAATTTAGATATACAACTTTTCTATCCTTACGCAAAGTATATTGAAACAAAAGATGGAAAAGATAGTTATTTATTTTATAAAAGAACACATGAACTAAATACTCATGAATTTTATGAATTGCTATGTGGAGTGGTACAAGAGTGCAAAGATGTTGGAATACCAACAAAAGAAGATTATGAAATTCAAAAAATGATAGAGGAGATGGAAAAGTATGAAAATAACTAATGTAGAAGTAAATAAAGTTGAAAAAAATGGTTCAAGATTAAAAGGAATAGCTTCTGTTTTAATCGATGCTTCTTTTGCTATTCATGATATACGTATCATTGAAGGAGATAATGGCTTATTCATTGCTATGCCAAGTAAAAAGACCGTAATGGGTGATTATAGAGATGTTGCTCATCCAATTAATCAAATTACTAGAAAATTATTTGAAAACGCAGTTTTAAAGAAATTTTATGAGGTGAATGAAGATGAATAAAGTAATTTTAATCGGAAGACTTGTTAGAGATCCAGAACTACGTACAACACAGAATCATACATCAGTAGCCAATTTTACTATAGCAGTTAATAGACCTCGAATTGACGGGGAAGATAGAGGTGCAGATTTTATTAACTGCATGGCTTGGAGAAAGTTAGCAGAAACTATTGCAAAATATTGTGTAAAAGGTGATCAGATTGCAATAGAAGGACATATACAGACGAGCTCATACGAAAATCAAGATGGAACAAAAAAATATACTACAAACGTAATTGTAGATACAATAAAGTTCTTGTCTACTAAACAAGAAAATAGACAACAAAATGGACAACAATTTAGTTCTAACCAAGAAGCATTGAATAGTGTAATGCAAGAAGATCCATTTATGGATTTTGGAGAACAAATCGAGCTTTCAGATGAGGATTTACCATTCTAAGAGGTATTTATGAAATTAGGAACGAAAGTTAGATGTAAGGGATATATAGTTAAAAAAACTAATATTGAATACGTTTATGCAAATAAGAAACATTTTGAAAAAGATATGGGTATTTTCGCATATGATGAAGAGCCTAAATTTTATATAGAAGATTTAGGAGAATACATACAAAAAATAACAGAAATAAAGAATAAGGAATTTACAGGTATAGTTGTAGGGATTACTCCAGTAGCTACAGAATATTATTATACTCAAGTTGAAAGAGATATTTTTGACCCTGTTACATACGGTTATGTTGATACTCAACCTTTAGACCAAGTAAAAGTAGAAAAAACAGGATATATTGGTTGTTACAAAGTTTATTATGCAATGGGAAAAAGCAGACTAGTTCCAATCCATTTAGTAGAAGAGGTTAACAATGATTAAAAAAGAAAATCTAGTATATATCCCTCTACCAGTAGCGAAACTATTAGCTGATAAAAATAGAGAAATAAATAACTTGCAAGAAGAAAATATGAATCTAGAATGTAAGATAATGAGTCTAGAAGAAGAATTAGATTATCTTAAGATTGAACCGATAGATCCATATGACGCATTCGTGGACTGGAGTGATTTCTATTGAGAACATTTCACTGTTTCTTTGAGCAAAGTGGGACATTTAAAAATGAATTTAAAAAGTTAGGTTATGAGGCTTATGATTACGATATAAGAAATGACTTTGATGAAACAGATTATCAAATTGATTTATTTAAAGAAATTGAGTTAGCTTATGATAACAAAAAAAGTATTTTTGATAATATTTCAAAAGAAGAAATGATAATAGCATTCTTTCCATGTATACGTTTTGAAGATCAAATCCAAATGTGCTTTAGAGGAACAGCTTATCAGTATTTAAAAATGTCTGTAGAGCAAAAATTAGAAAAAGATTTGGAATTACACAAAGAATTAAGTTATTTATATCAACTAATTACTAAATTAACTATAGTTTCTATCAAAAGAAAAATTCCTTTGATTATAGAAAACCCATATTCTACAACACATTATTTAGTTAAATATTGGGCAATTCCTTACACTTTACTAGACAATGATAGAACCAAAAGAGGAGACTATTTTGAAAAGCCAACACAGTATTGGTTCATAAACTGTGAGCCAAAAGAAAATTTTATTTTTGAACCATTAGAATTTGTAGAAAAAAGAGTTGTTCAATTTCAAAAAAAAGAAAAAGGTTTGGATAGACAAGTGTGGAGAAGTATGATACATCCACAATATGCAAATCGATTTATACGTGAATTTATTTTAGAGGAGTGATTTCTAATGAAGGAATTAATAGAAGAAAATTGTAAACGTTGTAAAAACTATGAAATATGTCAATCATCTGGTTGTGAGATAAAAAAACAATTAGAGAAATTTTTACTAAATGAGCAAAGCAATCAACAATATGTAAATGAAAAAGAATTATAGAGAGGTAGAAATGAACAAAAAAGGCTTTATTGAAATAGTATCTATCTTTCTTATAGCAATAGTGTCAAGTTTAATAGGATTTATGATTTATAAAGAAGTTAGTTTTGGAACTAAGCAAGGAATAGTTATTGATAAAAAGTATCATTCTGCATGGGTGTCATACTCTTCATCTTTTGTGAATGGAGGTACTATTAGTATTCCCGTAACACACCCGCAGAGTTGGTCAATTAGAATACAAAAAGATGACAAAGATTTATGGATTGATGTATCAGAAAGTGAATATAATCAGATCAATATAGGAGATTGCTATCAATGTGGAAAGTGAGTGAAGAAAAATGAGAGCAAAAGATATGATGAAACAACATGATTTTGTTTTTGATGATACCATACAAGAA
>CAJUQG010000025.1 GCA_910588025.1 uncultured Bacilli bacterium
TTATACAACAACTTTTTTTAAAAGAAAAGAGCATTGACTTTTGTCAACACTCTGAGAACTCGTTAAAAACGAGTTTTATAGTGTATCTTCGGGAAAAAGAACTACAAGATTATTTCTTGTAGTTTTTGATTTTATTCTAAAGAAGCTTTTATTCTTCTCACACCAGCACTAGAAGCTTCTTCTTTTAGAATTTTAAAGTGACCCAATTCACTTGTTCTATTTACGTGAGGTCCTCCACATATTTCTTTGGAAACATCACCAATTTTATAGACATTGACAATGTCAGGATATTTTTCGATAAACATAGCTTCTGCTCCCATTTCTAAGGCTTGTTGTTTACTCATTTCTTCTTTGGTAACTATAAAATCTTTTAAAATCCATTCATTTACTAGGTCTTCTACTTGTTTCTTTTCTTCTTCTGTTAATTTGTGATCACAGTTAAAGTCAAAGCGCATTCGCTCTGTTGTAATGTTACTTCCTCTTTGATGAGTATCTGGTCCAAGTATCTTTTTTAAAGCGGCATTTAATAAATGTGTTGCAGTATGGTATTTGGTTTCTATTTCTCCATCTCCTGCTAAACCACCTTTAAATTTACCCTTCGAAGCTGTACGAGATTTTTCTTGATGTTCTTGAAAATGTTTTTGAAAACCACACTCATCCACTTTAATGTTACGTTCTTGTGCTAATTCGATGGTCAATTCAATAGGAAATCCATATGTATCATATAAATGAAAAGCTGTTAAACCGTCAATTTGAGTATTTTTGGCTACAATTTTTTCAAATTCTTTTAATCCTTTTTCGAGAGTACGATTAAATTTATTTTTTTCATCTACTAAGACTTTCAAAACGGTTTTGGCATTCGCTTGGATTTCAGGATAGTAATTTTCATATAATGCGATTATTTCTTTGGCAATATCTTGTTCCCAATTACTATTGATATCTATTCCTAATTTTTTGGCATAGCGAATTGCTCGACGTATCAGACGTCTTAGAATATATCCTTGGTCGGTATTACTCGGAACAATACCAGCTGGATCTGAGGCAATAAACACACTCGTTCTAATATGGTCGGCAATGATACGCATCGATTTTTCATTTCCTTTATAAGGAAGGGATGATATCTCTTCTATTTTTTTTATCACTGGTGTCCATACTGAGGACGCATAATTATCCGTTACGCCTTCGACTACAGCAACAATTCTTTCGTAACCCATTCCCGTATCTACATTTTTCTTAGGTAATTTTTCAATGGTTCCATCAGCATTACGATTAAATTCCATAAATACATTGTTCCATATTTCAACCCAGCGATCGTCTTCGGGATCAAAATTCTCAGGAATTTCTTCATCGCTACGCCAATAAAAAATTTCGGTATCAGAGCCACATGGTCCAGTTTCACCTGCTGCCCAAAAGTTATCTTCTTTTCCTAAATAGGCAATGCGACTTTCTAAAATTCCATGTGAACGCCAAAATTTTGCACTTTCTTCATCTCTTGGAATTTGTTCGTCACCAAGAAAAACGGTGACGGCAAGACGATTTACAGGAATATTTAAAACTTCTGTCAAAAATTCAAAACTATAGGCAATGCTTTCTTTTTTAAAATAATCACCTAAACTCCAGTTTCCTAACATTTCAAAAAATGTATGATGGGTTTTATCACCTACTTCTTCTAAATCTGTTAAGCGGACACATTTTTGATAATCGCAAAGTCTTTTTCCACTTGGATGCGTTTCTCCCATTAAATAAGGAATTAAAGGTTGCATTCCCGCCGTATTAAATAATACGGAAGGATCGTTTTCTGGAACGATGGGAGCACTTGGTATTTGTTGATGGTTTTTACTTACAAAAAATTGAATAAATAAATCTTTTACATTCATTTTGTTTCCTCCTTTATAATTTTATTACTTTCATTTTAGGTCTCCTAATATTTCTTGCATTTTTCGTTCTAAGTCTTTTTTATTATCATTTACAATAATATAATCAAAATCATTGTACTCATCTAGGGCATGCTCACTTTCATGATTCGCTTCTTCTTTGGTTAAATCATAATTTCCATGCTCATTTATGATATAAAAGGAATAGCTTTCAGGGTAATTTGTTTTTATTTTATCGATTTCATCTGGAAAACGAACATCAGAAATAATAATGTTATTATAAAATTTAGCATAAATCTTTATGTCTTCTAGCATTCGCTCGACTAAAAAATCTGGTTGATTTAGATTTTTGCGGATAAATGACCCCATATTCTGTAAAAATTTACGAGGTTTTGGTTCCGTGTTAAATTCCCAATCGAGCATTTCACAAGCAAAAAGTTTAATGTATTTACTATACTCTGTCACAATAGTTTTTTCATTTTTTTGGTCAAAGTATTTTTTGATACATTGTGCAACACAAAATTTTCCACTACGCGCTTTTCCAGCAATTAAAAATATTCTCATATATCACCTCAATAATGAAAAAGATACCGCTTATGCCAAGGAGCATTGCTGCGGTACCATCCTTTTTTTTACTTAATTTTGATAACGGCCTCAACCGTTTAATCTCCAAAGGTAGCAGTTTTAAGATTCTTTTTATAAGTTTCCACCAACCACTTATTCTCTATTAAAAAGATATTCTTTACTTTCCTTCTTCATCGATTAATATTACATTGTGATCTTCAAATAAATTGTATTTTTCTACAAAAAATTTGTATACTACTTTGGCTAATGCAATACATGGAGTCGCCAAAATCATTCCTAATATACCAAAGAAATGTTGAAAAATCAATAATCCTAGAATAATTGTTACAGGATGTAGTTTCATGGTTTTACTCATGACTACAGGTTGTAAAATGAAGTTTTCAACTAATTGAACTATAACAGCTACAATAATAGCCATAATCCCGATTAAATTACTTTGACTAAAACCGATGATCACTGCTGCGGCGCCACCAATATATGGTCCAACATAAGGAATTAAGTCTGTTAGTCCACAGAAGAAACCAAATAGTAATGGAGCTTGAAGACCGATTGCGGCAAATCCAATAGAATCACAAACGAAGACCATAGAAGCTACTAAAAGGGTGCCATTTACGCATTTTCTTACTTCACTACTAATATTTGTAATTAATAATGATAATTCAAAGCGATTTTTCTTTGGAAAGAAATGAAGTAAATGTGAGTTAATTGCATCAAAGTCAAATAACATATATAAACCGATAATTAAACCAAAACCAATGGTCAATAAACTTGAGAAAAAAGTTCCGACAAAGTTAATCACAGAGGCTGGTAAATTGGTAGTAAAATTAACAAAGAAAGTATTCATAGTTTCCATTAAATTTTGTTTTACATTACTTAAATCGATTCCTTTGGTGTTATTTAAAGAATCAAAGATATTTGTGACATACTCTTCTACCCCATTAAAAATCTCTGGTAAGTTATTTAATAACTCATTTAATTGGTTGTAAATGGTTGGAATTAAGATGCGAATAAAAACAATTAAAAAGATAACTAACAAAGAATATAATAATAGAGAACTTATCATTCTTGGTATGCCTTTTTGTTCCATTTTCTTGACAATAGGATTTAAAATCCAAGCAACGACAAAGCCAATAAATAATGGGGATAAGACTTTTAAAACACTTAGTACAAAACTAATGATTCCCCATTCTCTAGCAATAATGGTCACAATTAAAATAATAGCGATAATCATGACTAAATAAAAGAGATGTAAAATCTTTTTCGAAAGACTTACTACTTCATTTACTTCATTCATATCTAATTTTTCTTTTGATTTGCGGAAATTTATCATATTTTTCCTCCTTATTTTTTATTATACCATTAATGCTTCAAAAAATAGCGATAAATTAAAAAAATAGAATCATTACATTCTATTTTCATTATTTTGGGGATATGACGGAATATCATTTTCTAAACTTGAGAAAACAATATTAGTATTTTTAGCTGGCTCCGGATTATTATTTAATTTTGGTAAATCAATTGTTTTTGGTAATTCAATATTTGGTTTTGCTGGAGCAATTGGTGGAACGACTACTTGTGGTTCTTCAACTATTGGTTTTTGAATTTCTACTTCTTTTGGTTCCATTTCTTTCTTTTTGCTTACAAATACTGAACTAAATTGATTTGGACTTGGCATTTTAGGTCTCTCTTGATTTTCATATCGAGATTTATCAATTGGTTCTTCTACTTGTGGTGATTCATTTATAACAGATATTGTCTTTTCTACTTCAGGTTCTCTCACACTAAAAATAGGAGTTGCTTCTATTTTATTTTCTTGATAAATTTCTGGTTCTACTTTAAGAGTATCTTCTTTTTCCATAGCACTAATACTTTCTAATTCCTTTGAAATAGAATCTGCTAAGGCATCGAAATCTATCTTTGGTGGACTATTTGGTTCCTCTACTTTAGAAGGTGTTTCAATCGCTTCATTCCATTCATGATAAACAGGACTATTATTTACTTGTTCTTCCATTATAGGGATTGGTGGAATGACAGGTTCATTACTCTCAATAGGATTTACTTCTTCCACTTCATTTATAACTGGAGGAACTGGCGTACCAAATACTTCAGGATCTATATTTAATTGAATTGTTGGTTGATCATCTGTAAAAGCAGGTTCTGCCAACGTATTTTTCACTTCTAAGCTTTTTGTTTCGGCTAGTTTTCTTTCTTTTTGGTCCTTTTTTCCAAAAAATAGGACAATTAAAAATGCTAGCACTAAAATGGATATCACAATAAATAAGATAATACCAAAATTATCATTACTATATAAATTCGTCAAAAAATCCATTTTACTCACCACCTTTTTTATTCTATTGATAGAATACCATAAAAAACTTCCTAAAGTCAATAGTGGTATTCTAATCTTTTCTGGTATTAAAAAACATATAATTTTTATGATTACATGTTTCGATTCATTTGATTCATTACTTGTTTTACTTGTTTCTGACTTGGTTTACGCCCCATACTACTCATCATAGCTTCAATCATCTTTTCATTTATTGGGGGATTTTTTTGCATATATTTTTTGGTTGCGGTACGAGAAACAAAAAAGCCAATTACTGCGCCAATTACAATTCCTAATAATACTAATAATATATCTCCTAACATAATAGCCTCCTTAATTGTTAATTGTACTAAAATATATGTTGAAACACAAGATTTAAACCGCTATTTTTTCCAGCCAAAAATAATCTTTGTTCTCAAAATCACAAAAAAATAAATTTTTCTCTTTTTCTAAATCTTTTAAAAAAGCTGGTCTCGGTATTGAACTTTCCATTTCTAAATAGGTACGATTGACGATTAATTTTGTTCTCTCTTGGCGATAAACATCATAAATTTGATGAATGTTACGATATTTTGAATAAAAATAATTGTCTTTGTAATTTTTAAACAAATCAATATCTATTTGGCGTGGATTTAGTTTTTCAATCATTCTTTCAAATAAATCGACACCCAATTGTAAATCCTGTTGGTCCACATAATAAATTTGCTCTAATGTTCGGTATAGATGATGTGGGTTTTGTTTGGTTAAAATTGCGTACTCTTCTTTGATTTTAAATATAAAAAATTGTCTCATATCTTTCGCCCTATTTTAATTTAACAGAGAAGCTGGATAAAATTTGTCGAATTATGAAATAGTTTCATTCTTTTAAGATATTGATTAGACTAATAAAAAAGCCCATAATTTCTTATTTATGGGTTTTTATCGATTAAAAATATTGATTATCTTAGTAAACTTTCTACTTTTGATTTTAAACTTTGGTAGTCAAAGCCCATTTTTTGTTGAACTTCCATGACATGTCCACTATATCCAAATTCATTGATGCCAATAATATTATCATTTCCACTAGCAAAGCGATTCCAAATCAGAGGATTTTCAGCAGAAATCACTATTCTTTTAATATTTTTTGGTAAAATGAGTTCTTCGTATATTTTACCTTCACTTAAAAATAATTCCATGGAAGGCATTGAAACAACCCGTACATCTAAACCAATTTGTTCGAAGTCATAAGCCATTTGTAGGGCATATATAAGCTCACTTCCTGAACTTATTAAAATACCGTCTAATTTATTTTTTTCTTTTTTGATAATATAAGCTCCTTTTGCTACTTCCTTGGCATTACTTCCTGGTAATTTTGGAGAATCATTTTTCGTAATGATTAAAGCAGAGGGCAAATTTCTTTTTAAAATATTTTCCCAAGCCCCCATCACTTCTATAATATCAGCAGGTCGATAACATATCAGATTTGGTGTGGTATGTAACATAGCCATTTGTTCAATGGGTTGCATTACTGGCCCATCCTCGCCGATATGAATGGTATCATGAGTAAAAATATAAGTAATTGGTAAATTCATCAAGGCGGTTAAACGGAGAGATGATTTTAAATAGTCGGCATAAATTAATTTCGTACTACCAAAAACTTTTAAACCGGTCAGTGCCATTCCATTTAAGATTGATGCCATCGCATTTTCTCTAGAGCCAAAACGAATATTACGTCCTAGTTTGTTTTTAGTACTTAACTCCCCTGTATTGTTTAGAAAAGTTTGACATGATAAGGAACAATCAGCACTTCCTCCTAAAATCAAAGATGATTTACTGCCGATTAAATTTAATATTTTTAAATTGGTTTCGCGTAGTGATTCACGATAATTATCAGTAATTTTATAATTATCACTATTGAAATCTAAATTCCATTCTTTTTTTTCTAACACATTTTTTATTTCTGTCAATCGAGGATTTTGATTATTTTCTAATTTTTTATAATTTTCTTGCCATTTACGATATTTTTTTTCAGTGCGCTCATTTATACCTTTTTGAAAATAGATAATACTATCTTTCGAAATCTCAAAAGGTGGTAAAAATAAATTCCATTTTTTTCGTAAATTAGCTACATCATCAACTGATAATGGTTTGTTATAAACAATATTTTTATTTTCATTGAAAGAACCACTTCCTAAAATGGTTTTAAATATTAATAAGGATGGTCTACCACTTTTTTTCGCCGCAGAAATTGCTCGATCAATGTCACGTATATTGGAACCATCTTTTAAGAAATCTACGTAAAAACCAAGTGCTTGGTACTTTCTTACTAAATCTTCATTTATAGTCGTGTCTAGGGGACCATCTTCCGTAATTCCTGTCGCATTATATAGAAGGATTAAATTATTTAATTGTTGAACGCCCGCAAAGGATAATGCTTCATTCGTGATTCCTTCCATGAAATCGGCATCATCACATAAACAGTAGGTTGTGTAATCAATTAATTTTAAACGGTCATCTTCACTGTCTATTAAATTTTTGACATATTTACTAGCTAAGGCAATTCCTGTCGCACAAGCAATTCCTTGTCCACGCAAACCAGTAGTTGCTTCAATTCCTGGAGTTGTCATATATTCTAGAATTCCTGGAGTGATGCTATTAATCGTTCGATAATTCATTAAGTCTTCCTTTTTTATGTCAAATCCGGCCATATGAAGTGCCGCATAGATTAAACTGGAAGCTCCTTGTGAGGAAACAATAAGTCGATCTCGATTTAGCCAATTTACGTCATTTGGTCGTATATATAAATGACGATGAAACAGTGTATAGACAATTGGAGCCATACTTAAAGCTATACCTGGTGAGCCACTTTTTGCTCGCGAAATCATATCGATACTTAGAATTTTCAACTCATTTAATGCCCTTATATCATCTTGATTCATAATACACCTTCTTATTCTAGAATTAGTATAACAAATTTTATAGATGCACTCAAATATTTTATGCGTAATATTCCGACAAGACTTTTTGCTTTTCTTCTGTGAAAGCATCAAATATATTAATTTCTAATTTATTACAAAGAGATAAGAGGACGATAAAGATACTTGTGACATCTACTTTTTGAGATGTTTTATCTTCTTCATACATACTTTTGGCTAAATCAATTACTTTCTCAAATAAAGAAAAAATTTCTTCATCTAATAGATTATCATGATATTTTTCTTTCATAATATCTTCCACATATTTTTGAATTAAAACTAAGCTTCCTTTTGTTTTGATTTTTTTTAACAGTTCTTTTTTGCACATAATTATCCCTCCTTAATTTTGATATGCAATCTCATAATTCATTTCATAATTGTTCCAAGACGTTTGGTTGTTTAAATAACGAAATCGTTCATTTAACATTAATACTCCTAGTACAATAATTCCATAAAAAAGAATTAGTCCTCCATATTTTTTCATTAATTCATTCATAATACTCCCTCTTTCTATCTTCATTTTATACCATACACTCGTTCGTGTCAACTGTAATTTGAACAAATGTTTGACACGATTTACAAAACATGTTAAGATGTTAATGGGTGATTATACGATGATAATAAGTTCCGAAAAATCTTTAACAAAAAAACAAAATGAAGTGTTAGATTATATCAAAAAATATACTGCTAAACATGGCTACCCTCCTGCTATTCGAGAAATTGGAGCAGGTCTTGGATTATCTAGTCCTGCAACCGTTCATACACATGTCAAAAAATTAGAAGAAGCTGGAGTTATTAAAACATCTAGTAATAAATTTCGAACCATTGAGATTTTAGTTGAGAATGAATATTCAGATAACGAAGAGGATGTAATCAAAGTTCCGTTACTTGGAAAAGTAACAGCTGGAAATCCGATTGAAGCTATTGAACGTCCTAATGAATTTTTTGATTTACCAGCTACTCTAATTCCTTCTAAAGAAACGGTCTTTACACTAGAAGTTAGTGGAGAATCGATGATCAATGTAGGAATTTATGATGGTGATTATGTCATCGTTCAAAAACAAAGTACAGCACGAAATGGTGACATTGTTGTTGCTATGACAGAAGAAAATGAAGTTACTTTAAAAACATTTTATAAAGAAGATGGTCATATTCGCTTACAACCAGAAAATGATTCTATGGCACCTTTTATCTTTCCTAACGTAACAATTTTAGGAAAAGCAATAGGACTTTATCGTAAATTTTAATGACAAAAAAATTTAGTAATATTATTCTTACTAAATTGACATTTAAATCGCACCAAAAGGTGTGTTTTTTTATAAAGGTGCAAAAGAAAAAGCATTGGAAAAGCTTTGGTTATTTTGGTAATTCTTTTTTTAATGATTTTAATAGCTCTAATTGCATCTTTTTTCCATTTAAAAGTTCTTCTCTTGATAAATCAAGAGCATCGGCTATATCATATATAAGATATTCATTATAGCAATCACTTTCTTTTACAATTTCTAAAAAAAGTTGGATAGATCGTTCTTTGGATACATTATATTTTTTGACAATCGTTTCCATACAACCCCTTACAAATAAATAGGATGAGATATAAGACAACCTAAAAGAACAGGATTTATTTGGTAAAGCTTCTTTTAATCCATAAGAATTATCTTTTTCAGAATCCAGTATTTCTTTAGCGCTAAAAATTTGTTCTTTACTTAAGTTTGTGACTAAGTTTCTATGTTCAAGAAATATTTCTTCTAAACCTAAGCCATATAACGGTAATGCTTCTGCAAATCCTTCACAAATTATTTGATTTTTATAAAAGAATTGACTATGTATAATATGTGCAAACTCATGAATTTCATTTTCAATTTTAGAAATATTAGTTTCTTTGCTTGGTTTATTTTCTAACATATTTTGACTTAATCCATAAGCAGAATGAAATCCATCTAAATCATAACAACAAACTGGTTTTCCTCCACCTTTACCTTTATCAAAAAAAGTAGGAAATTTTAATAATTCAATATATCTTTCATCTGGTACAATATAAACATAAAAAATAGGATGAGCGTTACTTGGATATTGTATGTGTAATGTATCTATCATTTGCAAATACTTATTCATATTATTGAAGTAGTTGTAATAACAACCATTATCATATTTAATCGCTAACTCTTTCGATAATCTTACGTTTATTCTATCATTAAATATTCTTAATTCTGAATTTTTAATATATTCTCTCATTTGGTTTTTCTTATACATATCTTTTTCCTCCATAATGAAATTTATACATAAAATTATGTATTAAAAGAAAGATTACTTTTTAGGTCTTATTAATCGTTATGATAAAAGATTTTGATAATTATGTCAAAGTAACATTTTACAACTTCATCAAATTTTATTATTTATTGGTTTATAAATGACATTTTATCAGAATTTTCTTCAATCTAATATTTCGTAAGATAATTAAAGTGACAAAAAATCTAGTAAGAATTAAATCTACTAGATTTTTTTAACGAAAGAAAATGACATAACTTAGAAAGACTAAATAAATAGTTAATACAATACTACCATTAATACGGTCAGTTTGATTTGTTTTTCCTTTAATTCCAAAAGCCATCATCGAAAGATAACCACCAATTAATCCACCAATGTGAGCAGCATTGTCAACACCAGTCATCATAAATCCTAAAACTAAGTTTAAGATTATTAGTGGGATAATTTGATTTTTTAAAACACTTCCTAAATATAAGCGATAATGGTATCCAAAATATAATAAAGCACCAAGAAGTCCAAAAATAGCACCAGAAGCTCCTACACTTACACTGTTTCCAAAAATACATGACATTAAGTTTCCACTTATGGCACTAATTAGGTAAATCCCTATATATTTTCCTTTTCCAATATAATTTTCAACTTGAGTTCCAATTACAAATAAGGCATACATATTAAATAATAAATGAATAAATCCTCCATGTAAAAAGGCACTAGTTACTAAACGAAAGATATGGCCTCCTCCTAATTTTACAAAGGGAGCGTAATTGGCACCATATTTTAAAAGACTTAACGCATCTAACTTACCACTACTACCTATAAAGGTGAGAAAAAAGGCAACGATACACAAAGCAATTATGATATTTGTAACAATTATCTTTTTAGGTTTAAAAGTACTTTCGTAAACTTTATTTTCTTTTTCTGTTTTTTCATTAAGATCTTTGGTTACGTTTAAGATTAAATCCATCCCTGTCGATTCATCTAATAATTTTAAATCAATATCAGGAAATGATTCGCTTTTTAATTTCTTTTTAGCATCTTTTAAATTTTTTACAATAACTGAATTAATATTTTTTTGAACTGGAATTTTAATATTATCATTAACATCTAATAAAATATTTAACGTATTCATAGAAAATGAAACGGTTTTCTTTTTGATTTGACGCATTACATTGTTAATTTTAAAAACATCAAATTTATATTGTTCTTCATTATGAATATAGTTGGCATTAATTCTAACAATTTTGTAGGGGCCATCTTGATTTTCTAACCAAATCTCATCTTTTACACCATTTACAACAATGGGTGTATAATTTTGCTCTGTTACAAAATAATGAACTAAGCGCATTATAATTTCATCTTTTTTATTCATTACGATTGTACTCATGGACTTCCTCCTAGCAGTACTATTATTTTAATACATTTCATAAAATTAGTAAAGAGGAGCACTTTTGCTCTATTCGTTTCTTACTTCTAATTGTTTTATTTTACATTAGTTTCTTTTTCTTCTAAAGTATTTAAAAAATCTTGAAAATACGGAGGTAAGTCGGATGTAAAGTGCATTTCTTTTTTGGTGATGGGATGAATAAACTCTAATTCTTTGGAATGCAAAAATTGACCAAATTCTGTACATTGTTTATTCGTATAAACTGGGTCATTGAAAACAGGATAACCAATATATTTCATATGAACTCTTATTTGATGAGTTCTTCCAGTATCAAGTTTTAATTCTACAAGCGTATATCCGACATATCTTTTTAAGACAGTCAAATGAGTAATGGCGTGTTTGGAGTTATTAGCAGTAACCGTCATTCTTTTTCGATTATCAACATCTCTGCCGATAGGAGCATCGATAATTGCCTTACGATTTGGGAACTCCCCACTAATTAAAGCAACATATTTTCGATTTACTTTCTTATCTTTAAAATCACTAGCTAATACTTGATGAGCTGCATTGGTCTTTGCTACTAATAATAATCCACTGGTATCTTTGTCAATCCGATGAACAATTCCTGGTCTCTCTTGACCATTCATATCACTTAAATTTTTTGTATGATAAAGAAGTCCATTAGCTAATGTATTATCATAATTACCACTACCCGGATGAACCACTAAACCACTTGGCTTATCTACAACAATAATATCTTCATCTTCATAAACAATGTTTAAATCCATTTTTTTGGGTTCCACATTTGTTTCTGTTAACAGTTCTTTTATTATTTCAATTTTGTCTTCTATTTTGACTTTATAACTTGCCTTTGGTTTTTGGCCATTTACTAATATACATTCTTGTTTCAGCATATGCTCAATTTGACTTCTTGAATATTCTGTTGTACTCGCTAAATATTTATCTATGCGAATATCATTCTCTTCCACAATCCATGTTTTCACGATGATCTTCTCCCTTACAAACTGCGATGATTAATAAGAGTGTTCCTACGACGACACCTATATCTGCAATATTAAAAATTGGATAATCATATCCTAATAAATTAAAATCTAAAAAGTCTCTTACGTATCCAAAAAGCCAACGGTCCATGAGATTGCCTACCATGCCTCCTACTAAAAGACCAAATGCAAGATTATTTCGTTTGTTTGGAACAAATTGATACATAAAATGATAAATCAGTGCCAGAGCTAAAATACTGATTCCAATAATGAATGGAATTTTATTGTCAAACATACTCCAAGCTACACCATAATTGTTCATGTAATGCAAGGAAAAAAAGTTCGGAATCACATTGATTTGCTCATTTAGTGAAATAAATGTTTCAATTAGAACTTTGGATAATTGGTCTAAAAACAGCGTAGCACCTGCTACAAGCAATATTTTTCGATTCATAAGATAACCTCGTAATGATTATATCATAAATCGACTAAGATAACATCTTCTCCAATTTTATTAATTTGTTTAAAGGTTACCGTTGTTTCTTCCGAACTTCCAAAGATTCGAAAAAGACGTTTGGGCTCAATGACTAAATAAAGAATTTCTCCTAACCCATCAATTTCAACATCAACAATCCTTCCTAATCTTTTCCCATCTTTTAAACTAACAATATCCTTTCTTTGTAAATCGGCAAGACGCATAAAACCACCTCAATAAACTATATGTATAGAGAATATTTATTTGATTAACTTCCGAACATTATTAATGGCACTTTTTTCAATTCGCGAAACTTGAGCTTGACTTATTCCTAAACGGTCGGCAATTTCCATTTGGGTCTTACCTATAATAAAACGTTCCATTAAGATATTTCGTTCACGGTCACGTAATTTTTGGATAGCTTTATTCACTGAAATCATCATGTCACGGTCTTTATTTTTTTCTTTTTTATCCGCTAATTGGTCTAGTAAATAAATCGTATCTCCCCCATCATTGTAAATTGGTTCAAAAATACTCATCGGTTCTTTTAAAGAGTCCAAAGCATAAGAAATTTTATATTCTTCTATTTCTAGTAATTTTGCGATTTCAGCATTAGAAGGTTCCAAACCATACTTGGTCATGTAATCTTCTTTGCATTTTAAGATTTGATAAGCTAAATCTTTGACACTGCGACTTACTCTTACGCTGGTGTTATCTCGAATGTATCTTTTAATTTCTCCTAAGATTAATGGACAAGCATAGGTACTTAATTTTAAATTATAAGATAAATCAAAATTATCAATGGCTTTGATTAAGCCAATGACTCCTACCTGAAAAAGATCATCTAAGTTATATTTAGAATTATTAAATCGTTTTAAGATGCTTAATACTAATTTTAGATTACCATTTACTAATTCTTCTTTGGCTTGTAAATCTCCAGATTGATATTTTTGAAATAATTCCAACGTTTCACTACTTTTTAATACTTTGATATTATTGGTATTTAAGCCAGTTATATCTACTTTATATCGTGCCATTTAAAAAGCCCCTTTCAACTATTTGTTGGTTGAAAAGAGCTTATTTTATTCAAATCTTCTTCGCCTTTTATCTTTTTTCGATGATAATTTACAATATTTTCTATTTTTTTACAAAAAAGAAAGAAAGCATTTTTTAAATTTTTAATAAAGTTTTTAAATTTTTAATTACTTTTTTCTCAATTCGAGAAATATAAGATTGGCTAATCCCTAGCATTTCTGCAACTTCTTTTTGCGTATATTCTTCGGTATTATTTAAACCATAACGTAAGACCATGATTTGTTTATCACGTTCATTTAATTTATTAATTTCTTTTGAAAGTAAGTTTTTCTCCATATTGGATTCAAATTCTTTGGTAACTAAATCATCTTCCGTTCCTAAAATATCTTCTAAGTGGAGTTCATTGCCTTCGGCATCATAATTCAAAGAATCTTCTAAAGAAATTTCACCACGCCGTTTTTTATTTTTTCTAAGAAACATTAAAATTTCATTGGCAATACATCGTGAAGCATAGGTAGCTAATTTAATGTTTTTGTCAATTTTATAAGTGTTGATGCCTTTAATTAAACCAATGGAACCTATACTTACTAAATCTTCGACTTCATAGCCAGTATTTTCATATTTTTTGGCTAAAAAAACAACTAAACGTAAGTTATGTTCAATCAAAATATTTCGAGCTTCCTCGTCACCTTGACTTACTTTAATTAAATATTCTAATTCTTTTTCTTTACTAAGTGGGGGTGGAAGTTTATCGGTACTCCCTACAAAAAAGCATTCACTATATTTTTTTCGTAACCATAATAATATTTTCTTTAACATATTAAGTCCTCCTGACATTTTGAATTTAAAATACAATTAATCCCATCAATATGAAATTCTTCTTCACTTATTCCTATTAAGTATTTTTTAGATTTCTGACCCTTTATTTCTACATATTGGGGAGAGATACACTTTAATAAACCATGATTATTTAAAGAATTATAAGGTACATAAATAATAGAATTGGTATCAATTTTGGTTAAACTTGCTTTTTCAATTAGGATAATTGCTTTATTCGTAATCGGATCTTGCAATTTATTACCTGTATCTAAAAAAGCATTGTATGTCATTTTCTGACCATCTTTAAAAGTAATAAATAATTCATAGTAATGATTGTATTGGCTTTTTAATTTTTTGTTACTTCTTAAATAAATATACAAAATTATGGGAGAAATTATGATTAAAAAGATAAAATTAATTGATAAGCCATCATGAAAAAAGACAATTCCTTTTTGTTTGTAGCTAAATTCAACATTCAAATAATATAAGAAACCTCCAAGTATCGTACCTGTCATATAAAAATAAGTCATGTTTTGAAACGTGTATCGCCAGTTTTTAAAATGAAAACTTGTAATACATATGAGAAAAGAGGTGATGATTTTAAACAGAATTAAAAATAATTTGGAACAAGGAAGAAACAAAAAGATTAAGGTTAAGGATCCAAGAAAAGCACCTAAAACTAATTTTTTCCAAGAGCTATTTCTTTTTAAGGTATAATTAACCGTAATTAGTAAAAGAAAATCCATCAAGAAATTTAAAAGAGCTATTACATCTAGATAGATTTTCATATCATCACCAATATGATTATAAAAAAAAAGAATCATAAAAACTGTCGATTCTTATAATTCTTTTTTCTTTTTTAAAGTAGTTAAATTGGTTGAAAAAAATTCTTGAAGTTCTTTGATATCTTGCCAATCTTTATCTGTTTTTTCAAGTTGTTTTAATAATCTTAATGTATATAAGGCACAGAAAAGCGTTACACTAAGCAAACCTTTTTCTAGATTATCTTTAGGTATTATTGTTAAAAGGTTTTCAATGTAGGCTTCTATGGCTGGAATATTTGAGAAAAAAGATAATATTGTTAGTGTTAAGCTACAAGAAATCTTCATACTTTGATTTTTTCGTTCTGTTTGTAATTGAAATCTTTCTGTTTCATACCATTCACGACACATTGCATCATTGACCCCAGAAGTCTTTTCAGCAAGAAAGTAGTGATAAACCATAGGTGAAAGATGATTTCTCATAATACTAGAAGCAATTTCTTCTTTTGTTGCTACATCTTCTTTTAATCTTTTTATTATTCCTAGTACTCTTTGTTCATTTTCTTCACTTTTTGATAAGATATTATTACTCCATATAATATCTTGTAATAATTTATGAAGTGCCTCATTTATATTTTCATTCATAGTAATTAGACCTCACTTAGTTTTTTAGCTTAATTAAAATTTCGTAAAAAGTCAAGAAAAAAGATTTCTTGCGAAATCTTAATAATCATCTCTACTTCTTAAAAATGGTGGGATATCGTATTCAGTATCCATATTGTTCATTCTTCTTTTTGGCATGGTATCATCCGATTCTTCGGCTTTTCCATCAAAACCTGTAGCAATTACAGTTACGATTACTTCATCATTTAAATTGGAATTTTGAATTGCTCCAAAGACAATATTAATATCGCTATTTGCGGCTTCTCTTACTGTTTCTACGGCATCTTCAATTTCAAAAAGCGTTAGAGAGTCACCACCAGTAATATTAATGATGGCATCGGTTGCTCCATCAATTGTCGTTTCTAATAAAGCGCTTGATACTGCTTGACGAGCGGCTTCAATAGCACGATTTTCTCCAAGACCCATACCTATTCCAATAAGTGCTGTACCACTCTTTTCCATGACAGTTTTTACATCGGCGAAGTCTAAGTTAATGACTCCTGTTACAGCGATTAAATCAGAAATTGATTGAACACCACGGTGTAGGACATTGTCTACTTCTTTAAACGCATCTTGGAAACTGGTTGTTTTATCAATGATATCTCTTAAACGATCGTTTGGAATTATAATTAAAGTATCCACATGTTTTTTTAATTCTTCTAAACCAATCAAAGCATTTTCCATGCGTTTTTTTCCTTCAAAACGGAATGGTTTGGTTACAATTCCAACAGTTAAAGCTCCAGCTTCTTGGGCAATTTCAGCAATAATAGGTGCAGAGCCTGTTCCAGTTCCTCCACCAAGTCCACAAGCAATGAAAACCATATCGGCACCTTTTACAGATTCTTCGATCTGGGCTTTACTTTCTAAAGCAGCTTCTCTTCCAATTTCAGGATTTGATCCAGCACCACGACCACCTGTAATGTTTTCTCCAATTTGAATTTTATTTTTAGCTTCTGAGGCATTTAAAACTTGTAAATCGGTATTTACGACATAAAATTCAACGCCTTGAACGCCTTCTTCTATCATACGGTTTACAGCGTTACAACCACCGCCACCACAACCAAATACTTTAATTTTTGCAATTGGGTCTATTTTTAATCCGTCCATAATACACTCTCCTTAATTATCAAAAAAGTAACCAAACAGTTTTCCTAATACAGAGTTATCGGAGAAATTTATTTTTCTACCTACTCCACCTAATTCTTCCTGTTCTTCCAAATTAAATATGGAAAATTCTTTATTTCTTAAACGTAATTTATTTTCATAATACTTTATTAATCCAACAGAGGTAGAATATTTATTATTCCTTGCTCCTAGGTCCGTAACGGTTGCGATTTTAGCATGATGACCAAAAATGCTTTCTAATACCAGAGAAAAATCAGGCATTTCCGTTACTCCTCCCGTTATCATTATATAATGAATTTCTTTCTTTGTTAAGAGGTTAATTTCTTTTTTTGCCATCTTTAAAATTTCCTCTAAACGACTTTGAGCAATACTACTTCCTTCATATTGATCTACCCAAATGGTTTCTCCAAGTTTATTGGTAAGTTCCATTTTATTTGAGGGATTCGCAAGTCGATTGTGAGCAAGACAAAGATTTTCTTTGACATGTTTCGCATCTGATTTTGTTAATTTGTAGACGTAAGCTAAGTCTTTATCAATGTTTCTCCCACCGAGTTCTAACACTTTTGTATTTAATAATACACCTTTATTCAAAATAGAAATGGTTGTAGTATCACTTCCCATATTAATGAAGCAGCCGATTTCATTTTTAATGGTATCATTTTTTAGACAAGCATAATCTCCAGAAGAAGTTAAAGCTATATCTAATACTTCTACTCCTATTTTCTCTATACATTTGATTAGTGGGTTCACATTACTTTTGGGAACCGTTACTAAGACTGTTTTTACTGTTAAATTTTCGGCATGTAAATCGAGAGGGTTTGGTACTACTTCATCGTTATTAATTTTAAAATTAATTGGAATGATGCTTGCTAATTCTTCTTCCGCGGCAATTTGATTATAACTAGCTGCTTGCATCGCTCGTATCATATCGATATTACGAATGATTCCATCAGTATTATTAATGGTAGTACTTCCTTCACTTATTATAAAAGATGCTTTTTGGCTAGGAACGCTAGCAATAACTTTTTTTATGGGAAGTCCGACCATAGTTTCAGCTTTTTCAAAAACATTTTTTAACGATTCAATTACTAGTTCAGGATCTGTTACTAAGCCATTTTGAATGCCTTCAGAACTGCACTCTGAAACAGCCAAAATATTTAGTTTATTACGTAAAAATTCGCCAACAACTAATTTTAGACTATTGGAACCCATATCGATACTAGCAATTACTTTTCTCATAGCGCTCTCCTATTTTCATTCTATTAGTAATTATACAGAAAATAAGCTTTAAGTGCAAGCAATATGCGTTTAATTTTTAGGAAGAAGAATTAAATTTATCCATTTTATCTTTTTTAGAAAACAAAAAAACACTTCAACCAAGAAGTGTCTTCAGACTGTTGACAAATAAGTTCAATAGTCTTTTCTTTTTAGAAAAAATATA
>CAJUQG010000026.1 GCA_910588025.1 uncultured Bacilli bacterium
CAATATAACCCACTACCTCCAAAATAAGACCTTAAGAATACTGCAAACAAAAAAGGAACCTATTTCGTTCCTTCTAGATATTATTCCATCATATCGTTAATACCTATAATATTAGATTGATATTCCGGATTAAATGTGCACCAAATAATACCTGTGTGCACACTAATTAATATATTCAATTATATTGTTTCTATATCTCCTTTTTTTTCCAATTTTTCCGTATTAATTGCTATTCCAATGACAAAAATATAAGCTAAAAGATAAAGCCATACCATTAAAACAACAAACTGCGCTAACCCTCCATAAAGATTAGCATAATGGGCAAAATGACTAATATAAAAAGAATAAATCATAGTAGCGATAATAAAACCAAAAGTAGTAAATAACGCCCCATATGTATTCGTTTTACTAGCTATTTCTTTATCTGGAGCCATCGTATAAATTATTTTAATCAAAAAGAAAATAATAAACCAAGAAATAGGCCCTTTCATCAAATGAATAGTAAAAGAAATTGTTTTAGTAACATTTTGATTTAAATTTACAAATTGCAACAACTCAATAATACTATCTCCAAAAACAGGAATCAAAAGCAAAAAAAGTAATAATAAAACCAAAATAAAGGTCATAATAAGTGCTTTTACTTTTCGTTCCAAAAAAGAAGAATTAGGAATTCCATACATTTGATTTGATGTAACAATAATAGAAGCAGCTCCCGTACTAGCAGCATAAAAACCAATAGCTAACGTAATCAAAAATTGAGCATTGATATCTACATTCGATACAATAGGTAAAAGAAGAGAAGATACTTCACTACCAAAAGCTTTCGTCATAAAATTTGTTAAAAAATCAAAAGAAAGATGAAAAAAAGAAGCTCCGTAAGCCATTAAGGTAATCGTTGGAACAATAGCAAGTAAGAAAAAATAGGCCAGTTGCCCTGGTAACACCAACATCTCCGGCCTAGTAATTAATTTCCATATGCGTATTATCCATACTTTTACTTTTTGAATCATGACCCCAAATCCTCTTTTTGCATTTCCTTTTGTTTTTTAACATCTATTGTTGCTTCATTAATTGCATCTTCAATCGACTTAATATCATCTACAATCATACTATATCCAATACATGCCCCATATTCATAAGGCAATTTCTTAAACTCTTTATTTAACTTATGAATATAAGCAGTAATTTGCTTTGTTTGATAACCAATGAAATAAATCATAAATTCATTTCCATCCGTTCGCATAACATCAGAATTATCTAGCTGTGTTTTAATTAACACATTAGCAGCAGCTCGAATTTGAGCATCTCCCTGTTCATACCCTAATGTATCATTTATTTCTTGAATTCGATTCAAATCAATGACAACCATAGTTTGTGGATAAATAGTATTTTTATTCCATCTAGAAATATTTTCATTGAGATAATTTCGATTCTTCAAACTAGTTAATTGATCAATAAACTTCATCTTATCTTCTTTACGAATTTTTTTCGCCACTCTTACTCGCTTAGAAGAACGATATAAAATATAAAAACCTCCAAAAACTACTACCATAATATAAAGCAAATACTTAGCAATCGTTCCCAAAATCGTTCCATTTCGAACCGTAATACTATGATTATAAAGTCCAATATAATTCATTCGATTTTCATCTAAATAATCCAAATAAGCGGAAAACAACTGATTAAACGTATCACTCGCATTCGTTTTAAATACATAATTTTCTTTTAACGTTTCCGTATAACGAACTGAATAACGACTTAACATACTTTTTTGATAATAAGAACTAATATGATGATCCATGACTATAATTCCACGCTTTTTAATTACCTCACGAAGCTCTTTTTCACCTTCATACACTTCTACCTTAATCTTCTCATTACCACTAAAACGACTAAAAAGTAAACTATTACTTTCAACATAAATTGTCTTACCATATAAAGAAGTTAAAGATCGAACGACCAAATCATCCTCTTCATGAGCTAATACATCATAAGAAACTAATAAATCAGATAAAATATCGGTTCCTTGAGAAGTAAAATTTTGATAGCCAAAATACAAATCAACTTCCTTATCATTAATAGCTGAAACTAGTTTTTTATAATTTTTAAATCGTTTAAAATTAAACTCAACTTGACTAAAATCAGAAAACTCTTTTAAATAAGCTGCTAAAATTCCGCCATAATCGCCACCCGTTAACACCTCATAAGGACTATTATTAATAAAGCCATAATTATAAACTACACTTTGTAATCGATCCATTTCTGTCTGGGAAATATTCAAATTTTTAACAAACATTTGAAATTCTTGAGCATGAAAAGCTTCTAAAAAATCTTCCTTCTGCCATTTATTAAAATACTTCTTTAAAATATTACTCAAAATCTCATTGTTTTCATAATCTAATACCAAATTATAATAACGAGGAATATTAGTAAAATGAGAAACAATAAAATAATCAGCAGATAAAATTTGATTCATATATTCAATTCGTGGTACCAGTACTGCTTGAATATCGGTACTACTTTCTAACGCTTTTAATAATTCTTCACGATTTGGATAAGTCACAAAGGTAGGCAAAACACCCAACTTTTCTGTCAAATACGAAACGGAATCACTTAATACACCTATTTTTTTTGTTTTTAACTCATCTAGTTGAATTAAATTATCATTACTTTTTGACACTAATACATAATGGTCTTCATAAAAAGCAATATCTTGAGAAGAATTCGTATTAGAAATAATAAAGCGAATTCCACTTGCCACTTCATTTGAATTGTAAGTAATAGAATTCATTCTTAGCCCATACTTTTCCGTAAAATCTGCTAGATAATCATAAAACAAGCCTTTTCCATCGCTTCCAAACAAATTGGTATCATTTAAAACCGAAACATTGTGGACTTTATTTAAATTGTTATTCACCCATTCACTTTCTTGTGGCGTTAATCGAGAACTATCTTGTAAAATACTCACAATAATATATACAAACAATAAAGCTAAGATAAGAAGTAAAAGCGTCCATATTATAATTTTCTTTGTCTTTTTCATATTATTCCTCAGTTGTTACTGGAGTATTATTACTCCATACAAAGCTAGCACTACTTACATTTTTTGCTCCCATTAAACAATACCCTGTACTAGCCTCCGTTGCATCTTGGGAAATAGTTACATTATAATCATATAAATTTCGATACTTCTCATCAATCGTTTGATATGCTTCTACACTCTTTTTTTGAGCATCAGAAAGAGCAACTGTTGCATCATATTTCACACGTACATAAATAATTTTACCACGGACATCCACACTAAAATCTACTAAATGTTCATCTTGATAACTAGACTCCAAAGAAGATTTCGCCATTTCATCATAAACTACTTCTTGAATACTTTCTAAACGATCTCCATAGTTAGATGTAGTTACACCAAAAAAATATTGAAACATAATATATGCAATCACTAGAAAACACAAGAAAACGATAATCCCAAGAACTAACATAATCCGATTTTCATTCCATAATTTCTTTAATTTGTTCATAAATTCACCTCATTAAAGTATAATCATTATAACCTAAAATTAGATATTTTTAAAGATACCTTTCTTTATTCTTCTGCATCTTCTACCATCAACTCTTGTTTTGTTTCATTCAATGCAACATCTCGTAACAAGATATAAATTGGTTGCTGATAAAAACTACTAGCATTATCAAAATAAAATCTCGTATTCGCTTGATAATCTTCCCAAGTACATTCTTCTCCATAACCTACCCTCGAAATACACATACTTATTTTAGTTTCATCCGTTGCTTCCAAATGAATATCAACATAATTCGACCCAATCGAAACAATTTCTGCAAATTGAATTTGTGGAGCTCGCACATCTACATAGGAAATCGAAAATGACTGTTTACTAATACTTCCAACTGCATCTTTCGCATAAATATAATAAACACCATTTTTTGAAAAATCTTCATGAAAAGTATATTCACTCGTTTGTAAGACAGGATGCCAATCTTCAAAAATATTATCTGGTCCCAAAGAATAAGCTACCACTCCACTATCTTGATCAATAATAGTAAAAGAAACTCTATTTTTACTTCCCCATTTATTTTCAACTTGTAACTGAATATTAGGAGCTTTATTATCAATACGTTCCACAACAAAAGAATGAGTACTTACCTCTTCACTAATATTTCCAGCATAATCCTTGACACAAAGATAATAAGTTCCTGCTCCCAATGACCTTGTTACCGTAAGTTTATTCGTTTTCGTATAACTTGCTAACGCACAACGATTATCATCTTTCATAATCGCATAACCATAAACCCCAGAACCATTTCCATCATTCATGGTAAAAGTTACATCCTTCGTTTCATAAGTCCATTCATGAGCATTTGCCACAATAATGTCCTCTTCATACAAAGACGGAGATTGCCGATCAATTTGGATCATATTACGAGCAACATAAACAACTTCTTGCCCCTCATGAAGAAAAGTAACCTGTGCTTCTAAATCTGTATATACAAGTTGACTTGCTTCCACAATATATTTTCGTTTACTCTCAAAATCATTCTCTACTGGAACCACAATTTCTTTATCGTTTCCAACCCAACGAATCTCCACAATTTCCTCAGGATAATTAAATTCACTACTAAGTTCAATTTGAAACGTCACAGCTCCATTCGTCCAACCACGATTCCAAGACGAAAGAGATAATACATTCCCTAATTCATCATATCGATTTAAATATAACTTACTTTGATCTTGCAACAATAATTCATAATCACATACTTCTTGCTCCGTAACTCTTGCTTCATAATGATGTTCATCTTTACTAATTCGTACGACTTGACAAATCATATTACTTTGCGTCAAAGGATTACGATAATCGCCTGCTTCATTATCTGCTTCTAACTTACCTATTTCAATTAAATGGGCAATATTTGTAACCATAAGTCCAGTTTCAAAAGCAAAATTCTCAGCCGCAATTTCTACATATTTCAACTTATTCTCATAACTATTTGTTTGAACTCGATTGACTACATACTGATACCCTGGAACAGCAATCACTAAAAGAATAGCAATAATAGATATTACTGCCAAAAGTTCAACAATCGTAAAACCTTTCTTTGTCATACGGTCAACCCTTACTATAATCATAATACTATCACAAAAAAAATTTTTTGAAAATAAAAAAAGAACATCAATCCAACGATGAACTTTTTCTATAAACTCTTTTGCTCTAAGTTACTTTAAAATATTGAACTGCAATATGGTCATCTCTCCATATCGTTCGCAAATCTGACTTACAAGAATTATCTTTAATCGAATAATTTTGATACATTCCTACTACGGTTGCTCCAAAACCATTAAAAAACTTGATAACAGTATCCGCATCCCCTTTGACATAATCACTTTTGACCGTATACCATGTAGCACTATAATAATCTCTTCCATCTGGTTGACCCAAAATAATATATCCATCATGACTAATATCACTACTTGATGAAACCCAAGAACAAGACCCATCTTTTTCACAATATTCGTTACATCTAGAAGCATCTCCAAAACAAGGTCGACCATAAGCTGATACACTAATAATTAGTACCTTTCCTGTATATACTGTACGAATTGCATTGGCATACCAATCCCAGTCAGCACAAGGAGGTGGGAATTTACAATCTTTATCACAATTCGATGGACAAGTCTCCTTACAAGTCTTAGAAGAATGTCTTCCCTTCGTAATAGTTAATTCATATCTAGAACTATTTCTTAAATCTTCAATGGCTTTCGGATTACTACGTATTACATCTTCTACACTATCAGCACAATCATACATGGCTTCCCGAAACTCTTGATATTCAATATATTCTTTAAATTTTCCATTTTCAATGATTTCTGTTAGCTTTGTCGTACTACAAGTCAAATCTTTACTCCAATCATAATCGTTTGGATATTCACAAGCATGCGTATTACAAACTCGTTGATCACTGCCACTGGAACAAACTTTATTAGAATAATTATCACGATATTCAAAAGTACGATATTGATATCCTCCTCCACAAGAAACATTACAAGCGCCCCAATCTCCAACAGAATAACGTGTCGTTTTCGAACACTCCAAATATACACGATAAACTTTACTGCGAATATTCGTTTTATTTCCTGCTTCATCACGCAAAGTCAAATAAACATAATGTGCTAAGCCATCGAAAGAAGAAGAAACATTCCACTCTTTATTTGAAACATATCTTTCCCAAGTTCCGTTCTGTTCAAATCCAGTATTAGATAAATACATAGACATCGTACTTTCATCACTTGCTATTATTTTTAAATTTGTTTTATAGTGATTATAATTAGAAGTTGTAGATTGTATTATAAAACCAGTATTTGCATCAATGGTAGGTGACGTAGTATCAATTTTAGAAACAACAACTTTTTTTGTACTGATATCTTCACTCCAATTCCCCGCATTATCTCTTACGCAAATATAATAAGTTCCATTAGGTTTTGAAACAGAAACTTTTTGTTTATTCGTTTTCGTTGGACCAACACTTCCACAACGATTACTAGTCGTTAATGTATAACCATAGACTCCCGAACCACTTCCATCACTCATCGTAAAAGTGATTTCTTTTTGCTTACTAATCCACTCATTTTCATTCCCAATATTTACTTCATCCATATATACAGTAGGTCGTTGACGATCAATTAAAACCTCTGTTCGTGCTTTATACTCTTTTAAAATTTCATTTTCTTTTACCGTAACATTTGCTTCGTATGTCGTCTTTAAAATTTGATTTGCTGATACAGTAAGCGTATTTTTCGTAGAAAAATCATCATGAATTGGTAAATCTATTTGTTGGCCATTTCCCTTGATTTGCAAACGTGTCGCTAATTCTTCCCATTTTTTATCTACAAATTCTACTTTTAATGTAACTGTTCCTTGATACCATTCATTTTTTTTCAACTCTTGCCCATTTTCTTTATATTTTTTTAAAACAATAATACTATTTTGCTCCAATAAATCATCAAACGAACAATTTTTTTCTTCCGTCATACGAGCCGTATATTGAAAGTTATCATGATCAATCCGTACCACATCACAAAGCATGGATTCATTAGTCAACGGATTAATCATATCACCTTGTTCATTGTCTGCTTCCAATTTTCCCGATTCTATTAAATGATTTACATTAACGACATCATAAGTCGTTTCATTCGCCCAAGCTTCGGCAGCGGTCAAAATATATTTTATTTTATTTTCATACATATTTTGATGAATTCTCTTCATCACAAATTGATAAGTTGGAAGAGCAATAATAATTAAAATTGCTAAAATTGCCATTACGCTTAGCATTTCCACCAAAGTAAATCCTTTTTTCTTCATAACTATCGTCCTTATTATTTATAATAATATCATTTTTTAATTTAGAAGAAAAGAAAAAAACTGTTCTTCACAGTTTTATCGATTTTTACGAAATCTCATTTTTGGATCTAAAATAGCTTTACGTAAGCGAATGTCACTTGGTGTAACTTCCACATATTCATCTTCTTCAATAAATTCCAAAGCTTCCTCTAAGGTAAATTTCTTAGCTTTCACCAAATTAATAGCTTCATCTGCTCCACTAGAACGAGTATTGGTTAAATTTTTATTCTTACATGGATTTACATCCAAATCATTATCACGATTATGAATACCAATAATCATCCCAATATAAACCTCAACAGCGGGATCTATAATCATAACTCCACGGTCTTGTAAATTCCATAAAGAATATCCTAAAGATTTTCCATTTTCCATAGAAACCATAACACCATTTTTTCGTCCATTAATGGTTCCAACATATGGTTTATACTCTTCAAAACTACGAACCATAATACCTTCACCCTTGGTATTAGTTACAAAAGCACTACGATAACCAATCAATCCTCTTGTTGGTGCTAAAAATTCTAAATGTGCATAACCCTCATTAGATGTTGATACAACTTCTAACGTAGCTTTTCTCTCTTGTAAATCATTAATAATGGTTCCTTGATAATCACCAGGACAATTAATAATAACTCGTTCAAATGGTTCACATTTTTTTCCATCAATTTCTTCCATTAACACTTCTGGTTTTGAAACACAAAGTTCATAACCCTCACGTCTCATATTTTCAAGTAAAATAGATAAATGAAGTTCTCCACGCCCACTTACCTTATAACCATCAGCATTTGGAAGTTCTTCCACATGAAGTCCTACATTTGTTTGTAATTCGCGATTTAGTCTTTCCCGAATATGACGAGTCGTTAAAAATTTTCCACTTTTTCCAGCAAAAGGCCCATCATTTACTAAAAAGTTCATAGAAAGTGTTGGTTTTTCAATGATAATCGGTGGTAAAGCATCAATATGATCACGTGCACAAATAGTATCACCAATCGAGATATCTGCACAACCCGCAATGGTAACAATATCTCCAAAATAAGCTTCTGTTTTTTCTACTTTACGAATTCCTTCTGTTACAAATAATTTAGAAACGCGGAAATTAGTTACACTTCCATCATTTTTAGCAACAGCTACCGTTTCCCCAGATTTAATAGAACCTTTATTAATACGTCCGATTCCAAGTCGACCAATATAATCATCATAATCCAAATTCGAAATTTGTAATTGTAAAGGATCCTTTTCATTTCCTGCAAAGGCATCTACTTGTTTTAAAATCGTTTCTAAAAGTGGCTCAACACTATTTCCTGTCTCAGATACCGAATATTGAGCAATTCCATCTTTAGCAATTCCATAAATAATAGGAAAATCAAGTTGTTCATCACTCGCATTTAATTCCATAAATAAATTAAATGTCATATCTACAACTTCTTCTGGTCTAGCATCTCTCTTATCAATTTTATTGATAAATAAAATTGGTTTTAAATTTTGTTCCAAAGCCTTTTTCAAAACAAATCTTGTCTGAGGCATTGGACCTTCTGCTGAATCCACAATTAATACTACTGTATCAACCGTTTTGATAACACGTTCAACTTCGCTAGAAAAGTCTGCATGACCTGGAGTATCTACGATATTAATTTTATAATCTTTATAATGGATGGAACAATTTTTAGAATAAATTGTGATACCTCTTTCTTTTTCAATCGCATCACTATCCATTACTCTTTCTTCTACTACTTCATGACTTGAAAACGCTCCATTTTGTTCTAGCATAGCATCTACTAAGGTACTTTTACCAGCATCAACATGGGCAACAACTGCTACATTTATAATCTTGTCCATAAAACTCCAACCTTCTTTCACATCCCAAAATAATACCTCAAAATCATAGTATTTGCAAGAAAAAACACCATTGCTTCCAATGATGTAATATTTATTTATGAATTTTTAAATTTTGAAACCATTTTTTAAAGACATTTAAGAAAAAAGTAACTGCTACTACTAAATAAAAAACTTCAACTACAAGATGCCATATATTTAACATCAAAGGATTAGCAAAAAAATCCAACATATTATCTCCTAAATCTCTGACTAATATAAACGGTATTTTAATAATACAAGTAAGTCCAAGCAAAATTAGAATATCCAACAATATTTTAGCATTGGCTTTCGAGCTATTATGACTCATGACATCAATCACATGACGAATTGTTTTAAATAATTGTTCATAACTCGTGATTAAAAAACTCTTTTTAGGAGAAGAAATAGGATAAGTGATATGATTTTCTTGATAAATAACCGAAAGATAATCTTCTACATTACCGATTGCTTGTAGTGCCTCTTCTTCTGTTTTTCCCTGTCCCATGAAAGAACTAATTCGTTCATCTACCTCTAATATTTTTTGTTGTTGATAACTTTCTACAAAAATAAACAGACCATTTTTTAATGTTTGCAAATAAGTTGCCCGAGTCATAAGTTTCCTCCTTATTTTGTAACGATAAGATGTCTATAAGCTTCTTTTCTCATACACTTCATATCATGTAAAATCTTACAGCGATCTTCCCAAGTTTCCTTTGCTTGAAATCTAGATACTTTTATTATATCAGAATTATCAAAATTTACTTGATAATTTTTTAAAATTAATAATACATCTTCTCGATTACTCTTCTCTTCAACTGTATTATCATGAAAATAAACATCTCGAACTTCATAAAAATTAGGTAAAAATAAAAGTTCAACATCCGAATGTATTTCCAAAATATCTTGAATTTCAAACTGACCTTTTTGTTGCATTGGTGCTGCAACATTTTTTAAAGACGCATGATAAAAATCATATTGTTTATCTTTCATGCTTTTTCCAAAAACATATCCAATCCCATGAATGGAGAAAGATTTGATTTGTAATAATTTTTGACAAACCTTATAAAGACTTTCCAAAAAAGCTGTTTCATTCTGAATTTTTAAGCATTTCATCTTTTTCATTTGCAAAAATACATTTTCCGAATCCATTAAAATACTAAGTGCTTGTTCAATTTCTTTCGCATGACTCTGTAATAGATTTTTTAAAAATTTCTCTTTTGGCTCTGAATTCAACAAAGAGCTTAACATCTCATCACAAAGCGGTTGTAAAAAAGAATGATAAATCGTTAAGTATTCTTGATCTTCAAAAGATAACGAATCATAAAGTTCTCGATAATGTTTTAAAAGTTCTTCTCTTGTATAAACTTTTTCTTTCGGTTTTTCTAAAGAATCAAAAGGACTTATAATTCCTAAATTATCAAATTCATTCAAATAATCTCCCAAAGTTGCATAATCCATTTCATCAATAATAGAATACTTTTCTTGTAAGCGTTTGATTTCATTTTCTATAAAATCTTTCATGCCAATAATTTTTTTAGATTCACTTTCACTATCGATTTTTAATAAAGCTTCTTTTACATGTTCTTTGCGAGAAAATAATCCTTTCTTTTTATTAAATACAAATTCCATATAAGACTTTTTCTTGCGAATATCTTCTAAATCAATAGGTAACTTAAACAACAAATATTTATTTTGCAAATACCCTTTTTCTGATTCCATTTGTAAAAGCATTTCCCATAAAGAATCAATAAATTCTTTTAATTTTTCAAAAGAGACTTCCTGCGAAAAATAATCAACCTGTTCATGTAACTGTTGAATAGATTCATCTAAATTAACAAGTTCTAAACTTTCTTCAGTAATATTATGAAGAGGATTTTTTTCTTTTTTATAACGATTATAAAGTTGCAGAAATTCATTTTCCTGACGACGATATTCTAAATCAAGATCTGTAACATTCCGATATGTATCATTTTGAACTTTAATTTTTTCTTCAATAATAGCAATTAAAAGACGACTTGTTCGCAATAAACGTTGATAAATTCTTTGCTTTTTAAAAGCTTTAGGCATTTCATTTGGATCAACAAGCATTTGCATCATCATTTCTTTCGATAAATCTTTATCATGAAAACGAAATTGCACCTGAGGAGTCATAGTTTCATAATCATCCAGTTCAATCTGGACTGAAAATTGACTACGATATTTTTGATACCACCACAATTGATAAATAAATTCTTCTGCTTCAAAAGACTCTTGAAACCACTTTACTCGTTCTAAAAAACCATAAAAAGGATGAGTAAACGAATAAAGAATTCCATATCTTCCACCCTCTTCATAAAGATAAGGGGCTTGATATTTTGAATCCATTCCATATTTGGCTAAAATTAATAATATTTCCTCTTTTGAAACCATTTCATCAACCCAATTCTTGTTAAATTATATCATAAGCTCCTTCTTATTTCTACTTGATAAATCATAAAATTAAGTTATAATGTGAGTAGAAAGAAGGCAAATATGAAAGGAAAAATTATTATTCCAAATCAAACCAAAAACACGAAAGTGATTGCCAGTTTAATCACCCTTGTTTTAGGAATTATCTTAGTAACCAATTCGAATCAAATCGTTACGATTACTTTTCAAATAATCGGTGGATTTATTATTCTTTTTGGTATCTATCATTTTTTAAAATATTTTAAAATAAAAAAACAATTTAAAATGGATGATAATAATGCTTTAATGGCAGGAATCAGTTCCATTACTATTGGACTACTTATCATAATATTAGCGGGAGTATTAGAAATAGGTTTACGTTATATTCTCGGATTAATTTTGATAATCCATGCCATCAATAAATTAAATTTAGCCTTACTCGCTCAAAACTCCAATAAAAATCGCTTTATCTCTAATTTAATTACAAGTATTATTTTCTTAATCATCGGCTTATACACAATTTTCTTTGCAAATGCCGCATTAATATTTATCGGAATTGTTTTAATTATTTCTTCTCTTCTTGATTTATTATCTTTATTAAAATAAGAAACAAAAAATCACACCAGACCAGTGTGATATTTTTTTATTTCCAATATTTTTTCAAAAAACTTTCTATTTTTTTTGACCTGTTTTTTGTTTTACTTTTGTCTTACTTTCTTCCTTTTTAGGTTGCTCTTGCACTGAATCATGTTCTTCCAAAGAGGTATCTTTTCTTCCAATATAAACAAAATAACCAATTCCACCTATTAAAACAACTAATATAGCCATAATAAAAATGGTATCAAAATTAGAACTTTTCAAAGTACCTTCTTGTATTCCAACAACAATATCTTTGCATCCATTTTCATAACAAGTTTTAATTCGTTCTTTTAATTGTTCATTTAAATTACTACTATAACCTTCATAACGTTTATCACCAATTACAATTAAAGGAACACCTTCAAATTTTGTTCCAAAATAGTTTGAAACTTTTTCGGCTAATTTAATATTCTCTTTAATATCTGTTGTACTACCATTCGTTTCAAAAGGTACTAAATAAAAATAATTGGAATATTCATCATCGGATGAAAGCTCAGTAAAAAATTTTAAAGCTTCCTCACAATGTGGACAAGTAGAACTTTTAAAAACATAAACATTTATCTTATCTTTCGTTTCAGCTAAAGTAATTTTTGGAAAAAATAAAAATAAGAAAACAACAAAAACTAGAACTTTTAATTTCTTCATAACACCACTCCCGTACTCATTATATCAATCGAAACAAATTTTTTCTAGTCTTTTAAACATAGAAAAAGAAGGATTCTATTTTCCTTCTTGCTCTACAAAAGTTTGAAATTTTTGAATTACTTTATCAATTTTAGTTTGTTCTACATCGGTCGTAGTATACCATCCCATGTCACTCATCATTTGATAAATTTCATGTTGCATATGTAAAACTTCTTTTAAACCCGTTAAAAACATTTCATGTACATTTGCACTAGAGGATTCAATCGTCCCATGCAAACATAAATCTGCTAATACCTTGGTATCCCAAAGTAAACCTTCCATTAACATTTTATCTTCCATAATGTTTGTTCCTTTCTACAATAATCCAAAAAACTTAGAAACCAAATCTTGGTTCTTTTTCTCTAATTTATGGATTAACTTCTCTAATTTTTCATCCTCAACACATTCTTTTACTTCACAACAATGTTGTAAAAAGTATTGTTCATGTCCTAAAAAATCTTCGACATATAATAATTCTTTTGAAGACATATCATCCACCTCCACTATTAATATGAGCAAGATACCCAAAGTTATATTAGAACATTTTTCCAAAAAAAAAACTCTAGAAAAATATATCTAGAGAAACGTGAATAAGCTTAAAACTCAAATAAGCTAATTTGTTCATTCATAGGAATAACCTTTTTATAAGAAGAAATAATATCTTCCATCTCGGTTAAGATATCGTTTTGATGACATAGGTTTAAAAACAACTCCATAAGATGACGATACTGCAAAGAACTACAAACATATTTATTACCATAAACAGCTTCATAATCACTTGATAAACCCGGATATAATTCATCTAATTTTTTATAATAATAAGTACGTTGATTCGTCCGCAAATTCATTCCCATTTTAGTATAAATAAAGTTTGCATTCGCATCATGACTTCGCGCCACCATTTCGCGAATATTATCCTCTGTATCTGTTAAAAATGGTAAAACAGGAGTCATTAATATCCCTGCAAATAAATCATTATCACGAAGTTCTTTTAAAACCCGAAACCTTCTTGTACTAGAAGGAACATGCGGTTCTATTTTTCTTGCCAAAGCATCATCAGCAGTTGTAATCGATATTTTAATAATAACACTATTTTTTTTCGCAATTTCAGTAAGTAAATCAATATCTCTTAAAATTAAATCACTTTTGGTATCAATCGATACTCCAAATCCATATTTTAAAATTAATTTTAAAGCATTTCTTGTAATCTCTAACCGCTCTTCTTCTGGATTATAAGGATCGGACAAAGTCCCAAAACTTACAACCCCTCGGTACCCCTTACTTGATAACTCTTGCTCTAAAATTTCTAGGGCATCTACTTTCGTCTTCACTGTATCAAAATTATTAATATGATAACAGTCACTACGGCTATCACAATAAATACAGCCAAAAGAACATCCCTTATACAGATTCATATGATAATCAATTCCAAACCACTTTTCTCCTTGGTCAGATTTTGTCATAATAGTTCTGGTCTTTACATATTCCATTAAAACCACCCAGTTCTATATAATTATAACAAATTTTTAAGACAAAAATAAATACATTTTTTGATTTAATTTGCAAAAGAGAGGTAGAAAAGATACCATATTTTGATATAATATAAATAGGAAAGAAGGATAATGGATGAATGATTTCGAAAAAAACAAAGGTGCTAGCTTAAAATATTTTCTATTTATTGGTATTCCAGTTATTATTGTACTGGGAGTGTTAGGTGCTTATTATCAAATGACCAATCCTTTAAAAGTTCTAACAAAAACCATAAATGAAGTATACAACAAAGTAGATAATGTGTTAAAAGAACCCATTGACTATTTTAATATAAACGAAACGCCTTACTCCCTCAATGGAAATTTATCATTTAAAACTGATTTAGAACTATATAAACTAGAAGAATTACAAAAATATAATTATAATTTTAGTTTTGATATAGATTTAAAACAAGAATTAGTAATTGCAACATTAGGACTTCAAGAAGAAGAAATGAATATCCTAGATGCTATATTTTATCAAATCGGTAATGAACAATATTTAGAAAGTAAAACACTTTTTGATCAAATGTTAAAAATGCCAAAGATAGAAGAAGAATTTAAAGATATATTTGATTTCTCCGATTTTGGGGAATTAAGCAACAATTTAAATGATTTCAAATATTTATTAAAAAAAGCAAAAGAAAGCTTAGAAAATAGTTTAGATAAAAAGTACTTAACCAGAGAAAAAACCGATATCACATTGAATGGTAGACAAGTAAAAACAACCAAAATAACTTATTTATTAGATAAAGAAAATCAAGAAAGAACAACTAGAAAAATAGCCAGTGATTTCATGAAAGATCAAAAATCTTTAGAAATTCTAGCAAAAATAAATAATACAACAGAAGAAGAAATAACAGAGCAATTGAAAAAAGACTTTACCTATAAATGTGATTACAGTATTATTCTATACACCGAAGGATGGAATCAAAACATTGTTAGAATATCTCTATTAGAAAATGCAATTGAGAAAATCACCTTGTTAAATACAGAAGAAAATCAAAGTATTTTATTTGAAAACGATATCATCTTGACTTTAAAATCCTATACAGAAGAAACCAGAGAAATAGATTATCAAATTAAATCTTCTAATATATCAGGAAAAATAAAAATAGAGAATAAGCGAATGAATCAAAATAAAACCGAAAGTAAATTAAATTTAACAATTTCTAGCAGTGATTTAAATTTAGAAATAAATTTAAACTTAAATGGAGAAAAAAAGGAAAAGATAGAAAAGCCAGATATTACAAATGCCAAAGAGTTTGAAAGTCTTTCTCCAAGTGAAATTGGTACAATTCTTGAAAATTTAGAAAACGCTTTAGAGGAAACCATTTTTTACAATTTATTTGAAAGTACAATTATGTAAGTAGCAATAGCTACTTTTTTTCATGTCAAAAAAAAGTAAACAACACTTGTTTACTTTTCAGAGTGTTGACAAAGCTCAATACTCTTTTTTATTTTAAAATTTTGTAGTA
>CAJUQG010000027.1 GCA_910588025.1 uncultured Bacilli bacterium
CCATTACATATTCATGGGCTCCACCACTCATGTCATAAATTCCACTGATATTTCCAGTCGTACTAGCTAGATATCCTATAGTCGTATTCCATGGTTGTGTCACACTAGACTCTGTTCCATATTGATTACAAGTGTCGTTCTTCCCAGTGTATCCACAAGTTGGTTCTTTTACACTAGCATATCCTGTCATATATCCACTGTGATTGTTTATCCTAACACTAGTTTGAGAACCATATTTAGAATGTTGCAGATATGCCACTGCTCCCCATTCCGTATTCTTCATCATATGACTATCGAAACTTCTTTTATAATCATAAGTAGTGAAAAACGCATTTGCGATTTGTATCTTTCTCCAACTATTTACATTCGGTTTGATTTGTACTTTCTCTGGTTCATTGGTATTAGATTCTGAACTTACAGTATCAGTACTTCCTTTATATCCGGTCTCAAACTTTCCTACCCATATCCCATTTGTATCAAATGAAGTAAACGCTGGATGCGTTAACCAATCTCCCTTTTTACTTCCTTTACTTAACTGGGTCTCTTTATTCTCAAATACAATCTTGATTTCTTGCGCTTTATTCTCTACGGTATCACTTAGTTCATAATACATTCCATGATCAAATATTTGATAACGATATCTCGGTATCCATACAAAATACGATTCAATATTACTCTCTGGTATCACTTCATTATCTCGATATTTTACACTTTCATCATTTAATATAACTGCATTCGCCCATTTCTTATCCGCATATTTATACCATTCTTGATTGACGTCAGCTTTTTTTACAGTTCCATCATTATCTATCGTAACTGGTATTAATCCTTCACTTAACACGGGATCGGTTCCATTTAAAATACTTTCGGTATAAGTCCCTTCATAATCGCCTTCTACACTCACCCTCGCTGAAAATACTCGATTCATGACCTCTAGATTATCACTCGTCACTCCTCCATCTATCCAGATTCTGAGTTCATATTCTTCTTCAGAATTTCCATTGATAATAAACTCCCCAAGTTTATAACTTTTTTTCGCATTCTCTAAAGTTGGTTCTGTTTCCTCTAACTCACTGATTTTTCGAATACTTTTTGTATTCAACCTACTCTTTAGATATTTCTCATTCATTGTTGTAGTATCATCAATTTCTAATCGTAACGTATATTTTGCTTTGGCACTACATTCATTTTTGATTTGAAAAGTATAAGGCGTTAAAGAAGAACCATCTTCATCACTCATTGGATATCCTTCTAACAAGGAAATCGCATTCGTACTTTCTAAAAAAGACAGTTTAAAACATTGACTATTGACAAGATTCTTATTCTTTTGCTCAACTGTAATGACCCAAAACGCATAGCTACTTCCAAGAATTGCTCCAACTATCAAAATTGCTACCACAATCCAAATAAACTTTTTCTTTTTTTCCATAACATGATACTCCTTACTACTTAGTATGGCTCTGTCAAATCAAAATGATGTACCCTTTATCTTAGAACACTAACAATATAACATTTTTTCAATCACTTTACTAGTTATTTGTAAGTATTTATAATAAATAAGTTTATCACTTTTTTGCTCAACATACTCTTTCATAACACCTAACATAAAAAAAAACAAAAGATACTCTCTTGTTTCACGAACTAATTATTTATACAAATTAAGAAAATCACTTACTATATTGTTTTGCTTCATGATTTCTCATATAATCCAAATTTTTCTGTAATGTTACAATCATATTTTGATAAGTTTGTTCATTCATAAAATTGATGTAATTAGAAGGCTCTATGTTATTTTTTAAAGATTGATTTTCACTTAAATTCCATATCACATAAGCATTCGCAAATTTTAAAAAATTCTTTCCTTCTGCTACCTCTAAAAAACTAGTAGCAGCTTGATAAAACGACCCACCATGTTGCAAAATCCAATTTTCTATTCCAATTTCACTAATTCCACCTTGTTCTGATTGATAAATTCCAGCTTGTTTAAGTATTTCTTTTGCCCATAAAATATTAGCTAAAATCAAAGAATAATTACAAGATTCTTGCTGTTTAATATGTTGTAAATATTCATTGACAACAATATCTGAAGAAAACTCTACATGATCTGTTTTCGATAAAAAAGTAATATCCACATGAACTGGTGTTGATAATCCATTTACCAGAACATTAGAAAACGAAAAATGATTTTCATCCAACTGAACTACATTATTTTGTTTTAGGGAATTCACTAATTTTATTTTAAAATTTAGCATTTTTTGACTATTTTGAAATAACTCTTCATCAAAACGAAAAAGAAATTTAAAATGATGTTCTTCTGATAAATTAGTAGCTCTTCCACTTGGACCAATATCTAATATTTCCAAATTTCCTGATTTCAAAATTTCATCACCAAAGTCCTTGAAAACGACATTTAATTCCTTAAAAACATCTAAAAAATGTTGATAAATTGCATTTTTAGAAATAATACTTTGCTGATATTCTTTCGCAAGTAAACCCATACGATTTTCAATTTCTGGAAAAGATAAAGAATCACTACTTACATAATTTCCAAAACCAAAACGATCTAAACCAAACATTTTTTTCCGTAATCTATCATAATCATCCGCAGAAAAAACAAGATGATTATTTTTATCAACTACCGGGATATAAAATCCACTCTTGACAATTTCCAAACCAATCGCAACATCAAAATCTTGCACTACAATAAAATCAATTTCATCAAAACCAAAGCTTGACTTATCTTTCTGATTTCTTTTTTTAAAAACAAAATAGAAACTATCATTCTCCTGCATATTATGTAAAGTAATACCATTCGAAATATATCCTTTTTTTACTTTTTGACCAGATATCTTTTGACAATCCTCTTTTTTAGAAGAACTCTCTACAAAAGTTTTATTGTGTAGCACATTTTTTAACAATTCAAAATCTAAAATTCCTTTCACATAATCGCCAGTTTGTATATCAAAAGGTCGCAAATGGTCAGAATGATTTTTACAACTTAGTCGATGGTTTAAATCCGCTATGATTAATTGATAAGAGATGTTCTTATCTAACCCCATCGAAGCATATAAATAACGAATATTATACTGATACCAAATATATTTAGTATAAAAAGGAGTATCACTCGAAACAAAATACTCAGGTATTTTTTGTACAAGAGATGATACATTTTCTAAATCTTCATAGTCACCCGCACCAGATTGAATCTTATTCATAATTTCTGTTTCAATACAATTTTCATAAGTCTCATATTCTTCTTTTTTTACTACTGGAACTAAGTGTTTACCATATTTTTTACATAACTCAATAAACTTGTGATTTCCAATCGTTTTGATAAAAAGAATCATTTCTGGGTCCCGAAATCCTAAAAAAATCTGTTTTGTGACCAAAGAATTCGCAATTTGTTTAATATCATAATGATTATTTGGGTCAAATAAAGACTGAATACATTCCGGCGTCAACTTTTTAGTATAAAAATTAGTTTGAAATGAATATGGATAAAAATCATCTAAAAAGCAAGTTGGAAATCTTTGTACCAAAGAAGGTACATTTTTTAAATCTTCATATTCCACATTATTTTCAAGAATGTTCTTTATTATTTTTATTTCAATAGTATCTTCATAACTACCCTGTAACTTAATAGGAATGGGCATCAAATGTTTTCCATATTTCCTGCACAATTCTAAAAATTTAGAATTTCCCACATTTTGAATCATACGTGAATAATCCGTTTCCTTAAAATGTTTAGCAATTTTTTTCGACTCTGGAATATTCCAACACTCCTCATATTTTTGAATACATTCAGGAGTTAATTGTTTTTCATTATATAGTTTTTCTAGAAAAGGATAATTTTTCTCTAGAAAAAAATAATCTTCATGACGATAAACAAAAGATTTTGGTAAATTATTCTTATAACAAAACCGTGGTGATTCTAAAACCACTAAAATCTTATCTTGCAAGGATGAAGAAGAAGTTAAAAATTCAAAAGAACAAACATTTTCTTCTTGCAACTGCTCTAAAAAGTCACGATACTCTGGATAATCTTCTTTCAAACGATAATAAACAAATAAAATTTTATCTTCTTTGTACATTTTATTTAAAATGATATCATCAGGAATATTCTTAAAATCTTCTCGATATCGAACATATTCTTGAAAGGAAAAAAATTTTTCAGAAGAAAATAAATACTTCGCTACATAAAATTGATTTGTATAAAATAATTCGGGAAACATTCGTTGAAAACGATCACCAAATTTATAAAAATTATAATTTGTATAATTCATATTTCCTAGTAATCCGTATCGATTCCATTCCCCATTTTTAACATTTTCCATAAACTCTTGATGAATAGCAAAATACAACGAATCATTCCAATCTTTTGCTTTTCGGCTTCCTTTTTCTTGTGCTCGAAACCACGATAAAACCTCAGAAAAAGATAAACTAAAAATACAATTCCAATTTAAAGAAAAAGCTTCAGGAAACCCCACAATTTCTGTAATATATCGATATTTAATTTCTAAACAATCTAGTGGTATTTTATCACTTAAATGATATCTTTTAAAATCATCAATCGTTGCATTCTTTTCATAGATACGCCCTAAAATTGCTTCTGGAACATTTAACTTTTTTCGAAAAATTTGCGATTTTTTATAACGATATTTCATAGACAACACTCTTTTCACTTGCCCATTAATATATCAAAAAGAAAAAGAAATCATAAAAAAGTAATGTTACAAAAAGAAAAAAAGAAACATTTCTTAAATATTCTCATCTCGAATGGCATTTAAGATATTTTCTTTTTTAATTTTTTGAACAGAATAATGCATTGATATTAACACAATAACAAACACTGCTAAAATCGTAATAATAATTGCTTCCCATGGAATTAAGAAATGATCTCTAGTTGTAAATCCATTCATCGTACTATGAATATAAACCATACACAAGAAAGAAATTGGAAGACCAAAGAACAAAGATTTCAATCCGAAAAATAAACTTTCAAATAAAATCATTTTATTAAATCCAGCTGGCGTAAGTCCCATACTTCGAAGCATTGCAAATTCTTTTCTTCGTAAATTAATACTCGTATGAATCGTATTAAATACACTTGTAACACCAATTAAAGTAACCAAAGAAATAAATCCATACAGTAAAATTTTAATAGCTAGCATTACACTTTTCTGTTCCTTTTGACTAATCTTTGGAGAATGAAAATAAGTTTCAGAATTACTGTACTTCTTTTCAAGATCCTGATACAAAGATTGATAATCATTCGCCATAATCATTAAAGAAGCATAAGTATTCAAATATTCTTCATTTTCAGTTCTCAAAGAAATATTTTGAAAATGGCTCTGACTCATAAAAACCGTTTGTGATGTATCCATCATAATATATTGAAAACCAAGAGGTATCTCATCAATCAATAAAACATCTTCTAAAGATTGATTACAAATGATTTCATCTTCATAAGAACAAAGAGATAAAGAACGAACATGATCTTGAAAAACCTTTCCACGATAAGCATATCTTTCCCCATTATCATAACGAATAATACTTCCAATATTAACTAATAAAGGTGTATAAAGTGATGCTTGATGTTCATTAGCTAGTTTCAAAAAATCTTCATCTTTCATAATAAATAAATTTAAATTTCCTGTTTCCATTTCTCCCGATTGATAATAATCCCTAAACTCTGGTTGATAATAATCCAAATTAATTTTATATGTCTCATTCATATTTTGATAAATATAAGAATGATTTACTCGTGAATCTTGACGTATCTCCTCTAACTTTTCAAAATCGCCATCTGACACTGAAACACCTATATCATAATCAAAATAATCATAATCCTTTATCGTAGCTACTCCATAAGTTAGATAAGTACTAAACGTTAAAAATAAAACAATACTTACAAATAAAGATAAAACTGTAATACGATACTTTCTTTTGTTTCGTTTCATATTTTTAAGAGCTAGTTCCCCTTCAATTCCAAATAACTTCGTAACAAACTTAGGAGTCCATAATTTCCGCTTAGGCATTTTAATATCATCATTTTCACGAATGGCTACAATAGGAGAAACCTTACTAGCACGTCTTGCGGGAATTAATGCTGAAAGAAAAACAACAACAATCATAAATCCAATTGGTACAACAATAAATAGCCAATTAATAACTAAATGCAATTGATAACTCCAGACATCTTTTAGCAAATAATTTAAAACTTGAATTACACTATAAATTCCTACAAACGCTCCACCAATTCCCAGCACAATACCAATAAGTCCTACCACAAATGCTTCAAAGAAAACAGTATGTAAAATTTGTCTTCTGGTAGCTCCAATACTAGAATAAAGTCCAAATTGTTTTTTTCTCTCCATCGTTGAAATAGCAAAAGAATTATAAATTACAATAATACAACCAATTGAAATCAAAGAAAGAGTAAAACACAAAATAGATAAAATTGTCCGATTTACATTTCCATATTGAGTAGTTCCATAATAATATAATAAAGAACTATTATATTTACATCCTGGTTTAATATTTAAATTCCCAACAATCTCCTTTGTAGTTTCATAAGTATTTTTAGGTTTTTTATACTCCAAATATAAAAAGTTTTTAGCTTCTTCGCTTAAAGTATCTGTATATGTAAAAATAGTATAACCTGCTGCACTATAACTTTCTACATAACTACGCTTTACAACTCCTACCACTTGATACTCTTTTTTACCATTTAAAACAAAAGTTTCATCAGAACCTAGATATTCTTGATTAGTATTGATTACTTCACCATCAATCACTCTTTCTCCAACATCTAAAGATAAAACATCTCCCACATGAATTGTTTTTCCTCCATTACTTCTGATATGTTCTGATACCACAATTTCGTTTTCATTTTCTGGATATCTTCCCTCTATTAACGTCTGTTTTTCTAATAACTCTTTACTAGAAGCAATAATATGATAAAAAGGCTTAGAATCATTATTAGTATCTAAAAACTTAGCAAATCCAATTGGTGTATAAAAATAACTATTTTCTACTTCTAAATGATTAGCAATCATTTGTGCATTTTTTTGATCTAACGCATCGATTCGTACATGGTAAGTTCCATTTCGCTCCATGGTCTCTTCTTTCATCGACTCAATAAAACTAGAAGCTAAAAGACCACAACCAAGCATTAAAGCCATCGATAAAACAATACCAAAAATTGTTACAATCGTTCGTTTTGGATTCATCTTTAAATGCTTTATCGTCAAGTGATTTAAAATACTCATTTTACTTCACCTTTTCATCCTTAATGATTTTACCATCATCAATTGTAATAATTCGGTTAGCATGCATTGCTAAATTCTGATCATGAGTAATCATAATAATCGTTTGTTCATATTTTTGATTACTAATTTCTAATAATTCCATAATTTCTTTACTACTTTTACTATCTAAATTTCCTGTTGGTTCATCAGCCAGTAACAACGAAGGATGATTCATTAAAGCTCTTCCAATTGACACTCTTTGTTGTTGTCCACCAGATAACTCATTTGGTAAATGATGAATTCTATCTTGAAGACCTAATGTTTCTATCAATTCCTTTAAATATTGTTTATCAGGTTTCTTATTATCAAGTAAAATTGGCAATTCCATATTTTCTTCAACATCTAAAATAGGAATTAAATTATAAAATTGATAAATAAGCCCCACTTGTCTTCTACGAAAAATAGCAAGATTTGCTTCATTAAATGAAAAAACATCACAATCATTGACATAAACATGACCACTGGTTGGTTTATCTACTCCACCTAAAATATGTAAAAGAGTTGATTTTCCCGAACCACTTGCTCCAACAATTGCCACAAACTCTCCTTTTTCTACAGAAAAACTTATATCATCTAACGCTTTCACTAACGTATTTTTCTCTCCATACGTTTTACATAAATGTTCTACTTTTAAAATTTCCATATAAACCCTTTCCTTTCATAATCTCATTGTAATAAATAACTATGACAAATGAGTGACAATTAGTGTGACAAAACAGTCACAAAAGAAAAAAACTACACTTTCTCAAAAGAAATTGCAGTAATAATATTTTGATCATCTTGCACTTTAAATTGTACTTTTAATGTTCCAAACAAATTTTGGTGAGAAATATAACTAGCATCGACAAAGTTTTTAATTTCATCATAATTAATATTTCCTTCTTGAATACTAGTATACATTTCTAATTGAATCTCATGAATACTTCCTGTTAAAGATGCACTATGAAACTTTAAAATATAAGCTGATTGATCTAATTTTGCATCATAATCACAAGTAATAAATCCATCACTACGACGAATATAGTCAGATGAAATCGACGAAAATAAAATTTCTTCTCCAAAAATGTTTTGTGCTAAGTTTTGAAAATCACTTTCTAGAAAACGACATTCACTTGGTGTAGCATTTAAAGATAATGAAACACAAGATACACGATCTGGACTTTGTAAACGTAAACTTTCAAATACAAAATAAAAACGTTCTAATTCTGTTGTCAAAAATCGTGTATTATTCATAAAAGAATTTGGAAATTCTAAACCATGCATAATCCCTCGATATACCTGACTATTCATTACTTTTTCAATTTCAACTTCCTGACTTTGTGTATAAGAAATCTTTTGCGTTGTATTGACATAAGGATCATTATTCTCATTATTATTTCGCGATAAAGCAATTAAAAGACTTCCCGCACACATTCCCACACAAGTAACAATTAAAATAATCAAAATAGTTTGTTCTAGTTTCTTCATCACAGTCACCCTTTAGAATATTATATCAAAAAAATAAAAAATTTCATTAACTTTTTTTCAATCATTTAAATGTAAGTATTTCCTCTAAATTGTTCCTTTTAAAAAACGTATCGTAAAGGTAGTCCCCTTACCTAATACACTAGAAACAGATATTACACCATGTTGTTTTTCAATAATTGTTTTGGAAAAATGAAGACCAATTCCAATACTTTCCGCTTTGGTATTACATTTATAAAACCGTTCAAAAATATGTGGTAGATCTTTCTTATCAATTCCCACTCCATCATCCTCTATTGTAATTTCTACAAACATCGGATTATCTTTAGCTGTAATTTTTAAATGACCTTCCCTTCCTGTATGTTCCATGGCATTTTTAATTAAATTAACAAAAGCTTCAACCGTCCAATGAAAATCCATGACACACTTAAGATCCGTATCAATTTGAATATCATATTGAATTTGTTTTAACTCTAATGGAATAAAAGAAGGTTTTAAGGCTTCCATAATCATTTCTAATACAGACTCTTCTTTTTCTTGAAAAACAATTGTTCCAGAATCAATCTGACTCATTTTTAAAAGAGTTACGATTAACCACTCCATACGTGTTAACTGCTCACGTTGTTGCGTTAAAAACTTCTTTTCATCCACTTTAGAAACAGTTCCCGAACTTAACACATCATTAATAACCGTTAAACTAGTTAAAGGTGTACGAAGTTGATGAGAAATATCCGATAAAGTTCGCTCTAAATTCTTCTTATCATCCATAGAACGTTCACTCATATTTCGTAATTTATTCGTTACTTTTAATAAATCATTTTTTAAACTACTAATACTATCCTCTCGATAATCTTTCAAATTCATTTGATAATCATTTTGCAAGACTCGAAATAAATAATCATGAATATCTTGAATGCGACGATGCTTTTGATAAGCAAAAAATAAGACGAAAAGAAGGGTTAGAACAAAACAACAAAGAAAAGAAAAAAACAAAGTTCGAGTCGTAAAATGTTCCAATTGCGAAACATAATCTAAATAACTTAAACGATCGAAACTAGTATATCCATACTTTTCTAAAATACTCAAATCTCTATTTTGATTAGGATCTTGTAATGTTTGCATAACTTCAATCTCTAACTCAGGATGTTCACTTAGTATTCCATTGATAATAAAAGCTTGGTTTTCTAAAAAACTTTCCTTATAATGTTGAATTAATAAATGACTTAAAAATAAAGAAACACAACAAAAAAATAAAAAACACCCAAAAAAAGCAAGAAGTTCTTTTTGATATAAGCGGAAAAATTTCATATCTTCACCTCTTTAAAAAAATTTTAATGACTCATACTCCCTATTTTATAACCAATTCCTCTTACCGTTTGAATAATGGTAGGATGATTGACATCATCTTCAATTTTTTCCCGAATTCGTTTAATATAAACGGTCAACGTATTATCATTTACATATTCTTCATTGACATCCCAAATATCTGCTAAGATTTTTTCTCTTGTAAACACATGATTTGGATTTAAAGCCAACGTCAAAAGAATCTTATATTCCAAAACCGTTAACATGACATCCTTTCCATTTTTTAGTACCTTTGCTGAGTTTAAATCAATTACGACATCCCCCAAAGTAATTAAATTACTCATATTCTTTTGATTACGTCTTAACACAGCTTTCATTCTACTAATCAATTCTCGGGTTTTAAACGGTTTGGTTACATAATCATCTGCTCCCATATCAAGTCCTTTTACAATAGATACCTCTTCCAAATTAGCTGTCAAAAAAATAATAGGAAAATCTTGAATTTTTTTTAACAATTCCATTACTTGAAAACCATTCATATCTGGTAAATTTAAATCAAGTAACGTCAAATCAAGCGTTTCTCTTTTGGCAATATCTATCGCTTCTTCTCCACAAGTGGCAGTATAACAAATAAATCCTTCTTGTTCCAAACAATACTTTAAACCCATTAAAATTGCTTCTTCATCTTCTACCAATAAAACTTTCACTGCTAAGTCCATAAAATCACCTAACCAAATTTATTATAACATAAGAAACAAAAGAAAAAATGACACTTTTGTCATGCAAAAAAAAGATAACATAATTGTTACCTTCCATGCTAATTTAATAACTTATCCAAATCTACATCACTACGGTCATGTTTAATATATTCCCAACTCTCTGTTTTCTTAAATAAACAAACAATATTAATCGGAATCCAAGATAACAAGAACAAACAAAATAAGAAAATTCCTGATAAAACATCTTTTGGTCTTTTATGATTATATTTGACAACAAATACATTCATAAGAACACTCAAGAAATAGAATAAAACAAAGAAGATAATTCCTGAAGCATATAGATAAGAGAAGAAATCAAATAATTCTACACCCGCGATATGAAATAAAATTAAGACAATCGATAATGCGGAACTTACCAACATCATAATCGGTGCTAAAAACATCATAACCATATCAAAACATGCAATATTTCCTGTTTTAACAAAGGTTGATAATAACTTTTTCCAATAAACAGTTAAACAATTAAGTGTTCCACTAGTCCATCTTTTACGTTGTTTCCAACTAGCACTAAATGTCATAGGATGTTCATCATAAGTAATAGCATCCTCTACAAAAGCCACTTGAATTCCACGAATAGCACATTGAGCAGTAAATTCACTATCTTCTGTAATAGTAACAGTATTAAATCCATCTTTTACGACTTCTTTTCGCATCATAAATCCTGTTCCATTAATCGTAGCGGATCCTGAATAATTCATACGAGCACGATTATAAAAGAAATTTTGAATAAAATAGAATAATGTATAACTTCCTGTTAACCAGTTATCTCCCATATTTTTAGCATCACGGAAAGCTTGAGCAACTTGTACTCCTTCACATAACGCATCGTTCATTCTTGCTAAAAAGTCTGGATGAACTAAATTATCAGCATCAAAAACAACAAAGGCATCAATATCATCTCTAGATTGTAACTCATGAAAAGTAAATTTCAAAGCATCTGCCTTAAACTTAACTGGTACAGTACAATTAATAATCGTTGCTCCAGCTTCTCTTGCAACACCTTCTGTATTATCAGTACAATTATTTGGAACCACAAAAATTTCATATAAATCTTTTGGATATTTTTGTTTTTGTAAACTTTTAATTAATGCTCCTACAACTTTTTCTTCATTTCTAGTAGCAATCACAATTCCAAATTTATGTTTTGGCTTATGTCTACCAAATTGACTCTTATGATAATTTTTAAATCCAAATAATCCAGTTAAAGCAAAATACATTGCATAAACAAATGATATGGAAAAAATAATATAATATAATATCACTAACATTCTACTCACCTATTTTATCCTTTCTTTAATTTCTTCTAAAGAAAATCCTAACATTTTAAGTTCGTCGACTTCTTGTTGCATGTTAGCGAAAGTTGTCTTTATTTTATTTTGTACAATTTCTTCAATTTTAGAAGTAATAAATGTCCCTTTCGTAGATACACTACGTATAATATTCTTATTCTCAAGTTCTGAATAAGACTTTTTCACTGTATTTGGATTAATTCCAAGCTCGCTAGCTAATTCACGAATACTTGGCATTTGATCTTCTGGTTTTAATTTTCCATGAATAATACATTTCTCAATTTCATTAACGATTTGTACATAAATCGGTGTTCGACTTTGATAATCAATATCAATCATAGTAATCCCCCTTTTTAATTATATAACCGTACTACTTGTGTTAGTACAGTTACAATTATATTACAAAAACCGTCAAAAATCAATGACAAATTCGTCACATTAACTTTCTTGATTACTAAAAAACAAAACCATTTTAATGGAAAAAATAGATACATTCTTTTATTTAGTGCTATAATAACCTATAAAAGAGGTGTTTTTTATGAAAAAATGGTGGAAAAAAAATAGTTTTCTTCTACTAATTATTACCATTTTATGTGGAATCATGTTCTATTGGAATACTCAAAAACAAGGATTCCACGAAGACGAAATTTTTTCTTATGGTTCTAGTAATTATAAATACGATAATGTATTTCGTAATTACGGCTATGCCCAAGCAAACTTTGATTACTTTTGGAATAATTGCTGGACAGGATCTCTTTCCAATCGTTTAACAAAATCATTAAACTATATAAAAGATCAAGACTCTTATAAAAACGATTATAATGAAACTTTAGCAAAAGAAATCCCTATTTGGAAAACAAAAGAAGATGCTCATAACTATTTGAGCATTCAATCGAGTGATATTTTGAATTATTTATCAGTTTGGTTAAATCAATCAAGTGATGTTCACCCTCCCATGTTTTATAATGCCATGCACCTTACCTCTTCTATTTTCTTCAATCATTTTACCAAATACATTGGATTTATGTTAAATATCATCTTCTTTATCGGTACTTTATGTGGAATATATCAAATTATGATTCGTTTAACTAATAAAAAATGGGCCTATGCCAGTATTATTTTCTATGGTGGAAGTATGGGAGCAATTAGTACTGTTATGTTCCATCGTATGTATATGATGTTAACCTTTTTCTCTGTATGGTATTTATACTACGCTTTAAAATTTTTTAAAAAGAATGATAATTTTTCTAAAAAAGATAAAATTTTATGGGGAATTATTATCTTCTGTGGTTTCCTAACACAATATTATTTTTGTATCTATGTAGTATTAATCTTTTTGATTTTATTCTTTAATTACATGAAAAAGAAAAACTGGAAAATGATTCAAAAAGTATTTTTAAACCATGCTATTCCAGCCTTTTTAGGAATTTTATTCTTTCCTGCTTCTATTTATCATATTTTCTTTTCATATCGAGGACTTGGTGCAAGTCAAGAACATACCAAAACTTTATTAGAAAACATTCTTTATTATTTAAAAGCCATATTAAGTTCTTATAATATTTCACTAATTCTTCTAATTATCATTACGATAACAACCCTTTTTTATTTTTTAAAAAAGAAACAAAAAATAACATTAGAAAAATTACCTCTAATGTTATGTAGTTTACCAATCCTTATTTTTATTTTAATTGTTTCAAAAATTGCTCCATTCTTAGGAGAAAATTACACCTCACGTTACATTATGTTACTTTATCCAATCATCTCAGTAACAGTAATCTATCTAATTTCTAATATCTGGAAACAAAAATATAGTTACTTAATCACTTTAACCATCATATTATTAGTGGTAGGAACTGGACTTTTTACCAATCAACCAACCTATCTTTATAACGATTATAAAGAAGCATTAAATTTAGCCAAAGAAAATGAGACGAAACCATTTATATATATTTATGATAATTATTTTACTCATTTAAATTCCTTACCAGAATTTGCAACTTATGAAAAAAGTTTAATTATTAATCATAATATTTATGACTTTTCCCTGTTAAAAAAAGATGAAACTCTAAAAAATCAAAAAGAAGTCATTTTATGTATTAAAAATTGGATTGATAAAGATCTGATGATAGAAAAAATCAAAACAAATACTCACTTTAAAAACGTGGAACAGATTTTGTATTTAAACTCTGATGTTGAATCAACTTATTATCGTTTAACTTAAATTTTTCTTCTTTACCGAGAGAAAGAAGAAGAAATAAAAAAGCCAAGCACGAATAACAAAAAGTAAGGAATAATGGAAATTAAAGTAATCGCTCCACTAACAAGTGAAATTAAATAAACGATACTACTCCATAACAAACCATCGATAATTAAATAAAAGAAATTTCGATGGTTTTTCATTAGCCATTCTACTAATTTACTAATGAGAAGAATTCCGAAAAAAAGACCCATTCCAAAACACAAAATTCCCAAAATATTACCAAAAGGATTGCTAATAAGTTCTAAAACAATTTCATAGCTTCCTAACATAATAAAGATTGCTGTACCACTTATTCCTGGAATGATCATAGTTGCAGCATCAATAAAACCTAGTATTATCAGATACCAATAAGATGATGAAGTAATTGAAAAAGAAAAAAATGGGATAAGAATTGGAAGAAAAAATGCGAGTAGAAATATGATATAATCCTTTTTTTTACAAAAAAAGAATTCTTTTTGAAAATGAGGAACTGTCCCCATAATAAGTCCTATAAACAAAAACATGGTAAAATAATAAACATGACTTAAAAGAAATAATAATACATTACTGAATAAAATGGTCGAAATAATTACTCCACAACCAATTGGGGCTAAAAAGATAAAAGACTTTTTGGGATGTTTTAAAAAATGATTAATTGCTACAATTGCCTCTTCATAAACATGTAACATCACAGCAATCAAAGAACCACTAACTCCAGGAATCACTTTGCCAATCCCAATTAAAATTCCCTTTATAAATAAATTTAGACTTTTCATCGAACCACCTATGAAAAGTCTATTCTTTTTTTGATATTTTATTATTATTTAAAAACTTAAAACTACTCGGAAACTACCAGCACCTGCTCGACCAAAGTCACGTCGATAGCTAAAGATTCCAGAATTCATACCATAACTATGTGTCGCACTACGCATCAACCATGGTCCAACATTATAAACAAACCAAGCTTCATCTTGATACCATGACCCAATCTGGCGTGTTTGCGTATCATTAGTTGCTAAAGAAAAAGGTCCCATCTCTCCTGTCGCATCTCCTAAAATGCGATTCTGATAAGATTTATCATTTTCTGCATAAGTATAAGTATCATAATATTTGGTATTGGTTGGCAAATCTTTTCCTGTTGTTAATTCTGTTAAACCAGAATTATCATGGTCGCAAGTCGGACAACCAAATGGTCCATTAAATCCTGAATTATTAATACTATTACTTCCACTCATTGGCGTTCCATTTTGATCTACCATAACGCCCATCACATATTCCCAAGCGCCACCACTCATGTCATAAATTCCACTGATATTTCCAGTCGTAGTCGCTAAATACCCAACACTCGTATTCCAAGGCTTTGTGATATCTTCTGTGTTTCCATATTGATTACATTCTTCAT
>CAJUQG010000028.1 GCA_910588025.1 uncultured Bacilli bacterium
TTACATATAAAAAGACTGTTTCTAAAATCCTTTGACTTTGTCAACAGTCTGAGATTACAGTTTTTGTAATCTTCTTAAAGGTATGTTAATAATGCAAAAATGACTAATAAACATACAAGCATTCCGATTAGGAATTTCCAAATATAACTGAACCATTTTTTGTATGAGATATTACAATAAGATAATCCAATCATTAAAATCGCACTTGTTGGAGCAATTAAACTTACTAAACCATGAATACTTGTATAAATGACATAAGCAATATTAAAAGTATCTCCTTCATAAGTTGTTAAAAGTCCACCAAGAGCATACCCTGTATAACCAAAATCTGAATGGAATAATCCAGAGATAATCGCAGCTATGGTTGTTAGGAATGGATTAAATGTAGTTTTAATAAACCAACTAACAATGGTTGGAACAATTGGGCTCCAGTACATAAAAATAAATACAATATAGATAAGTACCATGATTCCAATTGGTTTCATCATTTTTTTCACACCATCGCTGAATCCTTCGATTATACTATCTAAGTTAATGCGATAAATGAATGCTAGTATTGCTAAAATAATTCCCATTATTGCTAGTACATGATATAGTTGCCATGCACCAAAAGCTTCTGCATTGTTACCTAAAATGTAAGCAAAAATTTTGTGTTCGCCAATGGCTAGTGTAGTTAACCAAGTATGGAATTCTGTGAATATAGTTATTTTAAAATTATTTTCCCAATCTACAAAACCAAGGATTACGCAAATGAACAAAACAATAAAGCTAACTGCAATTGGCCAAGATTTCGCATTTTTCTTTTTAATTTCTGTTAATTCAAACATATCTGGTTGTTCTTCTAATGATTTTTTAGAAGATAATACTTTTTTTGCATGTGTGATAAGAAAGAAGTTAAATAATACTAATGCTAGTAATAAAATTCCTGCTCTTACCATAATTTCAATATCAATTGTTACGGTATTATACATTGATAAATAATAGACAAAACTTGTTAGTCCTTCTGTTCCATAAGTTGCACCTAACACACCTATTAAAATAGAACCAAATGTTGTAGCAAAGGCTGTCATGTTATCTAATTTCATAGCTTTTAATACTTGTATTAAAAATGGTACAAAGATTAAAATTGCAAAGACATTAGTTGAAATAGATGTGAATGCTGCAATCATGATAGATAGAATTACTACAAAAGGTATTTCATGACCTTTCATTTTCGTAGCAAATTTCTCTACTAATTTTTTATATCCATCTGTTTTGGTCATTACGCCATAGAATGCACCAATAAATAAAATATAAAGAATTTGTTGTAAAAAGAAACTAACACTTGTCATTCCACCTAGGAATAAATCAGCAATACCAGTTCTTTCTAATTCTCCGGTCACGGTTCCTGATTGATATACGCCACTTGGAATTATCCATGTTAATAAAAAGACAAAGACAATTGCAATTAACGAAATCTTCACAAGATCGTGTTTTTCAAAAAACTTTTTCATTCTTTACCTCCTCCATACAAATTATACCATACTCACTAATAAAGAAAAGGATTTTATGGTTTTTTTTCATGAAAATTTTGTGAAATTTTGGCAATTTTAGCCGAAAAAAAGACCAATGTCTAGTCTTGATCTTTTGGTCTCATTAATGGAAATAAAATAACGTCTTTGATATTTTCACTATTGGTTAGTAATTGAATTAAACGATCAATTCCAATTCCCCAACCACTAATCGGTGGCATACCATATTCCATGGCTTCAATATAATCATAATCCATTGGCATCGCTTCTTCATCACCACTCGCTTTTAATCTAGCTTGCTCATCTAACCGTCTTTCTTGTTCTTGAGGATCAACTAATTCAGAATAAGCATTGATAATTTCAGCACCATTGATGACTAGTTGGAAACGATCTACAACATTTGGATTGTCATCGTTGGCACGAGCTAGAGGTGATAAATCAGTTGGATGTTTGATTAAGAAGATAGGATTTAATACGTGAGGACGCGCTACTTTTTTGTATAATTGGTCTACTAAATTTCCAAATCCTAAATTTTCAAGTGGAGTTTCAGATTCAATGTTTAATTTTTCTTCTTTTATTTTATTTAATAAAGATTCTTTTGTATTATAAATATCAATATCGATTGCAATATAGCGAAGAATTAAGTCGCGGAACGAGATGATTTCCCATTCACCACTTAAATCGACCATTTTGTCTCCCACTTGAATCTCTAAAGTATTAAAAATTCTTTGAATTACAGTTTGAAGCATTTCTTTTAAAAACTTCATGTTATCTTCATAATTTAGGTATGCGCCATATCCTTCCATCATTGTAAAGTCTTGTAAGTGCGTTTGGTCGATTCCTTCATTACGGAAACATCTGGCAATTTCAAAAACTTTCGTGAATCCTCCAACGATAGCTCTTTTTAAGTAAGTTTCTGGAGCTATTCTTAAATATAGGTCAATATCTAAAGCATTATGATGCGTAATAAATGGTTTGGCAATTGCTCCACTTGCTTTGTTATTTAAAATTGGAGTTTCAATTTCAATGTAACCATTATCATCTAAAAAGTTTCTAATTTCTCGAATTAATTTAGAACGTAATAAAAATAATTTTTTCGAATCTTCATTGGTAATTAAATCAACATAGCGATTTCGATAAATAGTTTCGATGTCTTCTAATCCATGAAATTTTTCTGGTAGGGGCTTTAAAGCTTTTCCTAAGAATTCAAAAGAACTTGCTCGAACGGTTTTTTCTCCAGTATGGGTTGTAAATATTTCACCCTCTACGCCAATAAAATCACCTAAATCAAAGTTTTCTTTAAAGAAAGTATATTTTTCTTCTCCCACGCAATCAATTTTGATTGATATTTGAATGCGTCCTTTGATATCTCCTATGGTTAAAAATGCCATTTTTCCCATTTTACGCATTAAAATTATTCTTCCAGCAACTCTTACATTCGTTACCCCATCATTTAAATTTACGGCGTCACAAATTTCATAATTTGTTTCAAACTTTTCAGGATAAGGATTGGGAATATTTGTTAATTTTTCACGACGTACTAATTCTTGTTCTGTAAAATTTCTCATTTTCTTTTCTCCTTCTTTCATAAAAAAACAGGAATGTCCTAAAGGACGAATTCCTGTAAAATCCGCGGTACCACCTTAATTCATGTTGCCATGCACTTTCCTCTGTAACGTAGAGATACGGAAACACTCGGATATCTTTTTTCACAAAATTGGATCTCGTAAGTTGCACCAACCCTTACGTCTCTTCATAGATTTACAATTTGCTACTTCCTATCTTCTTTGCGTTTTATGCCATAACTATACTAACTTTTCTAGTGGATGTCAATAGGCTTATTTTTTTATTTATTTTAGAAATTTAAAAAAAACAAGAAACCATTATTCTTGTTTTGGATTGTCATTTAAGCTGTTATAAATAGTTGACCATTTTGCTTCATCCCAGATTTCAATCCCTAATTCTTTTGCTTTATCTACTTTGCTTCCTGGTTTTTCTCCGACAATTACGACATTGGTTTTACTACTTACTGAACCACTTGCATTCCCACCATAATTTTCAATCGTGGCTTCAATTTCTTCTCTACTCATAAATGAAATGGTACCAGTTACAACAAAACGTTTGCCACTAATATTTTCGTTATATTTTTCTTCGGGACCAAGATAATTCATATTCATTCCTAAATCTTTTAGATTGTTTATAAGTGCTATGTTATCCACATGTTCAAAGAAGTCATGAATATTTTTAGCTAATATTGATCCAATGTCTTTCATTTTTCTTAACTCTTCTTCACTTTGTAATGCTAACGCATCTAGTGTTTTATATTTTTTAGCTAGCACTAAGGCTGTTTTATCACCAATTCCTTCAATGCCAAGACCAAATAACAATCTTTCTAAGCTATTTTTCTTACTTTCTTCAATGGCATTTAATAAATTTTCGATGCTTTTCTTACCATATCCTTCTAATTCTTGTAAATCTTTTTTATGAGTTTCTAAGTGATAGATATCTGGAATACTTTTAATGAATCCAAGATTGAAGAAATCTTCCATTATTTTTTCACCAAGGCCATCAATATTCATGGCTTTTCTTTCACAGAAATGAATTAATCCTTCAATATGTCTAGCTGGACAAAGATGATTCATACAATAATGATCTACTTGTCCCACTTTTTTTTCTAAAATGGAACCACAAATAGGACAATTTTGAATCATTTGAAATTCTAATTCTTTTCCTACTCTTCTTTCTTTTTTGGCTTCGACTACTTCTGGAATTACATCGCCAGCTTTTCTTATCGAAACAATGTCCCCTATTTTTAAATCTTTTTCTATGACATAGTCTTCATTATGAAGAGTTGCTCGTTTGATGGTTGAACCCATAACAATGACAGGTTCTAACACGGCATTTGGGGTAATTCTTCCAGTTCTTCCTACCGTAAAAATAATGTCTGTTAGTTTTGTTAAGACTTCTTCGGCTGGAAATTTATAAGCAATGGCCCACCGAGGATGTTTTGCTGTATAACCAAGTTCGCTTTGCATTTCTAAATCATTCACTTTGATGACAACGCCATCAATATCGTAAGATAAATAGGGTCTTTTTTCTTGATATTCTTCTATGAATTTTAAGATTTCATCAATATTTTTCACTAAGCGATTATTAGGATTCACTTTAAATCCAAGTTGTTCCATAAATTTTAAAGCTTCATAATGGGTTTTGATTCCATAATCTTCGGGATTAGGTAAGTGATAAATCCATGTATCTAATTTTCTTTCTGCAGCAATTTTAGAATCTAATTGACGAATCGAACCTGCAGCAGCATTACGACAGTTTTGAAGAAGGGGAAGTTTTTTTTCTTCACGTTCTTTATTTAATACCGCTAGTGTTTCGCGCCCCATAAAAATTTCACCACGAACTTCGATATCAATTTTATCTTTTAACGATAAAGGAATGGTTCGAATTGTTTTGACATTATGAGTTATATCTTCTCCAACTACTCCATCTCCTCTTGTTGCGCCGGTGATTAAGTTTCCTTCTTCATAGTGAAAAGAGCCGCTTAAGCCATCGATTTTTAATTCACAAACATATTCAGGATGAAAGCCACTTTTACGAATTCGCTCATCAAAGGCACGAATTTCTTCTTCATTAAAAACATCTGGTAGAGAAAGCATTGGTATACGATGACGAATTTTTTTAAATTTATCAATGACTTCTCCTCCAACTCTTTTCGTTGGAGAATTTGGACTTGCATATTCTGGATATTCGTTTTCTAAATTTTCTAATTCTCGTATATACTTATCGAATTCTTGATCGGTCAAAGTAGGGTTTGATAAGGTGTAATATTCATAATTTGCTTGATTAATAATATTTGTTAATTCTTCTATTCTTTTTTTTGCTTCCATATTTTATATTCTCCTCAGCAAAAAACTACCATAAGTGCGTTGGATACTCTCCTTTTTCTTTTAAATGTTTTATTTTATCTTTTACTTCCTCTAAATCTTCTTTGTATGTCATACCTAACCATAATCCATCAGAGGTACGATATTTTAAACTAATTTTCTTTTCTTCCAAATATTTTTCTAAAAATTCAGAAATTAAACATTCGGAAGTTTCTAAGTTATCGGCATTTTCTTTTAAAAAGTCATAAAAGTATTCTTCTAATGAGTTTAAGATTTCTTGTTGAAAGCCAAACATATTCATTGATACTGGATGATTAGGTTCAATTTGGAATGGTTCTTTACCATCTAATGGTTTCGCAATCACTAAGCCATTTTCATAGCCAATACTACTTTCAACAATTTTATCTACGTTTTCACCATTTAAATATAATACTCCACGTTTTACAAAACCATATTTACTATCTACTTTATTAAAAGGATAAGGAATGGATACATGTTCCTGCGGATTTTGATAAGCTTTTAAAAAGTTAGCAACAGTTTTATAAGAATCAAAGCCATAAAAGTCATCGGCATTAATGACTGCAAAAGAACCATTAATCAGGTCTTTTGCTGCTAATATAGCATGAACTGTTCCCCATGGTTTGATACGATTTTCAGGAATATTTACAAATGCGGGAACATTTTCTAATTCTTGAAAAGCATACTCTACTTTTATTTTGCTTTCTAAACGTTTTCCTATGGTACTTTTAAAAATGCTTTCATTTTCTTTTTTAATAATGAAAACAACTTTTTGAAATCCTACTTTCATGGCATCATATACAGAATAGTCAATTAAAAAATTGCCATCTTCATCTACAGGGGTAATTTGTTTTAAGCCACCAAAACGTGAACCCATACCTGCAGCCATCACAACTAGTGTTAATTCGTTCAATTTATTCACTCTTTCTATTTCTTTCTTGATTATTACTTAAAGTAAACTCTAATTCTTCTAATATACCTAAAAAAGTATCAGATTGCATTAAGATACAATTTTCAGCATCGCGTTTTAAGTAGGCAGCAATAAAATTATCATTCGCTACTTTCTTTATAAAACATCGGTTTTGCGGTAATTGATTAAATAAGTTTGGGAATAATTCTTTTGCTATCATCGTTTGATTTAATTCTACTTCATTTTTAGAATCTAGTAAATCATATTCTTGTTGATATGCTACTTTATCAAGAGATTGTTTTATTAGGGTAGACCAAAACTGATCTTTTCTAGTGTTTATATATTCTAATAATTGACCATGGTCCATTATTCTTGCTTGATATGTATTTTCTTCTTGATGAATTTCTGTTGTGATAGATTGATGTTTCATGTTTGGGTACATTAGAATCATCCATTCAGCTAATAGTTTCAGACAGGTGAAACGGGATTTAGCATTGATTTCAACTAGCGATTTACCTTGTTTTATTAAACATATTTTCCAAACATTGTATTTATTTTCTCCTTTTAAATCGTAATTCTCGATGTTGTCTAAATGACCTATTATTGTTCCTAATAAAAAATAGTACTTATTTTTTTGTTGATTTGGTAATTGAAAAATTCTTGATATTATCTTGTTCATAAAAATCTCCTATGACATTTTTTTTAAACTTTTGTGATTTTTCATTAATTTACGAACACCAAAATTTTTGGCAAAGGCTATGGTGACAATTGATTTATCAACACCAATTACGACACCACGACCATAGGTAACATGATTAACTACATCACCATTTTGATAATCTACTTCGGTATCATTATACATTTCTGTTTTGTTTAGGATTTTTTCTTCACGAATACTATTGTTAGACATTTCCATTAGTTCTGAGTCAATTTCTTCAATGAAGCGACTTGGTGGATTGGATGAATCTTTTCCATAAAGCATTCGACGTTTGGCATTGGTTAAATATAATAGTTTTCTAGCACGCGTAATTCCAACATACATTAGTCTTCGTTCTTCTTCTATGCCATCTAAACTACTATCTACTAGTGCATTGGCATGTGGAAAAATTCCTTCTTCCATACCAACTAGAAAAACTACATCAAACTCAAGTCCTTTCGCACTATGAATCGTCATAAGTGTTACAACATCTTCAAAATCTTTATGCTCAGTAATATCAGCAATCAAACTGATTTCTTCTAGGAAATCTCCTAAATTTACACTACCAGTATTTTCTTCAAAGGTAGCAGTAATACTCTTAAATTCCATTAAGTTATCAAGTCTCAATTCACTTTCTAGCGATGGATCTTGTTCTAGTTCTTCTTTCATGCCAGTTTTATCTAAAATATTATCAATTAATTCAGTTAAAGATAACGATTCACTATCTTTTTGTAATTGGAGAATTAAATTTTTAAATTCTAATTCTTTTCCTTTTTCAATGGCATCAAACATACTGATATTTTTTTCGTTAGCAATCGTTTCAATATTGGCTATAGTACTAGCCCCTATTTTTCGTTTAGGAACATTAATTACTCTTCGTAAGGAGATTTCATCATGGGGATTTAAAATTAGTCTTAAATAGCAAATTAAGTCTTTGATTTCTTTACGACTATAGAAATAGTAACTACCTACTACTTTATAAGGAATATTTGACTTTAAGAATTGTTCTTCCACTATTCTAGCTTGAGCATTGGTTCGATAAAAGATTGCCATATCTTTTTTTTGATAACCTTGTTGTAATAATTCTTTGATTTGTTCTATTACTAAAGTTATTTCATGTTTTTCGTCATAACTCCTCAAGTATTTTAATTTAATTCCTACTCCATTATTACTACGTAAATTTTTATCTTTTCGTTCTTTATTATTTTTAATCACAGAATTCGCTGCATCTAAAATCATTTTGGTACTGCGGTAATTTTCTTCTAAAGGAATTACTTTGGTATTTTGATAATCTTTTTCAAAATTCAAGATATTTCTAAAGTTGGCACCACGAAACATATAAATGGATTGATCTGGGTCTCCTACTACAAATAAATTTTGATATTTATTAGCAAGTAATTTGGTTAATTTATATTGAACTTCATTGGTATCTTGATATTCATCTATTAAAATATATTTAAATTTGTTTTGATAATGTTCTAATGTTTCTTTATCTTGTAAAAATAATTCTACGGGTAATGTTAGTAAGTCATCAAAATCTACAGAATTATTATTTTTTAATCGTTTTTTATATTCTTCATAAACTTCTACGGCTATTTGCTCCGCATCACTTGTCATAAATTTTTCAATTTCTGCGGGAGTTAGCATTTCATTTTTAATAAAACTAATTCGATTTCTAATATAACTTGGAGCACATTCTTTAGAATCGATTCCTTTTTCTTTTAAAATCTTTTTTATAATACTTAAGACATCATCGCTATCAATAATAGTAAAATTACGATCTAGTCCTAGTTTTAAATAATTCTCACGAATAATACGTAATCCAAAAGAATGAAAAGTTCCTACAAAAGCATTATTGTTTGGAACTAAGATATTTAATCTATCTCTCATTTCTTTTGCGGCTTTATTAGTAAAAGTTATAGCCAGAATTTCGTAAGGACTTACTCCACAATTTATTAAATGTGCTATTCTTGTAGTTAATACTTTTGTTTTGCCAGAACCAGCTCCAGCTATGACTAAGCAAGCTCCTTCTTTATGTAATACTGCTTCTTTTTGTGCAGGATTTAATTTATCTAAATATTCCATTTAGCACCTACTTCCTAATTTATTATATCATGTATAATTTGCTGAAGAAATATTCTTTTACTCGTATTACGAACATATCATAGGTAAAAATGGAAGTCAAGCAAAAAGATACATTTGTTCGTTTTTTTCTGTAATAAAAAAAGACCTTCTGGTCCTTCTTATAGGTATTCAATTATAGCTACATTTTTATCTAGTTTATCTACTAAATCTTCTCTATCATATTTGTTAAATATATCCATAAAGTTGCTATGATCTAGTAAGAATAAATCATAATATTCTAAGAATATTTCTCGATAGTTTTTTACTCCTAAATCCATCAAATATTTAAGGTTCGTAGAAACTAATTTTTTTCCTTTTTTGATTGCTTCAATCATAACTTGTGAAGCATTTTTATCTAGATAATTTAATTGTTCTTTGGTAAAGTCAAATTTTGTTAAAAATTTCATATTACATACCTCCCAACATATCTGTTTCTAGACTGCTTCCATATTCTTGTATTTCTTTTGCTCGCAAATCTCTTACAAGTTCTTGAGGATTTGCACGATAATTTTCAATTTTCGCACGATTATCATTTAACACAGTTTCTAGATGGTTTACGTTAAATTCTAATAGTCTTAGTCCACAATAACTATAAGCAGAAATTCCTTCTTTTTTTAGGATATCTAATTTTTCTTCTAAGGAATGATCAAAAATAATTGGCATCATATTTAATTGGTTTTTTAAGCCTCGTGACATTTCTCCATTATTAGCTACTAAAGTTTCGTTCATTAATTTTCTAATATTCATGACGCACCTCCTTAATATGCCATTAATGGTACTTCTTTTAAATCTAGACCATTATTTTTTATTTCATTCATTCTATTTTTTAAAGCTTCTTTTGTGTATTTTTCTAGTACAGTTGGATTTAAATATAAGTCTAATAATTCTTTTCCACTATTTACTAATAATTCCATTTTTTCTGCTAGTTCACTATCATACATTAGAGCGATATGTCCATTAAAAATATCTAACCCTAATCCTTTTTTGTTCATTAATTCTATATTGCTTTCCACAATGTTCACATCAAAATTTGCTAGTAATTCATCGATTTCTTTGGGATTAAAATCTAAATAATCCATTCCAGCTTTTTGAAGAGTTTCAATCATTTCTTCTTTTTTATCATAAGGTTTTGTTTCTTCTACTTCTTCTTGTACTGGTTCTTCGATTGTTTTTGTTTTTTCTATAGTTGGTTCTTCAATACTAGCTGACTTTGCTTCAGCAATTACTTCACCAATTGATTTTCCAGTTTTTTCTTTTGCTTTCATTTTTTCATCATAAGTGAATAATGCATCTTCTGGGAACATCAATAATTTTGCAGCTTCTCTTTGCTCTTCTTCTGTAAAACTAAATTGTTCTAGTAATGAAGTAATAGAATCTCTTGTAATATTAATTCTTCCTGTTAAAGCAAGTTCAAAGTATTCATTTAATTTTTCTTGATTTGATAATGCTGCATCTTTTCTAATGCCAAGTTCTTCAATGGTAGTAATTGCATTATTCATTTCTTCTTCTACTTTAACAAGTTCATCCTCAGCTTTTTTGGTATCATCTTTTACTGTATCAATTGTTTTTGGTAATGAATGATCTAATTTGTCTACTAATGCTTTTGGATTAAAATCTATTCTTAAACGATCTAAAACTGTTTTATAGTCATCACGATTAATGCCTGATAAAACTTCTTTTAATTTTTCTCCTTGTTCATCTAATTCTTCATGTAATTTTTCTAGTTCAGAAATCTTTTGTTGTAAATTTTTCTTTTCATTTGTTGTTCTTTCTTTTGTTTCCTCTGCTTTATTTTTTTGTTTTTCCATCTCTACAAGGATTACACTATCTTCGCCACGTAGGTTATATAATTTATCTAATATCCCACTTACTTCAGGTGTTAATGTTTTCATATTAGCCACTCCCTTTATTCTTGCATTATTATAACAAACATCTAAATAGATGTAAAGAAGCTAATTTATGATTTTCAAAACTATTATTTTGTGTTAGAATGCTGAGCCCACTTTTGAATGCTTCTTTCTGTTTCTAAATGGTCTTCATCTTGAACGAGTGGAGAGTTTAAAATACGATATTTTACATTTGTTTCAAATATTTTCTTTAGCTTTTCATGATTTTGATCTGGGTCTAGCATCAGTTTTGCTAATTGATCTAAATCGTTTAATTCTTCTGTTGTTAAATTATTTACTTTTTCTTCTGTACTTATAAATGGTGGGGTAAAGCGATAACTTATTTCATCATTCATGAGAGCATGAAAATCATGAAATAAAGCTTGTGCTAATATTGTTAAATTTTTTCTGTGTCCTCTTCGATAATCTTCTATTTTTCTTTTTCCAGTTCTTACGTTTAACCAAGCCTCTGTAGCAGTATCAAAAATTCCTTCTGGAATATCGTATAAATTGTAATGATTTACTTGAGTAATTCGACTGACATCAACACGAATAAAACGCATTTGTTTATTATCCCAATATTCTACAATCCAATGGTCACCAGCAGTTTTTCTATCTGGAGTGTGTTTACTAAATCCAGAACGACAACGAGCAGGTATTTTTTTAGATTTTAAAATAGAGACCATTAATACTGCAGCGTAACGGCATGTTAAAACTAATTTTTCTTCGATTGGTCTTTTTACAAAGCCATTTTTATTTAACCGAAAAAGTTCAGCAGTCATTGCAGGAGCAGTCATTAATATGTCATCTTCAGCACGATAACGATACCAAGGAAATAAAAGAAATTGGTTATGATGTATGCAACCTTGGCGTAATTCTGAGCGATGTATAATTTGAGATTTCACTAAGTTAGCAAGAGTCTTTATATCATCTGGTAAAGTTTGATAATATTCTTTGTATGGATCATAATTTGTATAAATACTTGTTTGTAAATAAAATTCGAGTACTTCTTTCATATTCTCACCTATTTTAATTATAACATGGTTTTATTTTTGGCAAAATGTACTAAACGTTTCATTTGATACTTATAAATTTTAAAATGTGTTAGAAAAAAGAATCAATTGCATAAAAAAATTTTATGCATATAATACCATGTACCATAGAAGGAGGATTTTATTTTGAAAAAGAAAATATTAGAAGTGCTTATTGGCGTTTTAATTATTGTGATTGTTTTAGGAGGTTATTTTTTCTTTAATAATCGTAAGAATAACGAAAATGCACTTACAAAGGTTAAGTTAAGTGAAGTAACTCATAGTGCTTTTTATGCACCACTTTATGTTGCTATTGAAGATGGTTATTTTAAAGAAGAAGGTATTGATTTAGAGCTTATATTAACTAGCGGAGCAGATAAGGTTGCTGCTGCTGTGTTATCTAAAGATGTACAAATTGGTTTTGCAGGACCTGAAAGTGCAATCTATGTTTATAATGGTGGAGAAGAAGATTACTTAGTTACATTTGCAGGACTTACAAAAAGAGATGGTCAATTTATCGTAGGTAAAAGTGGTAAAGAGTTTGACTGGAATGATTTAAAAGGAAAAGAAATTTTAGTAGGAAGAAAAGGTGGAATGCCTGCGCTAAATTTCTTAAATGCTTTGAAAAATGCTGGAATTAATACTAGTGATGTCAAACTAAATTATTCTGTTGAATTTGCAGCTCTTGCAGGTAGTTATATTGCTGGTATTGGTGATTATGTTAACTTATTTGAACCAAATGCTACAAAGTTAGAGCGTGAAGGATATGGTAATGTTGTAGCAAGTATTGGAGAAAAATCAGGAAGTGTTCCTTATACTGCTTTTTATACACAACTTAGTTATTTTGAAGAAAATAAAGAAGTTTTAGAAAAATTTACAAGAGCATTAGAAAAAGGAATTGATTATGTAAAAAATCATAACGAAGAAGAAATCGCTACTATAATTGCACCACAATTTCCAGATTCATCAATGAATGATTTAAAAACAATTGTAAAACGTTATAAAGATTATGATAGTTGGTTACCTAATGGATTTATTAGTGAAGAAATTTATAAAAATTTAGAAGATATTATGATTGATGCTAAATTGATAGAAGATTATGTTCCATATGATAAGTTAGTTCGTAATATTAGTCATGAATAATATTTTAACATTAAAGCATATACGTAAAGTTTATCACACAAAATCAGATGAAATAGAAGCAGTTAAAGATATTACTTTTTCTATTAAAGAAGGAGAATTTGTTTCTATTATTGGACCTTCTGGGTGTGGTAAATCAACTATTTTAAGTATATTATCTGGACTTGAAAAAGAAAGTGATGGTTTTATTTCTTGTGAGAATTGTAGTATTGGTTATATGCTACAAACAGATGCTTTATTTCCATGGTTAACCATCTTAGATAATGCGTTACTAGGTTTAAAAATTAAAAAGCAAGATACTATAGAAAATGTTAATTACGTAAAAGACTTACTTAAAACTTATGGATTACAAGGATTCGAAAAGAAATATCCTAGTGAACTGTCTGGGGGTATGAAGCAACGTGTAGCACTTATTCGTACACTTGCTTTAAAACCTGACATTCTTTTACTGGATGAACCATTTTCAGCCCTTGATTATCAATCCCGTTTAGCAGTAAGTGATGATGTATTTCAAATTTTAAAGCATGAGAAAAAAACAGCAATTATGGTAACTCATGATTTATCTGAGGCAATTTCTATGTCAGATCGTGTCATTGTTTTATCAAAAAGGCCATGTTCTGTAAAACGAATTTATGATATTACTTTAAGTAATGCATCGAATCCTATTGAAAATAGAAAAGCAAAAGAATTTGCATCTTATTATGATTTGTTATGGAAGGATTTGGATGTCAATGTCTAGTGAACAAAAAAAATATATTCATAAACTTCGAAATCAAAAATTATTTGTTATTTTTATGCAAATTCTTTTCGTAATTATTTTTTTAGGATTGTGGGAATATTGCGCGAACGAAAAAATTATTAATCCATTTATTTTTTCTAGTCCATCAAGAATTTTAGAATGTATTGTTACAACTTATCAGTCTGGTGATTTAATCAAGCATATTTTTACTACATTTTATGAAACTATTTTAGCTTTTGTCATAGGAATTAGTTTAGGTTTTTTCATTGCTGTCTTACTTTATGAATTTCCAATCGTTGCAAAAATTGTAGAACCATTTTTAACAATGTTAAATAGTTTGCCAAAAGTAGCACTTGGTCCAATTATTATTATTTGGACAGGAGCAAATACAAAATCCATTATTGTAATGGCATTACTTATCAATTTAATTGTTAGTATTTTAACTATTTATAATGGATTTTTAGGGGCAGATGCAAACCGACTAAAACTTATGAAAACATTTCATGCTAGTAAATTACAAACATTATTTTATTTGATTATTCCAAGTTCAAAAAATACGATTGTATCTTCTTTAAAACTTAATATTTCTATGACTTTAATTGGAGTTATTATGGGAGAATTCTTAGTTAGTAAAAAAGGAATTGGCTATTTAATCA
>CAJUQG010000029.1 GCA_910588025.1 uncultured Bacilli bacterium
AAAAGAACCATCATTTTTGATGATTCTATTGGAAGGTATAATTATCATTTACACAACTTTTTCGGAAGTCTCATTCTATATATTAGCATTGTCTCTTTTCTAATCTCACAAATATTTTCTTAAAACTAGATCTTTTTTAATTTTTAATTCTTCAATATCATTTTTTGCTTTTAATATATTATTTTCAATTGCATTGATTTTTTCAACAATTATTATTTGCTCCTCTAAAGATGGTAACGGAATTTTAAATTGAGAAATCATACTCTTACTTATTTCGGGATAAGTCATTCCACTTGCTAATTCTTCAATATTTTTAGATTCATGTTTAAGCATATAATACAAATATTCATAATGCAATTTTTCATGATTGCATACAAAATTTTTATATCCTTGATTTGTTGCTACTTCTATTTTAGAAATAGAAACATCTCCAATAGTAGCACGACTAGAAAATAGCACACTATTTACTGGAAGAAGTGTTGCATTGCAGCTATTTAGTCCTTCTTCCGTAATAGTCCTCTGAGTACTATTTAAATATTTGTTTTTTGTATCAACCAATGTAGCCCAATTTATATTTCCATTCCAATACTTTTGATTACTTGTATCAGGAGTTCCTCCGTTATATATATCTGCTATGTTTCCTAATTGTTCTAATTCATAAGAAGCATTAAAACATTTATCTACTAAATCATTTTTATTATCTTCTAAATTATAAATAATTAATGTTATTTCATGTACTTTTTTTTCAATTTCTTTTACTTCATCAACAATTTTATTTTGAATAGAAATAGGAGGCAATGGTATTTTAATATTATTTATTTCATTTGATAAATTATTAATATTAGAGCCAGTACAAAAATTACTAAATAAATTTTGAAAATCTTCTGAAGAAAGTAAGATATGTAAGTACTTCATATTCAGTTCTTTATTTTTAGATCTTAAAATACACATAAACCCACCAGCAAAATACTTTAGATTTTCACTGATATATGCACATTTCCCAACATGCTTTTTACTTCCACTTGAAAAACACATAAAAATATCATCTTTTATCAATTTTTTCTGGTTATCTAAATTTATAGCACCATCAATATATACCTTTTTTCTAATATTTAATTCACCATTTAAAGAAACATTATCCGCAGTTAAAATGGCATTGTCAGTTTCTAAATATGTTTGTTGTTCTTTTTTATAATTGACTCCTTTGATTAGTTCAACTAGTTTTCCTAGTTTTTCAGTAGAAAAATTTGTATCAAAGTTCATCTGTAATTTAGCCTTTTTATTTAAATTGATTTTTTTATCAAATTTACTGGTTCCATATTCAAAAAGATTATAAATATACTCATAATGAATATTTTTAGTAAGTTTTTCATCTATTTCATTTACTTTATTATTAAAAATATTATAAATGTAACTATTCGCCTTGGTTTTATCTAACTGATTATTTTCATTATATAATTTAGTTCCAGAAGGTAACCATTTTAATCCTTCATGTCCCCTTCGCTCACTAAATTCATACCCCAAAAACTTCTTTTCTTCCTTTTTTTGTCCGGTATTAACGATTACAGCTTGTTGCTCAAAGGTTAAAATAAAATATAATAATTTATCTTTTTCTAATTCTCTAATTTTTTCAATATCTTCATCAAAATCTTTTTTATAATCATTATAAAGTTCATGTTCAATTTGATGTCCATTAATTAGTTGAAGATAATCTTTAAATGTTAAATTTTCATAAACATTGTTAACATATTTAGAGAAAACATTTTCAATACCCAATACAGTCACATCTAAATTATCATTAAAGAATTTATCAATAGCACGTTCAATTTCTTTATAATCACTATCTAATCTACGTTCTAAAAATAAAATAATAGTGTTTGTTCCAGTTTTCATAAAAGTACCAGAACCTAACTCAACTATGGATTTGACTTTAAAGTATTTAAAAATTACTTCTCTGGTTTTTGAATAAATTCCACTATTAGAAAGTATAGAAATTGGCAATACTACTCCTGCCCATCCACCAACTTTAAGTAATTGCTTCATACGTTCAACAAATAGACACTCTATTTCAGAACTATTGTCAGTTAAACTATCATATAACTCAAAAGATTCTTTCCCATTCTTTAAAGTAGATTTAAATGCTTCTACACTATATGGAGGGTTAGAAATCAGTATATCAAATTGACCATTATTTTTTTTATCAAACGTTTGAGTTTCTTTTAACTTTCCAATGTACTCACTTGATTTAAAATTATCTAATCCATTAGCCCAGATAATATTTGCTTCACCATCACCATTAAAGAATGCTGATACTTTGGCAGTTTTAACAAGCCTATCATCTAGGTCTATTCCATATACATAGTCTTTAGCCCAAATAAATTTTTCGCTTTCAATCCATGTCCTAATTTTATTTTTTATAGTAGGCGTTGCATAAGAAATATCTAAATTATCAACAAAGTTATCTATTTCACTTTGAGTTAAGACTATTCCATATTTTTCAAGTATATTTTGGACTTGTTCCATGTATTCAGTTAAAAAATGTCCACTTCCGGCTGCATAATCAATTACTACAGGCAAAATTTCGCCATCACCATTTTTTATTTTATTTATTATCATTTCTTCAATTGGTAAAGAACTAATAATAAATCTAGTAATAGGGACAGGTGTAAAAAATTGTCCTGCTTCCTGTTTCATAGAAGTGTTAAGTAATAATTCAAAAAAATCACCTAAAAACTGATGTTTTTGTCTATATCTAAATTTATATCCTTGCAAAAGCTTAACAATTTCTTTAACAATTTTAGCATTTGCTTTAAAAGATTTTTCGTCAAGTACCTCTTTAAAAGCAAAATTTGGACTTTTCTTAAGTCTAGTATCAATAAACATATCTTTTATTGTTTGTTTGAAATTTTCATCTGCCTCTATTCCTTTTAGAGCGTTATTAATTTCCTTTTCTGAATAATCAGTAACTTTTATATTAAGAAAACGATCCATACCTTTTTTATACAAATCATTTAATCTCATTTGTAAAGATTCGTCAGTATCCTCATCTAACCATTGAAAATGTAGTTCTTCTGACTCATTTCTATCTTCATCGATAATTTTACACACAAATAAATTAAGTAGTTTATTGAATGCGTTTGGTTTATCTGATACAACATTATGACGCAAAATTTCCATAATTTGATTAAATATTTTGCCACTATCTTCTTCTTTTAAATCTGTAAGCATTCCATAGGTTAATGCTTTGTGTTTAATTTCATATGGATTTGCGTGAGGCTCAAATATTCCGTTATCCTTAAATGATTTATTCCAATGAGTATGAATTTCTTTTGAAGTGGATAATGAAATCCATTCAGTCTCAATAGGAACAATATTATTTTGATACTCAATTTTGCCGTTATTTAATCCAGAAGTATATAAACATAAATATTTTGTATCTCGATCTAAAGCATAGTAGGTAAATAATTGGCCACCATCTTTAATCATTTTGTTATGTTCTTTTTTGAATTCATTTCCCCATGTTTTGCATTCTATCATTAAATATGCCTTTTTGTCATTGTCATATATTAATATATCAAGATTTCCACTATGTCCTCTTCCAGAAGGATAAATTTTTTCAAGTTCTATATTTTCAGGTTTATAGCCTTTTTCTAAAAGTCTATTTACACACTCTAAAACAATAAAATTTTCAGGTTTAGCAAAATTACTTGTAGTAGCATTGCCGATTTTTATTAGGGTTCCATAATCTATTTTTTTATTATTAAAATCAACAGTAAGTGCATAATTACAATTGCTATACTGTTTTTCATAAACATTATTAGTTCCATCTTTAGGCTTATAATCAAGTACTTTTAATAATGCCTTTATATTTTCTTCTAACATAATTAAGCCTCCTTTGCATAATTCGTATAAGTGTTAAGATATTTATTTATATCTTTTTCTTGAATTCTCCAAGTATAACCGACTTTGGAGGCCTTTATTTTTTTATCGTGTATTAATCTTATAACAGTTCTTTCACTAACTTTTAAATGTTTTGCTACTTGCTTAACTGTATAAACATTGTTCTTCATCTTTACACTTCTTACACGTACTATTCTATGATATAATTATACTTTATTTTCTGTTTTTTAACAAGACTATTAATGAACTAAAACGACAATATATGACAACTCGGACATAATCAAATGTTAATATTTAATTGTTTTAAATTACTCTGAATCTATTTCTAGTCTTTTTTCAATATCTTCAATACTTGGTAAAGTATTTTCTAAAAACTCTGGTATCTCTGATAAAATTTTGTATTCACTAACTCCAATAGGTTTATTAATATCTTTTAGAGCTAATTCGGCGGTTACTCTTTTCTTATCCTTACATAGTAATATGCCAAATGTTGGATTATCATTTTCATCTTTGATGTATTTATCAACTGCACTCAAATAAAAATTTAATTTACCAGCATATTCAGGCTTAAACTCAGTTGTCTTTAATTCAATTACTACATAACTTCTAACTTTTAAATTATAAAATAACAAATCTATGTAGTAGTCCTCATTCTCAATTTCTAAATGATATTGTCTTCCTACAAATGCAAACCCATTTCCTAATTCTAGCAATAACTTAGTTATATTAGTAGTTAATTCATGTTCAATATCTAACTCTTTTAAATCTTTATCAGCAGTTATAAAATCGAATATATAGGGATTTTTTAATAATTCTTTTGCTTGTTCATTATTAGGAGATGGTAGTGTTTCATCAAAATTAGTTGTTTTATTTTCTAATAAGGCTTGTCTTTCATACAATTTACTTGCTATTTGATGAACAATTACAGGTCTTGCCCAACCATTTTGAATAGATTCCTTAATATACCAATTTCTTTGTTTTTTATCTTTTACTTGATCCATTATAGTTGTAACAGAAGACCAGGGTAATTTTGCAACATCATGTTGCAAAAATTCATTATTATCAAATTCAGTAGCAAATTTTTGCATATACCTTAAATTTCTTGCCGACATTCCTTTTAATGTAGGAAACTCTATTTTTAGGTCTTTTGCTAAAGTATCTATAAAAACTGACCCCCATTTATTATTTTCAATTAATTTTAATCCAATATTATAATACATTAGAATTAAATCTTTATTGGCATTTTCTACTATCTTATTTCTAGTAGTAATTAAAGTTTTCTTAATATCATTTAATACTTCAAAATATTTATCGTTATTTTCTAGCATAATTTTCTCCTCTTACAAGCACTCTTGTTGATATAATTATACTATACTTATTAGAAAACCGCCATACTCCCACTTGAAAAAAACTGAATATCTGCTATAATTTATTTATCAGTTGATTTAATCAATCTTGGGAGTATTATTTTTCGCATACGTGTATCGTTATCGCTCCATTGAGAGAATTACTCACACCCTCGTGTGAGTTTTATATTACAAAAAAATTAATCTAAGAAAAACATACAATTATTTAAAAAGAAACAAAGATTATAAAATTCTATGTTAAAAATTTTGAAAATAGTTTGGTAGATCTATCAATTTAGTTTTTTAGATTACTAAAAAATACGTTTCACAAAAAGGTATACATCATTATATATTTTTTATTATAATAATTTATTAAAGGAGTTTCAGTACTATGAATCAAATTAGTTTAATAGATACGCATTCACATTATAATAGTTTCATAATGAATGATTTAGATGTACAAATAAAACTGGCTAATAATAATGAAGATGTATGTCAAATTATTAATGTTGGCTTAGACACAAAAACTAGCATGGAAACAGTCCAGATTAGTCTTAATTACCCTAAATTTTATTCTACATTAGGGATTCATCCTTTGTATGAGGGTCAGGTTGAGTCACTTATAGATATTTATTATAAATATGATAACACAAAAATAGTAGCAATTGGAGAAACTGGTATCGATACGAATGGGAATGTTACTAAGCAAATCAAAAACTTTTTAGAAAGTATTGCTTTGGCTAACAGATTAAAATTACCAGTTATCATTCATGCAAATACCACAAAATTTGCTAATCAAAATGCCAATAAAATTTGCTTAGAAATCATCAAAAAATATAAGCCATTATACGGATTTGTATTTCATTGTTTTCAACCAGATCTAGAAATTTTAAAAGAAATAATAAATTTAGGAGGATATATCTCAGTTGGGGCGAATATCACAAAACCTAATGCTAAAAAATCTTTAGAAGTGATTAAAACGATTTCTATTGATAAACTTCTTATTGAAACAGATTATTTATTTTTAACAAAATATCCGAATCAGACAGGAAGAGCTACTTTTCATAAAATTTGTGAGTTAAGAAATACCGATAAAACGGAAATGATGAATACTTTAAACAAAAATGCTAGAAGATTGTTTCCAAAATTAAATTAAAAATCTTTATTCTAAAATCGAATTATATATCTAATGACTATTAATCACACTTTAAAAATTCTTTGCTAACTAACAAAAAAGAACCTTTAGTTGAAGATTCTTCCTTTCATTAATATGCTATTTTAAGCTTCTAATTTTGCTAAAACTTGTTTTGTTACCTCTAAAGCTTTTTCTCTCACAGCTTCCACGGCATTTGTTAAGACTGGTTCACTTTTATCTTTTACAAATTTTGCTAAATCTTTGCATTCTTTCTCAATTTTTTTTGCTTGAGTTTTCGCTATTTTTAAGACCTTTTCTTTATCTAGTTCTTTGATTTCATTTTCAATCAAATTAATTTTTTCTTCTACATATTTTTTAACATCTTCCATGTCTAGTTCTTTTACTTTATTGCGTAACTCTGTTATTTTTGTTTTTAATTCTTCTCTAGTTTCTTTTCCACTTTTTGGAGCAAAAAGAATACCTAATCCTGCTCCTACTGCGGCACCTACTCCTAAAGCTGCGACTGTCTTTTTTTTCATTTTTTCCTCTTCTTTCTAATCTCATTATATTTTGATTAAATTGATTCGTCAACAAAACAAACAAAGTTTGACAATCTATTAGACATTTAAACTACATGAATTAACAATTAATTTTGTTTCATTCTTATTCATGAACTTTAAATAAAAAAGTTACTGCCAACTTGTAATAAAGATAATAGCATTAATAATAAACAGGCATCTTCGCGATTTTTTAAATTACAACAGATTACCGTAATTAAAATTACAAATGTATAATTTATAAATGTAAAAGTACGCATCCCAGAAGCATATACTGTTGATGAGAATCCCATAATGATAGCTGATAAAAAACCTGCAATTAATAATAGTGGAAAAAAATACTTTCCTTCTTTATTTTCCTCAAAAGATTTTAAGAAACATATAGAAATTGAGAGAATAATACTTATTGCTAATAAGCAAACAAGCCAATTACGTAAAGAAAAAAGATGGATTTCATTCATCGGTTGACTAAATCGTAGTATCGTATCATAAAATACATTTAATTTTGGAAATAAATTACTTAGATAAGTATGAAAAATTGAGGTATAAAGAATAAAAAATAAGGGAAGATATGAAATTCTTTTTAACCATTTTTCTTTGTTTGCCATCATAAAAATAAGCATTATAGCAAGTGTAGTGAATGGAACATTTTCTTTAAATATTAATAATTTTGCAATGGTACTATTTATTCCTAACAAACCTTTTTGAAAAAGGGAAAAGTCTGAAAATGCTGGATACCAATTCAGAGCTTCCGTTGTAGAACGAATCGCATTTCCTGGACAAGTTAAGATAAAAATAATACTAGCCATGGCAATTAAGGTTTGAATATTGATAAAAAAGGCTTTTTGTTTTTTAACTATAAAATAAATGGTAAACAATGAATAGAAACCTAATAATAAGGCACAAGATTGTTCTTGGTTACCAGCAATGATTGCACTTATCATATAAATTGGATAAGTCCAAAATGGGTTTTTGATTCCTTTGAGTGCATGTTTGATAGGAATAAAACTTATTAGCAAAAAAGCAAGAGGCCATAAATAATTTAGTGTTGTAGCATACCAACCAGCTTCTGTCATTGTGGATAAGGGAACTAAACTTACACTCATAATAGAAATTATTCTTGTGTAATGGGTGTGTTTGGTAAATAAATAGGAAATACTCCAAGCAATACTTGTGATAATCAATGAATTTAAAATACACCACAAAAAAGAAGGTAAATGTAATAAACTTATTAAAAAAGTTTCAATAATGACTCTAGAACTCCATTCTTGATAGCGAATAGATAATGTTGCAAATAATTCATGTAAAGGAATATTACCAAAATATAGATCGTCTTTCATATTTGTATGAATGATACATGTCATAAAAACTAAAACGAAGAAGAATAAAACATAAATTAAATTCGGATGTTTCTGCCAAAGTTTCTTCATCTTTTCAACTCCAATCGACCCTATTATAACATTATTATTAACATTTTGTCCTTTTTTTAACAAATTATAAAAAAAATTACTTAAATAAAGTAATTTCGTAAAGAGGAATAGAAAAATGTAATGAAAAGGACATAAGCAAGACTTAAACAAAATCCCGCAGTAACATCACTGATATAATGAACTCCTAAATAAACACGACTTATTAACACTGAGAGAATCATAAAAATACAAAGGGAAGTTAAGACAATTTTAAGTAGTATAACAAAGGGAGCATGCCAAATAAAAAAGATGAATAAAGAAAATAAAGCCGTAGAAGACATACTATGACCACTTGGAAAACTATAGCCTGTTTCTGTTACTAAGGGATTAATGGTTGGACGAAATCTTTTTATAATAATTTTAATCACATTATTTAATATTGCTTCTCCTAAAATTCCCACTGCTAAAAAACATCGATCAAAATGATCATTTAGAAAAAAATAACTTAGTAATATACTTAAAATTATTCCTTTTACGCCCCCAAAAAAAGTAATGGTTTTCATAATTTTGGTATGAAGAGGGTTAATAAACTTAGCGATAAAATTATAAACTTTTTTATCTATCTCATCTACTTTTTTTGCCCATACTAGATATAAAATAAGGCAAAAAATAACGAGTAAAATTCCTGCAAAGATAAGACTCAACATTTCCTTTTTCATTCTTCCTCCTAAGTTTGTGAAAAGAAAACCTCATACCATTTTAAAAAGCAGTAAATGTTCCATACTTTTCGATAATTATCTTTCTTTTCATTTTTATGGTCATCAAGTAATTTTATGATGTATTCTGTTTTAAAATACCTCGATGCAATTTCGGTGGAAAAAGCTCTTTTGATTTCTTCATAAAAATCTGGTTCACGCATCCAATCTCGAATGGGAACTGGGAACCCTAGCTTTTTCTTTTTATAAGATTCATTTGGAATTACTTTTTTGGCAGCATCACGAAGAGCAACTTTAGTTGTTTCTTTGTTTACTTTAAATGCAAAAGGTAATTTACTAGCTACTTTGTAAACTTCAATATCTATAAAAGGAACTCTTCCTTCAATGGAATTGGCCATGGTCATACGATCTGCTTTTTGTAAAATATCTTTCATTAACCAAAAGTTAATATCAATCGCTTGCATTTTGATAATATCACTTTGACCTTTTAATTCTTCATAAATAGGTTTGGTGATTTCTTGGTCTGTTAAAGTGATTGGAATATTTAATACTTTTTTTCTTTCCTTTTCTCCAAAAACACGATTAACGCCAATGTAATTGTCTTCTAATTTCTCTCCACGACGAATTAGAAAGTTAATTCCACGAACTTCTGGAAATAATTTACAAAAAGATGCTATGGCATGGCGAAGGAAGAATGGTATTTTATTATACCAAGGTAATTCAATATACGAACGATATGTATTATATCCTCCAAATAATTCATCTGCCCCTTCTCCAGATAGTACAACTTTAACGTCTTTACTAGCTAGTTTAGAGACAAAATAAAGAGCTATGGATGCTGGATCACTTGAAGGCTCATCCATGTAATACATAATATCAGGAATTATTTTTAAATACTCTTCTTTGGTAATTTTTTTACTTTTATTTTTAATTTTTAATCGCTTGGTTAAATCTTTCGCATAATCAATTTCGTTATATTTCGGTATATCGTAACCCACCGTATAGGTTTTGTCTGGTTTGGCAAGAGTCACAATATAAGAAGAATCGATTCCACTTGAGAGGAAAGAACCAACTTCAACATCACTAATTTGGTGATGCTTTACAGAATCTTCCATAATTTCAGCAATTCTATTTACACAATTTTCATAGGAATCCGTTTCTTCTGTAAAGTCCAAATTAAAGTAACGTTCAATGGTAATATTACCTTCTTGATATAATAAATAATGACCAGCATCTAAACGATTTACACCTTTAAAGAATGTTTCAGTAGTTGGTGTAAAGCTAAATGATAAATAAGAAGGAATTAGTTTTTCATTGAGTTCTTTTTCAAAACTTGGATGTTCTAAAAAAGATTTGATTTCAGATGCAAATAACAAGGTATCTTCTTTTTGATAATAGTAAAATGGTTTGATTCCAAAAGGGTCTCTTGCACAAAACATTTTTTCTTCTTTTTTATCCCATAGAACAAAAGAAAACATTCCTCGCAGTTTTTTTGGTAAATCAACACCCCACTCTTCATAGCCATGAAGAAGTATTTCCGTATCACAATTGGTTTTAAAGTCATGATGTATTAATTCGGCTTTTAATTCTTGATAATTATAAATTTCGCCATTAAAGACTACAACTAAACTTTTGTCTTCATTAAACATAGGTTGACGACCATTTTTTACATCAATTATCGATAAACGACGGTGACCTAAAGCAATGTTATCATCGGTGTAAAATCCTTCTCCATCTGGTCCACGATGATGAATTCGTTCAGCCATTTTTTTGATGATTGCTTTTTTCTTTTTTTCTTTACTTATAAAACCTACAAATCCACACATGTTATTCACCAATACTTTCAAATAATTTACGATAAATATCATTTATAATAATTTTTCTACTGACTACAACCCCATTATTCACCCATTGGTTTATTTTGGAAATGTAATCTTCGTCCACTTCTTTTTTCGCCGTAAATTTTTTCGATTTACTCTGATAGGTTCCAGAATCACTTATCCAACTCATATCTGAGAAAATAGCTAAACCTTCACTGTCACTCAATAAATCTTTTCCTATGAAAAGTCTTGAATCGTATTCTAATCCAAATAAATTTAAAATGGTTGGTAAAATATCAATTTGACTTCCTACTTTATTAATCTCTACTTTTTCTTGGTTTTTATTCCAAATTATCAAATCACTATGATTTACTTCAAACAATTCATCACGAGGATACGAAGACATTTCGTTAATATGAGAAATATCCATGGCATATGGGTAATGGTCTCCTACTAAGCAAATTACTGTATCTTCTAAAACACCTTCTTTTTCTAAACTTTCAATTAAAACTTCCATGGCTTTATCTAAATCCATTTGAGAGGCAATGTAGGCTTTTGTTTCATCACTATATGGTAAGTCTTTTACTTCCTCATAATATCTTTTGGACTTTTCAAATAAATATGGAGCATGGCCACTCATCGTAATATAGTAAGTTAAGAATTTATCTTCTTTGGTATATTTTTTTATAGTAGAGGCAATTAATTGTTGATCTTCTGGAGCATTAATCGAATTCCATGAACAATCGGCTATTTTTTCTAAACCATTTTCGCAAGCTAAGTAATTTGGAAATCCAAGTTCAGGCATAGTAAAATTTCTTGTATAGAAATCATATTCCCAGTTATGATATGCGTTTGTTGTATAATCTTCTTTTGCAAACATATTGCCAAGTGCGTATGGTAAGTAAGCTTCGCCTTTGTGCCATTCGTTTATAGTATCAGCACTTGGTATTAGGCCAGTCATTGCTTGAAACTCTCCACCTGTCGTACTTAAAAAAACGGGAGAATAAAAATTGGTAAAATGGAAGCCATTGTGAATTAATTGATATAATGTCGGAGTATATTCTTCACTAACTGCTACAGAATTAAACGATTCTGCTAAGACAAAAATTAAATTTTTACCTTGAAACATTCCAGTATATTCATTTTTCTTAGTGGCAGAAGCATTTTTAAAATAAGAATAAACATTTTTAATATTCGCATCTTTTTCCTCTGCTATTAATGTATCAAAATCTATTTCTAATTTATTGTAGTCATCTTTTTTTTCGTTACTAGTATCATTTTCCATAAAAGACAATGTTTCATCAAATCCCAAAATACTTCTTTGGATTTCTATTCTTTCAGCAGTTATCAATCCAAACAAATTAATTGAGGAAATGATATCATTTTCTTGCCAATATAATTTATAAGCCGATTTTGAGGCATTTTTGCCAGGAAATAATACAAGTAAAGAAATTATATAAATACTAAGAATGGAATAAATTAATACTTTTCTTTCAAAATAGAAATTTTTTTCAAAATTCATCGTTTTCATTTTACAACAAAAGCAAAAGAAAGGGAAACATAAAATCATTAGATTCGCAATATTTTTCAAAACTGTGCTAAAAAAGATATTGATAAAATCTAAAGCTCCACCTGCCATGCTGGTCACTTGAATGGAAAATGGTGTTTGAAATAAAGTCGTATAAATATAATTTCCTGCAAAAATAAAAGTTAAAAATAAAGTAAAAAGAAAAACAATTATTTTATTTATTTTAGGTTTACTAAGACTAGATAAAAACGTTAATAAGAAAGCAATTAATAAACTAAATAAAGAGGTATAAATTAATCCAATATTCCAAACAGTTGGATAGAAAAAGAATTTATGCCATAATTCAAGATACATTATGATAATAAAATAATATAATACAAGGCGTAACGTTTTTTTCATTAGTGAACTCCCATCTATCATTTATCAGTTTTCTTGTCTATTTATTTTAACATAAACGATATATTTTGTAAAAGGAAGTCGTAATTTTTTGATAAAAAAAGATACCTCAGGTATCTCAGACTGTTGACAAAGTGGTGTATTCAAAATGAATATACTACTTTTTTTGA
>CAJUQG010000030.1 GCA_910588025.1 uncultured Bacilli bacterium
AAAAAGACAAATAAGTAAAAATTTATACCTATTTGTCAACAGTCTGAAAGAAGTTCTTGACAAACTTCTTTTTAACTTACTAAAATTTTGCTTCTAATATGTTACTTTTGCTCTGGTAGGACAATGATTTTTTTATTAGGAATATAAAATTCTTGCAAAGATAAACATATTTTTTTCTCAAAATCATTGTTCAAATGAGAAAAATCGTTTTCTCTATATGCTTGAATTAAATGAATCATATGTTGATGAAAAAATTGAATGGTAATAGCTACATCTGGATATTTTTGATAAGCCTCATGAAAAAGATAAGGATAATAAGTAATCGTTTCTTTCACATAATCTATCATTTTTTCTTTTGTAAACGCACCTTGCATCGTAAAAAGATTGTGAACTCGGTCACCAAATTTAGTAATAGTCGCCCACTTATCTTTACTAATATTATAATAGTAAAGCATCATCGCAAATTGCTTATTTTGGTACTGAGACTTATATAATTTCCAATTTAGTAAATTTGCACTATATTTAATATCTGAAGCCACATTTAAATCGCCCAAATTAGTACCACAATCTTCTGGAACATCATGAAGGAAAGCAACTGCTAAAGCATTGTCAAAATCAATACCGCTTAAAATTAGAAAATATGCAACTGCCATCGGATGGGTAATGTAAGGTAACCCATTTCCTTTGCGCTTTTGCCCTTCGTGGTGAATTTGCGCATAATAAAGTGCACGAAGTGAATGAACGAACTTCTTTCTTTCACAATGATCCTTTAAAAATAAATACATTTCTTTTTCATCATTCAATAACTCTAAATCCATAAAAACCTCATCTCTATTGACAAGATAACACAAAAACAAATATAATAAAAATATATAATTATTATAAAAAATATAACTGGAGGTTATAATGAATTTAGAACTATGGAAACTTTTTTATGAAGTAGCAAATGCCAAAAATATTTCGTATGCTAGTGAAAAACTCCATATTTCGCAACCAGCTTTAACCAAACAAATTCAAAAACTAGAAGAATATTTAAATTGTAAATTGTTCATTCGGACTCAAAAAGGAGTGCTTTTAACCGAAGAGGGAAGAGTTGTCTATGAAGATATTGAAAATGCTTTACAATTATTTCAAATTGCTGAAAAGAAAATTAGAGCCGATAACGAATTGTTATCAGGTAAAATAAGAATAGGAATCAGTACAACTTTAACCAAAACATTTCTAATACCTTACATAAGAAAGTTTCATACTAAATATCCTAATATAATATTTGAGATTAGTACAGATCCAACTAGTACTTTAAAAACATTATTAAAAAAAGGGAAAATTGATTTTATCATTGCTAAATTTCCTTCCAATATAAAAGATGAATTTCATTACAAAAAACTTGGTGAAATGCAAGATACCTTTATAGCAAATCAAGAGTATAAAGATTTAGCTAGTAAAACTTTAACCTTAAAAGATTTGACAAACTTTCCAATTTTATTACAAAAACAGCCATCCAGTTCCAGAGACTGCTTTGAAAATTATTGTAGAGAAAATCAAATTAAATTAAAAACTGTTATGGAAATAGCAAGTTCCAATTTATTGATTGACTTTGCTAAAATTGGCTATGGAATTGGTTTAGTGACAAAAGAATATGTAAAAAAAGAATTAGAACAACATGAATTATTCGAAATTAATATTACTCCCAAAATTTCAAGAAGAGACTTTGGCATTATTCACTTTAATTACCAGTATTTAAATAAAGCCAGTATCGAGTTTTTAAAGATGTTAGATGAGGAAAAACAATAGTTTCTTTTAAGTCATCATGATATAATTAACTTGGTGATAGAATGAAAAAGATAATTTTAGTAGATGGAAACAATTTATTATTTCGTAGTTACTATGCAACTGCTTATTCAGGCTCTCTTATGAAAAATTCAAAAGGATTTCCAACCAATGCGTTGTATGGCTTTGTTAGCATGATTCATAAAATTATTCAGGAAGAAAATCCAGAGTATATGGCAGTAGCTTTTGATATTGGTAAAAATTTTCGCCGTGAAAAATACGATTTTTACAAAGATGGACGTAAAGAAACTCCAGAAGATTTAGTTCGTCAAATGCCTTATGCGCGAAAACTATTAAAGGCCATGGGTGTTCCTTATTTTGAATTAGCACCATATGAAGCCGACGATATTATTGGTACACTTGCGCGTATGGTTGAAGAAGACCCAGATTTTAATGGAACAATTATTTCTAGTGACCGTGATTTATTACAATTAGTATCAAATCAACTTGATATGAAATTACTAAAACAAAAAGGATTTATAAAATATGATCCTCAATCATTTTATGAGGAATATAAATTAGAACCTATTAAAATTATCGATATCAAAGCTTTAGCAGGAGATGCTTCAGATAATATTCCAGGTGTAAAAGGAATTGGAGAAAAAACAGCATTATCTCTTTTGCAAGAATACGGTAGCATCGAAGGCATTTATGAAAATATTGCTAAGATAACAGGAAAAAAACGAGAATTATTAATTCAAGATAAAGAAATGGCTTTTACCAGCAAAGAAATAGCGACAATCTATCGAACGGTTCCTCTAGAAGTAAAAGATTTAGAAGACATTCGTTATAGCAAAAAAGAAGATGAGGAATTAGCGAATATATATAGAGAACTAGAATTCTATTCTTTGTTAAAAAATTTTGAAAAACCAGAGCCAAAAATAGAAAACAATTACCAAGTAATTCAGGATATTTCTCTTTTACCAGTGGAAGAAATCAATTCTTTTTATCTTGAATTAGATGGGCTTAATTATCACACAGCCAATATTATCGGAGGAGCAATCACAAATAAAAAAGGAACGTTTTATATTCCGAAAGAACATTTATCTGAAGCTCTTTTCAAAATGAAAGATAAAATTATTTATACCTTTGATTTGAAAAAAAATATAGTAGCATTAAGAAAAGTTGGAATAGATTTTACTAGTGCTCAAGATGATTTAATGATTTTAGCTTATCTAATGAATTACAATATCAAAGATGACATTGCTTATTTAATGAGTGGAAAAGGATATAACATTGCCTTTTATGATACTTTAAAAGCGAAAGATATGGAAGAAAATTTCCGCATTATGGACATTACGCTAAAAAGTAAATTTCTTTTTGATCAAAGAGATGAATACATACTAGATATCAAACGAGAAGCAATGTATGAATTATATCGTAATATTGAAATGCCCCTTATTTCAGTACTTGCCGAAATGGAAATTTCAGGTGTAAAAGTAAATAAAGAAATTTTAGAGAAAATGAAATCAGAAACCAAAGCTAAAATTGAAATTTTAGAAAACGATATTTACAATTTAGCAGGACAAACATTTAATATAGCTAGTCCAAAACAACTAGGAGACATTTTATTTGAAAAATTAGGTCTTCCAGGTGGAAAAAAGAATCAAACAGGATACAAAACAGATGTCAAAGTTCTTCACAAATTATTAGGGATTCATCCCATTATTGAAAAAATATTAGAATTTCGTAATTTAAGCAAACTAAATTCAACTTATTTAGAAGGATTAGAAAATTACATTCATGAAGATGGAAAAATTCATACTATATACAAACAAAATTTAACTCGAACTGGAAGACTTTCATCTGTGGAACCGAATCTTCAAAATATTCCAGCACGTGACGAAGAGGGAAGAAAAATTCGTAAAGCTTTTTTTCCAACATATGATGAATTTTTAAGTGCTGATTACTCCCAAATCGAATTGCGTATTTTGGCTCATATTTCTGATTCCCAAGAATTGATTGATGCCTTCGTGCGTGATGACGATATTCATACCAAAGTTGCCTCTGATATTTATGGCATCCCTGTTATGGCCGTAACAAAGAAAATGCGTTCTACTGCTAAAGCAGTAATATTTGGAATAGTTTATGGAATAAGTGGCTTTGGTTTAGGAGAAAATTTAGAAATTAGTAGAACAGAAGCCAATAATTTTATTAATAAATATTATGAATTGTATCCTGGTGTAAAACGGTATATGGACGAAATTGTTCAAGAAGCTTATCGAGAAGGGGCTGTAAGAACGCTTTTTAATCGTAAAAGAATTATTGAAGAATTAAGTAACGGAAATTATATGATTCGACAATCTGGAGAACGAATTGCACTAAATACACCAATTCAAGGAACAAGTGCTGATATTATCAAAAAAGCTATGGTAGAAATAGCAAAAGAATTTAGAAATCAAAATTTGAAATCCAAAATGATTCTTCAAGTTCATGATGAATTAATATTTGATGTTGTAAAAGAAGAAAAGGATTTAGTAACAAAAATCGTTACAGAAACTATGATAAATACAATAAAGCTTAAAGTGCCACTAAAGGTTAGTGCAGATTTTGGTAGTGATTGGTATGAAACAAAATAAAGGGTATCATATAAAAGCCATAAAGCTAAATCTTTGCAAAATAAAGTCTATGTTAGAAAGCATGGTTCATATGATATTGCGTATCATGAGGGTGGAATAGTTTGTGATAAAAATCCGTATCCCAAAAAGGAAAAAACAAAAAATCTACGAAATTCATGAATCAAGCAGCTAAAAAATAAAATCCATCAACAATTGGAATGGAAGGAAGTGGAAAAATGCCAGAAATAGCAGAAGTAGAAACAGTACGAAATACCTTAAAAAAACAAATTTTAGGGAAAAAAATAAAAAAAGTAGTTATAAATTACAGACCAATTATCAGTTCAGATCCAAAAGAATTTGAAACTTTATTAAAAGGCTTGTCATTCACTGATATAAATCGGGTAGGAAAATGGCTAATTTTTGAATTAGAAGATTACTGTTTATTAAGTCACTTAAGAATGGAAGGAAAATACTTTTTAAAAAGTATTGATGAACCAATAGCGAAACATGAACATATTATTTTTGAATTTACTGATGAAACAACTATGCGTTATCATGACACACGTAAATTTGGCCGGATGATTCTAGTTCCAAAGGAAGAATTATGGGATGTAGAAGCAATAAAAAAACAAGGATATGAACCGAATAGTAAAGAATTAACCAAAGAATATCTTTATGAGAAAATAACAAAGAAAAATTTGCCAATCAAATCCATTTTATTAGACCAAACCATCATTAGTGGATTAGGAAATATTTATGCTAATGAAGTTTTATTTCAAGCTAAAATCAATCCTTTAAAACTTGGCAAAGATATTACGCTAGATGAGTGCGAACAAATAAAAGTAGCTACCAATAAAATTATTAAAAAAGCGATAGAAGATGGTGGTACTACAATTCGAAGCTACACATCAAGTCTAGGAGTAACTGGATTATTTCAAACTAAATTAATGGTACATAAAAGAGAAAATGAGCTTTGTAAAATATGTAATACGAAAATAGAAAATATAAAAATAGGTGGGCGAAGTACTTATTATTGTCCCCATTGTCAAAAATAAAAAAAGTGTTAGAAAACTGTTTCTAACGCTCTTTTTTTACACTCTTGATAAACAAAATTAGTTGTTTTACAATCGTCAACACTACGATGAGATCCGTAACTTAGTCTAAAATACTTTTTTAAAGTTTCAAGTTTATAATTATACGTTTCTGGAATATATTCTCTTGCCAATGCAACGGTATCAATGGTTTCATTTTTCATAATTTCCATATCACATCTTTTTAAACTAGCATTAATAAAGCCAATATCAAAAGGAGCATTGTGACAAATTACTGGTAACTCTCCAATAAATTCCATAAATAAAGGCAAAACTTCTTCAATGTTTTTTTCCTTTGCTACCATTTCATTGGTAATACCAGTTATATTAGTTATAATTTCTGGAATATCTTCCATAGGATTTATTAAAACATCAAACTCCTCAACCAACTCATCATTAATATATTTCAAAGCTCCAATTTCAATAATGTGATCTGTTTGGTCTTTTAAGCCAGTCGTCTCTGTATCAAAAACAACATAGCTGTTTACAAATTTATTCATTTCATGCACTTCTTTCTTGTAACATTATAGAGGGTAAAAAAACGTTTGTCAAAGTTCTAATTTTCTTTTTTGATAATTGGTTTATTACTTTTTTCAAAGATTTGAACGGCTGAATTTGTTAAAAGTTCATAAAAGAAAGCAGCTCTTTTTTCAAATTCATAAATTGGAGAAGTAGTAATTGGTTTAAGTGGAATATTAACTTGTTTACGTAATTTTTTTAAATATTGCTGACCTTTTTGAGAAAAACCTAAAATATGTAAATAATCTAATTTTAATTCTTGATTTATTTTTTTCGTAAATCCTAGTAAAATATGAATGATCATTCGATGAATACGGTTATAAGTGTATCGTTTCGTTTTAACAAATTGTATAAATTCTTCTAAACTATTTGTAACTAAAATAGCTTCTTTTAATCTATATTCAATTCCTTCATCCACGGTCTCATAAGATTTTAAATCTGAATTCATCATAATTTGATAAGATAAAATTTGAAACAATAACTTCTCAGAATAGGATTGAAACAACAAAGGTACTTTAGCAGGAACAAAATTCATAATATCCTCTTGATTTTTGAATTTCATTCGAATGTTACTAGCACTAATAATGGAATCATTGCTTAATAAATCATGATAAGAATTTGTCCGTTTTATTGTATGTAAACAAATTTTGTAATCATTTTTTAAAATGGCCTTAGCATAAGATATCCCTAACAAATCATTAGGTTCTTTTATCATAACAGGAAAATTCATAGCTTTTGATAGCGCAGTGGGGTAGTTTATCCCTAAATCTAATTGTTTTTTTACCCTTGTGTCAAATTCTGGTTCTAACTGAATTTTAGCCATTTGATATAACAAATGAATATCATTCGTTTCGCTTCCAAAAACAATATCTGTTACTCCAACATAATTTAAAATCTCAATGGCTTTTTCAGCAAAGATATCCGCTGCTTGTGTCCCAAATACAACAGGTAATTCTAAAACCAAATCAATGCCATGTTCTAAAGCAATGTCCGTTTTAGCTTCCTTGGTTAACAAAGATATTTCTCCTCGTTCTAAAAAATAACCATTTAAAACCAAAACAAGGAAAGAATCTGGAAACATTTCTTTTACTTTTTTTATATGGTAAATATGCCCGTTATGAAATGGATTATACTCACAAATCATTCCTACAATTTTCATGCTCTCACATCCCCAAAATATTCTAACATAAAACGTGGTAAAAGTATTTATTTCAAATCGTTTCTATATTATAATAACAATAGGTGAAAAAAATGAAACCAATTGAGTTAACAAGAATTAGAAACAATGGATATCAATTTGAAGAACCAATTACCTTTCAAAAAGAAACATATGAAAATACAGACATAAGGGATTTAAAAAATTTAGTAGTAAAAGGAGAAATTACTAAAACACTAGACCAAGATTTCTTCTTATCAGCCCACTTAACAGGACAAATGATTTTACCAGATGCTCGAACTTTAGAAGATGTTACATTACCAATTGAAATTAACATCGAAGAAAAAATTATTGAAACGAACGAAGAAATTGCTGAATATTTTGAAAAAGACAAAAATACACTTGATATTATGGGAATTTTATGGGAGAATATTGTTCTGGAAGTTCCTATTAGTATTTCTACAAGTGAAAATACGTTCCAAGAAGGAAATGGATGGGAACTAGTAGAAGAGAAAAAAGAAAGTATTGATCCCAGGTTAGCTCCATTACGGAAGCTACTTGATAGTGAAAAGGAGTGAAAATATGTTAAAGTTAGACCTTCAAGCGTTTGCGGTTCCTTTTAGAAGAACAAGTAAAACTAAAAAGAGAATGCGTCGTACTCACTTAAAAAAAGAAGTAAGTGCCATGACAAAATGTTCAAAATGTGGAGCAAACCTTAAACCACATCGTGCTTGTCCAAAATGTGGTAATTACAAAGGTGAAGTAAAATTAAATGTTCCAACAGAAGAAGAATAAAAATGGAAGCAAATAATGCTTCTTTTTTTAACGCCAAAAGAATTTTTTGCTATAATGTTAAAGAAGGGTGGTATATTTAAAATGTATCAAAATAAAAAAATTTTTATATTAGGTATGGCGAAAAGTGGTTATGAATGTGCTAAGTTACTAGCAAAAAATAATCATATCGTGATTACTGATGTAAAAGAGCAACCGCAAAAGAATATTGAGGAATTAAAGCAATTAAACGTAAGAGTAGAAATAACACAAAATCCACTAGAATTATTAGATGAGACATTTGATGTTGTTATAAAAAACCCTGGAATTATAATGACTCATCCTCTAATCGAAAAAGCCTTACAATTAAATATTCCTATAGTTAACGAAATGGAAGTTGCTTATCATTATTTGCCAGAAGATGTAAAAATCATTGGAATCACTGGTTCAAACGGAAAAACTACCACTACAACTCTAATTTATGAAATTATGAAAGAAATGAATTTACCTGTACATTTGGGTGGAAATATTGGATATCCTTTATCAAGCATAGTTGCCAAAATAAAAAAAGGTGACATTGTCCTTTTAGAAATATCTGATCATCAATTATTAAATTTTCAAGATTTTAAAACGGATATTAGTGTATTAACAAATTTATGTCCAACTCATTTAGATTTTCATGGTTCCTATGAAGCTTATAAAAAAGTAAAACAAAAAATTTGTGCTCATCACACGAAAAATGATTTAGCTATTTTAAATGCTACAAATGAAGAATCAATTCAAGAAATGAAAAATATTACTTCAAAAATAGAATATTTTGCAGGTCAAAATGCTTGGATTGAAAATGATGCAATTTTTATAAATGGCGAGGAAATTATAAAACTTCAAGAAATAAAATTAAAAGGAACACATAATTATGAAAATATTATGGCTTGTTTACTGGTAATAAAAGAATTTGGGCTTAATAAAGAAGCCATAAAAAAAGTACTAGCCAATTTCGGAGGAGTGGAACATCGTTTAGAATTGGCTAAAGTATCAAATGGTATTGCATACTATAATGATTCCAAATCTACAAATCCAGTTTCTACTATTACTGCCTTAAAAAGTTTTGAAACGCCACTTCTTTTAATATTAGGAGGCATGGAACGAAATCAGGATTTTTATGACTTAAAAGATTATGTTTCTTGTGTCAAACATATTTACGCTATTGGTGAAACAAGAGAGCGAATCGCAAAATTTGCACAAGATATGAATATTCCTTATACTTCAAAAGAATATCTTAAAGAAATTATGGAAGATATTAAAAACGATGTAGTAAGTGGTGATACCGTTTTATTATCTCCAGCTAGCGCATCATGGGACCAATATGACAAGTTTGAAACTCGTGGCGATGAATTTAAAAAATTAATTTAAGACATCTTCTAAATAATATAACAAATGAAATCAATCTTTATATTCTGAAAATGGAAATTAGTATGATTAATTTTTCTATGGTGTTAAAAAAAGAAATACAAAAATATTTAGTGTTAGCAGCACAACAAGCAATGAACTAAAATAGCTCATATCATATGCTCTATATAATTATGCAAAAATGTTTACTAAATTGACAAAATAAAAACTACCTTCAATTTAATTTTGAAAGTAGTTTTTATATTATCTCGAAAGTTCGAGTATCTATTAAATCTGGTGTTCGCGGGGAGATTCGAACTCTCGACCGATCGCTTAGAAGGCGATTGCTCTATCCAACTGAGCTACGCGAACAGAATAACAAGAACAAAATGATTATAATATATTTAACATGTTCTTGTCAATTCTCTTTTTATTTTATCACATATTTCTCATTTAATTCCGTTTTGTAGTAATTTTTTCCCCATTAATCGAAAAATTAACCGCTTGTACATCCAACGTATCTTTCATCGATAAAGCAATAGAATATTCTACTTCTTCTAAAATTTGTTTATTTTGAAAATCATCTAATAAATATTGATTGAAACTTAAATGAATATCATTTTCTAAAATTTCATAATCTAATAACTCAGCATTAGCATTTAAATAGCTCATTAAATTAGTTTGGTGAGTAGGAGAACTTTTTAATCGTTCAATAATAATTTCTACTTTTTCTTTTTCGTTATTTGTTATTTCAGTAACAGGAACATAATAAAGAAAATCTTGATATTTACTTACATAATAAGTAGTAGTTTTAGTAACATTTTGTATTTTGGTTAAATCATAGATTTTATTAATACCATAATCTCTTGTTAATGTGGTTGGCAGCTTAATATTAGTATTTGGAAGCTTAGTCATAAGTTCCCCATTAACATATATTAATAGCCCTTGTACATCTTTTATTTCTGTAAGGGAATAAATTAAACTTTCAATAACATCCTCTTCTGATCCTTTTGGAATTTTTAAAAAAGTTTCATTAAAATTTATTTTTAAAATTCCGTTTTGAATATCAATTTCTTCTACTTTTGTCCCGCTAGGTATAACAGCCGTAAAACCATTTGGAAGATAATGAGATTTCTTGCCATTGATTGTTAGCATTTCTATAATTTCCCTTGCTTGATTTAAACTATCATTATTTTTAATTACGACTTGCGTTCTTGCCACATATTGGTTGGGATCAATTAAATAAATAGCCCCATAAACAGAAGGGTTGGTTGTTGTTTCACTTTCAAAATGGTCATTAAGTGAGGTTGGAAAAATTGAAATAATTGTAAAAATAAAAAGAGCAACTGAAGTGACGGCAATTCTCCTAAAAGCACTTTTCTTTAACATGATACCACCTAATTAATACTATGATATTAAACTTGGAATAGAACAAAAAAAGTCTTCCGAAGAAGACTTAACTTATAATGTAATTTCACCTAATTTTAATAGTTCGACAACAGCCTGTGCTCGAGCTTTAACCCCAAGCTTTTGCATTACATTTGAAATATGATTTCGGACTGTTTTTTCACTAATTCCTAAAAAATCTGCAATTTCCTGCGTTGATTTATTTAATACTAAAAGTTCAAAAACTTCTTGTTCTCTCATTGTTAGAATCTTATTATTCATAGCTTCCCTCACTTTCTTGATGAACCTTTTAATACTCATAATATTTTATGATAAAAAAAGGAAGTAGGTGAGGCTTGCTAGTAAATCTACTTCTGAAATTTAACAGTAATATACATTTTTTTATTGTATAAAGCTTGTATACTTCTTATAATATTGTTTGCTACACTCACATTATGGTCATTTGATTCTACTACAATACTAATTTGGTCATTTTGAATTTTCACAAAACTATTTAGTTGAAATTCTTCTTTGATTTTCTTTTCTAATTCTTCTTCTTTTCCTTTATTAGCGTTTAAGGCCATCAGTTCATCATAAGCATCATTTTTTTCTTCTAATGTTGCGGTATCATCTAATAAAATTGTTTGCAAATCATTCATTGCTTTTAACAATTCTTCTTCCTCATTTACTCGCATAGCTACCAAAATACTGGATTCTTCTACATTTACATTTACGGTTGTAGAATCTTCATTTTGAGAATTATTTAAAATAGAGGAAAGAGCATCATCACTCATAGTGACGTAATAAATACCGAGTACTAAAATCAAACTAAAAAGTGTTACAAACCAAAGTCCTTGTTTATTAATCATAATATCCCTCCATAGACCTACTTAAATATATGGAATTATTGGTAAATTATTACATTAAAATATACTTTCTATGCTATAATATTATAAGAAGAGTAGGTGAATTCATGTATCAGATAGCCCTATTGTTTATGAATTTTATGTTATTTAGCTTATTTGGTTACATTGCCGAAATGACAATGTGTATAATTGTTGACCATAAAATTACTAATCGAGGATTTCTTTGTGGACCTATCATACCAATCTATGGAGTTGGCAGCTTATTTTTAACTTTTTTATTAGAACCTTTTAAAAGCAATCCCTTTATTATTTTTTTCTTTGGAATAATTATTACTACAACGCTTGAATATATTACCAGTTATTTACTTGAGAAAATTTTTCATAATCGTTGGTGGGATTACAGTTCTAATTCCTTTAATATCAATGGTCGTATTTGTTTACTAAATAGTTCTTTGTTTGGTATAGGATCTTTAGCAATTATTTATTTAGCAAATCCAATTTTTAGAGATTTTTTAGAACAAATGAATCATGTTGCGCTAATAATTTGTGCAATTATCCTTTTTATTATTTTTACTTTTGATGTCATATATTCTTGTGTAGTAGCTTATAATCTTCGAAATCAAATTATTATCTTTAGTGAACTAAAAAATGAGAAATTAGCTCGTTTGCCAGGAATGTTAGAAAGAATGATAAAAAAGCGTGTAAAACAAATAAAACGTTATCCAAATCGTTTATTAAAAGCTTTCCCATATTTGCAAAAAAGCAATGAAAAAGAATTTGCTATCATAAAAAAAATTCAAGAAACGAAAAAGACAAAGTTAAAGTCTAAGAAAAAGAAGAAAAGTCGAAAAAAATAGAGAAATCTATTTTTCAGACTGTTGACAAATAGGTATAAATTTTTACTTATTTGTCTTTTTTATTG
>CAJUQG010000031.1 GCA_910588025.1 uncultured Bacilli bacterium
TAATTTAATTAATAGAAAACCCATAGAAAAAATCTATGGGTTTGTCTACACTCTGGCAATAAGAGAACACTAAAGTTCTCTTATTATACTATCGAATTTGTAAAGCATCGATTTCTTTTCCGAAAATTCCTGCATAACCATTAGGAGTATCATTTACAGTATTAACCCAAGGAAGCCATCCGCCTCGTTTTAGATGTACTCGGTACTCCACACCTTCAATTTGAACTCCATCAATCGGATTTCCTAAATTGCCAGCATAATCATTTCGATTTTCTACCCATGGTAACCATTCTCTTTTTTTCATATCATGAACACGAGCTTTATATTGGTCTACATAAATAGCATCAATTGCAATGCCAAAGTTTCCAGCATACTCTCTACTACCAAAAGATACATTAGGATTCCATAAATAAATCGGATCATGAGCTTGATAGTTTAAAGTACTGATAAATGGTTTATCCAAAAAGGGCGTAGGATTGATACGAGTATTATTCAAAAAAACTTCAAAATGAAGATGTCTCCCTTTAACATTTCCACTTTCTCCAATAATACCAATTTGAGTAGTTTCATCTACCTTGTCTCCCACTTTAACATAAACGGTATGCTTTCTTAAATGAGCATAACGAGTTTTAAAACCATTTCCATGATCAATATCAACATAATTTCCATAACTCGCCATTCCCCGACTACCAGGTGTTTCATTTTTTCCATCAACTGCTGCTACAACAATACCCTTACTATGAGCAAATACTTTATTTTGGTTTTCATTACTTCTCCAGCCAATATCAATTCCTGTATGTCTGCCACCATAAGCTTGAGTTACTCGTTTCATTGCTTCATTTACAACGCGTCCTATCATATAAACCTCCTTTCTAATTGGAAAATATCCAACTGCTTTATCATATGAAGAAAATAATATGCCCAAATAATGAATTTGTTCCATCCAAATAAAAAAACTACTTCAAAAAGTAGTCTACAGTTTAAAATCTAATAAATCGTCGTCATTCATATCTTTTCCATCAAAAAAAGGTTTAATTTGAAAATGATGCACTTTAGCAATACAATTGGAAGGAAACCTACGAATCATTTCATTTAATTCATTCGTATAACGATTATAATAAGCAATAGAAGCTGTTAACTTTTCCGTTGTTCGATTTAAATCGCGACTTATTTCTTTCATTCCTTCATTTTTTTGTAAATCAGGATAATCATTTTTTAAATTCAAAATAATATTAGCTGCTTCTCTTAACTTTCGGTCCATATCAAAATTACTAATCTTTTCCTCTTTTAACGCAATATATTCTTTAAAATAATCCTTTTTTTCTTTTAAATGCGTTTTAATAATATCACTCGTTCTTACCACAATATCATATCGTTCACGTAAAACCTCATCAATAATTCCTTCCGATTGTTCAATCTTCGTTTTTAAATATTGCAAATCATTGTAATAATGAATGTACAACATCCCAAGAATTCCTAATAAAAATACTAGAATTAAAATGATATAAATTACTTCCATAATTCACTTCCTATCTTAAAATAATTCTATCATAAAACCTTAACTTTGATAAGAGATTTAACAAATCAGTATGCTATAATGAATCAGGTGATAAAATGCAAATCGAATTATTAAAGGTAGGAGAACTTCGTACCAACTGCTATATTGTAACCAAAAACAATCAAACCATTATTATTGACCCAGGTGATGAATATGAGAAAATAAAAGAAATTTGCCAAAATAAAAAAATCGTTGGTATTTTCGTAACACATCATCATTTTGACCATATTGGAGCACTAAAACAATTAGAAGAATTTTATCATGTTACGCACAATACCTCTACCATCTGGAATCTAGAAATAATTCCATGTCCAGGTCATGCAAAAGATTTAATATGCTTTTACTTCAAAGAAGATAACGTACTATTTTCCGGTGATTTTATTTTTTATCATACCATTGGTCGTTGTGATTTAGAAGGAAGTAATTGGCAAGCAATGCAAAAAAGTATTGAAAACATCATCACTTATCCACAAGATATTATAATCTATCCTGGTCACGGAAATCCTACTACCCTAAAAGAAGAACTTCCTCTTTTAAAACAATATTTAAAGATGTGATTTTATAAAACATAAAAAAATTGGCCTAAAACCAATTTCATTAATCAAAAGTATCAGAATAATCAACGTTGTAATTAATTTTTTCTTCAAATTCTACATAGTTTAAATAAATCATTCGAATTAAATACCATACCCCAGTATTTGCATCACTTATAATTAAATGATCTCTACCAGCCTCTTCAATTCTTCCTTCATAAATACGGTCTCGCCATTCATTAGAATCTGGATAAGAAACATATGCTCGAACCTTTTTCCCCTTATTTAAACGTAAAATATTTTCAATCAAACTTTGTTCCAAAGGCATTTGTGACTGAAAACTAATATTTCCTGGTGGCGTCGTTGGGTTCATGTTGTTTGGATTTGTTGCATTTGGAAAAGTTGGATTTTGATAAAAACTTCCATTCATTATTTTCACCTCTCTAAACTATATACACTTTCCCATAATTTATGCGATTGATTTAAAAAAATTGGTACAGTATAATAATAAAAAGGATGAATAATATGGATTTTATCGATTTAAAAAAAATTAAAGACATTGTATACTGGAAAAACTTTTTATCACGTTTTTTCGTTTTACTTGTAGGGGTAACACTATTAGCATTAAATTATAATTTATTTTTAGTACCAAATAGCTTAGTTATTGGTGGTACCAGTGGCTTAGCGATTATTTTTCAAAAGTTATGGGGGTTAGATCCACAAATCTTTTTATACATTGCGAGTGCTATCCTACTAATAATTAGTTTTATTTTCTTAGGAAAAGAAGAGACGATGAAAACGCTTCTTGGAAGTATTTTATATCCTATTATGGTTTCATTAACGGTTCCTATTGCAGAATACTTAAAAAACTATGTTACCTTTGATTCCTTTTTAGTTTTAATATTAATTGCAGGATTACTAAGTGGTTTTGCCAATGGCATTATTTATAAAACAGGATTCACAACAGGTGGTAGCGATATTTTAATGAAAATTATTAATAAATATGCGCGAATTCCAGAAGGAAAAAGTGTCTTATATACCAATATTGTGATTATATTAGCGGGAGGATTCATTTTTGGTATTAACAAAATGATCTATGCAATTATTATTTTATATATCAGTAGTTCCCTAGTAGACCGTATTTTAATAGGTATTTCTAACAGTAAATTATTTTTTATTTATACCAAAGAAACAGAAAGTGTTAAAAAATTTATTATCGAAGATTTAAAAAGCGGAGTAACTATGTTAGACACCAAAGGTGGATTTCGCAAAGAAAAAGGTTTTTTACTAATGTGTGTTGTTCCCACCCCTGATTACTACTATTTTAAAGAATCAGTCTTAGCAATCGATCCTCAGGCTTTCTTTGTCATAAATGATTGTTATGAAGTTCATGGCGGTGTTAAGCGGTCAAATTTACCATTTAATTCATAAATCATCTTTGCTATAATGTACATAGTACGAGGTGATGAAGTGAAACTCATAAAAGTCAAAAATTGTTATAAAGTATATAAAAATGGTACAACGGCAATTGCTGATTTGAATATTGATATTGATAAAGGAGAATTTGTTTTTGTAATTGGTTCAACCGGTTCTGGAAAATCAACATTTATCAAAATGCTTTACCGAGAAGAAAAACCAACCAAAGGTGATGTTGTTGTCGGCGGAATCAATGTTGCGAAACTAAGAAATTCTAAAGTATATAAATTAAGAAGAAAGTTAGGAGTAGTGTTTCAAGATTTCAAATTACTCCCAAAACTAACAGTTTATGAAAATGTTGCGTTTGCACTAGAAGCACTAGGGATGGAATCAAAAGAAATTCGTCCAAAAGTTATGAAAGCTATTGAAAATGTTGGTTTAAAAGAAAAAATAAGAAACTTTCCAAGTCAATTATCTGGTGGAGAACAACAACGAGTTGCCATTGCTAGAGCGATTGTAAATAATCCTAAACTACTGATTTGTGATGAACCAACCGGAAATTTAGACCCTGATACAAGTAGAGAAATAATGGGAATTCTAGAAAAAATCAATCAAGAACTAGGAACCACGATTATTATGGCAACCCATGACAAAGACATTGTTAATCGGATGAAAAAACGAGTGATTGTAATTGAAAACAGTGTCTTAGCAGGAGATTATTTGAAAGGAAGTTATAAAGCCCATGAGAGCGTTAAGAATACTAAGTAGAAGTATTAGAGATTCTTTCAAAAGTGCAGGGCGTAATTTTAGTTTAAGTATGGCTGCGATAACCTGTTCGACGATTACTTTAATACTAGTATCTGTTGCGATTATTTTATCTTATAATGTTCGAGAAATTACGACAACACTTGAAAAAGAACTAACAATCGTTGCTTATGTAAAAAAAGAAGCAACGACAGAAAACATTGAAGAATTAAAAAGAGAACTAAACCAAATGTCATCAGTGGATAACTATAATTACAAGAGTGCTGACGAATGGAAAGCAGAAATGAAAAATGAATCGGAAACACTGAATACTACTTTAGATTATCTTGATAACAATCCTTTACTAGATTCATTTATTGTTACTGTAAAAGATGTTACAGACTTAAAATCTACAACCGAAAAAATTCGTAAATTTGAATTTATTTCTTCAGCGGAATATGGAGAAGGAATGGTAGAAAACATTGTCGGAGCTTTTGATGTCGTTTCAAAAGGAACCATTATTATTGTGATTGCTTTAGTACTCGTAACAGCATTTCTAATTAGCAACACCATTAAACTGACCATTTATTCTCGTAAAAATGAAATTGAAATCATGCGCTTGGTAGGTGCCAGCAATATTGCAATTAAATTACCTTTTATTTTTGAAGGTTTCATTCTTGGTGTTTTAGGTTCTGTTGTACCTATTCTAGCAACCATTTACGGCTATAACTTCTTATATGATAAACTAGATGGCCATGTCGTTTCCAATATGATTATGTTAGTAGAACCATTCAATTTTGTTTTCTATGTAGCTTTAATCTTATTAGCAGTTGGCTCTATAGTTGGAATGTTTGGAAGTTACCGAGCAGTTAGAAAGTATTTGAAAATATGAGTAAGAAAACAATTCAAATCGGTTTACTCTTTGCTTTACTAATAATGCCCTTGATAAGCGTAACTGCCAAAGAGGAAACGTTAGGTGACTTAAGAAAAAAATACGAAGCTTTACTCCAAGAACAACGAGATAATGAAGCCAAAAGTGAAGCCGCGAAAAAAGAAGCCGAAGCTAAAGAAAGAGCAAAACAAGCCGCTGAAGAAAAATTGACACAAGCAAAAAAAGATGAAGCGGATGCCCAAGCAAAAATTGATGAATCAAATGTAAAAATTGAAGAATTAAAACAAAAGGCAGAAAATACTTTAAAATATTTACAACAAATCAAAAGTCAAAATGCTTATGTAGAATATGTAAGTAGTGCAAGTACAATGACCGACTTAATTAATCGAATTGCTGGAATTGAATTTATAACCAAAAGTATTCAAGAAACTTTAAAATCTTTAGAAGAAGAAATTAAAGTGAATGAAAAACTAAAATTAGAATTACAAGAAAAACAAAAAGCTTTAGATAGTGAGATCAAAAATTATCAAGCATCCATTCAAAAAATTCATGAAAATATTGAAGAATATGATAAATTTGCTCTTGGATTACCTCAAAAAATTCAAGTTGCTAAAGATCTATATGAAGCGGAAAAAAAGACATGTCAAGATACGATTGGTAAAACAAGTGACGATGTTGTAATTTCTACTTGTACAAATACGCAAATTCCTCATAACTCAGGATGGTTAAAACCTCTAAATCGTGGAGTAATCACAAGTGAGATTGGTTCGCGTTGGGGAGATTATCATAATGCCTTAGATATAGGAGGAAATGCGGAAGGAACACCAATTTATGCAGCAGCAGCAGGAAAAGTAACTGGAAAGATTTCAAGATATCGTTGCGGTGGCAACATGTTATATATTGATGTTGTCGTTGGTGGTCAAACTTATACAACCTATTACTATCACTTACTAAAATTTAATGTTAATGTTGGTGATATAGTAACCCAAAGTACTATCATTGGCTGGGTTGGTGGAGGAAGTACCTCAACTGCAAACGGTGGCTATGATGGCTGTACATTTGGAGCCCATCTTCATTTTGGAGTAGCAAGAGGAAGGTTTACTGGAACAATTAGTAGAAGTAATGTCATTACTCCTCCAGGTTTTCCAAATCAATATGGCTGGAGATTTAACAGTCGTACCGACTATTATGGATAAAGCGATAACTCGCTTTTTTTTCATTTTTTTGTTATAGTAACTTTGGTGATTACCATGACTTTTTCAACTCGCATGAAAGAAGAAATAACAAAACAAACTATGAATCGAATGGATATTCAAAATGAATTATCAGCAATCATTCGTTATGATGCAAAATTAACAAAAAATAATATTACTTTATCTTTTGAAAATGCTGCAGTAGCTCAAAGGGTATATAAAGATTTTAAAGAATTATTTAATGTATCCATTCATATTATCGTTCGTAATCAAAAAAGATTTCGTATGAAACAAATTTATATTTTAGAAATAAAAGAAAAAGTAGAAGAAATTTTAGAGTCACTTCTAATTTATCAAAATGGCAAAAAGGTTGATATGAAAGAAGATTATTTACCGAATAAAGAAGACCAAATAGCATACATCAAAGGAACCTTTTTAGTAACTGGATCGATAAATGATCCAAGAACTAGTGGCTATCACTTAGAATTTGTCTTTATGACGAAAAAGGATGCTTTATTCGTTCAAAAAATTTTAACGAATCTTTCATTGGATGCAAAGGTCTTAAAAAGATCTAATCGATATATGGTTTATATAAAAAGTGCTGAAATGATTAGTGATTTAATGAAAGCTTTTGAAACCACAGGAGCCTTGTTTTATTTTGAAGATATAAGAATTTATCGAGATCATAAAAACATGGTGAATCGTTTAAATAATTGTGAAATAGCAAATCAAGAAAAAACAACGACTACTGGTTTAAAACAAATAAAATGTATTGCAGAGTTAAAGAAATACAATTTAATTGACTTGCTAGATGAAAAAACGAAAATTGTTTTAGAATATCGTGAAAAATATCCAGAATCATCCTACTATGAACTAGCTGAAATCATTACATTAGAAACCGGATATAAAATTGGTAAATCAGGAATCAACCATCACTTTATTAAAATGAAACAATTATTAGAATCATATCATCTTCAAAATAATAAAAATAGTTGACATTTCAAACAATAACGTTAAAATAGTAATGCGTTGAAAGAAGTGGTTGAGATGTTTAAAATTTCAAAGGAAAAGCAATACCAAATTAATCAATTTTTAAAGAATAACATTCAGAAGTATCCTAATTATGCACAAGAATATATCAAGGAAAATATCTATCAAGGAAATGAATTATCAGACATTTTATTTCAGTTGTATTCTTATAAAGATGCAATCATAAAAGAATTAAATCCATACTATCAATTTGCAGAACTTATAAAAAATAAATTTAATCATTTAGAGACAAAGAAAATTACTGAAGTAGCTTGTGGTTTTATTCCAGCAGCTTCAATAGCTTTGAATAACACTGTTAATTTATCTAATAAAATTGATGTTTATGACCCATGCTTAATCAATATTCCTTATCCAAATATTAACAATCATAAAAACTGTTTTACTGAATTATCAGAACCCAAAACAGATTTATTAATGGCACACTTACCTTGTGAAGCTTTATTGCTAATAACCAAAATAGCATTAATGCAAAAAAAAGAAATGATAGTTCAAACTTGTAAGTGTTTTAATGGAACTTCTTTTAGTAATTCTGAATTTACTTATTATATTAATTCTTTAATTTATCAATTAAAACAACTAGAGGATTTCGGTTTTATAATAGAAACAGAAAAAAACAGTTTATCAATGTTAACAAATTCTCCAATTATCTTAGCAAGAAAAAAATAAAAATGTCGAATAAGTGTTAAATTTTTATGATATAGAAAAATTCCTGAAATAAAGTGTTATAATAAACAAAAAAATAGGGAGTTTTTTTATGGATAATTATAAAATAGCAATTTTTCATGGAGATAATCCAATCGATATTAATCATGATTACCAAAATGGAGAAATAGAAAAATTTGGAGAGCGTACGGAAGATTCCTATCATATTTTGGAATTTATAGAAAAAATTCAAGAAAGATATGCTGATGTTCCTCTTTTAAATTCGGTAAAGAATACATATCCAGCTCACATTCCAGCTTGTTTTTTTGCACTATTAGGTGATCCAGTATTTTATAATACGACCCCTAATGATAAAAAATATGGAAAAATGGGTCAATTTTACTTTCCAAAATCTATAAATGAATCACAAAAACAAGCAATACTAGAGTGGGCAAGTGAAATAGGTTTTTATCAGATATTCTTATTTTATGATATTGAAATAAAAGATGGAGAAGTTACTTGGCAAACGAAAGTCAATATAGGAAAAGAACACAATGTAGATTTTCTTCAAAAATTTTTTAATCAAAATGTAATAGAAATTCGACAAGATAAAAGAAAAAAAGGCTTATAAAATACAATCAATTAAGCCGTATTTTTTTGCCTCTTTTGCATCCATAAAGTTATCTCTATCTGTATCTTTTTCAATAGTTTTTATACTTTGTCCAGTTTGATGAGCTAAAATTTCATTTAATTTTTTTTTCATTTTTAAAATTCGTTCACAAGCTATTTTCATATCTGTTGCTTGTCCTTCCACTCCACCAAGCGGTTGATGAATCATAACTTCTGCATTTGGTAGTGCACAACGCATTCCTGCTTCTCCGCTACTAAGTAAAAAAGCTGCCATACTTGCTGCCATGCCAATGACAATAGTTCTTACTTTACTTTCAATAAAATTCATAGTATCAAAGATTGCAAAACCTGCACTCACACTTCCACCAGGACTATTAATGTAAAGACAAATTTCTTCATGACTTAAAGAATCTAAGTAAAGAAGTTCAGAGACAATTAAATTGGCACTCATATCATTAATTTCACCTGTTAAAAAAACAATACGATCTTTTAAAAGTCGTGAATACAAATCATAGGCATATTCTCGATTACTACTTTTTTCTAAAACGGTTGGTACAATATTCATAATGATCCCTCTTTTAATAGCTTGTAAAAAGAATAACAAAAGATACAAAAAAAGAATGACGAATTTAGTCACTCACTAATTTTTTTTAAAAATTTTATCTATCTACAAAAATAGGTATTTAGAAATAACTTTTAACACCTCTTTGGATTATAAAAAGGTAGAAGACAAAATACCAAATGTTTTCTTTGTTTAGGAAATATAAACAAGTAAAACTTTTTTTTATAAATAATCTATGCTAAAATAAATTAGAATACGAGGGGTATTAATATGAATAAAATAACGATTACATTCCGAAACAATCGTCAAAAAGAATATGAAAAAGGAACAACTTATTACGAAATTAGCAAAGAAATAAAAAATCCTAAAAACCCTATCTTGGGTGTCAAAATAAATAATGAAATCAGTTCCTTAGATACAAAAGCTTTACAAAATGCTAAAGTTTCCTTTTTTGATGTGCAAGACTTAGCTGGATACAAAATGTATCAATCAGCATTAAAATTTATTTTTGAAGTAGCTGTTAAAGAATTATATCCTGAATGTGAAGTCCATTTTCTTCATAGCGTACCCAAAGGAATCTTAAGTGAAATAATTACTCCAGAAAATTTAACCAACAAAGAATTAAATGAAATCAAAGCAAAAATGGCCGAAATTGTTTCTTCCAAAGAACTATTTCAAAAATACAATATCTTAAAAAAAGATGCTTACAATTATTTTTTAGCAAATAATGAAATAGAAAAAGCCAAAAATATTCAAAATATAAGTAATGAAATCGTAACTCTTTATAAATTACGCAACAAAATCAATTACTATTATAATTTCATGCCTCATGATACTGGAAGTATTACAAAATATGATTTAATTTATATAGGTAAAAATCGAATTATTCTCGTTTGTCCAAGTCTTTTAGATGGGTGCCTTCCTGATTACGTCCACTATGACAACATTATCGAAAACTTTTTTACCAGTAAAAAATGGTTAAGACTTATGAACACTCCTTATCTTTCTGATATGAATGATCTAGTTAGTCACAGTAAAATAAAAGCGTTCATGGAAGCAAATGAATTAGTATTCAATGAATCTATTTTAAAAGTAGCAAGTGAAATTATGGCAAGAAGAGAAGTAAAAATTGTGTTAATTGCAGGACCTTCTTCTTCTGGGAAAACGACTACAACCAAACGCTTATCCACATATTTAAGAGCCAAAGGCTTTGATCCTGTTTGCATTTCTACCGATGACTTTTTTGTAAATCGTGAAGAGACTCCCAAAGATGACAAAGGAGATTTTGATTTCGAATGTCTTCACGCTATCGACTTAGAACTATTTAATAAAACCCTAGTAAGTTTATTAAAAGGGGAAGAAATGGAAATGCCAGAATACAATTTTGTAAATGGTAAAAAAGAATTTAACAACAACAAACTAAAATTAAATAAAAATAGCATCATTTTAATTGAAGGATTACATTGTTTAAATGACGATTTAGTTCCTTACATAAAAGAAGAAAATAAATACAAAATATACTTAAGTCCATTTATTCCTTTAAATATAGACCGTCATAATTACATTTCGACAGTGGATATGCGTCTTTTAAGACGAATCATTCGTGATAATCGTACTCGTGGCAAAAAAGTAGACCAAACCATTCAAGAATGGCAAATAGTTCGAGCTGGAGAAGAAAAATACATTTTCCCATACATTCACCAAGCAGATATTATAATTAATACGGCACTTTCTTACGAAATAGGTGTTTTAAAAATTTATGCTGAACCTCTTTTATATTCAGTAGAAATAAATTCACCATATTATGAAGAAGCCAGAAGATTATTAAACTCTTTAAAAGGTTTTTATCCAATTAGTAGTGAATATGTAAAAGACGATTCCATATTAAGAGAATTTATTGGTTAAAGTGGATAACTTAGTACTTATCCACACAAGAAAGGAAATTTTATGATAAAAGTAGCAATTAATGGATTTGGAAGAATTGGAAGACTTGCTTTCCGAGAAATGATAACAGGTGTAGACTTTGATATTGTTGCCATCAATGATTTAACAAGTGCCGAGGACCTAGCTTATCTTTTAAAATACGATACAAATCATCGTGCATTTCATGAAGATTTAATCTCTTACGAAGAAGATAACATTGTTATCAACAATCAAAAAAAGATTAAAGTATATAAAGAAAAAGATCCAGAGAATTTACCTTGGAGTTCTCTAGGTATTGATTTAGTCTTAGAATGCACAGGACATTTTACAGACTATGAAGGTGCTTATAAACATATTAAAGCTGGTGCTAAAAAAGTATTGATTTCTGCTCCAGGAAAAGGTGAAATGAAAACCATTGTTTATCATGTAAACGATAATATATTAGATGGTAGTGAACAAATCGTTTCTGCTGCATCTTGTACCACCAATTGTCTAGCACCTGTATTAAAAGTATTAAATGATGCCTTTGGAATAGAAAAAGGTTTTATGAGTACCGTGCACGCTTACACAAACGATCAAGCAACTCTTGATATAGCTCACAATAAAGGTTATAAGGCGAGAAGAGGGAGAGCTTGTGCTATGAATATTGTTCCCGCAAGTACTGGTGCTGCCAAAGCTATCGGTGAAGTAATTCCCTCTTTAAAAGGAAAACTAGATGGAGTAGCTTACCGTGTCCCTGTAAGTGACGGTTCTATGATTGACATTACTCTTGAATTAAAAACAAATACAACCATAGAAAGAGTAAACAAAGTTTTAGAAGAAAATCAAAACGAAACATTAAAAGTAACTTATGATCCTATTGTATCGAGTGACATTTTAGGAAAAAAAGTGGGAGCGACTGTAGATGCCCTACTTACAAACATAATCGAAGTAGACAATCGTCAATTAGTAAAAATTGTAGCTTGGTATGACAATGAACTAGGTTATACAGCTCAGATGATGCGTACTGCTAAAAAACTATTTCAATAGAAGAGAAATTAGATTATAATACCTTTAAAGTTCACACTAAATAAAAAGAATGATAAAATTT
>CAJUQG010000032.1:0-1241 GCA_910588025.1 uncultured Bacilli bacterium
CTAAAAGATAAGACAAGTAATAACACAAAAATAACAGTGAAAATAGATGGAGTATCAAACAGTTTTGATAAAGGAATGTGGGCGCATGCAACCTCTGTGTTAGTATATGATTTATCAAATTATCATTATGATTATTTCACAACATTACTAGGACTAAATACCACATCAACAGCAGGAAATGGAGTAACCTTCCGAATTTATACTTCAGAAGATGGAACCAATTATAAATTAGAATATGAAGTAGCAAAATTACCACAAGCGAGTGCAGATTTTGTAAAAATAAATATTCAAGGGAAAAAATATTTAAAATTAGAAGCATATGATAATAAAGGAAATGGACAAGATCATTCAGTATATGCTGATGCAAAATTAACCAAAGCATCTTATGAAGAAGCACTAGAAATCATTAATTTAGAAGAATATAATGAAAAAATAAGAAATTATGGAACAATCGATTTTAATAATCCAGAACATGAATTAGCAGTATTACAAAGAGCTTTAATCAAAAATGCTGGAGAATTTACTATTAAAAGATATATTGGGGAAAGTAGCGAAAATAAAGAAGCGTTTGGATGGTTATTTCAAAATTTAGAGAACTTAAGATTGTATACCATGGGAGGAAAACCAACAGGAAGTTACTATAATTCCTTCCAACAATTAAAGAGATTATTAGATGCATACAAAAGTGATTTTGAAATCCAAGAAAAAACAAAATATGGAACAAAATATGGTGATTTGTATAAAAAAATGGCAATCACTTTATCCTTAACACACTCAGCACAAGTAGCATTATGGATGCAACCAAGTGCAGCAGAGAATCAATCAGATGCTGTAACACGTTATGAGATCTATAAGAAATTACATAAAGAAGGAAAATTTGAAGTAACAGATAGTATTGATATAACAAAATGGTTTGAAAACTATACTGTAGAAGAAATGAGATTTGTATTAAATAACTTAATCGATGATGAATCTATTGTTTGGTTAAATGAATATATTCAAAGTAAGATTGATGCAAATCCAAAAAATGCGTGGAATTTATTAACCCCACACCCATATATGGCATATGTCTGGCCGAATTATGGAAATCCAGTATACTATGCAGAAGAGAACTATGATTATTTTAATGAATTATTTTCTGTAAATGGAAAGAAATTATATGATTATGGGATTACAAGAGGGACTAGCGAGAAAAAAGTATATAAATTATGGATGAACTTCCGAAATAAATTTGGAACAGG
>CAJUQG010000032.1:1341-11172 GCA_910588025.1 uncultured Bacilli bacterium
GCGAGAAAAAAGTATATAAATTATGGATGAACTTCCGAAATAAATTTGGAACAGGAGCAGTATGTGGAGGAATATCAAAAACAGGACATAATATAAGAGCAACTCATGGAATACCAGCGGCAGTAATCGGACAACCAGGACATGCAGCAATCATATATTATACACAAGATTCAGAAGGAAGAGGATACTGGAACTTAGATAACGATGTAAGTGGATGGACTCTATCCGAAAAAGGAGAAAGAATGCTTCTAGGATGGGGAAATGAAAGATATCAAAGAGGATATTCTGTAGTATATATGGCCCTAGCACAAGAAGTATTAAATGATTTTGAATCTTATGAAGCAAGTCAAAAAAGAGTATTACTAGCAGAAGTATATGAAGATTTAGAAACAAGAGAAAGAATTTATCGTGAAGCATTAGAAATAGAGCCATACAATATCAATGCATGGTATGGACTAATCCTTACATATAATGCAAATGAATCAAAAACAGAAGATGAATATTATGAACTAGCAAAGGAAATCGGAGAGAATTTAATCTACTTCCCGTTACCAATGCAACATTTAACAAATTTAATTAAACCAAGATTAACATCAATCGAAAATAGTTATAAGTTTACATTATTACAAACAAGAATTTTAACAGAAGGAACAAAAGTACCAAATAATACAGCAGATAACTATCAAGTATATCAGCCATCATTAACTAGATTAGAAGCAAACTATTTATTAGGAAAATTAGATAAAACCATTGCAACATTCTCATTTGATGGGGAGAATGCAGGAAGTATTGTACTATCAAGTAGATTTGATAATACGGGAGTACGTTGGGATTATAGTTTAGATGGAGGAAACACTTGGAAAGAAGTAGCATTTGCAGCAGAAGAAGAACATAAATTACACTTAACAAGTGAAGAAATAGCTAGAATAAATGCTGAAGATGATATCAAAATCCATATCGTAGGTGTAAATTATGAAGAAGAAAATATTTATACTATCGATATTACCAAAGCAGCAACTCCAACAACATTATTTGGAAATGATTTAGAAAATAGAGTAATAGGAGTAAACTTAACATACGAATGGAGAAGAAACGAAACAGAAAAATGGACATCTTATCGTTCTGCATCACCAGATAATACAGGAGATAAATTACTACAAGTAAGAATTGGAGCAACAGGAACAAGTTTACCAAGTGATGTCTTAGAATTTAGTTTTACAGAAGATAATCAACCAAATACAAGAAAATATGTATCCATATCTCATTTAAGTATTCATGAAGTATCATCACAAGCAACTGCTCAAGGAAGACATGCAACCAATGCAATTGATGGAAACTATAATACCAACTGGCATAGTGCGTGGAATGGATCTGATACCAATCGTTTTATTACTATAAAATTAGATAAACCAAGATATATCTCAGCAGTAGAATATGTTCCAGGTGGTGGAGGAAACGGAAAAATGCTAGATGGAACCGTTTATGGAAGTATGGACGGGGAAAATTGGGAAGTATTATACGAAGCAAAGAATTTAAGATACACCAACCAAGCAAATACCTTAGAAGAAGCAATTCAAAATATAAAAAGTTTTGAAATTGCAAATCCAAAAGAAGTACAATATGTAAAAATCGTAGCAGATAGAGCAAGTAATGGAAATTGGTTTATGGCAAGAGCATTTAACTTCTATCAAGATTTAACCAAAGATCCAAGACCAACAGCAGGAGTAGGATATAGTACAACAAATACAACCAATCAAGATGTTGTGGCAAGATTAATTAATCCAAGTACAAATATTACGATTACAAATAATGGTGGAAGTGATACTTATACCTTCAAAGAAAATGGAGAATTTACTTTTGAATTTAGAGATGAAAACGGAAATACAGGAAGTTCAACAGCAGTTGTAGATTGGATTGATAAAGTAGCACCAACTGCAACATTTGAGTACAGTACAACCGATAAAACAAATGAAGATGTTATTGTAAGATTAATACCAAGTGAAGAAGTAACGGTATTAAATAATGGAGAGGTAAGTGTCGAAAATCCAAGTGTAGATCCATTTACATATACATTCTTAGAAAATGGAGAATTTACTTTTGAATTTAAAGATAAAGCAGGAAATATAGGAAGAGCAACAGCAGTTGTAAATTGGATTGATAAAAAAGCCCCAGAAGCAACATTAAATTATAGTACTCTAGATTTAACCAATGAAGATGTAACAGTAACCGTAGAATTTGATAAAGAAAATGTAAGAATTACCAACAATGGTGGATCAAATACCTATACCTTTACGGAAAACGGAGAATTTACTTTTGAATTTGTAGATGAATTTGGAAACTTTAATACAGCATATGCTTTTGTTACATGGATTAATAAAAAATTACCAACAGTTACAATTAGCTACAGTACTACGACTGAAACAAAAGGACCAGTTACTGCAACCATTAACTGTGAAGAAAAAATTACAATTACTAACAATAATGGTCAAAGTATTTATACCTTTACCGAAAATGGAACATTCATATTTGAATTTATAGATAAATTGGGTAATAAAGGAACAGCAACAGCAAGTGTAACTTGGATAAAAAAAGAGGAACCAGTCTTACCAGAAGTACCTAGTAAACCAGAAAATCCTTCTATCCCTGTAAACCCTACAAAACCTGGAAATTCAAATAATGGTCAACCAAATCGACCAAATAATTCAAATGATAATAATAATCAAACAGATGAAACATTACCAACTGAACCTATTTTTAAAGATTTTTTAATCAAAGATATTTTAGTAACAGTTGATACTACCAAATTAGAAGAAAATTCCGTATTAAAGAAAAATAACTTATCTTTAACCCAAACACAAATTAATAGATTTGGTAGCGCAAGTGAATCGTTTGAGTTATATTTTGAAAAAGATGCCATCAAAAATTCAATTTCTGAAGAACCAGTTAAAATGTTTATCAATTTAAACAAAAATAAAATTTTCTTAGGAATTTATAAAATAGATGGTGAAAAAATCGAATTATTACCATATGAATTAGTTTCAGATAATCAAATTAAAGTAGATACAACCGGATTATCAAAATATATTATTGCATACGATAAGAAAAAGACAGAAGAAGTTATCCCTCCTGTTATCAACAATAAAAATGAAAATTCAACACCAAAAACAAATTATTCATTCGTTTATGTTTTAATAGGTAGTGGATTAATTGCATTAGTTATTAGTCTAGTTGTTATTTTACTATTAAAAAATAATAAAAAAGAAACACGCTATCAAATGCGTTATGCAGAGTAAAAAATGGATTTTAAAATCCGTTTTTTTATGCGATAATATTATAACTATAAACACATTTACTTATAGTTATAAACAAAAACTTTTCTAGTTATTAATACCAAATAAGAAAAGAGATAATGAAATAAATTATAATAAAACATAAAGCATTACAAGGAGTAAAGATGAAAGTATTAAGTTTAAAAGAACCCTATGCTACTTTAATATTAAAAGGTCATAAAAAAATTGAAACAAGAAGTTGGAAAACGAATTATCGAGGAGAACTCTATATTCATGCAAGTAAAACGAAAGAAATGAAGTATTCTAAAGAATTAGCAAATCTTTTACAAAATAATTCTTTAAATAATGGCTATATTATTTGCAAGTGTAATTTAACAGATTGTATTTATATGACCGAAGAATATATAGAAAAAATAAAAAAAGAAAATCCGAAAGAATATCTTTGTGGAGAATATAAAGTGGGAAGATATGCATGGATTTTAGAGGATGTTACACCAATGAATCCTAAGATAAAAGCCAAAGGACAATTAAATATTTGGAATTTTTACAATGAATTTGAAATTATGGATTTTATGAATGAAATAGAATATGGTTGGATTGACCAAAATTTAAATAAACATCTTTTGGTAAATGAAAGATTCTCAGAAAACTACAGATTACAAACGCCAAAAGAAGTAATGAAAAATAAAATCGGAATTTGCTGGGATCAAGTAGAGTTAGAAAGATATTATTTCAAAGGCTATGATGGCAACATTAAAACATATTTCTTAGTTTATTATGATGATAAAAATTGCCCATCTCATACATTTTTGACTTTTGAAAAAAACAACAAAATATATTGGTTTGAACATTCTTATAAAGAATTTCGTGGAATTCATGAATATGATTCCTTAAAAGAATTATTAAATGATGTAAAAAATAAATTTATTTTAGATCAGTTACCAAAAAATTATAATCAAGAGAGATTAGTAATACATGAATATCAAAAACCACTATCTCACTTAAAGGTAATTGATTTTTATAAGCATTGTGATGAAGGACCTTTTATCGATATCGAAAAACTATAGAATGATATATTTGATATAATAAAAAAGTTATGGAGTAATTTTATGATAGTAAAAGAAATAGAAATAAAAGAATATTTAACAAAATCAAATCTTCCAGCAAGTGATTACGTTATTAATCCTTATGTTGGTTGCCCACATGCTTGTAAATACTGTTATGCATCATTCATGAAAAGATTTACAAGACATACAGAAGATTGGGGAACTTTTGTAGATATTAAACGATGTGAAAAGAAAATTAATTTAAATAAAATAAGTAAAAAATCAGTATTTTTATCTTCGGTAACTGATTGTTATAATCCATTAGAAGAAAAATATGAATTAACTAGAAATATTTTAATGCAATTAGTTCATTCTGATTGTTATTTATCTATTTCTACAAAATCAAAGTTGATTTTAAGAGACTTAGACTTATTAAAGCAAATAAAAAATTTAACTGTATGTATGTCAATAAATACTTTAGATGAGAATTTTCGAAAAGATATGGATAGTGCAAGTACAATAAAAGAAAGATTAAGTACTTTAAAAGAACTACACGATAACGGCATTTATACAATTTTATTTATGTCTCCCATATTTCCCTATATTACTAAATGGAAGGAAATAATAGAAGAATCTAAAAATTACATTGATGAATATTGGTTTGAAAATCTTAATTTGAGAGGACAATACAAATCCTATATCATGAATTATATTAAGGAAAAGTATTCAAAGTATTATGATACTTATGTCGACATTTATATTAAGAACAATAAAAAATATTGGTATAATTTAGCGAATGAAATAAATGCTTATTGTGACAATAATAATATAAATTATAAGAACTATTTTTACCATGAAGAGTTAGTAAAAAACAAAAAAGAAAACAAATAAAAAAATAAAATGTAGAGGTTATAATATGATACAAAATAGAAATAAAATATTGGAAAAAGTTGAAAAATTAATAAAAATGTATAATTAAGGTGAACTTGGTGGAGAAGTAGTGCCTAGGATGCGAATCTACATTTGAAAAAAGAAAATTTAGAAAATTATTTATATTTTACATTACCTATGGCATTAAATTATCAAAGAAATTCTTATACACTTTGGGAAAGTGCATTAAAAACATTTAATGATGAAGAAACAAGATTTGTATTTGATCCAAAATTATGTTTAGAGAAAACTTTTGAAGAAGTTCAGTATGCTCTTACCAAATATAAAATAGCATTACAAAAGCAAAAACAAACTGAAATATGGTTATCATTATGTAATACTTTTATAGAACTATATAATGGAGATATTAGAGATTTGTTTAATTCATTAGATAATGATGTAGATAAAATTAGAAATTTTATTCAGAAGGAAAATAAGAAAAAATTTCCGTATTTATCAGGGACAAAGATATGTAATTAATTATAAAATATTGAAGTTCATACGATATAGAATTAGAGTATTAATTTTTTTGTTTGTCTAAAAAAGAATAAATTGACTATTATTTTATATTTGTTAAACTTATATTAAATGGTGCGGTTGAGATTTCAATTAAAAAAAAACGAGTTTTAATGAGTACTCGTTTTTAAGTGGTTTAATTTTTACTAACAATTCTTTTTTCAATGAACTGGATAAATTCATAAATTAGAAAAGACATAATTACCAAAATAATAATTCCACTCATAACAATATTTAAATTAAATACTTGTGTTCCATAAATGATTAAATAGCCAATTCCTTTTTTACTAACTAAGAATTCTCCCATAATAACTCCGACCTAAGACATATAGGGAGAACTTATAAATAAAGGCTTTTTTGTTTAAGAACTTGCATGTATTGGAGGAATTAAATGGGGAAATTAACCTGCCCGTTTTGTAATAGTGGGAATACTTTTAATATTGCCTATGGCTATTTAGGTAAAAAGAAAACGAAGAAGAATTATATTAGCGGGGAAGATATTGGATTAAATGAATCATATCGTAAGGGATCCCCAAAGTATGATTTTGATGGTGAGCGATTAATGAGTCATTTACCGAATCGTTATTGTAAGAACTGTGATAAAACATTTCAATCTAGAAAAGTTATGTATACAGTTGATATATCAATTATTAACTTTATAATCTGCATTAACAATAATTATTATAGATACATCCTTGATTTTAGTGATAAAGAGAATCCAAAATATTCTTTAAGAATAAATTGGGTATCTATTAAAGAAAATGAATTTCTTACAATTGATAACAAAAATAAAATTCTTATCTGTTTTAAGAACTACAAACCTAATTTATGGAATGGACATTATGGTAAAAATTATGATTATGATAAATACTATTGGATATTAAAATGTACTTATTACAACGGAGTTGATTATGTAAAAAGTGGTAATGATAAAGTGCCTGACAATTGGAGTCATTTTATTAAACCATTTAAAGAAATATTTGAAAGTAATATCTTTGATTTAAAGTCCTAAGAAATTAGGATTTTTTTCATGTACTAAAAATAAAAGAAAGGGTGATTATAATGGCTGTATTTAAAGTAGAAAAACTAAGAATTTTACAATTATGAGTAATCACCATCTACAAAATAAAAATCTAAGTTTAAAAGCTAAAGGACTTCTTTCTTATATGTTATCTTTGCCTATGGATTGGGATTATTCACTTGCAGGGCTTGTTTCTAACTCTAAAGAAAGTAAAACATCAATTAGAAATGCTTTAAATGAATTAAAAGAAAATCATTATCTATCTGTAACTAAGTTATATCCTAATCAAACGGAAAGTAAGAAAATTGAATATATTTATAATATCTACGAAGAACCTCATTTAGAACCATCTATACAAAAACAAGATACCGAAAATCAATACCTTGATTATCAATATCTTGAAAATGATACACAAATAAATACTAATAAACAAAGTATGAAAGAACAAACAGATAAAGTAGTTAAAACCAAAAATAGGATTTTTGAAGATAATCATAATTTTTTAACTATTGATTTAATAGATAGAAAATATATTACTGCATATGATACTGATATTTATAATTATGACAAGTTATTTGAAAACTTATTAAATGAATATGAAACAAGGGATTTGCTGATAATTTTGCATTACATCATACCAAGAGTACTAGATCGTAATTTTGTTGATGAGAATGGTGAAAAAATAGTAAATAAATTTGGATATTTAAAGATATTGAGGATGAAATAGAAATATAATTTTTTTAAATATTTAAGTTATGGTGTTCCTTTCTACATACAGAAGTGATATAATTGTATGTAGAAAGGAACATGTGCTTTATGACAAATGAAGAAAAAATTTTAAAAATATTAAAAGATAATAATGGAATTGTTACAACTAAAGAAGTAGAAGAAAATAATATAGACAAAATCTATTTAACAAGACTTGTTAAAAAAGGCATTATAGATAAAATAAAAAGAGGATTGTATGTGTCTAAAAATAGTTGGGGGGATGAATATTTTAATTTAGTCTATGGCACAACCGCAATTTATTCATATGAAACTGCATTATACCTTTTAGGATTATGTGAATCAGTACCATTAAAATATAATTTATCTGTACCTCGAGGATATAATGCTAGTTTAAATTATAATGATAAAGTCATTCTTCATTTTGTAAAAAGAGAATATTTGGAAGTAGGAAAAGTTAATATTAAGAGTCCACAAGGACAGATGATTACTTGTTATAATGCTGAAAGAACAATATGTGATTTATTAAAAGATAAACAAAATCAAGATATAGAAACTCTAAAATATGCAATTAGCGAATATCTAAAAGATAAAAAATCACGAGATTTACCTAAATTAATGGAATATGCTAAAACTTTTAATGTAGAAGGGGCTTTAAATAATTATTTGGAGGTGTTAATGTGATTGATGCTGAAGATTTGAAAATTAAAGTAAAAGAAAGAGCACATGCTTATAATTTAGAACCTCAAGATATAATGCAAATGTATTTCTTTGAAAGACTTTTGTATCGAATTTCAATAAGTGAATATAAATATAATTTTATTTTAAAAGGTGGTCTTCTTTTATCAGCAATATTTGGTGATGAACGAAGAACTACTCAAGATATGGATACTATGATTAAAGGACTTCCAATGGATATAAAACAACTTACAAGAATAATAAAGAAAATAGTTTCTATTGATTGTAATGATGATATTAAATTTGAAGTATTAACAAGTAAAGATATTAGATTAGACGATATTTATGGTGGAATTAGAATTAAGTTAATAGGATATAAAGAACATTTACAAGTGCCATTGTTCATTGATATCACAGTTGGAGATCCAATTACTCCTAGAGAACTAGAGTTTAAATATAAATGCATGTTTGATGACAGTTATATTAATATCATGGCTTTTAATTTAGAAACCATTATTGCAGAGAAATTTGAAACATTTATAACTGATAATATTATAAATACTAGAAATAAGGATTTCTATGACTTATATATGATATTAGAAAATTATTACTCTAAGTTAAATAAAGAACAATTAATAAAGGTTATTAAAAATACTTTTGAAAGAAGAAATGTGGAATTTGATATTGATAAAATTAAATCTAATTTTGAAGCTATAAAGATAAGCGATAGATTAAAACACAATTTTGAAAATTTTAAAGTAAAGAAAGAGTACGCTAAAAATATTTCATATGAAGAAATTATGAATAAAATCAATATCATTATAGAACTTCTTTCTAAAGAATTAGTAGAAGTATAATTTTGAAATTATGTTAGAGGGATATTATGAAAAAATATAATATAAGTACAATTGAAGAATTTTTTGAATATTGCAAGAAAGAATTTAATTATGGTTGGATTGATAAAGAAGGAAAAAGACATGAAGGCGTCAATGATGGAGGGGCATATTTATTACAATCACCTAAAGAACTAACAAATAGTAAATTAGGAATATGTTGGGATAGGACAGAATTATATAGAGATTATTTTGAAAATATGACCGACTTAAAATATGAAACCTATTATCTTTTATATGAAGATGGAAAGGGTTGTCCTAGCCATACAATTTTAGTTTATTATAACAATAACAAGGTATATTGGTTTGAACCTATGTTTCAAAATAAAGATTGCTATTATAGTGGAATTCATGAATACAGCAATTTGAATGATTTACTAAATGATTTTAAAGCTATATGGATAAAAGAGGCTATTATAAGTGGAATGATACCTAAAAATTATGATGATAAAAATATATTTATTTATCAATATAATAAACCTAAATATCATATAAACGGATATGAAATGAGAAAACATATCAACAATAGTAAGTTGATAAAATTATGAGGTGTAAAATGATTAATAAAAATGAAATTTTAGATAAGGTTGATAAACTAATAAAGATGTATAAAACTGGTGGATTAGATACAATAAGTTAGACAGAAAAAATGTGGACATGATAAATAAAAAGAAAGGAAGTGGAATGATGGAACATTTTATTTGGAACTTAGAAAATAAAACAATATTACC
>CAJUQG010000033.1 GCA_910588025.1 uncultured Bacilli bacterium
TTTACATATAAAAAGACTGTTTCTAAAATCCTTTGACTTTGTCAACAGTCTGGGATTTAAACGAGGTTTAAATCTTTTTTTTAAAATATTTTTATATAAACTAAAATTGCTACCATGATTAAAATTATTGATAATAATACAATGATAACATTATCGTTGATTTTTTTCTTTTCTATTACTTTTTCTAGCTCTTTTTTCTTTTTTTCTTTGGTTTCTTTCATAAAATTGTCCTCTTTCTTATCTATATTATATCTTGAAATATCAAATTTATATATGATAAAACAAGTGTTTAACAATTACTTGTCATTTTTCTTTCTTTAACAATTCTTCATTTATTGTTTCCATAATTTTTTTTAGTATAAAAAAACTAATCCATTTTTGAATTAGTTAGTTATCAAACTCAAACTTTAAAAGTTTGAGTAGAATTCTTTTTGGTACCCGAGAAAGAGAAGTACAACAACTTTTTAATTATAATCTCTTCATAATTTTCATAAATTCATTTTTTAGATTATTACTTGGATCAATTATTGTTTTTAAATCTTTTAATAAATTAACTGGATTTGTATTTCCGGGTAGCCAAACAGGAAAGGAGTTATATTCTTCATTGTCAATCATACCACTTATTTTCCAATATATTGAACAATACCCCATAAATCTTTATTATTTAGTTTAATTATAGAATTTTTAAAATTCATAATTTCCTGCTTAATCTGGATATTTTATAAGCCATTCGTTTATTACTCGATAAAAATCTTGATAAGTTTTATATCGATAATATGGATACGTATTAATCATATTAGTATATTTTTCAATCTTTCTTAATAAAACTTCATCCCAAACAAAAAATTCCTCATTATATTTTTGATGATACTTTAAACATTGTATTTTTTATGATTTTCATGGATATAAATATTACTTATAATTTTATTATTTTTAAATATAATTTACCTCCAAGCTATTGCCTTTGACAATATGCAAGTGTGTTTTACTAAATTGTCATAATTTAGTAAAAAATAATTGCATCAAGAACAAATGTTTGTTATAATTACTTTAGGAACATTTAATAGTTGGGTGCTACCTCTATCTTTTTAGATTGGAGGTGATGCTTGTGAGTAAGAAAGATTTTTTAATCTTTTCGTTAATCATTATCATCCTTTTACTTATAGCATTACTATTCGTAATACTAAATTAAAAGTGCACCTAACTCAGCATTGAATTAGGTGCTACACAAATTATTTGGTAACACTCAACACGCTAATATTGAATGTTCCTTTTTTATTTTATGCAAGTTTCCTTGACATATTCATAATAACATAAAAACGACTTTTTGACAAGTCGTTTTGTTTATACTCGAAAAGTTCGAGTAATAATCAATCTGGTAGCGAGAGAGGGGATCGAACCCCCGACCTATCGGGTATGAACCGATCGCTCTAGCCAGCTGAGCTATCTCGCCATAAGAACAATATGATTGTAACATAATCATTTTGGTTTGACAATAAGTTTTTTTCATTTCTCTTTGTGTTATAGATTTCTTTCTTTTTTGAAAAAAGAAAAATTTTCTGTTTTTTGCTTATAAGTTTGGTAAATTGGAACGAACTTTTAAAATTATATAAAACCTGCTACTGATAAGATTCTTAAATATTATTTTCATTGGTATAAAATTAGTACTTTAAAAGATACTAATAAAAGGTGATTGGTATGAGTATTTGGAGTAAATATAAGAGTGATATAACGTTTCCATCTTTACAAGAAAATAAAATTGTTGATACCTTAATTATAGGTGGAGGTATGACGGGACTTAATTCTCTTTATTTTTTGAAAGACCAAGAAAATGTTTGTTTAGTAGAAGCAAATGAAATTGGTCAAGGTGTTAGTATGAATACGACTGGTAAAATTAATTATTTGCAAGATAATACCTTTGTTTTAAGTTTAAAAAAAGGAAAAACAGTTTTGGCACAGGAACAATTGGCTTCCCAGATTTATGGCATGAAATTGTTACTTGATATTATTACAAAGGAACAAATTGATTGTGATTTAGAAGCAGTTACTTCATATTTAGTTACAAACCAAGAGAGTAATGTAAAGATTTTAAAAAGAGTTGAGCATTTTTTACAAGAACATCATATTGAAGTAACAAAGTTAGATCGCAAATTATCTTTTTTGTATGGCATAGGAGTGAAGGATACTTTTGTGTTTCATCCTATAAAATATATGATTGGTCTATGTAAAGCTTTAAAAAAACGAAATATTTATGAACATACCAAAATTTTAAAAATCGTTGCTGGGGAGAATTGTTATTATTGTCATACTAAGGACTATTGTATTCGAGCTAAGAAAGTAATTTTAGCATGTCATTATCCCTTTTTTCTTTTTCCTTTTTTATTACCTATGAGAAGTTCTGCTGAGAAATCTTATTTGATTGCTCATCGAGTGAAAGAAAATGAAAAGTATACGTATATTACTTTAGAAAGTCCTAGTCAATCGGTAAGATTTTATCAAAATGGGGAAGATGTTTATCGGATTTGTTTAGGGGAGTCCCATGATATTTCAACGAAACAAAACGATGAAGCGCATTTTAAGAAAGTTCAAAGTCTTTTTTCTATTGATGAATCTTCGATTGAATGTGTCTGGAGTAATGTTGATTTGACAACGCTGGATGGTCGCGCTTATGTGGGAGAGATTAAACCTAATTTATATTTAGCGACTGGTTATCAAACATGGGGGATGATTCAAAGTGCTTTAAGTGGCAAAATATTAAGTGATTTTGTAAACAATCAAGTCAATGAATATCAACATTTATTTTATCCAAAACGAAAAAGTATAGATGTTTATAGTCAAATTCTTGTATCTGGATTTAAAAATACGAAATCTTTTTTGAGTAGTAAATATTATCCAAAATCTTGGTATTCTAATTCTTTAACCTTTCATTTTCAACATGGTAAATTTATTGCAATATATAATGATGAACAGGGAAGTCATTGTGTTCATCCAGTTTGTCCTCATATGAAATGTGGTTTGATTTTTAATGAAGTAGAAAAAACTTGGGATTGTCCTTGTCATAGTTCAAGATTTGACTTAGATGGCCAAGTGATAAAAGGTCCTTCCAATTATTCGATTGCTTGCAATGTTAAAAAAACGAAAACTCTTCATGATTAAAAAGATTGCAAATTCTCCAAATTCCTAGTAAAATTTTGGTTAAATGGAGGTAATAAAAATGGATATGGATAAAAATAAAAAAATGTTATTATCGATTGTTGCGGCTTTGATTGTCTTTGCATCTATTATTGGTAGTTTAGCATATCACCAAAAAGAAGAGGAGTCATTGCCCAAAAATGATGCTATAAAGTTTAAAGAAGAGTATGAAAGTTTGAATGGTAGTATTAATGAAGATAATAAAATGACTTATCCAGTGGTAGAAGTGAAAGATACAAATCCAGTTCGTTATTTATCAGATGATGAAGCAGCAAATCGTTTAAAAAATGGAACAGGATTATTCTATTTCGGTTTTTCTAGTTGTCCTTGGTGTAGAAGTATGGTTCCAATTCTTTTAAAAGCTGCAAGTAACACGAATTTAGGAGAAATTAATTATGTAGATATTAAAAACATTCGTGATCAATTAGTGCTTGATGATAACGATAAAGTTGTTATTCGTGACGAAGGAACAAATGGTTATCGTGAAATATTAAAAGCTTTGGATTCTGTGTTAGAACCCTATTATTTAAAGAATAAAGACGGAAAGAATATTGATACAAAAGAAAAAAGATTGTATGCACCTACTGTTGTAGTAGTTAAAGAAGGCAAAATTTTAGATATTCATGTTGATACAGTAGCTTCCCAGGAAAATGCTTATACGCCTTTAAATGAAAAACAACAAGAAGAACTTTATAATATTTATCAGAATATGATTTTAAAATTACTTGATTCTACTTGTGATGAAGCTTGCTAAATCCTTAATTTGGGCTATTTTGGACGCAGAATTTCTGCGTTTTTTTCTTGTATAAAGTTTCATTGGTCAGTATAATATTGTTGTATTCTGGAGGTGAGTAAATGAAATTAATTACCCTTTTACCAGCAGATAAATATTTGGTTGTTAATAAAACAGTACTCACTGAAGTAGATCGAAAAAATGTAGTAAGTCTTTATGAACCGATTATTGGAAGTGTAGCAGTAAGTCTTTATTTAACTTTATGGCGGGATTTAGATCGTTTGGAATTTGTTAGTATTGATTATACGCATCATCATTTAATGACTCTTTTAAAAACAAAATTAGAAAGTATTAAGGTTGCAAGAGAAACTTTAGAAGCAGTAGGATTATTAAAGACTTATTTAAAAGTGGGAGAAATTAATAGTTATATTTATGAATTATATTCTCCTTTGAGTGCAAAAGAATTTTTTTCTCATCCGATTTTTAATGTCATTCTTTATAATAATATTGGAAAGTATGAATATGACTTACTCAAGCAAGAATATGGTACTTTTAAAATAGATACGAAAGAGTATGAAGATATTTCGAAAACTTTTGATGGAGTTTTTAAAACAAGTAGTAAGTTTGTTTCTTTTGATGCAGTGGGGAGAGAAATATTACCACTTAATATGCAAGACCAAGTTGATTTTGATTTGTTAATTTCTAGTATGCCAAGAGGTCTTATTAGTGAACGAACTTTTGGGAAAAGAATGCGAGAACTTATTAATAATTTAGCGTTTCTTTATCAATTAGATACGTTAAAAATGTGTGAGATTTTACGACTTAGTATTAATGAAAAAGGAAGTATTGATAAAGAAGAATTAAGACGGCAGACAAGAAAGTATTATCAATATAATAATCATGGTAAATTACCGACTTTGGTGTATCGAACACAACCAGAATATTTAAAAAGTCCAGAAGGAGATGGAAGTAAGAGGGGGCGTATTATTGAAGTTTTTGAAAATACAAGTCCTTATGATTTTTTAAAGAGCAAATATAATGGAGCAAATCCTACTAATCGTGATTTAAAATTATTAGAGATGTTGTTGATTGATTTATCTTTAAAACCAGCAGTGGTTAATGTTTTAATTGATTATACTTTAAAAAAGAATCATAATAAATTATCTGTAGCTTTTGTTGAAACAGTAGCAGGTCATTGGAAACGTCAGGGAATAGAAACAGCGAGTGATGCAATGACTTTGGCTGAAAAAGAAAATAAAAAATACAACAAAGAAATTCCGAAGAATACAAAAAGTGTAGCGAAAGCTTTAGAACCAGTTTGGTTTCATGAAACATTATCGAAAGAAGAAATGACGCCAGAGGAAATGGAAGAAATGGAAAGTATTCTAAAGAAATATAAGTAGATAAATTTTAAGAAACAAATTTTCATAAGAAGACTCATAAATTTCTAACTTGTATTCCCTTGGTTTTTTCGTTACAATGAAAATGAAAGGTGATTTTTATGGCGATGATTCAAGAAATAAAAGCTTTTAAAAGTTCTTTTCCAGATTTAAAAAAGAATTATGAGGAAGCTTGTAGTGACCAATCATTTTTAGCGTTGGTAAATCGGCTAGGATTATCTAGTCAAGTTGCTATGAAAATTACTTCTAAGTTGCAAGATACAGTAAGAGAGTGTAAACATTGTGAACGTTGTCAAGGGTTATATATGTGTCAAAATGCTTTGAAGGGATATGTAAGAATACCAGAAAAAAAGCAAAAGCAAGTCATCTTTTCTTATGCACCTTGTAAATATCAATTAAAGATGATGGAAACCAAGAGGGAAAAAGAAAAGAAAGCTAATATTAATTTGTTTGCAAGAATGAAAGATATTGATGTTTCTGGAGATAAGAAACGAATTGAAGTTATTAAGTGGATTGATCGATATTATGAACAGTATGATTTTTCGAAAACAAAAAAAGGTTTATATCTTCATGGCTCATTTGGCTCTGGTAAAACTTTTTTAATTAGTGCATTGTTTCATGAACTAGAAATAGAAAAACATGCTTCTATTTGTATTGCATATTTTCCAGAAATCTTACGAACTTTGAAAGATGATTGGGAAATTTATGAAAGCAAAATGAAACATTATCAAATGGTTGATTTATTATTTTTAGATGATATTGGCGCAGAGAAAATTACGGAATGGGGAAGAGATGAAGTTTTAGGGACTATTTTACAGTATCGAATGGAGCATCAGTTACCTACTTTCTTTTCTTCTAATATGAGTATTGGAGATTTAGAAAATCATTTAGCGGGTGTTGGTCCTTTTAAAGATTTGGTAAAAGCACGAAGAATTATAGAACGAATAAAACAATTGTCAGAAGAAAAAGAATTGATTAGTGAAAATCGAAGAAAATAAATATATGTTGTAGTAGGGTGGTTTTTTCCGATGGAAATAAGAGATGTTGTGACAATTCAGGCTTTAGAAGAATATTTAAAAGAACGAAATTTTAAAGTAAATGCTTATGAAGAGGATATTTTACAGGCAATATGGCCGTTTTTACGTGATCGTCAATTGTTCTTTTTGATTAAAAATCCTCATTATCCAAATGATTTTGAATGGTTACGAAATCACTTTTATGAAAAAATTGAAGGAAAGTATTCTAAGCATTATGCACCAGGTATTTTAAGAGCGAATGCCGAAGGCGATTTTTGGGCTCGAGTTCCTATTTTAAATTGGAAGCCAGTTAAAAAAGAGGATTCAGAGTTTTATGATTGGAAATGGGAATATATAGATTTGTGGAGAAAGTTTGAAGATATTTTTCATTTGTCACATGATTATGAATGTATTTATCAAGATGAACATTTACAAATTATTGTTTTTCTTTTAAGACTTTTTCGACCAGAAATACATAATTCTGTTGCTCGAGGTTTTTATCGTGATGGATATTATCAAAATCCAGAAAGTTCTTGCGATGTTATTAAAAGTTGGAGATATCAAAATTATCCTTATGTTTGTCAGACACCTTTAGAATCGATTGAAATGCTGGGGCTTAATGAGTTTTTTCGCTTAGAACCTTATTATCGAGAGCAAAAAAATAAATTGGAAGAAAGAATTCGTACTCTTGATATGAAATAAAAAAGTTACTTTTAAATATTATCTTTGTGATAATTTGAGTAACTTTTTTTCATAAGTTTTTTTCTTAATTTATTTGTTTCATTCAATAAGTTAATTCATTTTTAAAGAGGCTTTTTTTATTGTTAGATTGTTTTTAGCATTTTGATGAGATAAACTGTTCGTTAAATCGTAATAATTCTTCTTAATTTTCTTTACAGTCAAATTTTTTTCTAAATTGGTGGGTAAACATGATTGCAGAATTCAAAGAAAAATTCATATCTGCTTGAATTTCAATCGTATAGTAATCTCTTGGGAAGGTATTATAGATTTTGTAAGGATTTTTATTTTTTTGAAATATTCTAAAATAGTTTTGTAATTGTATATCTGGACAAAGATTTAGGGAAAAACTCTCTTATCTTTTTTTATTAAAAGTAAAGAAATTAGCACTTATTGTTGACGAGTGCTAATAAAAGTGTTAAAATTGCATATAGTAAAAAAGGAGGAGATTTTATGAATTTTCAAGAAAACGATAGTTTAAAAAATGTTTTAGAAAAATATGGTCGTGATATTACAAAGAATGTAGCTGATAATAAAGTAGATCCTGTTATTGGACGAGATGAAGAAGTACGAAATATTATTCGTATCTTATCACGAAAAACAAAGAATAATCCTGTTTTGATAGGTGAACCGGGAGTAGGTAAAACAGCAATTGTAGAAGGTCTTGCACAACGAATCATTAAAGGTGATGTTCCTGGTAGTTTAAAGAATAAGCGAATTTGGGAACTTGATTTGGGGGCCTTGGTAGCTGGAGCAAAATATCGAGGTGAGTTTGAAGAACGTTTAAAAGCTGTTTTAAAAGAAGTAAAAGATAGTAATGGCGAAATTATTATGTTCATTGATGAAATTCATATGATTGTAGGTAGTGGACAAGAAGGAACTATGGATGTTGGCAATATGTTAAAGCCAATGCTTGCTCGAGGAGAAATACGTTTGGTAGGAGCTACTACTTTAAATGAGTATCGTAAATATATCGAAAAAGATGGAGCACTGGAAAGACGTTTTCAAAAAGTCTTAGTTAGTGAACCGAATGTGATAGATACCATAACTATTTTACGTGGTTTAAAGGAACGATTTGAGGTCTTTCATGGAGTAACAATTAAAGATAATGCTCTTGTGAGTGCGGCAAGTCTTAGTGATCGTTATATTACAGATCGTTTTCTACCAGATAAAGCTATTGATTTGGTGGATGAAGCTTGTGCAACAATAAAGATGCAAATGGATTCGGTACCAGTAGAACTTGATGAGTTAACACGTCATATCATGCGATTACAAATTGAATTACAAGCATTAAAAAAAGAAAAGGATGAAATTAGTAAAGCTCGTAAAGAAGAAATAGAAAATGAGATTGCAACTTTAAAAATTCAAGAAGAAGAAATGCGTAATAAATGGGAAGAGGAAAAGGGATTAAACGATAAAATTAATAAAAAGAAAGAAGAACTTGAGAAAGCTAAGTTTGATTTAGAAACAGCAGAAAATAATTACGATTTAGAAAATGCGGCAAAATTACGTCATGGAATTATTCCTAATTTAGAGGGGGAATTGGACCGTTTACGTGAAGAAACGAAATCCCAAATTTTAAGTGATGTGGTTGATGAGGAAGATATTGCAGAAATTATTTCAAGATGGACAAATATTCCAGTGCAGAAATTAGTAAGTGGTGAGCGAGAAAAATTACTTTCTTTGAATGAAAATTTGAAAAAAAGAGTAATGGGACAGGATAATGCTTTGAAACTTGTTAGTGATGCTATTATTCGAGCTCGTAGTGGAATTAAAGACCCGAATCGTCCTATTGGATCTTTCATTTTTTTAGGACCAACGGGTGTTGGTAAAACAGAGGTTGCTAAGAGTTTAGCATATGAACTTTTTGATGATGAAAGACATATGATTCGTATTGATTGTTCTGAATATATGGAAAGTTTTAATGTATCAAGACTAGTGGGAGCTCCTCCAGGTTATGTCGGATATGATGAGGGAGGACAACTTACAGAAGCAGTAAGACGAAATCCTTATAGTATAGTGTTATTTGATGAAATTGAAAAAGCACATAAAGATGTATTTAATATTTTGCTACAAATATTGGATGATGGAAGAATTACTGATAGTCAAGGAAGAACGGTTGATTTTAAAAATACGATTATTATTATGACCAGTAATCTAGGTAGTGAATATATTTTAGAAAATCAAGAACATGCTGAAGATTTTGTTATGGAAGAATTAAGAAATACCTTCCGACCTGAATTTATTAATCGTATTGATGAGATTATTGTATTTCATTCATTGAAAAAAGAAATGATTCATTCTATTTTAGATAAAATTATTTTAGAAACACAGCGACGTCTGGCACCTAGTAATATTCATCTTTCTTTAACTGACAAAGCTCGTGAAAAAGTAATTGAAGAAGCTTTTGATGAAAAATATGGTGCTCGTCCCATTAAAAGATATGTTACCAAACATATTGAAACATTATTGGCAAATGAACTTTTAAAAGAAGATACGGAGTTTAATGATTGTTTTGTTATTGATGTTTTAGATGATCATTTTGTTATTCAAAAAAATAATGCAATTCACCTTTAGAAGATATGTTTGAGAAAGCATATCTTTTTTATGTAGTGTTATGAATAACCATAAGTTGTTTTATTTTGATAAAATAATATAAACTATAAATACTTACAAATAACTAGTAAAGAGGATGAAAAAATGGTATATTAATGATGTTAATAAAATATCAAGATATCCACTTTCATTGACGAACATATATCGTAGTGTTTTGGGTATATTAAGTTTAAGGAGTAACGATTTTTATGAGTCATAATAAGAAAATATGGATGATATTAGGAAGTGTCGCCATTTTACTTTTAGTAGTAGGAGTCAGTTTTGCTTATTGGTATTCTGAGTTTTTTCAAAACAAAGAAAATGTTGTGATAACAGATTGTTTTAAAATGAGTTTTGAAAGTGATGAAACTAGTGATATTAAGTTAGAATATGGATATCCCATTACCGAAGAGGAAGGAAGTAAGTTAAAACCTTATCGTTTTTCGATTACAAATATATGTACCAGTACAAATACTTATCAAATTAATATGGAAAGTTTAAGTAACTCTACGATGCCAGAGCGAGTATTAAAGGTAAAAGTAAATGAAGGTAATGGAGTATTATTACGAAGTGAAGTAGAAGTGGAACCAACGGTTGGAGAAAGAGCGTATAAAATAGAAACGGGAATCATTTATCCAAAAGAGACGAAGAGTTTTGAAGTAAGACTATGGATGGATGAAAGTACCACAATGGCTGATACCGATGCAATGAATAAAGAATATATAGGAAAAGTAACGGTTACAGCAACGTATTCTACTTTAAAATATCAAGAACCAATATTAAATGGAACAGATCCTATATTAAGTGAAGGATTAATCCCAGTTACGATAGAGAATGATGGAACTGTAAAAAAAGCAAGTGAAACAGATAAATGGTATAGCTATGAAGAGAAAAGATGGGCGAATGCAGTCATATTAAATGATGAGAGTAAGACTTATCAAAATAATGAAGTGATACCAGAGAGTAATATTGAGTCATACTTTGTTTGGATACCGAAATACCGTTATCAATTATGGGATTTAGGAGAATACGAAAGTCTCTCAGAAGTAGATAATAGTAAACCACATGAAATCCCAAT
>CAJUQG010000034.1 GCA_910588025.1 uncultured Bacilli bacterium
AGCATATTATGGCTTTTTTGGCAATTATTTGTATTCTTTTTCTACTTCTTTTTACATTTTTTCTTTGTTTTTTTAGGTTTTTACTTACTTTGTTAAGTCAATTTATTGATTGTTCATATTTGTATAAATTTTTTATCCATCTAATTTCATAACCAAAATTCTCTAATTTTTTTATCTCTTTTTTAGAAAGATAACATATGACAGATAGCCCATTTCCATTAATATGCAATTTAGGAATAACTAAGTTTGGAGCAATTAAAGATATATGAAATTTAAAGTATTTCATAGTTAAACTATCTTTATAAATAGTTTTTCCCTTATATATTATTTTATCTTTTTCAACAAATAAATAATTTTTCGAACGTTTATTTAAAATAATAATCCCAATGATAAGAATAAACCATAAAAGACAACAAGAGATAAAAATTAATAAACTTGGTAAGTTAAATATTTTATCCAAACTTAAAGAACAAATGAAATAAATAAATGATAATATAATAATACATAGAAATAATGGAAAAAAAATTATTTTTAACAAATTAGAATATATATATCTTCTCATATATTTCATTTTCCTTCCTTTAATTATAAAATATGGTTTAATTAATTCTTTTCTAATAGTTTTAAAACTTCAATGTAATCTTTTTCTGCTTTAGTTAAATTTTATGCATAAAATGTTTCATATTCCTCATGAGCCTTTTTTAAGTTTCATCATAAGAATTTGGTACCTTTTTGAGCTAAAATTTCTTTTTTCGTCATTTTAAAAAAGTCATTTGAATTCTGACCCCAATCTTCCATTTTCATTGAAATTTGATTTAATGCAGAAAGGATACGATTTAAGACATTCAGTTCTCCTTCTGTAAAGATATTCTTTATAAGTCAAGAAATTCAAAACTTATATCGCTCAAAAAAGTTTACTGTTTAGTCTAAAGTAAGCCTTACAATCTCATTATTCATTTTGTATTTTCCTAGTTCATCATTAAAATTATAGCATAAAACATTATAAAATTCTATTTTTTAATCTATTTGAAATTTAATTCTCAATAGATAATAGCAATATAATTTGTTGCAAAATCTTCAAAAAAATCGGCAGGTTAAGAAAAGTGCCACACTTTTGTATTTTAAACAATTGGGAAACCCAATTTTATTCTTGTTCTGCCACAAAAAAATACCAACCACAGTAATTTGTAGTTGGTATTAAATCGTCTAAGGTCCATTTGGTAATGCTTAATTACATTACTACCACTTTAAAATAAATATTATTTTTTTTGCTAGAAAATTCTTATTTTAAATTTCTATATATTTTCTAATTACTTCAAACAACTTACTTGCTTTGTCGCAAAAATTTTGTTCGATAAAATTCTTATTTTGTTGCTTAATCAAAAAATAAAATTCTTTATTCTTTAAAGTTATTGAAAAATTAGATTCAAGATTAATACCATCTATAATACAATGAGCAAAATCAAATAATGCTTCATAATATTCCATAGTGTCAACACTTAAATTATGCTTTTTATTGAATTCTTCATCATAATCATAAATATAATTTGGAATCTTACAATCAATAAAATCTTTTGCAACTCGCTTTTCCTCATTAGTATAAGTCATATTAATCCTCCCATATTTAGAAAAATGAAAATATTATTCCTGCTAAATCAAAGAAGCCTCCAGCACTATGCCCAGCAAAAGATGCTCTAATAACATAATTTCCACTACTAGTTAACTTCATTAAAGAACTATTGTTTTTAAAGAAATTGCTAGCATTTTTTTTATATTGAATAACATTTTTTCCAAGATAACTATGTCCGTCTCCGATTACATGCTTGTTAAAATGATGAATCATATTTTGTTGCGCTGTTCTGCCACCTGCAGACCCCCACTGACTAACTGCACTCGTGTATTGAAATGCACCTATACTTCCACCAACTATAGCACCAATAATAGCACCACCACCAAAACCGATTCCCATTCCTACTAAAATTCCTTCAGTAGACCAGTTTGTAGTTGCACCACCAATTATACCGCCAGCAACGACTCCAATCCCTGTAACCATTTTGGAGTATGTCCACTAGGATCAACAAAATTCACAGGAGTTATGTAAAATTAAAGGCCCTATAAACTATTAAAATTTTATCAATATTTTGTTCATATATGGAGGTTGCTAGGAATGATTTTGTTGCATTATTTAATATTTTTTAGGCAGGATAAGGAGAATGCAACATATGCATTCTCGATACCCTACAAAGTGGGATACCCACTTTGAACTTCTATTCAAGTAATTTACGATTTAAATATTCAACAACTTCTTTTGCATTAATCTTAAAATAATATGGTCGTTCCCAACTTTTTTTTCTTAACAAAGAGAATTTTGATACAAATATTTCTTTATCATTCACATAAATGAAAAGACAAAAATTTTGAATATCTTCCAACTTAATCACTTTATCTACATATTTGTTTTCTTTTGTTTCAAATGTTTTTTTGAATGCCAAAGTAATTTCTTTTTTAAAAAATTTCCGTTTTATTTTTTTAATAAAATTGTTTAAATCTTCAAAACTCAACTGGAACACAAATTCGATTTCCTCTAAACAGGTGGGACAATAAAATACTTTATGAATAAACTCGCATGAACCAACCATAACTCCACCATCTACACCATTACTAAAATCATAATATTTTGCTTCTTCAGATTTTGGAGAAACTATTTTTTTATGGGTAATAATTGATAGGTCTGTTCCACATTTATAGCAATAATGTTTTCTAAATTTTATTTTAAAAAGATTACCAAAACTATAATAATGTTTATTCACTATATTTTTCCCTCCTATGCAAACTTAATTCTTATATAAAAATCATAACCAAATAATAGAGCAAATCCACTCTTATAATAGAATTCACCATCTTTAATAGCTATACCGAATTGTATTCCAGCAGATAAAGCAGTTACAGACCCACCAACTTCAATTTGTGTATCAAAAATATCAAATTGTACTCCACCACGAGCAGTAAATGCTGCCGCTTTTGCTTCTATTCCAACAAAGTATGTGTTCTTATTAGGAATAATTAGTATTCCTGCCATTCCTGTAACTGTTCCAATATCACCAACGCCAACTAATGAAACACTAAAATTTTCTAAAGAAACGAATCTATGTTTATAATTCACTAAGTCATTTGGGCAGTACACATATAAGTTAATCCATTAATTCTCTCAGGGTCTAGATACTCTACATCATCAGGACTTATAAAATCTTCAAAGTTCTGGGGAATAATACCTTGAGGATAACCAAAATAAATCTATTTTATTAATGGTAAGCTTGTTTAGATAATTTATTATTTAATTAACGCACTTAGGAAAATGCCGTTTTTAAAATCTTCGCTTGTGCATTTTTTTATTTACTTTGATATGTTATATTTCTATTCTTATCCAAAATTGTAGTTACACAAATGCTTAGATCTAATAACTTATTACAAATTCTATTAACTTTTCTTTTAGTTATTGTATACATTGATATAGCTAATTTTTTATTTTTCATATTTCTAAATTGTTTTGAATAATCTTTATTAAAAACCTTGCCATCTCTATATACAAATTTTACCATTACTGAATACTTGTTATTTTCCCATTCAGAAAATACTATTGTTATTTTCTCTAAATCTTTTATATTAAATTTCTTCAATCTAAAGTCAGGTAAGAATAATATAGTTCCTTTTTTTGTGATAATCATTCCATTTAAAGGTGTAATTATTATTCCTATAAAAATAATTGCTAATAGAATTGGCCAAAAAATTTTAATGAATATCGGCATTTCTGCCCAATACGTAAATAATAAATATGAACATGGAACAATTACCACCAACAACCCTAGAAATAGAATCATTATACCTTTATTAATAAATGATAACCATTTGTTTTTATAAGTCATTGAACCATTGTTTGACATCATCTACCCACCCCCACTTTTCGTTTGTCCAATCAATAAACCATGTAACTCCAGCTGATACAAATGGAGCAATAAATACTCCAACACCTGGAATTAATGAAACTAAAGCACCAACAGCATAACCAATTCCAAATGTTCCTAATGTATAAGCAGTATCTACTCCAAAACTAATCCATTGTTGTTTTGTTGTTAAATTATCATTTGTAAAATTAGTCCATGCTGATAATCCTATATTGAGTCCCAATAATCCGTAGCCTATCACTGAACATAGAGTATTTAATTTTCCAGGCACAAAATCTAAACCATACAATTTATTTAAATCTTTTACCCCTGGGTAACGAATATACTGAAATATTGTTCGTAAAACAGGTGCAATTGAAGTGCCAAAATCCGAGCCTGACATCAAAGATGAAATCCAAATTGGTATTTGGAAACCAGCACTTTCCCAATTGACTCTACTTAAACCAACTGAGGTTGATGAATTACTACCTGATAAGTAAATTCCACCATTTGAGATACTAGAAATAGATGAGCTAATAACACCAAAAGAAACGGGTCTTTGTCTATAATTCACAGGGTCATTGTTACAGTAAGCAAATAAATTCAAACCAATAATGCTAGTAGGATCTAAATACTCAAAAGAATCAGGAGTTAAAAACCTACCCCACTCTGGAACATAATACCTACTCTTACAATAATACATGATCGTCTCTATGGGTTTCTTATGAATAACCACATTTATTCCTGTATTATTTAATTCTACTTTAATTTTACTATAAATAATGAAAAATTTCAATTTTCATTCATTGAATTTGAAATTGATAATAAGAAAAACGTTCTACTTTTTGTTGCAAAATCTACAAAAAAATTGGCAGGATAAGGAGAATGCAACAAATGCATTCTCGCCAACCTACAAAGCGGGATATCCACTTTGAATTTTCATTCTAGTAATTTTTGCTCTAAATTTTTAACAACCTCTCTAATGCATATTTTATTTTAACTTTTTTGATTTAACATAAAATACAATCCAAACAATTAAAGGAATCACAATAAAGAATATTCCCCACCACATATTTCCTTTTAAATCGTTTTTAGTAATAACACAATATAATCCTATGCTACCACAAATAATGAGAGGTAAACATAAACTAGACCATGCTATTGTAGAATATATTTTTTTCTTTTTCTCTATTAACGTGGTATCCTTTAGCTTAGGATGATTTTTTATTTTTATGTCAATTTCTTTAATTACTTTTTCAAGTACAAAATCATTTTTATAATCATAATCAATAAAAAGTTTTTCTAATTCTTCTTCCTTTATACCAGCATAATATACGACAATATCATACTTATCTTCAAAAAAATCTATTATAACATAAATGTTTTGATAATTATAATTTAATTGAATAGTTTTTCCTAATTTATTAAATGAAAGATAAATGCCTACGCCAACATACTCAGATAATAATTCTTTAATATTTCCATTTAAATATAATTCAAAGATTTTATCTAAATTATCATATTCACTTTTCTCTTTAGAATTTAAATACCTTGATATTTTTCTTTTCATATTGTTAGATTATCCTTTCATATTTAATCTCAATAATCAGAAATTGCTCGAATTACAATACCACCAACTACGACAATACCTGACAAAGCAACACCAACAGCTAATAAGCCTGCTGAAACAAGCGACATTGTTCCTGCTGCTAAATAATATGTCCCTACTCCGATAGCCGTATCAATAGCGGTATCTACTAACATTGCCGAATCAACTTGCCAGTTATTTTCATAAAGATTGAAGCCAAATTTTACAAGTGCATTTACGTAACTTACTTGCTATTTTTATTAGCATAAGACAAATTAATATTAAGTCATGAAATATGCCTATGAAAATTTTTTTAATGTTCGTATTATCCATCTCAAACTATCAATGAAATCTTCATCTGTCCAAGAAAAAAACTTTATTTTTTCTTTCTTATCTACTAAAACAAGTATTGTAGAAGCAACTAAAACCCCCTCATCATAAACTTCAATGATTTCATCTTTTTGATTATAGATTGACACACTAAGATAAACTTTTTTATCTTTTTCTTCTAATTGTCCGCTATCACAGACTAATTTTAGAGTCAATTTTTGAGTCAATTCGAGTAGTTCCTTATAATATTTATTCATCTTAAAGCCATTCATTTCTTCTTGACAATAAATATTCACAACCTTTAATACATTTTGATTCATAAACACTTTCCTATTCGTATTACTTTCTTATTAGATTCCACCAAATCCATCTTGCTATTGTTCCAGCTGTTCTTCCGAATTTAGAATCCCATTTTTGAAGTTGCCAATGCCATTCAAAAATACTTTTTATACCACGTGATACTTTATGACCATGAGTATGAAAGGAAAGAACTCTAGTTTTTCCTATTCCTGTATTAAACCTCAAACCATAATAATCTCCATATTTACCAAATCTACTTATAGATTTAATATTAAAACTATAACAAAATGATGAGGCGAAAGTTCCAAGAGTTGCAATACTTGCAGCTGTTAACATTAATCCATTATACCAATCTTCATTCATACCTGCATCAAGCATCCAATTCCCCCACAAGTTGAACGCTCAGTTTGAAGTATACTTCTAAACACCTTTCTCACTTAATGTCGAGGTGAAATTTGTTTCATTTATTTTTTAATAATTTTGATCCCAAACAAAGATCCTGTATCTATTATCTGTTTTTTAAACGCAGTTGAAATCTGATCCCAATAGATAATTCTTTGATCTTTTAAAAGAGTGCCAAAAAAAGAGTTTTTCTTATCAATTTTTAAAAGGGGGGGAGGCATTGAATCTAAAAGAATCCAATATTTTTTTCCCTTTACCATTTTCTACAATAGAAAGTTCATATTCTCCAAATTGCTCATAAGAATACCAATTTATGCTTCCATACTTATTAGTAAACTTACACCACACTTCTTTTCCATTAGAGTTATAATCAAAATCAAAATCATAATCGGTGATTAAGAACTCAAGTTTATTTTTTATTATTTCCTTAGTTTTCATACTTCCTCCCCTAAAAATCAAAATGGTATACCCATTTCCATATATTACGACTTTTCCAAATTTCTAATGCAATTCTTTCTGCAATATAACTTGAACTTCTAATTAATCTAGTAGAATCAATTCCAATATCAATAACTCTATAACCACTTCTTAATTTTCCATATAGCCATGCAATATTTGATGCCTTTCCTCCAAATTCGGCTAATACCTTTCCGCCTTTGCCTAAATTACTTAATTTACCATAGTACTTGAATCCATCATAAAGATTATCTAGGCAGTCAAGCATCATTGCAGTATCTTTTACGCGATCCATAGTTTCACCTATGACAGTAATTTTCTTAATATCCATAAAGTCATCAGCAACATTTGCGACTTTAACAACTTGTCCACCACCACCAGTAACAAACGGAATAGCTGCAAATGCGATATCAGCTCCTAGAGCAACCCAATTTTTCCAATCTTTATATCCATCATTCACGCATAGGTTATAAATATCCCACCCAATAAATAATATGTCAAATATGGTATCCCAAAAGTGTCCTGTCGGGTCATACTTGTTTATAGGGTCATTACTACAGTAAGCAAATAAATTCAAACCAATAATGCTAGTAGGATCTAAATACTCAAAAGAATCAGGAGTTAAAAACCTACCCCACTCAGGAACATAATACCTACTCTTACAATAATACATGCTCGTCTCTATGGGTTTCTTACGAGTACCCACAAAATATCTAACCCTTGATTTTGATATTTTTAAATTCTTTATTTCCGCTTCTATTTTACAATAAACATCAAAAAATTTCAATTTGAATTAAATAGAAATGAAATTAATAATGGAGAGATGAAGTGTTGCTTTTTGTGGCTAAATCTTCAAAATTTGGCAGGATAAGAAAAGTGCCACACTTTTGTATTTTAAACAATTGGGAAACTCAATTTTTATTCTAGTTCTGCCACAAAAAAATACCAACCACAATGTTTTGTGGTTGATATAAAATTTGTCTAAAGTCCAATGTAAAATTGTATTACTAATTCTTTTAATAAATATTAAAAATATTTTATTTAATTATTTGCTCAATATTATTTTCTTCTAATATTTTAATAAACTCATCTTTATATCTTGTATTAACCAAAATTCGTTTATCTTTAATGAATAAATTAAATTGATAGAACACAGATTTCCTATATCTTTTACAAGTATATTTCTCTATGTTGCAAATGTTAATTTCTACTTTTCTAAATAATGTTCTTAACACTATTTTTTCTTTGTTTATTTTCAAATTATATTTAATGGCATAGAGCCATACATAAAATCCAAACATTCCCAAACAAAAAAATAATATAAACATAAATAATACATCTTTATCCTGTAAACTTTTGTTATTCACATACATATATACAAATGTTAATAACAACAAAGCAAAGCTAAAAAACATTACATTTCTGGCTAATTTGCTCTCTTTTTTCATTCTATCAATTATAATATTATCCATAAAATCCTCCTAATTATTTAAATAAATCAACAATAAATATAATGCCCGCAGCAATTCCTGCAACCACCCTAGCTCCTGGTGCTGGTATAGCTGCAACTAGTGCACAAGCTGCATATCCCGCCAATACGCCATTTCCTACTGAAATAGTAACTTCGTGTGTTGTATTCCCATTGATAAAACCACCACTAAAAGAAATGCCGTTTTCAAGACTCCATCCTGAACTTCCAGTAAGCCATGGTGTCAATTGCCAACTTGAGCCAAAACCAATATCGCTAGTTAAATATGCACTATATCCATACCAATTACCAAAATTTGTGCCGAAACCAACACTAGAACCATCCTTACCAACATTACTAAATGAATAGAAAGTTTCAGGAGAATTGTGTTGTACGGTTACGCCATATGTAATGTTTCCCAAAGCTTTTGCCATTGTTGGATCTTTAATTAATGAGAATATGACTTTGTTTGTCATAAGAACTGAATTTGTCTTAATCCTATTAGCTTTCCCAAAGCCACCTTTTATAGTAGAATTATTGACTAGATTTCTTACAATTGAACTTGCCATTCTTCCACTAGCACTTCTACCTACACTAAAACCACTATATGTAATACCAATCGGATCATTACTACAGTAAGCAAATAAATTCAAACCAATAATGCTAGTAGGATCTA
>CAJUQG010000035.1 GCA_910588025.1 uncultured Bacilli bacterium
ATACTCCATCTATTTTCACTGTTATTTTTGTGTTATTACTTGTCTTATCTTTTAGGATACTTCCCCAACCTGTACTTGATTGGTTCTCTATATAATCGATATCTGATAAATAGATGAATTCTCCATTCTCTGCCTTTGTACTTCCCATATGTGCTGTTATAGTATTATTTTCTAATTGAACATCTAGCCCATAATAACTATTTACAATAGCTACAATAAGCATAATACAGCACATAATAATGCTTAAAACTATCTTAATATTTTTTTCTTTCAACTTTTCCATAAAAATCCCCCATAATTATTATTTACTCTATTTTTTCTTAGTGCTAAATACATAATCTAAATCAAAAAAGCAAAAATTTTAAAAATACATCATGCCATATAAAAAACGAAATACTTTTAAATAAAATATTACGTTTTTCTATCACACTCCCCCTCAAAAACGTGACCATAGCACTTTTGAGACTCTATTATACACATATTTTCTAAAAGTTCAAGTACAATAATTACCAAAAAAACAAGCATTTGCTTGTCTATAAAATACCTATTTCCTTCTTTTTGAACCAACAAGAAATTCTTGTGGGTTGAAATTTCTTTTAATTCTTCTTCATATATTCTATCCTCTTTTAGATTTTACTCTTATTTCAGTTCCAATTTTGTTTTTCCACCCATATATGGTTGTAATGCTTTTGGTATTTTGATTGAACCATCACTTTGATAATTGTTTTCAATGACAGCAATTAGTCCACGAGGTGATGCAACAACTGTATTATTAAGCGTTGACAAGTACTGATTGCCATTTTCTGTTTTCATTTTAATGCCTAATCTTCTTGCTTGAGCATCTCCTAAAGTCGAACAAGACCCAACTTCAAAATATTTTTGTTGTCTAGGACTCCAAGCTTCTACGTCACATGATTTAACTTTTAAATCAGCTAAATCTCCACTACAACACTCTAAAGTTCTTACAGGAACATCTAAACTTCTAAAAAATTCTACTGTATAACTCCATAACTTATCATACCATTCCATTGCTTCCTCTGGTTTACACAATACAACCATTTCTTGTTTCTCAAATTGATGTACACGATAAAGTCCTCTTTCTTCTAATCCATGAGCACCCACTTCTTTTCGAAAGCATGGAGAATAAGAAGTTAAAGCAACAGGAAGTTTATGTTCCTCAATCATTTGCCCTTTAAATTTACCAATCATTGAATGCTCACTGGTTCCAATTAAATATAAATCTTCACCCTCAATTTTATACATCATGGCATCCATTTCTGCAAAAGACATAACTCCAGTTACCACATCACTTCGAATCATAAATGGTGGAACACAATAAGTAAATCCTTTATCAATCATAAAATCTCTAGCATAACTTATCATAGCAGAATGAAGTCTTGCAATATCTCCCATTAAATAATAAAATCCGTTTCCACTCGTTCTACCAGCACTTTCCTTATCAAGTCCACAGAATGCCTCACAAATATCTGCATGATATGGAATTTCATAATTAGGTACAACGGGCTCTCCATACTTTTCTATCTCAACATTTTCACTATCATCTTTTCCAATAGGTACACTTTCATCCATAATATTTGGAATTACCAGCATTTTTTCTCTAATTTGATGAGCTAATTGTTCTTCCATCTCTTCCAAATGAACTAACTCTTCATTAATTTCATTTACACGAGTTTTAATCTGCTCTGCTTCTTCCTTATTTCCATCACGCATTAAAACTCCAATTTGACTAGATAACTCATTACGATTTTTACGTAATTCATCAATCTTCACCTGTGTTTCACGTCTTTTTTGATCATTAGAAATGACTTCATCTACAAATGAAATCTTTTCATCTTGAAACTTTTTCTTTATATTTTCTTTTACTAACTCAGGATTTTCCCTTACAAATTTAATATCTAACATAATATTTCCTTCTTTCTAAAAATCAATAAAAAACCGCAAAACTACTATCCTAAAAGGAGCAAATAGTATTGCGGTGCCATCCTTAATATTTCTTAATTTAGATAACGGCTACTAACCGGGAACGATGAATTCCTCTAAAAAGGAGAAACAAAATAATCCTTTGATTCGTTTTCACCAACCACGAACTCTCTACTCAAAATAATTATTTCATCATATCTTTTTTGCGATTTCACTCTTAGTATATCATAATTTTTTCATTTCATAATCTTTTTTTATTCTTTATTATGATTTACTTGTTTTAAAAGATCCATAAATTCTTCCTTAGAAACAGTAGTTGTCTCTTCACTACCAAATTTGCGATAACTAACAGTTTGATTATCTACTTCTTTTTGACCAATTATTACCGTAATAGGAATTTTTCTTACAACACTTTCACGCATTTTATAGCTTAGCTTCTCATTTCTCAAATCAATTTCTACTCGGTAATCACTTTTTAATAGCTCATAAATATTGGTTGCATACTCTTCATGATACTCTAAATTAACAGGAATCACATTTACCTGAACTGGAGCAAGCCAAAGAGGAAATGCCCCTTTAGTTTCTTCAATTAAATAAGCCATAAATCTATCAAAAGTTCCTAAAATAGCACGATGAATTACTACTGGTCTTTTCTTTTCTCCTGCTTCATCAATATAATTTAAATCAAAACGTTCTGGAAGTAAAAAGTCAAGTTGGCAAGTAGAAAGTGTGATATCATGCCCAATTGCTGTTTTAATTTGAACATCTAATTTAGGTCCATAAAAAGCAGCTTCGCCAATTGCTTCATAATAAGGCATATTAAGTTCATCTAAAACATGACGAAGTTCATTTTCTGCACGATTCCACATTTCATCATCTTGAAAATATTTTTCTTTATCCATTACATCACGTAAAGATAAACGAAAACTATACTCTGTAATATGAAAATCTTCATAAACATCTAAGATAAGTGCAACAACTTTAGCAAACTCTTCTTTAATTTGATCAGGACGAACAAATAAATGAGCATCATTTTGACACATCGCTCTTACTCGTTCAAGACCACATACTGCCCCACTTGCTTCATAACGAAAATCTGGTGCTAACTCTCCAATACGAATTGGTAAATCTCGATAACTATGAATTTTATTTTTAAAAATAAGCATATGATGGGGACAATTCATTGGACGAAGTACCATCTCTTCTTTATCCATTTCCATCACTGGAAACATATCATCTTTATAATGATCCCAATGCCCACTAATTTTGTATAACTCTGTACTTGCAAGACATGGTGTATAAACATGCTGATATCCTAGTTTTCTTTCCTTATTACGAATATAATTTTCAAGTTCTGTACGAACTACAGCCCCATTTGGAAGCCATAAAGGAAGTCCTGGACCTACAAGTTCATGATTCATAAATAATTCAAGTTCTTTTCCAAGTTTACGATGATCTCTTTCTTTTGCTTCTTCTAGATCTTTTAAATGATTATCAAGTGCTTCTTCACTATCAAAACAAATTCCATAAATTCGTTGTAAAACCTTATTATTAGAATCCCCTTTATAATAAGCTCCACTAAATTTTAACAATTTAAAATATTTTAATTCTTTCACTGTCTCAACATGAGGTCCACGACAAAGGTCTGTAAAATCACCTTGTGTGTAGCAAGAAATAATTTCATCATCCCCCATATTTTCAATTAAATCGATTTTATAAGGATCACTTTCAAATTGCTTTAGGGCATCTTTTTTAGAAATTTCATGACGAACAATTCTTTTTCCATCTTTACTAATCTTCTTCATTTCTTTTTGAATTCGCTCTAAATCTTCTTCTTTTAAAGTTACTTCACCTAAATCAATATCATAATAAAAACCTTCTTCAATTACAGGTCCTACCCAAAATTTAGCATTTGGATATAAATGCTTCACAGCTTGTGCAAGTAAATGTGCACAACTATGATTCATAATACTTAATTTTTCATCTTCTTTAATATTTATCATTTAAATCATCTTCTTTCTCTATTAATTTTCTTTCTTCTTTTACATAATTTAAAAGTGCTTCTGGATCAACCCAAGCATTTCCTAAATCTTGAAACTCGTTTTCATGATTTAAAGTTTGAATTGCTATACATCTTAAATCATAATTATTTGCCATTTCATTGAAATGATCTTACCTCCCAAAGTATAAAAAAAGATGATACCTAAGGAGTCAAAATTGACGGTACCATCCTAATATACTTAATTTAAAATAACGAGTCTCCCCGGGATTTATTAATCCTCTTAGAAAGTAGTAACTAAAATACCTTTGATAAGCTCACACCAACCGCTTACTCTCTCACTTCAAAAAATATAGTAGTCATGTCTTTCTTCATCGATTTACGTACTTATTATAGCGCTTATTTTATCTTTTAGCAATAATTAAATTTAAAGTTTTAAACACAAACTTTTTACAATATCATCATGATAAAAACTATAATTTTCAAAGCAAATATTTTTTTTAGGAAATGATAAAAGTGAAAAACCTCCTGCAAGTGCATAATCGCCACCTGCTGGATTTGGATGAGTATCACTACATGTATTTAAACGAAAAAGACTTCGTTGCTTATTATATTCAAAATAATGAGAATGCCCTCTTAAAATAACCACACATCCTTTATTAGTAACACAATACCCATTGTTAATTGGATGAGATAGATAAAATAAATTTCCATTTAACCTAATACGATATCCACCATAATCTAATACTTTCATAGAAGAATTCTTTGCTGGAAGTTCCTCAAATAAATCATAACCAAATTGTCGAAACCATTCATCATGATTTCCTAATAATAAATAAGTTGGAAGTTTCTTTGGATAATTTAATTTAAATTCCTTTAACTGTTTTTCAAAAGAATGCCGAGCTTTATCACGATTCGTTTGAAAATTATTAGAACTTTCAACTCCATCAAATAAATCACCTAAATGTATTACAGCAGCAACATCATTATAATAAAAGAAATCATAAGCAGCTTTAATATAATCCCAACGTGCCTTTTTATTTCCAATGTGTGTATCAGAAATAAGCCCAAAACGTGAACCTTTTAAACTAGTTAAAGTCATTCTCTGATTTAATAAAGTACGATACTTAGATAATCTGGCATCTAAATGTTCTCGAGAAACATAATCCTCTAAAATTCCTAAAACTTCACCAGTTGTAAGGGCATATTTTGTCACAACATAATCAAAGCCTTTACTATTTAAATCTTCTAAAATTGGTCCAATCGCTATTTTTTTCATATAAAACTAATTCCTTTAATAAAGGATACTATAAAACAGCTTTTTTGAAAAGAAGTTTATCGATTTTTTTAATATAATTCAATACTATAAGCTTTTTTATTTCAAATTCATATTGTTTTTTACTAAATTACATTCCTAAAACTATTCGAAAACTTACATCATTATATACGTGTCCAGTAGCATGACCGAAGGCAAACACACCGGTTCCATATCCATTAGAATAGTAAGCACTACGAATAAACCAAGAATTTAAAATACTAACATACCAAGCCTCATCGGCATACCAAGAACCAATTTGTCTATTCTTTGTTTCATAAATTGCAGTAGCAAATGGCCCCATTTCTCCTGTCGCATCTCCTAGAATTCTTCGATTATATGTTTCAGCATTTTCTGCAAAAACATAAGTATCATAATATTTATTATCTGTTGGAAATGGTCGACCAGTTGTCAAACTTGTATTACCAGAGTTATCATTATCACAAGTTGGACAAGAAAATACACCATTAAATCCTGAATGATATAAACTATTTCTTCCACTCATTGGAATTCCATTTTGATCTACCATAACACTCATCATATATTCCCATGACCCACCACTCATGTCATAAATCCCTGTGATATTTCCAGTCGTACTTCCTAGATATCCAACACTTGTATTCCATGGTTGTGTAACACTAGAGTCTGTTCCATATTGATTACACTCTTCATTCTTCCCAGTATATCCACAGGTTGGTTCTTTCACACTAGCATATCCTGCTACAAAATTACTATTGTTATTAAATCTTACACTACTCATACTTCCATATTTACTATGTTGTAAATAAGAAACTGCTCCCCATTCCGTATTCTTCATCATATGACTATCGAAATTTCTTTTATATTCATAACTTGTATAGAAAGCATTTGCAACTTGTATTCCTCGCCATGAATTTACATTTGGTTTAATTTGAATACTTCCAGGTTCTACATTATTTACTTGAGCACTTATCTTATCTGTACTTCCTTTGTATCCAGTCTCAAACTTTCCAACCCATAATCCAGTGGTATTCATACTTATAAATGCAGGATGTGTCATATAATCTCCTACTTCACAGTTTCCACTTTCTCCACTTAACATTGGAGTTTTACATTCACCTAAGATATCTCTAGTAT
>CAJUQG010000036.1 GCA_910588025.1 uncultured Bacilli bacterium
TTTTACATATAAAAAGACTGTTTCTAAAATCCTTTGACTTTGTCAACAGTCTGAGGTACAGTTTTAACTATACCTTATGTTTTATAATCTAACGCATTTTTGAATCGAGCTTTCGTGGTATCAAAGATTAATACTTTATTCTTCTTTATGAAAAGCGTCTAAGCCTTCTCCAACATAGGTTAAACTATCTTCTGCATCGTCATCGTCGCTGCCATACATTTTTTTGAGTAATTCTGGATTATTCTTAGCAAAATTCATAAATTTATCTACCGTTTTTTCAGCTTCATATTGATAAATTAAATGTCTTTTATTTCCTTCTTTTGTAAAAACACCACTTTGCTTTTTATTATGTAAATTATACATCCATAAAACTTTATTTTGAAAATCTTTAAAAAAGCAATATGTCTGACCACAACACGACATGTCTACAGGAAATTCATATTCATTTCTAATATTTTGGATATTTCCTATATATTCAAAATTCTCTTTGATATCTGAGTTTTTCATTACTATTTCACAATAGTAAATATAAGCGTACTGATATTCATCAAATTTTAGTACTTGAGCAAAATTCTTTGCTAACCTTCTTTTTTCATAAGGAGTTTTTACTGCCATACGAATAGAAGGATATTTTTTGATTTCTTCTATCAATTGAGGTTTTTCTAAAGAATTAATGTATTTCACGTAAAAAGTCTTTGTATTTTTTCCTAAAAATTCTGTGTAATCATTTTTATAGATCAAAGCTAAATATTTATCTTCATATTCTTGATATTCTTCAGAAACATTATCTATCTTTACTATAAAAGTATCTCCATCAACCCAATTACTTATCTTTTTTTTATCTAAATTTTTGGTATAACCCATATCATTTTTTGTTCCTCTCTTTTACATCAATTTGGATATTATTTCGAATATAGTCTCAAGAATCCCTTTTCTATGTTTTTCTATTATTTTTCTTAATCTTCAAATGCACCAATTAACATTCCAAAAAACATTATTTGTTTGTGTATTATAAATCATTTAATATTTTTTGCTCTTTTGTACATATTTCATATCCGTTTTTTTGAACACATTTTAATAAACTTAATACTAATTCCTTTTGATTTTTTTGAATTATTATTTCAGTTTCATGATTTTCTTCATAAATTTCTAGCTGCAATATCCACGGTTGAAAATTAATCCTTCGATAATAATTAATAAATTTTTTTTTGGCTATCGTATCTCTATAAAGTTGCCAATTAAAACTATTTTCAAAATATACAGCTCTTATATCTCTATAATTCAACATATCATCTTCTAGCAAATTCCAGTTACTTAAATGGTAAAATCCACTTAATCCATCTTGATAATTATTGATTGCGTATTGTACATATTTTTTATCACTATCTCCAGTTAAAAAAAGCATAATATTTCTTGAATTTAAAGATTTCAATATATCGTTAATATCTTTTAATATTTCCTTTTCAAAGCCTTTTTCTTCCGAAAATATATTCATCTTTATTTTATAACCATATCGATTAGGTTCTAAAAAAATTCTTTTATCCATTTTAGTGCCTCTTCTATTATTTTTTTGGAGCTTCTTTTTTAGCTACAGATTGTACTGTCTCTTTAACTACCCCAACACTTACTTCTACGTCAGCTGATACTGCTATTGCCACTCTTACTACAATTTTTCCTATTGTTTTAAAAATATTTGGCCAGTTTCCTTCGCCATCTTCATAACCATTACTTTTCATAAGTTTTGAAGCAATAAATTTATAATTACTATTTTTTTAACGTTCCGTCTTTATTATAATATTTATTTAAAATCTTTATAACTTGTTGACTTTTTCGGTAAAAATTATTTAATTCTTCCGATTCTGATTTGTAATTTTGTATTGCTTTTTCAATTTTATTTTTTTCTTCTTCAGAGAAATTACAAATTTCTGATTCTAGATTCTTATAGTTATGTAAAAATTCCCAACATTGCATTCCAATATGATCATATGTTGCATCTAAATTATGGTCCCATGCCAAAATCGGATACCTCATACTTAAATACTCTTTTATAATTTTTTTATCTAATTTCTTGCTGTTCATCCTATTTCATCTCTCATCTTTTCAAATATTTATTACCTTATAATCGTGGATATAAATATTCTTTGTATGCTTCTAGAATATCCTCAAACTTAATTCCTATTTTTTTAAGCTCTTCATACTCTTGTTCATTGCAACTCTAAAACATTTTTTGTTATTTTAGTATTTCATTCACTTTTTTATTTTGATAGTAACTTACTTTTAAAATCTTCCTAAAATCATCTTTTATATCGATTTCTTCAACATCTTGAAAGTGATATTTTTTAACATTATTCATTATTTGTCTTTTTAAGCTCAAATCCTTTACATATATTTCTACAAAAATATTGTCAGTAATTAATAATAGTAATAGACATTTACTTTCTAAAAAATCTTGATATGTTTTAATTTCTTTATTGTCTTCTTCTTTATATAATTTTAAATTAATAAACACAGTATAATATTTATCTTTCGATATTATTTTTTGAAATTCTTCGTTATTATATTTTGATTTTTTAAAAAGAAAATCATCTTGATAATATACTTCATCTTCGTCTAAAATCCAGAAAAAATCCTCCTGATTAATATTTTCTAAAATTTGTTTTAAGATATTGTCATAATCATTTTTTATTTTAAATGATAATTTTATCATATTTTTCTCTCTTTCTATGGCGTAGCCAAATTTATAGGTACAGTCCACCAAAGTACCAGAATCATTGAAGGAAGGATACGTATTCCTCTCCTTCATAAAGAGTTTTCATGTATATGATTTTTGAATATTCGGTTCTTTTTTCTTAAAAAATATTCCTTCTGTTACACCAAAAAACAAATTCTATGTTAATTATTATTATCTTATTTCTTAGCAGTTCCATCTGGATTATAATATTTTAACAATATATGATAAATAGTTTCAGTTAAGGATAAATATATTTTATCTTCTATACAATTTGATTTAGTTACGTATTCTCTTATTTTTTCATATGTTTCATCATCCACAAAATTTTCTATTGGATATGGGATTTTTTTTGTTCCTTTTATTGCATATATTACTAAACTATTTGGATAATCTAATTCATATCTTAAATTTAATTTTCTTGCGAAAGACGGATAAGGTAACCTTAAATATGCTTTTAAAATATCCATATCAGGATTCTTTTTCACATTCATATTTTTCACTTTCCTTTTATTTATTTTATTGGCTTTTGAATATCGTATTACTGATCTTTGGCAAAATCTAATGCATTAACAATGATAGTAGATTCGTTTTATAGTTATTGAAGTACTTTTTCTAATTTTTATATTAATCTTCTTTGTAAATCTCATCTAAGCCTCCCCCAACATAGGTTAAACTATCTTCCACATCGTCATCGTCGCCATCATACATTTCTTTGAGTAATTCTGGATTATTCTTAGCTATATCCATCACCTCATTTATAGTTTTCTCTGCTCCATATTGATAAATTAAATGTCTTTTATTTCCTTCTTTTGTAAAAACACCACTTTGCTTTTTATTATGTAAATTATACATCCATAAAACTTTATTTTGAAAATCTTTAAAAAAGCAATATGTCTGACCACAACACGACATGTCTACAGGAAATTCATATTCATTTCTAATATTTTGGATATTTCCTATATATTCAAAATTCTCTTTGATATCTGAGTTTTTCATTACTATTTCACAATAGTAAATATAAGCGTACTGATATTCATCAAATTTTAGTACTTGAGCAAAATTCTTTGCTAACCTTCTTTTTTCATAAGGAGTTTTTACTGCCATACGAATAGAAGGATATTTTTTGATTTCTTCTATCAATTGAGGTTTTTCTAAAGAATTAATGTATTTCACGTAAAAAGTCTTTGTATTTTTTCCTAAAAATTCTGTGTAATCATTTTTATAGATCAAAGCTAAATATTTATCTTCATATTCTTGATATTCTTCAGAAACATTATCTATCTTTACTATAAAAGTATCTCCATCAACCCAATTACTTATCTTTTTTTTATCTAATTTCTTGGTGTCCATATTATTTTACCTTTCTATATATATTTCATTTTTAATTGATAAATCTAAATATTACTTATAGACCTCTTGAAACAATGGACTTTTTCTTAGTCATTTATCATTTCCATTACATCTTTCTTATATTTTCCATGAATTTTGAAAGTATATTCGAGATTTTTCATTTTACGTAGAAAATCTCTCATTACATTCTCTTGCCCTTGATTTTTCTGGAATATAATTCTAACGCTGCCTTCATCATATGAAATATAAATTTCTACTATCCAAGGATGTAATTTCATTCTTTTATAATAATTACTAAAACTCTTGGTTGCAATTGTTTCTTTATAGAATGCCCAATTAAAATCCTTAGTAAAAAAAGTTCCTTCTATTTCTCGATATGTTATGATATCTTCATTTTTTAAATTCCATGTATCTAAATGATAATATCCAAAATAATTAAAATAACAAGAATTTTTGGCATATTGTTCATATTTTTTTTCTACATCACCACTGAGATAAAGAACTATTTCATTCTCAGCATTTAATTCATTTAGCAATTCATTTATAATGCTCATTTCTTCTTTTCTTATTTCACCCTCTTCTGGGAATGGGTCGAATGCAATTCTGTAAGCATTTGAGTTTGTTTCTATTATTGCTTTTTTCATGTTTTCTCCTTGTATATTTTGAATACTCTTATTATCTTATGTACGCATAATAAAGTTTGCAGAGTCTATTCGAATCTAAATAATGAGAAATCTATACTATTCAAATCAGCCAATATTAATTATTATTTCTAATAGTTCTCAAAAAAATAGCCAATTAATTCGAGCTCTCGAAACAAATTATTTCGATATTCAGCAAGTTCATTTGAGATATCTAACCAAATATCACACAATTCTTCTACATCAATTATAGAGAGCGGTTCTTCTATGATTGACTCATATTTAAAAAAACTTTTTTCATCAAAATCAGCTTTGTTCCATATTGTTATACCTCTAATTTCTAAAGGTGCTAATTCAAATAATTCATCATTAATATTTATATTTTTTAATTGGTAATGTTCTATAGTTTCTATATTGCGCTTTTTCCTTGATCTATTTATCTTTTCTAATTTTTCATCATAAACATCTAGTTTTTTTATAATATTTTTAGTGTTTTCTTCTCCTAAATATTTTGTACAAAAACAACCTACCATGATACAGTCTTTGCTTTTTAGGGTTTTACTGACAAAGCGTTCTACAATTTTTCGTTCTTGTATGCATTCCATTTCATCATCACCATAGCAAAAGATATTTGTAAGAATTATTCTTAAGTCCTTTTTTTTAATAACGATAGGATGCTCTTTTATATCTTTCTGTTCTGTTTTTAATTTTTGAAGTTGCTTACAAAATTCTATTTCTTCTAATTCTTTTTCTATTATTTCTTTTCGACTTTTTTCTTGGAATATATGTGATTCTCTTAAATTTAATTCATGGTATAAATCTACTAGATTTGTCAGATGCTCATACTCATAATATGGTGTTCCCCAAAATCTTGTATTGGGTATATATTCATCTTGAGGAACACTCAAATTATAGTTTCCAAGATATATCATTTCCTCTGGTATTTTT
>CAJUQG010000037.1 GCA_910588025.1 uncultured Bacilli bacterium
TACTACAAAATTTTAAAATAAAAAAGAGTATTGAGCTTTGTCAACACTCTGAAAAAAATTCTAGATTTTTTCTAGAATTTTTTTTATGCCATAATTTCGCCGCCATTATTATGAATAATTTGTCCTGTCATGTAAGAGGAGTCATCGCAAGCTAAAAATACGAATGTGGGAGCGAGTTCATAAGGATGTGCACCACGCCCCATTGGGGAGTTGGAACCTAGAGTAGGAATTTTTTCTTTGACCCAACAATTTGGTTGTAGTGGTGTCCAAAAAAATCCTGGAGCTATGGCATTCACCCGAATTCCTTTTAAAGCTAAGTTCTTGGCTAAAGATCTTGTGAATCCAACGATAGCGCCTTTACTTGTTACATAATCAATTAATTGGGGTTCTCCTTCAAAGGTAGTAATTGAAGTTACATTAATAATAGAACTTCCTTTTTTTAAATAAGGTAAACAAGCTTTGGTTAGGTAAAACATTCCATAAATATTTACTTTTAAAGTATAATCGAATTGATCGTTAGAGATATCGGTTAATTCATCGGTTTGATATTGAACTCCTGCATTGTTAACAAGAATATCAATTTGACCAAAACAAGCTAAGGTTTTAGAAATAATTTCTTTTGAAAATTCTGGATTGGTTAAATCTCCAGATAATAAAAGACATTCACCGCCATATTTTTCAATTTCTTGTTTGGTCAGTTCGGCATCTAGGTGTTCATTAAAGTAGGGAATGACAAGTTTTGCTCCTTCTTTGGCAAAGGCAATCGCTGCTGCACGTCCTAAACCACTATCACCTCCGGTAATGATAGCTACTTTGTTTTTTAGTTTTTCACTCCCTTTGTAGTTTAGATTGTCATAAATGGGAAGGGGAGTCATTAAATACTCTAGCCCTACTAATCCGTTTTGATGTTGGGGTGGAGCCATGACATTAAATTTAGATACTTTAATACCATTTTTATTGTTGTATATATAAGTATCTTTTCCATATGTGTATTTGTTGTTCATAAGTCACCTCTAACTATAAAGTATGTATTTTCCTTTTTTTCGTGTCTTGTTCTTTACAATTATTTATCATGTCAAGATGCGACAAATTTTGTTTTAATTTTAAAAGTTATTTGTAAAAAAGAGCTTGCAAAAAAATGGTATTTTTTCTATAATCATTTTAAGCGATGAAAAAAGAGTAGTAATAAGATTAATTTTTATAGAGAGTTTATGGTAGGTGTAAATAAACAAAAGGAATTTTATGAACTTGCTTTTGAATGTGTTGGGGTGATTTCCCTTATCAAATTTATGAGCTAATTTTATTAGGAATTAAGGTGGTACCACGAGCAATTCGTCCTTATGGATGGGTTGTTTTTTTCTTTTAGAAGGAGGGATATTATGGAAAGTTCTTTCTATCATTTTATTTGGTTTGCACTTTTTTTCATTGTCGTTTATGTTGTTTATTTCTTTATGTTAAAGAGTAAATTGAAACGCAAGAAAGAAAAAACGATAGGAGAAATTAGTTATTTAATTCGTAAGTTTCATTTAGATGTACGAAAAATTGATTATTGGAAAATGATTCTTCCAATTAGTCTTATCAATGCTTTTATTATTTCTTTTGTAGCGACAGTAATTATGTTATTTCCTGTCAATATGATTTGGCAACTTTTGATTGGTTTTGTACTTCTTTTCTTTCTCATTTATGCTATTTATGAGATTTATGGAAGACATTTAGTAAAAAAATATGGAAAGAATTAGGTGATAATAATGGATTTTAAAAAAATTGAAGAAAAATGGCGGAAGTATTGGGAGGAACATCAAACTTTTCAAACAGATGTTTGGGATTTTAGTAAACCAAAATATTATGCTTTAGATATGTTTCCTTATCCATCTGGAGTAGCACTTCATTGTGGACATGTGGAAGGTTATACAGCTACAGACATAGTGGCAAGAATGAAGAGAATGCAAGGATATAATGTATTACATCCAATGGGATTTGATTCTTTTGGTCTTCCAGCTGAGCAATATGCAATTAAGACAGGTAATCATCCTGAAGGATTTACAAAATCTAATATTGAGACATTTAAAAGTCAACTTCGTTTGGTTGGACTTTCTTATGATTGGGATAAAGAAATTTCTACTTGTGATAAAGAATATTATCATTGGACACAATGGATTTTTAAGCAACTTTATAAAGATGGTCTTGCTACTTTAAAAGATATGCCAGTAAACTGGTGTGAAGAGTTAGGTACTGTACTTGCTAATGATGAAGTAATTGACGGAAAAAGTGAACGAGGTGGATTTCCAGTAGTTCGTAAGAATATGAAACAATGGGTAATTGATATGCCACGTTATGCTGATAAATTACTTAGTGGGTTAGAATCTTTAAACTGGCCAGAATCAACGAAAGAAATTCAACGTAATTGGATCGGTAAATCTACTGGTGCTTTGGTCGATTTTCAAGTTAAAGATCATGATGCAAAGTTTACTGTTTTTACAACAAGACCAGATACTTTGTTTGGTGCTACTTATTGTGTATTAGCTCCAGAACATGAGTTAGTAGAGCAAATTATGAGTGAGGAACAAAAATCTTCGGTTTTAGATTATAAAAAAGAATGTGCTCATAAATCAGAACTTGAAAGAACTGAACTTAATAAAGAAAAAACTGGTGTTTTTATTGGAGCTTATGCAATTAATCCAGTAAACCAAAAAGAAATACCAATTTGGATTAGTGATTATGTACTTGTTACATATGGAACTGGAGCTATTATGGCTGTTCCTGCACACGATGATAGAGATTTTGAATTTGCTAAGAAATTTAATATTCCAATTGTTTCTGTTTTAGCTCCAAGGCATTTGGATCATGAAAATCCTCCCCAAGAGGGAAAAGAAGATACAAAAAGAGATACTGTTATTATCGTTGCACATTATGAAAATGAGTATTTAGGAGTTCGTTATCAAAAATTTAATTGGCAGACATTCCCAATGGGGGGAATTGAAAAAGATGAAGATGTCATCGAAGCGGCAAAGCGTGAGTTATTTGAAGAAACAGGATGCAAAGATATTAAAAGTATTCGTGTTGTACCATTTGTTTATCAAGACCATTTTTATGCAGCTCATAAAGGTGTTAATCGTCTTACAACAAATACCATTGTTGAAATTATATTAAATTCTAAAGATCAAGAAGAACTATCTTTAACAGAACAAGAAATTCAAGAGCCATTTTGGATTCAAGATAGTGAGTTATCTTCTTGGCTTAGTATTGATTCTCATAAAATTGTTTGGGATTATATTTGCAGTGGAGATCATGCTTTTACAGAAGATGGCATTCATATTAATTCTGGCTTCTTGGATGGATTAAATAAAGAAGAAGCGATTGATAAGATGATTCTTTGGCTCGAAGAAAATCATATTGGATCAAAAAAGGTGAATTATCGTTTGCGTGATTGGATTTTTGCTCGTCAAAGATATTGGGGAGAGCCTATTCCAATTGTGCATTATGAAGATGGAACAATGGCTCCTTTAGATGATGCAAAGTTACCTTTAGTTCTTCCAGAGCTTGAAGATTATTCACCAAGTAAAACAGGTGCTAGTCCGCTTAATAAAGCAACTGATTGGGTTAATGTAGAGATAGACGGAAAAAAAGGAAAAATGGAAACGAGTACGATGCCAGGAAGTGCAGGATCTAGTTGGTATTTTCTTCGTTATATTGACCCACATAATGATAAAGAAATTGCTAATAAAGAACTGTTGAAGCACTGGATGCCTGTTGATTTATATGTTGGAGGACCAGAGCATGCAGTTGGGCATTTGCTATATTCAAGAATGTGGAATCGTTATTTATATGATAAAGGAATTGCACCGACGGAAGAACCATTTCAAAAATTAGTTCATCAGGGTATGATTTTAGGAGCAAATGGAATTAAAATGGGCAAAAGATTTCCTAAGTATTCTGTAAATCCTAATGATATTATTCGTGATTATGGAGCAGATACATTACGTTTTTATGAAATGTTTATGGGACCACTTGAAGCAGATAAACCTTGGAGTATGGAAGGTGTTATTGGGGCTAAAAAATTCTTGGACCGAGTATGGCGTTTATTTGAATCAGATATGGTTCAAGATAGTGAAAATAAAAATCTAGAGAGAATTTATCATCAAACGGTGAAAAAAGTTACTAATGATTTAGAGTCCTTGAATTTTAATACAGCGATTAGTCAAATGATGATATTTATTAATGCTGTTTATAAAGAAAGTGTTTTTCCAAAAGAATATGCGGAAGGGTTTGTTAAGTTGTTAAATCCTATTGCTCCGTTTATTACAGAAGAAATTTGGGAACAACTTGGTCATAATAGCTCTATTGCTCATGAAACATGGCCAACTTATGAAGAAGAAAAAACAGTGGAAAATGAGATTACTATTGGTATTCAAATTAATGGAAAACTTCGTAGTGAAATTACTATAGCTATGAATTTAGAAAAAGATGCTGTTTTAGAATTGGCTTTGAAAGATGAAAAAGTTCAAAATTATCTTGCTGGAAAAGAAATAGTAAAAAGTATTGTTGTTCCAAATAAAATTGTCAATCTTGTTATTAAATAAAAAGATGTTTACAAAGATGTGTAGTTTTACATATCTTTTTTTGTATTAGAAATACAGTGTTGTGAACGAGTATTTAAAAGGAAGACGTGATAAACTTATTTATTATAAATACTTACAAATAACTAGTAAAGTGTTCGAAAAAATGTTATATTGTTAGTGTTCTAAGATAAAGGGTACATCATTTTGATTTG
>CAJUQG010000038.1 GCA_910588025.1 uncultured Bacilli bacterium
GTAATAGTGTAATAGAATCCAAAGGAACAGGAGTAGGAAGTTGGCTTACTCACCCAGCGTTTACTGCATTTGATACAAATGGAATGTGGGTAGGAAAGTTTGAGACAGGATACAAAGGAAGTACAAATATTAGTGATTCTAAAAAAAATGCGAATGAACCAGAAAGTGTTCAAATCAAACCGATTGTAAATTCATGGCGAGGAATAAATGTCGCAAATGCTTATCTAACAAGTTACAACTATAAGAGAGATTATAATTCCCATATGATGAAGAATACGGAATGGGGAGCTGTTTCTTATTTACAACATAGTAAATATGGAAGTATGAGTAGTGTAAGAATTAATAATCATAGTAATTATGTTACAGGATATGCTAGTGTGAAAGAACCAACTTGTGGATATACTGGTACAAATGAAGATTGTAATCGTTGGGGAACTACCGAGGATATTACGAAACCATGGAATACCAGTGTAGGATATTTAGGAAGTACTACTGGAAATATCAGTGGAGTGTATGATATGAGCGGTGGATCTTGGGAATATGTGATGGGAGTTTTATTAGATCAAAATGGTAAACCAATGAGTGGAAGAAATTCTAAATATAATTCTGGATTTAATGGGACTTTAGGTTGTCCAACTTGTGATAGTGACACCTCTGGTTTAACTAGTTTAACAACAGGTATTCCTTTTCCAAGTGATACCAGATATTATGATACTTATGCCTATGGAGAAGATAGTAAAAATTATCCGCATCGTATCTTAGGAGATGCGACAGGAGAGATGGGACCTTTTGCTAATGTTACTTACAATTCAAGAGATAGACGAGTTGGTTCTTGGTATCAAGATGAATCTTATTTTATTACTAATCTTGTACCTTGGTTCTTTCGAGGTGGATCATCTGGTTATGGTTTAGGATCAGGAATATTCTATTTTACTTATGAAAATGGATCTTTATATGGTGGTGTTAGTTTCCGTGTAGTACTAAGTATGTAAGGAGGAGGAATTATGAAAAAGATAAATTATTTTATTATATGTAGTTTTCTATTTGGTTTTTTCTTGTTAAGTAGTTCTTCTTTTCTTTTAAATGAAACATTAGAAACTTATCCTTTTGAAAATATGGAATTAGCTGTTACGGTTGATGGCGTAGCAAAGACCACGATACCAGATAAGAGTAGTGGAAAAGCGGTAAGTAGTATCGTTTGTGATAAAGGAGCAAGTGGAGTATGGAATTATGACCATTGGACTATCAACATTAAAAATATGACGAGTACTAGAACAAGATGTCAAATTAACTTTGTTAGTAAATATAATGAACCTTTATTAAATGGAACCGATCCTGTATTAAGTGAAGGATTAATACCAGTTACGATAGATAATAATGGAATTGTTAAAAAGGCAAGTTTAGGAAGTAAATGGTATAGTTATCAAGAGAAACAATGGGCGAATGCAGTTATTTTGTTAGATTCAAGTATTGTGTATGCTGATGGAGAAACAATACCAGAAAGTAATATTGAATCTTATTTTGTGTGGATACCAAGATATAAGTATAAAATATTTAATGATGGAAAGTATGAAGGTTTAACGAAGATTGAAAATCGAACACAAGAAATCGAAGTGGTATTTGAGAATAAGAATACTAGTGCAAGTAATGGAAGTACTGTAGGTAGTTTTCTAACACATCCTGCGTTTACTTCATTTAATACAAATGGGATGTGGGTAGGAAAGTTTGAGACCGGGTATAAAGGAAGCACAAGCAAAGAAAGTGCTCAAAAAAATGCTGTAGAACCTGGAAGTGTTCAAATTAAACCGAATGTGAATTCATGGGGAAGTATTCAGGTTGCGAATGCTTTCTATACCAGTTATGATTATAAAAGAGATTATAATTCTCATATGATGAAGAATACGGAATGGGGAGCAATAGCTTATTTACAACATAGTAAATATGGAAGTATGAGTAGTGTAAGAGTTAATAACAATAGTAATTTTGTAACAGGATATGCTAGTGTGAAAGAACCAACTTGTGGATATACTGGTAAGAATGAAGAATGCAATAAATATGGAACAGATTCAAGTGTTACGAAGGCCTATAATACTGCTGTTGGATACTTAGCAAGTACAACTGGAAATATCAGTGGAGTATATGATATGAGTGGTGGGTCTTGGGAATATGTGATGGGATTTATGTTAGATCAAAATGGCAAACTAATGAGTGGAAGAAATAGTATTAAAAATTCAGGTTTCAATGGAACATTTGGATGTCCAACTTGTGATGGAGATAATTCAGGATTAAGTTCATTGACTACTGGATTAGCTTTTCCAACAGATAATAGATATTATGATAGCTATGGCTATTCTGAAACTGATGAGAATTTTCAACGGCGAATTCTAGGAGATGCGACAGGTGAGATGGGACCTTTTGAATTAACTACTTATGGAACATATCAAAGGCAAATTGGCTCTTGGTATGCAGATGAAGCATTTTTCAGCGTTTATTCTGTTCCTTGTATGCATCGAGGAAGTGGTGCAACTCGAGGTAATGGTACAGGAATTTTCTCAATGTCGTATGAAAGTGGAATAGGTGTTGTTGGAGTTAGTTTTCGAATTGTTTTAAGTTTATAATTATTTCAAACTAGATTTTTTTCTAGTTTGCTTTTTTTTATGAAATATTGTATTATAAAGCAAATTTGGGGTGATGCTATGCTTGTGTATGGGAAGAATGTTTTAAAAGAGACAGAACCTAAAAAAATTAAGAAAGTCTTTTTATCTCAAAATAAGCAGGAAAAAGAATTATATACTTATTTAAAACAAAATAAAATTAAGTTTGAAACAATTTCTTTGGAACGAATGAATCAAATGATAAAAGGAAATCATCAAGGGGTTATTTTAGATATTTATGATTATGATTATTCTTCGCTGGAAGAATGCTTTGATGAAGATTTTGTTGTTATTTTAGACCATTTAGAAGATCCACATAATTTGGGTGCAATTATAAGAACTGCTGAAGCAGCTGGAGTACGATTTGTTATTATTCCTAAAGATCGTAGTGTTCGAGTCAATGAAACTGTTATGAAAGTTAGTGTAGGAGCTTTAAATCGAGTACAAGTTATTTTAGTTTCTAATATTCATCAAGCAATTCAAAAACTTCAAAAACAAGGATTTATGGTTTATGCAAGTGCTATGGATGGAGTAGATTATAAAAGTTTTGACTATCACTTAAAAAAAGCTTTAGTAATAGGTTCGGAAGGAAATGGAATTAGTGAAGTGGTAAAAAAAGCAAGTGATGCGGTTATTTCCATTCCGATGAAGGGAAGTATTAATAGTTTAAATGCAAGTGTTGCAGCAGGTATTTTAATTTTTCATATGATGGAGGGGTAGTATGGATTATCAAGAATATTCTGATAGTGAATTATATAGCATGGTTTGTGAATCTAGTGAAGAAGCTAAGGAAATTATTTATACAAAATATAAATACATTATAGATGTTATTATTAAGAAATATGTTTATACTGCAAAAAAATTAGGGGTGGAATATAATGATTTATATCAAGAAGGTTTAGTAGGATTTGCGGACGCTTTAAATAATTATGATGAATCAAAAAAAGTATTGTTATCAACATTTATATCTGTTTGTGTTGAGAGAAGACTTCAAAATGCTGTGTTAAAAGCAGGAAGATTTAAGAATAAAATCTTGCGTGATTCTTTATCCTTGGATCATGAATATGGAGAACAACAAATTCCTCTTCGCGAAATGATTCGGGATGAAAAGAGTGATCCTTTATTTGGAATTTCAAAAGCTGAGGATTATGAAGAATTAATCGAGTGTATTAAAAATAAATTATCGTCAAATGAATATGAAGTTTATCAATTAATGCTTCATGGTTTGAATTATCAAGAAATCGCTTTGATTTTAAATAAAAAACCAAAACAAATTGATAATACAATTCAACGTTTAAAATATAAAATAAAATTAATTTTAGATAAGGAGAAGTAATATGAAGAAGTGGATTTATGATAATAAAAATGTTTTGCTAATCATGGTAACATCGTTTTTTCTTGTTTTGGTGTTTATTGTTGGAATTCATTTTTTTCAAGAAATAGAAAAAGCTCCAGATATATCAAAGGAGCCAATTGTATTGCCAGACCAAGATGAGTTAGAATTTTCAAATGATTCTTCTATGAGTGTAGAAGAAATCTGGAATTTGGTTGAAGCAAAAAAGAAAGCGTTGTATCAACTTTTTTATGACAGTAAAGTTTATGAACCTCATGAGATTGATCCAAAAGCGTATACTGTTTCGGATAATGATGTTTATGTTGTATTTGATCAAGATTTTATAAAACGTCTAAATAATTTGGTAACAGATTCTATTTATTATTCTTTCTTTGAGAAAATGACAATGATTAAGGAACAATTTTATATTGCTGAGAAAGATATTTTTGAAGATATTTATTTGAATAGTGTAATTACAGAAATTGATGTTTTATCTTCGGAAGTACGTTTAATTTCTGCAAACGAGGAAATGATTAATGCAAGTGTGTTATTACAAATGTCTAATACTGAGAATCAAGAGAGTTTTCATGTACCTTTTGAGTTACAGAAAGTTGATAACAATTGGAAAATAAGTGCTTTTTTAAGAAATTAAAATATGCTTAAGATAACCTTTGAAAGGTTATCTTCAGACTGTTGACAAATAAGTTCAATAGTCTTTTCTTTTTAGAAAAAATATA
>CAJUQG010000039.1 GCA_910588025.1 uncultured Bacilli bacterium
AATAGTAAACCACATGAAATCCCAATCATTTTTGGAGATTATGATACTAGAGATAGTATTAATGGCGAATGTACGACACCGATGTTAAGTGGAGAAAGTGGAAACTGTGAAGTAGGAGATTATATGACACATCCAGCGTTTATAAGTATGAATGCCACTGGATTATGGGTTGGAAAGTTTGAGACCGGATACAAAGGAAGCTATGATAAAACATCTGCTGAATCTAATACAATAGAGTCAGAGAAAGTTCAAATTAAGCCGAATGTAAACAGTTGGAGAAATATTCAACCATCTAATGCCTTTTACACAAGTTACGACTATAAAAGAGATTTCGATAGTCATATGATGAAGAATACCGAATGGGGAGCAGTTTCTTATTTATCTCATAGTAAATATGGAAGCACAAATAATGTTCGTATAAATAATAATAGTGATTATAAAACGGGATATTCAGCAGTTGTAGAACCGACTTGTGGATACACTGGTAAGAATGAAGAATGTAATCAGTATGGAAATACAGAAGATATAACAAAATCTTGGAATACTAGTGTAGGATATTTAGGAAGTACCACCGGAAATATAAGTGGAATTTATGACATGAGTGGTGGATCTTGGGAATATGTCATGGGTGTTATGGTTGACCAAAATGGCAAACCAATAAGTGGAAGAAATAATAAAAATAATTCAGGTTTTAATGGAACATTTAGTTGTCCTTCTTGCGATAGTGATACTTCAGGCTTGTTAAGTTTAACAACAGGTATTGATTATCCGTTAGATAATAAATATTATGATACTTATAATTATTTTGAAAGTGATAAAAATTATAAAAATAGGATACTTGGAGATGCAACAGCAGAATTAGGTCCATTTTTTAATGATGTTAGTTCTTGGTATGATGGGAAAGCAAATTTTGTATGGAATTATAGTCCCTGGTTTCATCGAGGGGGTAATATAAATTTTGGAAAAAATTCTAGTATTTTCTTGTTTTATGCAGTAAGTGGTATAAAGTGGGATGATCCATCGTATAGAATTGTTCTAAGTGTTAAATAATAAAAAAAGAACTTTTTAATTTAAAGTTCTAATTTTTTGCTTCATAACTGTCACAGAAAGTATTACACTTCTTATTTTGACCACTAATTAAAATTTTTCCTAAAGTACAATGATTTTCATTTCCATCATGGTACTTACAATCTTTAACAGTACAACCAATTCGTTGGTTATAGTATTCTTCTTTTTCCATATTATCACCCATTTTTAATATGAATAAATATTCTCTTTTTATACATACTAAGAGTAGGTGATAATATGCGCAGAAATGTTGATTACTTTTATAAAAGTTATGATGGAACACCAACAAATGATTTAGAAAGACGGACTATGGAATATTTTAATGATTATGGATATAATTTAGAAACCAATCGTCGACGCATCAAAGCAATTGATGATTGTTCCAAAAAATCTGGTCCAAACTGTCTTCAAAGACACTTGAAAAGGGAAAAAGGATAGTAAAATATTCTTTTTTTTTGTATAATATTAATACGAGGTGAAAGAATGAAAATATTATCTGTAAATGCAGGAAGTTCTTCGCTTAAGTTTTCTGCATTCGAGATGCCAGAAGAAAAAAAATTAATCTCTGGATACTTTCAAAGAATAGGAATCGGTAAAAGCTTTTATACATTAAAAGTAAATGGTGAAAAAAAACAAGTAGAAGTGGAAATGAAAAACCACTCAGAAGCTTTTCAAATTTTAATTCAAGAATTAATAGAGAATCATATTGTAAATGATTTAAGTGAAATAAAAGGAATTGGCCATCGTGTCGTTCATGGTGGAGAATACTTCCAAGAAAGTGCGATTGTAGATGAGAGTGTCATTGAAAAAATTGCGGAATTAAGTGCTCTAGCTCCACTTCATAATCCTCCAGCAGTAGTAGGAATTCGTGCGGCAATGGAAGTTGTACCAAATGCGACCCAAGTAGTAGTTTTTGATACATCTTTTCATCAAACAATGGAACGTGAAACCTATCTTTATGCCTTACCTATGAATTGGTACCGTGATTACAAAGTAAGAAAATATGGAGCGCATGGAACCAGTCACAAATACATTACTGAACGTATGGAAGGTGTATTAGGAAAGAAAGATACCAAATTAATTATCTGTCATATCGGTTCTGGAGCAAGTATTAGTGCCATCAAAAATGGAAAATGTATCAATACTTCCATGGGATTTACTCCAAATGCTGGATTAATTATGGGAACTCGTTGTGGTGATATCGATGCCTCTATCATTCCTTATATGATGAAACAAGCAAATATCACTCCTGAAGAAATGGATAATATTATCAACAAAGAAAGTGGTGTTTTAGCCATTAGTGAACAATATAGTGATATGCGTGATATCTATGACAATGTAAAATTAGGAGAAGAAAAATCTATTCTTGCTTTAAACATGTATGTTCGTCGCATTGTAGATTATATTGCCAAATACTATTTTGAATTAAAAGGATGTGACGCAATTATCTTTACAGCTGGAGTTGGAGAAAATGGCGCTTATGAACGTAGTAAAATCGTTGAGCAATTAGAATTTTTAGGAATTCACTTAAATGCCCCATTCAATGAGCAAATTGCGAGTTATCATGATATTCATGAAGGAAAAATTACCACAGACGATTCAAGTATTCCTATCTATGTAATTCCAACCGATGAAGAAATTATGATTGCTAGAGATACATTTCACTTACAAAATAAATAGAAAGAAGAATGAGTTTTGACGAAAGAGTTATTAAAAAAAGTTGCCAAAAAGATAAAACAATATGACACCATCATCATAGCAAGACACATGGGACCAGATCCAGATGCCATCTGTAGTCAAATAGCTCTTCGTGATTCTATTCGTTTCACTTATCCTTCCAAGAAAGTCTATGCAGTCGGAGTTGGCGTTTCTAAATTTAAAAAATATGGTCAATTAGATAAGATCGATAATAAAGTTCAAAAGAATGCTTTACTAATCACGTTAGACGTTCCAAACTTTTGCCGTGTAGATGGAATTGAAGACTTAAAACCAAAAGAAATCATTAAAATTGATCATCATCCCTTTGAAGAAACATTTGGCTTATTAGAAATCGTAGATGATACAGCTTGTAGCACTTGTCAGTTAATTGCTGACTTAATTTTAAATACCAATCTAAAATTAAACGAGAGTGTAGCATCTAATTTATTTTTAGGTATTGTATCAGATAGTGATCGTTTTCTCTTACCTTACACAACTCTAAATACCTTTAAAACGGTTACATCTTTAATTGAAAGAAGCGGTATCAACTTTTTTAATCTCTATGAAAAGTTATACGAAAGACCAATCAATGAAGTGAAATTTCATGGTTACTTAGCAGAACATTTAACAAAAACCGAAAATGGACTAGTATTTTTAAAAATTACGAGTGATGTTTTGAAAGAATATGGCGTTGATACAGCGACTCCATCTAATATGATTAATGATTTCAATTACATAAAAGAAGTTTTAGTTTGGACTTTCATAACTTATGATGAAAAAAATCAAGTTTATAAAATAAATATTCGTAGTCGTGGACCTATTATTAATGAAGTTGCTTCAAAATATAATGGGGGAGGCCATAAATTTGCGAGTGGTGTTCGAACAAACAAAGAAGAAGATATTGACAATTTATTAAAAGATTTAGATAATGCTTGTAAAGAATATCAAGAGAAAAACTAAATCTTTTTTTCTGGATAAGAAAGGAATTTACATGATAATTAAAAACTTAAAAAAAGGGAAAAACAATACTTATGAAATAACTTTACAGGATGGTCAAAAATATCCGCTTTATGAAGATATGATTGTAAAATATAGAATACTCCCCCAAAAAGAATTGACTGAGCAAGAATTTCAAACAATAAAACAGGAAAACGAAACCTTAACACCTTACTATGTAGCATTACATTATATTACGATTAAGTTACGCACTAAAAAAGAAATAAGAAATACTTTAAAATTAAAAAAATTTACGAAAGAATCAATTGAAAATACAATTGTTAGATTAGAACAAGAAGGATACCTAAAAGAAAGCGATTATATCCGAAGTTTTTTAAATGATAGTTTTCGTTTTACAAATGATGGTCCGTTAAAAATTCAAAAGAAATTACTAGAACATGATTTCAAAAAAGATTTAATAGAAGAAATTTTCTCAGAAATAGAAAAAGAGGTATGGTTAGAGAAATTAACAAAAGTTTTTCAAAAAAAAGCCAATTCTCATCACACAGATGGTTTGGAAAAATGGCAGTATAAATGTGTACAATATTTAAAACAATTAGGTTATCCTCTAGAATGGGTCCATGAAACAATATCCAAAATTAATTGGACTCAAGACGATACGATTATAAAGAAAGAACAAGAAAAATTATACCGTAAATTAAGTCGTAAATACAGTGGTAAAGAATTAGAATTTCAAATAAATCATCGTCTTTATTTAAAAGGGTTTCAAAAAGAAGAAATTGAGGCATTAAAAAAGGAAAGGTAAGAACGATTATAATACCTTTAAAGTTCACACTAAATAAAAAGAATGATAAAATTTATTTA